>NZ_WAJR01000081.1 GCF_008831035.1 Ellagibacter isourolithinifaciens | reverse complement strand
GGATTGCCCCCTTCCCAAGGTCGCCCGGTTGGTGCTATGCTTCGTCCGACCCGGAAAGCCCGACCGAAGAAAGGCCGCAATGCCCTCAACCGCCCACACCGCAGCTTTCGCCGACAGCGTGCCTGGCACGTTGCCCGTCGGCGCGTGGTGGTGGAAGAGAAGGCATTGATCCCGGGTCTCGCATAGGCTTCTGTTTCGCGCATGCATATACAGAAGAGCCCTAGGAGATCCGGGGGCTCTTTTTGTTTGCGCGGACGGAGGGTGAACCGCGGCGGGGACGCCGCAGCAACGTGAAAGGAACCATCATGACCGAGAACGCGCCGCATCGCCTGTACCTGCGAGAAGACCAGATCCCCGCGCAGTGGTACAACCTGCGGGCCGACATGCCGGAGAAGCCCGAGCCCATCCGGCTGCCGAACGGCGCCGTGGCGCGCCCCGAGGACCTCGCGCCCGTGTTCTGCGACGAGCTGGTGGCGCAGGAGCTCGACGACGACACGGCCTACTTCGACATCC
>NZ_WAJR01000080.1 GCF_008831035.1 Ellagibacter isourolithinifaciens | reverse complement strand
CTCGTGGGCTCGTCGGGGGCCACCGTCACCGCATCTCCCTCGGCGTACGCCTGGGGGTCGACGGGCACCGTGCCGCCGTCGGCTCCGTTGCCGTCGTACTCGATGGCGTACATGGCCGCCCAGATAGCGTACAGCGACGAGGGACCGTACGGCATGGTGTAGTCCATGAAGCCCCAGCCGGCGGAGGCATCGGTGTTCCAACCCCTGAACTGGTAGCCCACGCGCGTCCAGTTGGCGCCCGAGGTGCCAACTGAGGTAATGTCGCTCAACGTTACGGATTGGAAGGGCCCGAACTCGCCGCCGTTCGCCGTAACGGCGTCGCTCGCCTCGTAATTGCGGTGGTAAGTGAGTGGGAAGAGCTGTGCGGGCGTTGTGGCATGGGCGGTGTTCGACCAGTCGCTCGTTTGTCCGCCTCCCGTTGCCATGAGGCGGTAGTAGTAGGTCGTGTCCGGTGAGAGGCCCGTGTCCAGATACTGCGTCTCCGAGCCCGGCACTATGCCCACGAGTACGTAC
>NZ_WAJR01000079.1 GCF_008831035.1 Ellagibacter isourolithinifaciens | reverse complement strand
AACGAGTACATCGTTTTCTACAACGAGCGCCGCAAGAAGCAATCGCTCGGCTGGATGAGTCCTAGGCAGTATCGGTCAAGCAAGGGATTGGTCGCTTAGGCTGGTCCAAGGAATTGTCCGCACCCCCCTTTGAGAAAACTGACCTGGGCAAACGAGAAACCTCGCTGGGCCGTCCTCCCTCGTCGCCCTTTCCAGACTCACATATCGGCGATATTTGTCGAAGCTGTCTAGCGATTCCAACAATCCCATGACCTGCAGTTTTGTGTACGAGAATCGCATGAATCGCGCGAATCTCGTGCTTTTAAGGGGACTTAGGTAAAAGATAGGCAAAGTTAGGGTGCTAATCGCAGTCGGGGTTTTCGAAAACTCTCCCCAAAACGAAAAAAGAGCCCCGCCCGCCTGGAATGAACTGCCTCCCATTTCTTGGATACGAGAAATGGGAGGCCCTTTTATGGCTGGAAACGCTTTGTACGACGTCGGTCTGAGGCTGCGCGCAGCCGAGCTGCACGACATGGGGCGAGGCCGCGCATCG
>NZ_WAJR01000078.1 GCF_008831035.1 Ellagibacter isourolithinifaciens | reverse complement strand
CGGCCGCTGCAGCTTGCCCGCATGTGCGGGCGCGTTTTGCCCAAGATCAAGGACGCCAAGCGCCGCGACAGGGTCCGCGACCTGCGCGGGTACATGCTGAACAACGCCGATTGCGTCGTGTTCCCGAAAGAGTCCATGGGCACCATGGAGGGCACGAACGCCTATGTCGGCGCAGCCAGGATGAAAGGGCGCGGCATGTCGTGGTCGCGAAAGGGCGCCGAGGCGATGTGCCTGGTCAGGTGCGCGATCGCCGAGGGACGGCCGCTCATCGCGCCGAAGTTCCCCGCGCTCTACTCGAAGAAGGAGGAGAGGGCCGCCGAGAGGTTCCTGGCCAAGAGCCTGTCGCGCGGCCCCGAGTCGTGCGGGTCGGGCTGGGCGCCGCCGCACCAGGCGTCCACCTGGGCGATGAGGTCCAACGCGCGCTTCCGCGCCGGGTCGTGCTAGAATGCGGTCATCCGCAGCGCCGATGGCGCCCCGATCCCCGTCGCACCGGCAAGGCTTCCGGTCGGCTTTTCCCGCAAAACTTAACTCGCAC
>NZ_WAJR01000077.1 GCF_008831035.1 Ellagibacter isourolithinifaciens | reverse complement strand
AGGGGCGGAGGCGTCGAAGGTGTGGAGGGTGAGGGGGGTGAAGTCGTAACAAGGTAGCCGTACCGGAAGGTGCGGCTGGATCACCTCCTTTCTAGGGAGAGCATCTTGCAGGGGCCCGCGCGCATCCTACCCCATCCTCGGCATCCGGCCTCCAGGGCTCCCGGACAACGGGACCCCGAGGCACCTTGGCAACTGCATAGCGCGCGACATGTTCGGGAGCTCCAAAGCCCCCGAACGATCTCAACTTGATATCAACCAATGTAGGAATGTAGATTCCGCATCTTCGAAATCAGTTAGGATCGCCGAGATACGTTTTACCCAAAACTTTATTTTTTACTTTCTCCGATGATCTACATCATCGGCTGGCATTTACCGGGGGGATGCGTCCCCCCGGGACCGCGGGAAGAAGATACCGCGGGCGCACGGCGGATGCCTTGGCATGGGAAGCCGAAGAAGGGCGCGGCAAGCTGCGATAAGCCCCGGGGAGGCGCAAACGGCCTTCGATCCGGGGATTCCCGAATGGGGGAACCCAGCAGGGGTCATGCCCTGCTACCCGCACCCGAAT
>NZ_WAJR01000076.1 GCF_008831035.1 Ellagibacter isourolithinifaciens | reverse complement strand
GTCTTAATCTCGTGGGCTCGGCGCTCGGTGCCGTGGAGATCATCCTGGCCGTGCACAGCATGCTGGACTGCCCGCGCGACCGGTTCATCTTCGACGTGGGCCATCAGGCCTATGCGCACAAGCTGGTCACGGGCCGCCTCGAGGAGTTCAAGTCGCTGCGCACCTACGGAGGCCTCTCCGGCTTCCCGAAGCCCGGCGAGAGCCCCTACGACGTGCATCCCTCGGGCCATGCCTCCGACTCGCTTTCGGTGGCGCTCGGCCTGGCGAAGGCGCGCGACCTCTCGGGCGGCGACAACAAGGTGGTAGCCCTGATAGGCGATGCGGCGCTCTCGGGCGGCATGGCGTTCGAGGCGCTCAACCACATCGGACAGGCGCAGACCCCGATGGTGGTCGTCCTCAACGACAACGAGATGTCCATCTCGCGCAACGTGGGCGCGCTCATGAAGCACCTGGGCAACCTGCGGGCGAACAGCCACTACCGCGAGGCCCGCGAGGGCCTGCAGGCGGCCATGGAGCAGGGCGGCCCCGCTGCTCGCGGCCTGCTCGGCTTCGGGAAGAACATGAAGGA
>NZ_WAJR01000075.1 GCF_008831035.1 Ellagibacter isourolithinifaciens | reverse complement strand
GGATGCGCGCGGGCCCCTGCAAGATGCTCTCCCTAGAAAGGAGGTGATCCAGCCGCACCTTCCGGTACGGCTACCTTGTTACGACTTCACCCCCCTCACCCTCCACACCTTCGACGCCTCCGCCCCTAGAAGGGTTCGGCCGGCGGCTTCGGGTGCAGACGACTCGGGTGGTGTGACGGGCGGTGTGTACAAGGCCCGGGAACGTATTCACCGCGGCGTGCTGATCCGCGATTACTAGCAACTCCGGCTTCGCGCAGGCGGGTTGCAGCCTGCGGTCCGAACTGGGGCCGGCTTTGAGGGATCCGCTCCCCCTCGCGGGGTCGCAACCCGTTGTGCCGGCCATTGTAGCACGTGTGCAGCCCAGGGCATAAGGGGCATGATGACTTGACGTCGTCCCCACCTTCCTCCGGCTTGACGCCGGCAGTCTCGCGCGAGTGCCCAACCGAATTGCTGGCAACACGCGACGGGGGTTGCGCTCGTTGCGGGACTTAACCCAACACCTCACGGCACGAGCTGACGACAGCCATGCACCACCTGTCCGGGCTCCTCTCGGCCACGGCGTCTCCGCCGCTTCA
>NZ_WAJR01000074.1 GCF_008831035.1 Ellagibacter isourolithinifaciens | reverse complement strand
TTGAACTGCATCCCAGTTCTTGGACGGGCCAATAAAGACTAAGCTGCAAGGGACTGATTCCGGAACTCCTCCGGGGTCAGTCCCTTTAGTTTAACCTGTCGCCTCCTTGTGTTCCAGTGAACGATATAGGCGCCCAGGTCGCGCTTGAACTCCTCGAAGCTCGCCCACGACCGGCCTTTGAAGAACTCATCTTTCATATGGCCGAACACCTGCTCGGTCGCCCCGTTGTCGATGCAGTTGCCCTTCCTCGACATGCTCTGGACCACGCCTGCCTCCGCCAGGCGGTTGCACCACCCGGCCTGCTGGTACTGCCATCCCATGTCGGAGTGCAGAACGGGGGCCGACCCCTCGGGCATCTTCGCCAGGAGCTGATCGAGCAGCTCGTATTGCTGGGCCATGTTCGGGCGCGTAGATACGGACCAGGCGACGATCTCCTTGCTCGCGAAGTCGTAGACGGGGGCGAAGTACGCCTTGCCCCAGGGCTGCCTGAACTCGGTGACGTCGGTGCCCATCTTCTCCCAGGGCCCGTCGGCCCCGAAGTCGCGCCCGATGACGTTCTCGAACGTCCTGCCGACCTTCCCCTTGTACGAGTTGTACCTGTGG
>NZ_WAJR01000073.1 GCF_008831035.1 Ellagibacter isourolithinifaciens | reverse complement strand
CCGTTACGGGTTAGTTTCCCCCTGCTTGCCTTGGGTTTCTTCCTGCTAGCGCCCTACTTCACAAATCGGTTTCGGCTTCGTCGGGAGCGGCCGTGGCGGGCTGGCCAGTGGCATCATGGGCTCGCATCTGCAAGCACCGGAGGCGACGAGCACGCCGCCCCAACCTTGAAAGAGAGGCCATCCATGGACAAGTACATCTGCGATGTGTGCGGCTACATCTACGACCCCGAGGTGGGCGATCCCGACGGCGGCATCGAGCCCGGCACCGCCTTCGCCGACATTCCCGAGGACTGGGTCTGCCCCGTCTGCGGCGTCGGCAAGGACGACTTCTCGCTGTACGAGGAGTAAGCGCGACGCCGATGGCTACTGCAATGTAGCCGACAACGACGCGGGCGCCCCTTTCTCGGAGCGCCCGCGTTTCGTTTCGGCAATGGGAAGACCGAGCACCCTGCGAAAGGCTACCGGTCCTTGTTGGAGCACAGAAGCAGGATGCCGGCTACCAGCGAGCAGAAGATCAGCGTGCACACCCCGAAGGCCACGGTGTTGGCCTTGGTGCCCTTGTAAATGCCCCAGCTGATAACGGCCATGGGAATCATCCACGCCAGCGGGATGATGAGCCAGC
>NZ_WAJR01000072.1 GCF_008831035.1 Ellagibacter isourolithinifaciens | reverse complement strand
GTATCCAAGATGGATGCGGTCTTGCGCCGGGAGATGTCGTAGGTCTCGGCCATCTCGTGGGCGATGGGGTTCGCCATCACGATGGCCACGGTGTTGTTGGCCGTGGCGATGTCCATGGCGCCCACGAGCAGACCCATGCCCAGCTGGCCGCCCTTGCGCCCCTTGAACACGCGTTTGATGCCGGCGAGCAGGGCCACGAAACCGCCGTTCTCGCGAATGAGCGCGCAGATGGCGCTCACCAACACGGCCACCATGGTAGTCTCGAACATGCCGGCCGCTCCCGTGCCCATGCTCCCCAAAAGATCGGTGGCCGCCACCGCGCCCTCGGCCACCACGATGATGGAACCGGACAGGATGCCCAGCAGCAGCACGACGAACACGTTGATGCCCAGAATGCCGCCCACCAGCACGATGAGGTACGGAACGAGCTCGATGAGGTTGTAGTCGTTGTGCACCGTGCCCGAGATGTTGGATCCCAGGGACAGCGCCAAGATGAGCACGAGGGTCACGATAGCCGCGGGCAGGGCGATCTTGAAGTTCTCGCGGAACTTGTCCTTCATCTGGCAGCCCTGGCCCTGGCAGGCGGCGATGGTGGTGTCGGAGATGAACGACAGGTTATCGCCGAACATGGCGCCGCCCATGA
>NZ_WAJR01000070.1 GCF_008831035.1 Ellagibacter isourolithinifaciens | reverse complement strand
ACGAGCGTACCGGAAGCGACGAGGCCGGCGCGCGTTCCGACACGAACATTGTCGTGTACGTCGATCCCACGAGAAACCAAGCCAGCATCGTGTCCATTCCGCGCGACACCATGATCGACATCGACAACGTGGGTATCTCGAAGTTCAATGCCGCCTACAACTACGGTGGCGTGTCGTCCACCATCCGCGAGGCCAGCCAGCTGCTCGGGGTGGATATCTCCCACTATGCTGAGGTGAACTTCGAGAACATGGTGCAATTGGTCGACGCGGTGGGTGGCGTTGACGTGGAGGTGACGGAGCGCATCGACGACACGGATGCCGACAACACCACGGACAACCCGTATGGCCAGCGCATCATCATCGAGGAGGGCCTGCAGCATCTCAACGGCGAGCAGGCACTCGTGTTCGCGCGCAGCCGCGCCTTCGTCGACGGGGACTTCACGCGGACGGCCAATCAGCGCAAGCTCATCATGGCTCTGGTGAACAATGTGCTCGCCATGCCCGTCACCGATCTTCCCGGCGTTATTCAGGGTGCGGCGAAGTGTGTGACTACGGACTTGTCCGTTACCGATATCATCTCGCTGGCCGAGCAGTTCAAGGGCAAGGGTGACCTAACGGTGTACTCGGCCATGGCACCCACCGTGTTCATGGACCAGCTGGTGGACGGCCAGTCGTT
>NZ_WAJR01000069.1 GCF_008831035.1 Ellagibacter isourolithinifaciens | reverse complement strand
AAAGGACCCCGTTCCCTGAACATCGAAAGAAGTGAATCAAGCGGCCCGGCCGAGCCTGTACTCGACTGGGCTGCTTCCGTCCAGGCGCCTCTTGATGCGCACGTTGTTGTACCAGTCGATATACTTCTCCAAATCCCTCTCGAAGATATCGGGGTCGTCTCCCTCCCAATCGTAGTAAAGCTCGGTCTTGACCATCGAGAAGAAGTTCTCAGCCTTCGCATTGTCGAGGCAGTTTCCCTTGCGAGACATGGACTGGACAATCCCCATCCGCTCAAGCGCGAGCCTGTAGGCGGGCATCCGGTACTGCCAGCCCATGTCCGAATGCAGCAACGGGGCGCCTTCGCCATCGAGCCCGCCCTCGAGGCCCGCCAACATCTCGAGGACCATCTTCATGTTCGGGGACCTGGATATCGAGTAGGCGACGACCTCGTCGTTGTAAAGGTCCACCACGGGCGAAAGGTAGAGCTTCGTGCCGCCCACCTTGAATTCGGTGACATCGGTCACCAGCTTGGTCATCGGGTCCTCCGCCTCGAAGTCGCGGGCCAGCAGGTTCGGGGAGGACTTGCCGACCTGGCCCATGTAGGATCGGTACTTCCTGCGTCTGCGGGTCTGGCACACCAGCCCCTCCTCGCGCATGACCTTGAGCACCGTCTTGTCGGCGATGCGGATGCCGGCCGCTTTGCGCAACGCGGTGGCAACGCGTCGGTATCC
>NZ_WAJR01000068.1 GCF_008831035.1 Ellagibacter isourolithinifaciens | reverse complement strand
TCTGCCAGCTGCGCATCGGCTGCGCCTCTCGGCCTCGCCTTAGCTCCCGGCTGACCCTGGGATGATTAGCATCGCCCAGGAAACCTTGGGCTTGCGGCGGCGGGGTTTCTCGCCCCGCTCTCGCTACTCGTGCCAGCATTCTCACTCCCCGGCGGTCCACCGGAGGTCGCCCTCCGGCTTCGCCCCCCCGGGGAAGCTCCCCTACCACTAATTTGTATTAGTCCGCCGCTTCGGCGCCATGCTTAGCCCCGTGTATTGTCGGCGCATGTCCACTCGACCAGTGAGCTGTTACGCACTCTTTGAATGCATGGCTGCTTCTAAGCCAACATCCTGGTTGTCTGGGCAGACGCACATCCTTTGCCACTCAGCATGGACTTTGGGGCCTTAGCGGGCGGTCTGGGCTGTTTCCCTCTCGAGCGCGCAGCTTAGCCCACGCGCTCTGACTCGCGGCCTCTCGGCCGCCGCCGTTCGGAGTTTGGTCCGCTTCGGTAGGCTGCGAGGCCCCCTCGGCGGTCCAGTGCTCTACCGGCGGCGGCTAACGGCCGCGGCTAGCCCTAAAGCTATTTCGGGGAGAACGAGATATCTCCGGGTTTGATTGGCCTTTCACCCCTATCCACGGGTCATCCCCTCCGTTTTCAACCGAAGTGGGTTCGGCCCTCCACAGGGTCTTACCCCTGCTTCAGCCTGCCCATGGATAGCTCACCCGGCTTCGCGTCTGCGCCCGGCGACT
>NZ_WAJR01000067.1 GCF_008831035.1 Ellagibacter isourolithinifaciens | reverse complement strand
CATGGGAAGCCGAAGAAGGGCGCGGCAAGCTGCGATAAGCCCCGGGGAGGCGCAAACGGCCTTCGATCCGGGGATTCCCGAATGGGGGAACCCAGCAGGGGTCATGCCCTGCTACCCGCACCCGAATACATACGGTGCGAGGAGGCAACCGGGGGAACTGAAACATCTAAGTACCCCGAGGAAAGGAAATCAACCGAGACTCCGGGAGTAGCGGCGAGCGAAACCGGACCAGAGCCCAAACCCGCGCACGTGCAAGCGACAGGGCGTTGCTGCGCGGGGGTTGCGGGGCGAGCCATCCCGAGAGCCTGCTCTCTCGGGCGGAGTTACAAAGCGTCATGGAAGCGGAACGGCATGGGAAGGCCGGCCGCAGCGGGTGAGAGCCCCGTACGCGGATCCATGGCGCCTCCGAGGCGCGTCCCCGAGTAGGGCCGGGCACGTGAAACCCGGTCCGAAGCAGGGGGGACCACCCTCCAAGGCTGAGCACTCTCCCATGACCGATAGCGAACAAGTACCGTGAGGGAAAGGTGAAAAGCACCCCGAGAGGGGAGTGAAAGAGCACCTGAAACCGTGCGCCCCCAAGCAGCCGGAGCACCCTCTGCGGTGTGACGGCGTGCCTTTTGTAGAATGAGCCAGCGAGTTGCGTCCGGCGGCGAGGTTCAGCTCAGAAGCGAGCCGCAGCGAAGGCGAGTCATTAAGACGGCGATTGAGTCGCCGGGCGCAGACGCGAAGCCGGGTGAGCTATCCATGGGCAGGCTGAAGCAGGGGTAAGACCCTGTGGAGGGCCGAACCCACTTCGGTTGAAAACGGAGGGGATGACCCGTGGATAGGGGTGA
>NZ_WAJR01000066.1 GCF_008831035.1 Ellagibacter isourolithinifaciens | reverse complement strand
GTGATTCCTTTCCGTCTATCGCATCCCGGATTGGATGCTTGCGACGGATTCTATGGCGGTACCGCAATTGGTTGATTCGCAGTACCGGAATTTGCTGACTGTCAGTACCAAGAGGGCTTACTACTCACTATTCTCTAGTTTGTTTTTATGATGACAATATTCAATTAAACCAACTCCTAAAGAAGATATTCCAGCGCCAAAAATGGCCAGCAGCACTTCGTTCATCTGATTTGAGCTTAATATAATCGCATCATAAGGAGCAATGTACAGCATGAATGATACGGATGCCGCCCAAAACGACACGACAACGACTGACTTAGATAGGCTCATGATGATTGCCTACAGCAATGGGTGGCGCTTGAAGTCCCAGGAGGTTTCAAACGAGTCCCAGTCGAGTTTAGAATCGTTGCGCAATTCGCTTACCAAATTGACAACCATAGGTTGCCTTGCCTCATTTTGCATAATTGGATACGTTGCTATTTGACCTACCTCAAAATTTAAGGTTGGCGAGAGCATGCTTGCGACCGTCATAATTACCGAGCAATTGCATGCGCCTTGCAAATACGATAGCGTTGGCTCATCGGCGAATACGCTAGTTCCAGCAACATCGAAAATATGACCATTGGGCTTAAAGCGAAAAGCAATCGACCCACTCGATATCTTCGACCAGGTTATTGATTGTCTGAAATAGAAATCGGGATTCCTAATCACCGCACCAGGGAATTTTCGAATCTTTTCGCCATCCGACTGCCAGTCTATGATGCACTGATTATTTCCGTACCATTTGCGGAAGTCCCCTCCTTTGTTATATGGGAACCATTTTTTGCTACATTCGAGGGTAGTGTCCCGAATGTTGGTGTAGAGCTCGGTTCTCGAGGGTAGCCGCAGGCTGCCCGAGGAGCCGAGAATCACCTAGAATGCCGTCATTCTAGCGCATGCTACGCCGCCTTCCTGCCGGGAATC
>NZ_WAJR01000065.1 GCF_008831035.1 Ellagibacter isourolithinifaciens | reverse complement strand
TATCCATATGCGGTTATTGCCTTTCCACGAATCCTAACTTCAGCAATTAAGATTCTAGGCGATAACCGCTTCCTGCTTTCTACGGACAGGGAAGCGGCCCCTTACACCAACATTCGGCACGCGATCTGAAGCCTCTGGCTGAGATTTCGATCCGTTGCTTGATGATTGTCGCAAACGCTTTCGATCCGGAGGTTTCGCGATGTCTGCAAACGGCGACCCCGCCAGGCGCGACATGCGGGCCGGGCGCATAGAGCGCTGCCCGGCATCGGGCATGGACATCGGCGAGCGGCGCCCGCTGCGCAAGGTGAGCAAGTCGAGTCCGTACAGGTGGCTCGCCGTTCTCCATGAGCGCTTTCGTGCGGTGGTTTGTGGTGCATCCGGTGCAAGCATTCGTTTGGCTATATGTGCATATTGAGCCGATGAGCATGTCGGCATGCTCATCGGCTGCCGCGGTTTCGCCTGCGGGTGTGCCCCGCGATGCTTCGGGTCGCGCCCGCGTTGGCGCTACGGTTGCTGCGGCCTTGTCCGCGGTCGCGCCCCCGCGACTTCTGGGCGGTTTCGCAGGAAGTGGGCGCCGATTTCGCCATGGGTCTGGACTTCTGTGCGGTTTTCGGCGGGGGTCGTTCGCCGTCGGCTTCGCCGACCTGGGAAAACGCCGGCGCCGCGCGGCGTTTCGGGCCGATTTGGCCTGCGAAACCGCCCAGAAGTTGCGAGCGGGGTTCGCGTGCGTCGGAAGTTGCGCATCTTGATACGTGCTCCGATTCGGTCAGTGCTGGTCGGCGCTCGCGCATGAGCAAGCGCTTGAAGCCCACCGGCGTGCGGGCCATAAGCCGCAAGCTCGTATGATGGCGCGGCGAGTGCGGCCGAGTCTGCCAGATGGCCGTCCGCGACAGGGCGAGGGCCAAGCCGGGCTACTGCCCGTACTGTTCGGGGGGGAAGAGGCCCGAGAGGCCGATAAGGTTTGACTGGTCCTCGGCCCTTCGGTGGGGAAGGTGCGAGTTAAGTTTTTGAGGAAAAACAGCCGAGAAATCTGCTAGCGAAGGAAAAGGGCCCTTCGGTATGCTTGCGGGTGTCTAAGCCAAAGCAAGCGGGAGAAAGGCCCTTCGCGATGAATCTTAC
>NZ_WAJR01000064.1 GCF_008831035.1 Ellagibacter isourolithinifaciens | reverse complement strand
ACGACGCAATCGGCGTTGTTCAGCATGTACCCGCGCAGGTCGCGGACCCTGTCGCGGCGCTTGGCGTCCTTGATCTTGGGCAAAACGCGCCCGCACATGCGGGCAAGCTGCAGCGGCCGGCCGCGGCGCGCGAGCCCCGCCGCCCACTCGCGGCGCGGCCCTTCGGGGAAGGCCCTGCAGACCTTCTGCATCACGTGGAACGGGTCGAGCGACCCCCTGACCCGGCACGGCTCCGGGGCCATCTCGGCTATGCGCCCGGGCCCGCACCACTTGCCGCCGTCGGCGCCGACCCACAGGGTTCCCACGTCATCCGGGTCGTACTCGGCGGAGAGCATCGCCCAGACCTCGTTCCAGAAGCCTTGCGGCGGCAGATCGGCGCAGGTCAGGCGCAGGCCGCCCCTTTCGTAGCGGCCGGGCGCTACTTCCTTCTTGCCGGCGTAGAGCGCGGCCAGCTTCAGCTCGAACGACGCCGCCTTGCGCGCCTGCTCGTACAAAAAGCGCGGGAGCGCCTCGTCGCGGTGCTCGGGGCTCTGCAGGTGGACCCACAGGCCGTCGACCTCGAGGAACAGCGTCGGCTGGCTTATCCGCCCCGACGCCGGCGGCTCGCGGCGCCGCAGCAGCTCCGCGGCCCTGCGCACGCACCCCATCACCGCCACATGCGACACGCGGCAGCCGGTCTCGGCGAGGAAGGCGGCCGCCGTCTTGCGGTAGGACTCCTCGGCCGCGCGCCCTACCAGCCACAGAAACGCGCCGGGCGACAATCGCGACCGGGGCGGGATCGACAGCAGCTCGTCGAGCAGGGCGCGGCGCCTCCCGAATTCGTCGACGAACACGGTGCGCTCGAACTCGACCGGGCCGACGAGCGTGGCGAGCTTGCGCCTCGCCCTGTGGTGGGCCGACCAGCCGCGGGGCATGGATCCGCGCAGCGATTCGTCGAACCCGGCAAGGCAGGCCGCCATCACCCCCGCGAGCAGGGACTTCCCGTTCGAGGCGACGATCGACTCGAACGCTTCGAGGTCCTCGACCTTGAGCAATTCTGGCATGTAGTGGGCGCGGAGCGCCGCCACGGCGTCGGCGCGCGTGGTAAGATTCATCGCGAAGGGCCTTTCTCCCGCTTGCTTTGGCTTAGACACCCGCAAGCATACCGAAGGGCCCTTTTCCTTCGCTAGCAGATTTCTCGGCTGTTTTTCCTCAAAAACTTAACTCGCAC
>NZ_WAJR01000062.1 GCF_008831035.1 Ellagibacter isourolithinifaciens | reverse complement strand
GGGGGTGCGGACGAATAGTTGGACCATTCGGTCCGGTTAGGAGTTCGCGTGTACAGTCAATCCGCAAGAAAAAAGGCCCTCGAGATGCTGGCGCTCACCGGTGACTTCGAGAAGAGCGCCAGGATGTCCGGCATCTCCGGCAGGACCCTGCGCCGTTGGGCGGCAAACGCGGCCGGGCCGCAGCAGAGGACCTGCGGAGCCAAGTTCGAGCCCTACGGCGACGAGGTCCGGGGCAAGGCGATGGAGATGGCGCGAAAAGGCGCATCTTGCAGGGGCATCGCGGAAGCGCTCGGCATCGGAAGCCCCGATGTTGTACGCTATTGGCTGAAAGGCGGCGGAACGAAGGGGGCGCGGATGAGCGGCCGGGCAAGGACACCTGAGGGCGACGAGCCCGCATACGCCGGCTTCGAGGGCGGCCTCGAGGAGAGGATCCGGCAGCTCGAGCTGGAGAACGACATCCTGAGGGGAGCCGTCGATCTTTTAAAAGCAGGGAGCCTCGGCTCGATGAGCAACATGGAGAAGACCGCGCTGATCAACAAGCTGAGGCTGGAGTCCGACCGCCCCTTAAGAGAGCTCACCGATTCCTTGAGGATCTCGAAGAGCTCCTATGAGTACTGCCGCGCGAAGCTGCGCGCGAAGGACAAGCACGCCCAGCTCAGGATCGACATCAGGAGGATATTCGACGGCGCCGGCGGCACGCGGGGCTACCGGTACGTGCACAACGAGCTGCGGGAGGGCGGCGTCGTCGTCAGCGAGAAGGTCGTGCGCAGGCTGATGGCCGAAGAGGGCTGCAAGGTCGCCTACCTGAAGAGGAAGCGGCGCTACAACTCCTACAAGGGGGAGATATCGGACGCGCCCCCCAACCTGGTGAGGCGCAACTTCCACGCGGACGCGCCGAACAAGCTGTGGCTCACCGACATCACCGAGTTCAAGCTGCCCAGCGAGGAGAAGGCGTACCTCAGCCCGGTCATCGACTGCTACGACGGCCTCGTCGTGGCATGGCGGATCGGAAGGCGCCCGAGCGCGGCGCTCGCCAACGGCTCCCTGGAGGACGCGTGCGGGACGCTCTCCCCGGGCCAGCACCCGGTCTGCCACTCGGACAGGGGATGCCATTACAGATGGCCCGGCTGGATCGGCATATGCGAGGGAAACGGCCTGACCCGGTCCATGTCGAAGAAGGGCTGCAGCCCGGACAACTCGGCTTGCGAAGGCTTCTTCGGCCGCCTCAAGAACGAGTTCTTCTACTATCGGGACTGGGATGGCGTCACCGTGGACTCGTTCATGGAACTGCTGAACGAGTACATCGTTTTCTACAACGAGCGCCGCAAGAAGCAATCGCTCGGCTGGATGAGTCCTAGGCAGTATCGGTCAAGCAAGGGATTGGTCGCTTAGGCTGGTCCAAGGAATTGTCCGCACCCCC
>NZ_WAJR01000061.1 GCF_008831035.1 Ellagibacter isourolithinifaciens | reverse complement strand
TGAACTGCATCCCAATTCTTGGACGGGCTAATTAGCGGCCTACGCCGCACATAGGGACTGATTCCGGAACTCCTCCGGGGTCAGTCCCTTTAGTTTAACCTGCCTCCTTCTCGTGTTCCAGTGGATGACGTATTCGTCGAGGTCTCTCTTGAAGTCTTCGAAGCAGGGCCATTCCCTCCCTCTGAAGAGCTCGTCCTTCATGTGGCCGAACACCTGCTCGGTCGCCCCGTTGTCGATGCAGTTGCCCTTCCGGGACATGCTCTGCACCACGCCGGCCTTCTCCAGCCTGCTGCACCACCCGGCCTGCTGGTATTGCCAGCCCATATCGGAGTGCAGTATCGGGCTGGCGCCCTCGGGCTTCCTGGACATGAACTCGTCGAGCAGCTCATGCTGCTGGGCCATGTCGGGGTGCAGCGACGTGGACCAAGCGACGATCTCCTTGCTGCCGAAGTCGTAGATCGGCGCGAAGTAGGCCTTGCCCCAGGGCTGCTTGAACTCGGTGACGTCGGTGCCCATCTTCTGCCAGGGCCCGTCGGCTTCGAAGTCCCTGCCGATGACGTTTTCGAAGGTTTTGCCGACCTTGCCCCTGTAGGAGTTGTACCTGTGGTAATCGGTCTCGCGGCGGATCCCGCAGCTGATACCCATCTCGTGCATCATCTTGAGCGCCGTCTTGTCGGCTATGCGCACGCCTTGCTCGGCTCGCAGGCACATGGCGATCTGCCTGTGGCCGCACCCGTTGGCGGTGCGCGAGAATATCTCTGCGGCGGCCTCCCAGAGCTCGGGCCTGGTGGGCGCCTTGGGGTGCGAAAGCGCGTAATAGTAGCTCGACCTCGCCAAGCCGGCGCATTCCAGCAGGTCAACGAGCGGGTACTGCCCTGAAAGCCCGCTCACGACAACCGCTTTCTCTCGGTTCGGGAGCGCTTCTCTGCCTTCAGGGCTATCGATTTTTTTAAGTAGGCGTTCTCGGCCTCGAGTTTCCGGACCCTCCGCTCGAGCTCCTGCTCGCGCGTCATCTCCTTGGTCGGGGAGCCGGAGCCTTTCGGCCTCCCCTTGGGCTTCGGCCTGAGCGCCTCCGGGCCTTCCTCCCTGTATGCCTTCAGCCATTTCTTGAGAGAGCTCGGCGAGGCTATCCCGAACTTCGCCATGGCCTCGGGCTTCGTCATGCCCTCGTCCACGACCGCCCTGACGGCGGCCAGCTTCGTCTCAAACGAGTAGGCGGCGTGCTTCTTTCCCATCATAGCTAGAACCTCGATGCCTGCGGATCTGTAGATGTCTAGCCATTTTCTCACGGTTTCCTCTGGTATCCCGAGCAGAGCCGCAATCGATGCGCGGCCTCGCCCCATGTCGTGCAGCTCGGCTGCGCGCAGCCTCAGACCGACGTCGTACAAAGCGTTTCCAGCCATAAAAGGGCCTCCCATTTCTCGTATCCAAGAAATGGGAGGCAGTTCA
>NZ_WAJR01000060.1 GCF_008831035.1 Ellagibacter isourolithinifaciens | reverse complement strand
GGTAGTGTCCCGAATGTTGGTGTAGAGCTCGGTTCTCGAGGGTAGCCGCAGGCTGCCCGAGGAGCCGAGAATCACCTAGAATGCCGTCATTCTAGCGCATGCTACGCCGCCTTCCTGCCGGGAATCGGGTTGTCGGCCACCACGAGCGCAATTATCCTGGCCGCATGCTCGGCGGCGGTGCCCTCGTAGGCGGGCGCGGGCGCGTTCACCTTGGCGCCCTCCACGGCCCTGCCGATGGAGTCGTCGTTGAACCAGCGGCGGCCCGCCCAGTCCTCGTCCATCTCGGAGAACACCGCTCCCATCATCCTGATGAGCGACTTCCTGCTCGGGAACACCTGGACGACGCGGCTGCGGCGCTTGAGCTCGCGGTTGGCGCGCTCCTGAACGTTGTTGGTGCGCAGCCTGACGTGGTGCTCGTAGGGGAAGTCGAGGTACGCCAGCGCGTCGGCCTCGGCCTCCTCGAGCACCTCGGCCGCCTTGGGGCAGAACCCCTCGATCTGCTCGATGGCGAGCTGGTAGAGCTCGCGCACGAGCTCGGGGTCGCGCTCGGCGAACACGGCCTTCAGGATGCCGAGCACGGCGCCCCTCTTCTGCCTGGTCGGCGCGTTGCCGGCGGCGTTGCGCATCAGGTGCACGATGCATCTCTGCCAGGCGGCGCCGGGGAAGACCTCCTGGATCGCGCGCTTGAGGCCCTCGTGCGCATCGCTGGTGACGCAGATGACGCCATCGACCCCGCGCGCCCGCAGCGAGAGGAGGAACGCCCTCCAGCCGTCGTAGGACTCTGTGTCGATGGCGTCGAGGCCGAGCAGGCGCCTGTAGCCGCCCGAGCCGGCGCCGATGGCGGTTACGAGCGCGGTGGACTGCACGCGGCCGGCGTCCCTGCACTTGATGTAGGTGGCGTCGAGCCAGATGTAGGGGTAGCTGACGTCTGACAGGTCGCGTTCCCGCAGGTCGGCGACCGACTCGTCCAGCGACGAGCATATCCTCGACACCTGGCTGGCGCTCATGCGGTCTATGCCCATGGACTGCGCCACGCGCTTCACCTTCCTGGTGGACACGCCGTTTGTCACCATCTCGGAGACCGCGGCGATGACCGCGCGGTCCACGCGCGAGTACCGCTCGATGAGGTCCTCGGGAAAGTAGCTGCCGGCGCGCAGCTTCGGGATTCTGAGGTTGATGGTGCCCACGCTGGTGACGAGCCTGCGCTCGCGGTAGCCGTTGCGCTGGTTGCCGCTCTCGCACGCCTCGTCGGCCTGGGCGTCCATGATCTCGTTGACGAGCGACTCGGCCATCACCCTGATCAGCTCCGTCATGTTCACCATGCCGTCGTCGAATCTCGGCACCAGGGCGCCGTCGCCCGCAATCTCGTGTATCTTATCCATATGCGGTTATTGCCTTTCCACGAATCCTAACTTCAGCAATTAAGATTCTAGGCGATAACCGCTTCCTGCTTTCTACGGACAGGGAAGCGGCCCCTTACACCAACATTCGGCACGCGATCC
>NZ_WAJR01000059.1 GCF_008831035.1 Ellagibacter isourolithinifaciens | reverse complement strand
GGCTCTTCGGTGGTTTCTGTGGGAGAGATTCCGGCATAGGCCCAGCTCAGCGGGCGAAAACAACGATCTGGAACTGAAACGGCCCCGGGAGGGGCCGTTTCCGCGTCATCCGCCTATGATTGCTAAGCCAAATTCAGACAACCGAAGAGGTGTGACGCATGAAGAGTCTACTACTTCTCGCCCTCGGTCTGGCCCGCACGGTCGTCCTGGGCGCGCGCATCGAGGCCGAGCGCATCGTCGTGAGCGTCCGGCCCTACAAGCGCGAGCAGCGCCGCTGCCCCGTATGCGGCAGGGCCTGCGACTTCTACGACATGGCGAACCGCGGGGCCCCCAGGCTGTGGAGGGCGATGGACCTGGCGCGCTCGGCCTGCTACCTGGAGTACGCGCCCTGCAGGGTGCGCTGCCCGGAGCACGGCGTGCGCACCGAGGCCGTCCCCTGGGCGCGGCACGGGGCGCGCTTCACGCGCGACTTCGAGGACTGGGTGGCGTGGCTGGCGGTCCGCTGCACCGCCTCGGCGGTCTCCGAGCTCGCCCGCGTCGAGTGGCACAGCGTGGGCGGCGTGTGCAGGCGCGTCTACGCCGAGCTGGAGGCCGCGCGCGGCGCCTCGAGGTTCGACGGCGTGCGCCGCATCGGCATCGACGAGACGTCGTACAAGAAGGGCCACAAGTACGTCACGGTGGTCGTCGACCACGACCGCGGCTGCCTCATCTGGGCGCACGAGGGCACCGGCAAGGACGTGCTCAACCTGTTCCTCGACGAGCTCACGCGCGAGCAGAGGCGCGCCATAGAGGTGGTGACCGCCGACGGCGCGAGGTGGATAAGGCAGCTGGTCAAGCGCCGCTGCCCCAACGCGAGGTGGGTCATGGACCCCTTCCACGTGGTCCAGTGGATGAACGACGCGCTCGACGCCGTGCGCTGCGAGGAGTGGAACGCCGCCAGGGCCGCCGCCAGGGCCGCCAGGCCCAGGCCCGAGGGCAAGCGCGGCAGGCCTGCCAAAGGCGAGCTGCCGCCCGAGGAGGTCAGGGCGCTCGAGGAGGAGGCGGCCTCCATCAAGGGCAGCCGCTACGCGCTCGTGAAGAACCCCGAGGACCTCACCGACGGCCAGAGGGCGAGGCTCGAGGCGCTCAAGAAGAGGGCCGGCTCGCGGCTGGTCAGGGCCTGGGAGCTCAAGGAGGACCTGCGGGCCGTCTTCCGGGCAGCCGACGGCTCCGAGGCCGCCGAGCTGCTCGACGACTGGATGCACAGGGCCGCCTACTGCAAGATCGCCAAGGTCGTCGCCGTGGAGAAGAAGGTGCGCCGCCGGCGCGACGACATCATCGCCGCAGTCGAGCTCGGCATCAGCAACGGGCGCGTAGAGGCCATCAACAACAAGATCAAGGTGACGGTGAGGATGGGCTACGGCTTCCGCAACACCGACAACCTCGTGGCCCTGCTCATGCTCAGGTGCGGCGACTGCCAGCCCCAGCTCCCGGGTCGCCCGGTGAAGGCGAGGAAGAAGGGCGTGAAGGGAGCGAAGAGCGTTGCTGCCTAGGCTAGCCCCTTGTCACACAAACTACCGAAGCCTC
>NZ_WAJR01000058.1 GCF_008831035.1 Ellagibacter isourolithinifaciens | reverse complement strand
TCCGCCATGATGGATCGGATCTGCCCGCGGGTGAGCACCTGGCGCGACAGGTCGATCCCGACGGCTCCCGCGAGCTCGTCGGTGAGGTCGGTCCGGTAGTCGAACAGGTAGAGGTTGCGGTCCATGAGATGGCCCGTCACGCCGGCGAGAGCCTCCGATATCTCCGAGGCGGAGTATTTGCGCCCGGTGTCGAGCTGCATGAGCCGCATGGCGAGCAGCGCCACGTAGCAGACGAGGAAGTGTGCGCGTATGTGGGACTCGGTGGAGCAGTAGACCGGGCGCGCGCCGAGGTCGCCCTTCATCACCCGGAAGGACTCCTCTATCCTCCAGAGCCCGCGGTAGGCGTCGATGACGTCGCGGTCGTCCATCTCCTGCTCGGAGGTGACGATGCAGTAGTAGCCGTCCATGGCCTCGTCGGCGGCGATCCTCTCCTCGTCGACCACCCAGTTGTGGGAGGCGGCCTCGCCGGTCTCGCGCACGACGGGCACGTCCTTCGCGTAGCGCACGGACGTCTTCGCCGCCGCCGACGACAGGTCGCCGCGGGCCACGGCGGCCCTGGACTTCTCGACGACCTTGGCGCGCTCGCGGCGGCTGCGCTCGAAGTAGTCTCGCGACCAGAAGGCCACCTCCTTCACCGGCACCGTGACCCTGCGCTTCTTCCCGTCCTCGCCCGCGACGTAGACCGCCTTCTCCGAGATGCGGCTCTTGATCTTGAAGGAGCCGGAGGCGCTCTCCTCGTAGCCAGCGTCGTCGAGCACCCACGACTTGAGCCCCTTGGTCGCCTTGCGCACGGACTGCGAGAAGATGTAGCCGTTGCCGTCGAGCACGCACGCGGCGATGTTCGCGGAGGTGTTGAGGCCCTTGTCGGCCACGACCACCACCCGCTCGCCCCAGGGCAGGTCGCGCACGCCCGCCTTGGACATGGCCGGCAGCAGCGTGGTCATGTCGTTGCGGTTGCCGGGGAAGAGCTCGTAGCCCAGTGGCAGGCCGTCGGAGTCCAGGAACAGCCCCATCTGCACGATCGGGCTGGGCCTGTGCTCCTTGGAGACGCCGCGCATCCTGAAGCCGTCCTCCTCGTCGCACTCGAAGTAGTAGTTGGTGACGTCGTAGTACAGGCACGACGCGTCGCGCGGCCCGCGCGACTCCTCCAGCGACGCGTTCATCGAGCTCACGAGCGCGTCGGCGTTGCCGTCCAGGTAGGTCAGGCAGCGGTAGACGTCGTCGGCCGTGAAGCCGCACTTGCGGGGGAACCTCCCCCTGGCCTGCCAGGCGGCGAACTTGGAGGAGGGGTGCGCTATGCGGTCCCACACGAGCAGCTCCAGGATCCGGCAGGGGTCGTAGGAGAACCCGCGCGAGGTGCGCTTGCGCTCGAAGAACGACCACACGCCCAGGTCGCGGTGGAGGTAGGCGGAGGGCACCGCGGCCCCGAGCTCCACGCGGCCCTCCGAGCGCTTGTCGATCTTCCTGGCCGCCGAGAACTCCACGGTCACGGGCGCCTGCGCCCTGGCGGCCTCCTCGGTCATGCGCCTGCACTCCTCCTCGAAGTGGGCGACGGGGTCGTCGAACTCCGCCTCGAGGGCGTCGACGTAGCCGAGGCT
>NZ_WAJR01000057.1 GCF_008831035.1 Ellagibacter isourolithinifaciens | reverse complement strand
AGCATGAGGTTCTGCGGGTTGGGAAGCAGGCCGGCGAGGTCGCGCGAGACCCACTGCGGCAGGTACTCGCTGACGAGTGCGCAGGCCCCGCCGCCCTTGAGCGGGAACGCGGCGTAGGTGAGGCCCGAGCCCCCGCCCTCGATCTCCACTGTGCCCGGATCCGCGGCGAGTGCCGCACGGGCCATTTCCGCCGCGCCCTCGAGCCGCGTGCCCTCGAGGTCTGTCATCAGCACGTATCCGTCCTTGTTCAGGATGAGGTAGCGGTACGCCGTCGGCACGTCCTGCTGCCCGCAGACGCCGTCGCGTGCCAGGCCCTCCGCGACCTCGCGCGCATTGGCCGGCCCCCAGCTTGCCTCGTAGACGAAGCCCGCGTTGATCGCCGCGGAGAGCGCCATGAACGAGGCGAGCCACGCCGTGGCGACCGCCGCGAACGCGTAGGCGAAGTAGCGCGCGATGACGAAGGAGAGCGGCATGCCCCCGCGACCTCGCGCCCCGGTCCTCAGAGCTGCCACTTGTACCCCATCCCCCAGACGGTCGCGATCGGGTCGGCGCCGGCCTCGGAGAGTTTCCTCCGGGCGCGGCTGACCTGCATGGATATGGCCGCGTCGTCGGCGTCGCTCTCCCAGCCGAGCACCGCCTCGCGGATCTGCGCGCGGCTCATGACCTGCCCGGGGTGGCGGGCGAGGTACTCGCAGATGGCGTACTCGGTGGGCGTGAGCGGCACGGCCTCGCCGCCCACGGCGAGGCCGCGCGCCCCGAGGTCGATCCGCACCTCCCCGAAGGAGAGGGCGTGCGAGCGCGGCCGGCGCTCACGGCGTAGATGGGCCGCGACCTTGGCGCGCAGCTCCGCGGCCCCGAAGGGCTTGCGGACGTAGTCGTCGGCGCCCAGGCCGTAGCCGGCCACGGCGTCCTCCTCGGCCACGCGCGCGGTCAGGAAGACGATGGGCCCGTCGAAGTCCGGGCGGATCTGCCGCACGAGCTCGAAGCCGTCGAGCCCCGGCATCATGACGTCGCAGAGCACGAGGTCGAAGCGCGAGAGGTCCGTCCCCGGGACCGCCGTCGGGTCCGCTGCCTTGACGACCTCATGGCCGTCGCGGCCGAGGACGCGCGCGAGCGCGTCGAGGATCGCCCGCTCATCATCCACCGCCAGTATCCTCGCCATGTTCGACCTCCTGAAACTCCCGTCGGCATTGTACTAGCGCCGCGCTCAGCGGTCCAGAGCCCCGCGCGCAGCCGCGGGCGCTTCGGCCGCGTCGCACGCGCGGTAGCGCACGCCCGAGCCGCCGCGCGCCTCGACCTCGAGCCAGCCCTCGCCGTCCGACTCCCGCCCGAAGAAGATGAGCCGGAGCTTTCGACGAGCGCTGCGGAGAGGAGGGCGAGCACGGCGGCGAGCGGCTTCCTACGCATCTGCCCTCCCGTCCTCGAAGCGGCAGAACCAGGCGATAAGGACGGCGGCGGTTGCCAGGGTGAGCACGAGGCCAGCGAGCGCAGTCGTGAGGAGAGGTCCCGCCGCGCGTGCGACGTCGATGAAGGCCTCTACCCCGAGCGACCCCAGGCGCGCGGGCCAGGCGAGCGGCACCCAGCTCAGGGGCGTCGCCAGGGCACCGGTGAGCTCGCCGGTCATGAGGCCGTGCGCAAGTCCGCCCACTGAGAAGAACGCGAGGAGCATCCCCGCCGCGCCGGCGCCGATGGCGGCGTTGCGGCCGAGGCGCAGGGCCACGCCGAGCCCCAGCGCGTAGAGGGGCAGGCTGCCCAGCACGATGCCCGCCCAGGCGGCCGCAAGCGGAGCGGGCCCGAGCGGCAGGCGCCCGGCGACGGCGAGCACGGCCCCGAACACGCCGAGCGCCACGGCCAGCGCG
>NZ_WAJR01000056.1 GCF_008831035.1 Ellagibacter isourolithinifaciens | reverse complement strand
TATCCATATGCGGTTATTGCCTTTCCACGAATCCTAACTTCAGCAATTAAGATTCTAGGCGATAACCGCTTCCTGCTTTCTACGGACAGGGAAGCGGCCCCTTACACCAACATTCGGCACGCGATCCTTGGTTTGCCCGGCACCAAATACCTCTTCATAGACGAAGTGCAAAATGTCAGCGGTTTTGAAAAGGTAATCAACAGCTATCGAGAGGAAGGCGACATTTCCATTTTCATCACCGGATCGAATTCCTATTTGCTTTCGGGCGAGCTCGCCACGAAGCTCACCGGCCGTTACATCGAGATCGAAATGTTCACCTTATCATTCGCCGAATATCTGGAAATGAAGAAATTCCTCGGCCGTACGCTTTCCCCCACCGCCCAAGAATTCGACGAGTACCTCACGTATGGCGGTTTCCCGCAGACCCTTGAGTTCACCGATGCGCAAGCTAAAGCTGACTACATCGAGAGCGTTGTCGCGCAGATATTCGACAAGGACATACGAGAGCACAGCAAGGTACGCAATAAGGAAGCGTTCGACCGCGTACTAACGTACGTGATAAACAACTTCGGCGCACCAACAAATTTAGGAAACATGGAGGAGCATTTCAGAAACGTCGAGAATATCGCCATTCGGAGGGAAACCATCGCCCGCTATGTCGACCTGCTCATAAACGCGAAAATTCTTTACAAGTGCGAGCGCTTTGACCTGAAATCGCGCAAAAGCCTGCGCGGAGACGAGAAGTACTACCTGGCCGATCCGGGCATATATTTCGCGCGCAACACCGATGCGCGCATCAATTACGGCCCAGCGCTGGAAAACGTGCTGTTCGTCTACTTAAAAACGCAAGGGCTTCGGATAAGCGTCGGGCGCATCGGCAAGCTGGAATGCGACTTCATCGTTCGCAAACGCGAAGACTACGCCTATATCCAGGTGTCCATGACCATCGCCGACCGCAACGTCGAGGAACGCGAGTATCGCCCTTTCTCGAAGATAAAAGATGCCTACCCCCGTTATCTTTTCACGCTCGACCCCTTGTTGCAAAAGCGCGATGGAGTAAAGCACCTCAACCTGCTGCAGTTCCTTGAAGAACAAGGGGAAATCCTGTAACCGCCACCGCCGTCAGGCATCGTGCGTTGCCCGCCAGCAAAACAGTCATCGCGAGCGCGACTGCGACCCGGCAGCACGATTGTCGACTGGACAACCTGCGGAACCTGCCGCTGGATGATTGACGCGCGCGGCTGTCTCACAATCGCGCCGATGGAAGGCGCCGACAGTGGCAACCTTTCGTATTGGAAGGATACGCCCTGGTACGATTACCGCGACTCCATAACCTCCGCGAAAATCAAGGATGGCGTCGTTGCCGCAACAACGTTTCGCATGTTCAGGGGCTGCTCCCGCCTGATCTCGGTTGACCTATCGGGCCTTGACACCTCGAAGGGACCGAAATGGGCAGAGAGGACACCTGGGAGAGCGGCATGCTCTCCGGCTGCACCCGACTCGCCTACCTCGACGTGTCGAGCCTCGACACGTCCAATGTCACGAGCATGGGCTGCATGTTCGACTTCGCCGCCGATAAACCCGTGAGCTTTGAGCAGATGATCACCATCCTCGCGCGCATCACTGTAACCCCCGACGAGATCGCGGCGTCGAGAGGCGACCTATCCGCCTTCGTCGACGGCGATATGGCGAGCAGCTGGTCGCGCAATCCCCTCGCATGGGCGCATGACCTGGGCCTTGTCGAGGGTTACAACGAACCCGACAGGGGTAAGCTCCTCTGCCCGGGCGAGAATGTCGAGCGCCAGCGCGCGGCCACCGTCCTCGCGCGCGCCTTCACCATGGGAGTCCTGAAGTAGCGCGGTGCCGTATAATGCACGTAAACGATTTTGCCTGAGGGAGGTGCGACATGCTCTATCAGCTGATGAACAAGAACACCGTCGTCGCAACGTACAAAGAAGAGAAAAGGATCGATGACTTCCGCTATACAGAGGTCGAACGCATTGACCCTTATCTCCCCTACGGGTTCATCGACATCAACGACTGGATCGACGGGCGAGCCATGATCGCGTGCCGAATGTTGGTGTAAGGGGCCGCTTCCCTGTCCGTAGAAAGCAGGAAGCGGTTATCGCCTAGAATCTTAATTGCTGAAGTTAGGATTCGTGGAAAGGCAATAACCGCATATGGAT
>NZ_WAJR01000055.1 GCF_008831035.1 Ellagibacter isourolithinifaciens | reverse complement strand
CCCCAGCCCTGACCCCACGCCTGCGCCCACGCCCGACCCGCAGCCCCAGTACCGCGGGTTCGTCGACGTCCCCGCCGACTCCTGGTATGTCGAAAGCGGCGTGTTCGACTACGCGCTCGACCACGGTCTCATGAAGGGGTACAGCGACGGCTCGAACAGGTTCGGCCCCGACGATTCGATTACCCGCGCGATGGCCGTGACCGTTCTTTGGCGGATGGCCGGCGAGCCCGCATGCGAGGCTGCCGATTTCGATGACGCCGACTACTCAGAGGAATCGTGGTACAAAGACGCCGTACGCTGGGCGCGTGCGAGCGAGGTCGTCAAAGGTTACGAGGGGACGAACTGCTTCGGCCCGAACGACCCCGTTACGCGCGAGCAGCTCGCTGTGATGGTCGCGAGGTTCGCGAGCACCGTTTCCCATATCGACACATCGAGCACGGGCGCGGCGCTCGCGGCGAAGCCGGATGCGGCTTCCGTGAGCGATTGGGCGCGCGATGCAGTCGCCTGGTCGGTTGACCAGGGCATTCTCGGCGGGGCCTCAATCATCGACCCCCAGGGGACCGCCACTCGCTGCCAAGGGTGCAAGATGCTCTCCATCGCGCACAAGATCATCGGCAACCAAGGCGCGAGCCATGGGGAAGCCCGCGTCCACTTCATCGACGTTGGGCAGGGCGACAGCGGGTTCATCGAGCTGCCGAACGGCAAGACGATGCTCGTAGACGCGGGCACGACCGAGAGCGGTGAGAAGGTCGCAAGCTACATCGCCGGGCTCGGCTACTCGCGCATCGACTATATCGTCGCCACGCACCCCCATGAGGACCACATCGGCGGGATGGCGCGCGTGCTGAGAGGCTTCGATATTGGCGAGATTTGGATGCCGCGCGCGACATCGAACACCGCCACCTTTGAAGGGCTGCTCGACGTGATCGCCGAAAAGGGTATCCCCGTCAACGCGGCGGAGGAAGGGAAGATCATCTGCTCCGACGAAGGCTTTTCGGCGACGATTCTCTCGCCATTCGAGACGTCGTATTCCGACCTCAACGACTGGTCGGTCATTCTCGAACTTGACGTGGGGGCAAGGTCCTTTCTCTTCACGGGCGACGCCTCGTCCAGCGTTATCGGGAAGGCGTGCGGCCACCACGTCGACGTGCTGAAGGTCGGCCACCACGGGTCGAGAACGTCGACGACGCGGCAGCTCGCAGAGACGCTTTCGCCCGACTGGGCAGTGATTTCGGTAGGGGCGGGCAACTCGTACGGTCACCCGTCCGAAGAGGTTCCCTCCGCGCTCTCGGGGGTCGCTCACTTGCTGCGTACGGACCTCGACGGCACGGTGACGCTCAGCTGCGATGGTGAGACGATACGCCGCGCGGCGTAGGGAAGGGGAGGCATGGACGACGCGATTTACGTCATCGACCGCATTGAGGAGGGCATCGCCGTCCTCGTGCGCGATTCGGGCGAGAAGATGGAAGTCCCTCTTTCGGGCCTGCCTTCAGGTGCGCACGAGGGTTCGTGCCTGCGCCCCTGCGAGCGCGGGTTCGCCCTCGATGAAGGGGAGGAAGCCACGCGCAAGCGCCGAATCGAGCGGAAGCTCAACGCGCTCTTCGTTGACTAGTTGAGGATCTGCGCCTCGTTCTCTTTTGACGATTGAGGCGTACGCGCTGTCGAGCAGTCAAGCTGAGTGAGCAGGCCAGCTCGACAGCTCGACCATTAGGCCAGGATTCTTCGGTATCCTCCTGATATCAGATAGGTACCTTGTTTTCTCTCGCAAAAGTACACCGCGAACACGAGATTCTGGCACGAAAACCGAGGTATCCCACGGATGGAGCCTCGGCTTGGGAGGTTGTTGCAGGTTGACGGCTTCCTCTCGACAAGAAACCCCAGGCCGCGCACTCAGGCAACCCAGAGACGCTCTCTGATCCTCGCATTCCCCGTGGGACACCTCGGTTTTCGTGCCAGAATCGGCCTTCGTGAGTGCACTATTAGGTGGCACGGCGGAGTAAAAGAAAGGACAAAGCTGCCAATCTGATAAAGATCCCGTCCCGACAGAGAGCTTCGAGATTCCTTCGGTTGCTTCTCCGCATGATCATTCAGGGACAGCGCTCATAAAAATAGGTAGTGTCCCGAATGTTGGTGTAGAGCTCGGTTCTCGAGGGTAGCCGCAGGCTGCCCGAGGAGCCGAGAATCACCTAGAATGCCGTCATTCTAGCGCATGCTACGCCGCCTTCCTGCCGGGAATC
>NZ_WAJR01000054.1 GCF_008831035.1 Ellagibacter isourolithinifaciens | reverse complement strand
GCCGCGAGCCGCGCGATCTCGCGCAAGATGGCGCCGCTCGCGGCGGCGGCGGGGCGCGTCGGCGCGGGGGAGCTCGACTTCGCGGTCGGCAGCACCAACGTGCGCGAGGTGAACGACGTCCTCGCCGCGATGGACGCCATGCGGGCCTCCCTCGCCGAGTCGCTCGAGGCCCGCTGGGCCGCGGAGCGGGGGCAGCGCGAGCAGGTGGCGTCGCTCGCCCACGACCTCAAGACGCCGCTCACCGTGCTGCGCGCCAACGCCGACTTCGTGGCGGAGGAGCTGGAGGACGAGAAAGACGCCGACCTCGCGGCCGCCGCGCGCGACATAGCCGGCGGTGTCGAAAGGCTCGACGGCTACGTGCGCCTGCTCATCGAGGCCTCGCGCGGGTCCGGCGGGGCGGAGAGGGCCCCTATGCGGCCGGCCGAGCTCTGCGAGCAGGTCCTCGCCGAGGCCGCCCAGATCGCCCGGGCGCGAGGCGTGACGCTCGACGCGGCCACGGGCCCCGCTGTCGCGGGCGCGCCCGAGGCCCCACTCGACCGAACCACCCTGGCGCGAGCCGCCGCGAACCTCGTGGCCAACGCCGCCGAGCACGCGCGCTCGCGCGTGGCGGTCTCCTGCGACGTCGCGGGCGGGCACCTCGTCATCGAGGTGTCCGACGACGGACCGGGCTTCTCTCCCGCCGCCCTCGAACGCGGCTGCGAGCGCCTCTTCACAGACGACTCATCCCGCTCCTCGCGCGACGGAGGCCGCCACTACGGGCTCGGCCTCCACGCCGCCTCCGAGGCCGCAAGCGCCCACGGGGGCTCCGTCTCGCTCGCCAACAGCCCCTCGGGCGGCGCGGTGGCCACCATCGCGGTCCCCCTGTGCGGGGCCTGACGACTCAGGCCCTCACACCGGCGTGCCTCGCAACCAAACGCTTCCCGGATAATAATGCCCGTTGCGGGGATCGCCCTGGCTAGTCGCCGCCCATGTGCATGAGCATGTCGGCGATGCGAGTCGCCATCTCGTCCGCCGCTGCACGGATGTTGGCGACCCAGGACGCAAGGCCGGCCTGATCGGATGCCTCCGCCTCAAGCACGTCGCAGTTCGCGGTCACCGCCATGAGCGGGGTGACGAGGCCGTGCGAGGCGGTGCAAACGAACGCGCGCTCCCGCGCCTCGGCCTCCGCCACCGGTCGCAGGGCGCGTCCCGCTGCCGCCCACGCCACGGCGAGCCCCCAAAAAGCCGAAGCGATCGGCGTCATTCGCTTCGCTAAATCAACTTTATGGGATGACGGATCACGGTCTTGAGCTTCTCCGGCGCGCACTTGCGCGGGTCGGAGAGGTAAATCTCGTGATGCAGACGGGCTTCGGAGAAGTCGGGGGCGTAGCCCCGTTCCGCCGCGAATGCGCGCATGGCGTCTATGGTCGCCGGCTCGTCGTCGTAAGGCCCGGTATGCATGCACTGAACGCAAAGGCCCTCGTCGACCCTCAGCAGCTCGACCGCCGAGAAGTCCAGCTTCTTCTTGGCGGCAGCTTCCGAAACTGCCCAGTCGAAGTCCTCGCGAGTGACGAAATCGGGCAGACGGATGCACGAGATGAAGTTGAAGTCATCCTTCCGCGCATAATCAATCTCGCCATCGGCGCGGTCTTGCCACCAGAAGCCCTCGACCGGCGGAACAACGAAGTCGAAATAGCCCTCGATTTCCCGCGGGCCCTTCTTCGACATCTTGATGGCATATGCGACGCCGTAGAGCAGCGGCAACGCGTTCTGGTACTCGCCGCCTTCGGCATTGGGATCGCCCTTGCCCCGCACGGCAACGTAGCTCATAGGCGGAACGGTTACGACGCCCGGCTTGCCCGACGGCCTGTAGAGCTCCCTGAACTCCTTCTTGAAATCGTATGCCATCGCAACAAACCTCCCTGAGCTTGGGTTTCCGTCGATATCCGACCAAATATAGCAATGGGCGCGGCTTCGGAAGAGGCCGCGCCCATTGCAGGATATTATAACACAGAATCGAACGTTTGTTCTATTCCCACTCTATAAATTTAGTTTTTCACCTGGTGTATAGATTGCTCTAGCTTGTATCGCCATTTGGACGTGGCGGCACGTTGCGGTACATGGCGACACGTTACTGGGACAGCACTGGGACAAAACCCGAAACTCAAGCTAAACTCGGGGGTGCGGACAATTCCTTGGACCAGCCTAAGCGACCAATCCCTTGCTTGACCGATACTGCCTAGGACTCATCCAGCCGAGCGATTGCTTCTTGCGGCGCTCGTTGTAGAAAACGATGTACTCGTT
>NZ_WAJR01000053.1 GCF_008831035.1 Ellagibacter isourolithinifaciens | reverse complement strand
TGGCTAGTAGCCTTTTGCGGTACCGTCAGTCAGCGAAAGACGGTACCGCAAATCGGCTAATCACGGTACTGGCTAGCCGCTCTCCTCGTCCTTCTTACGCTTCGCGAAGTACTCGCGCATGTTCGGCCCCTCGATGTCCATGTATCTAGAAGCCGTGGCGATGCGGTTCAAGATGGAGTCCGCCATCAGCTCGCCTTCGATGCGGAGGTACCACTCCTCCGGCTCCAGCTGCGAGGCGATGAGCGTCGCCTGCCTTCCCTCGCGCGCCTCCATGATCTCGAACAGGTCCACCGCGTCTTGGGTGCTGATCGGCGTGGTCATGAAGTCGTCGACGATCAGCAGCTTCACGGTCTTGAGCTCGTCCATCTTCTCGAAGTACGAGCCGTCGGCGCACGCCCTCGCGCGGTTGAGCTCCATGAACATGTCCGCCATGCGCGTGTAAGAGACGCGGTGGAGATGGCGGCACGCGGAGTTGCCGAGCGCCTGGCACAGGTAGCTCTTCCCGCAGCCGGTCTTCGAGATGATGACGAGCACCTCGTTGTCCTCAACCCACTTGCACCCGGCGTAGCGCGCGACGCGGTCGCGGCTGAGCTTCCTGCCAGGCAGGTAGACGACGTCTTCCACGCAGGCCGTAGGGATCTTGAACCCCGCCTCGCGGTTGAGCTTGGCGATCTTGCGCTCCTTGCGCGCCGCCGCCTCGGCGTCCAGGAGCTCGACCATCTTGTCCTCGAACGTCATGTCGTCGTAGGCGGGGTCGTCGACCATCTCCCTCAGCTTCTCGCCCATGGCCCTGACCCTGAACTTCTTGAACAGGCCGAAGTGCTCCTCAGTCAGCATCGACGCCCCCCCTTCCTGCGGTAGGCGTCCGCGCCGCGCAAACGGCCCGCATGCGCCGCGCGGTCGACGACCTGCGCGGGCCCCTCGGCGGCGGCGCAGGCTGTGCCGGCTGCCCTGGCGCTGTCCCGCTGCGCCTTGATGGAGAGGATCGCGTTCTTCACACCGGTGTAGCTTGCGACCGCGCAAAGGGCGTTGACCTGGGCGCACGCGGCCTCGAGCAGCTGCGGGGTGTACCTCTTCGAGAGGCCCAGTATGTTGCGGCAGGGGACGAACGCCTGCTCCACGATCTTCCTGCTGCCGAGCACGCGCGCAATGGCGAGCTCGGTCTCCGGGCCGATCTTGGCGGCCCATGACAGGAAGCGCTCGTCAGACCACGGCGAGCCGGCGTCCCGGTGGTTTGCCGGCATGTGCTCGTCGAAGGTGTCGTACTGCCCCTTCCTGCCGGTCAGGCGCACATGCTCGCAGACGGGCTCGCCGTTGTCGTAGACGACCACCTTGGAGGCCGTGACCTTCGCCTCCAAGGTGCGGCCGATTAGGGAGTGCGGCACCGAGTAGTGCATGTAGTCTATGGTGACGTGGTAGTCCGGCGACACCTTGGGGTAGCACCACCTGCACATCTCGTAGCGCTCTGCCGGCAGCGGCATGAGCTGGCCGGCCTCCTCTTCGTCGAACAGCGACGAGCGCGACCCTTCCTTCGCCGAGAACGGGCGGCTGTTGAGCCACCCGACGCGCTGCGCGCAGAACTCGTTGAACTCGTCGAGCGTGTAGAAGCGCATCTCCGAGGACGGGGCGATCACCCACTTCTCGACGAGGTCGACGGTCCCCTCGGCGGTGCTCTTGTCGCGCGGCTTGCGCACGCGGGCGGGGACGACGGCACAGCCGTAGTGCTCTGCGAAGCGCTCGTAGTCCTTGTTCAGCAGCGTCTCGTACGCCGATCCGCGGCCTGTCGCCGTGGCGCAGTTGTCCGGGACGAGCATGCGGGGCACGCCGCCGAACTCCTCGAAGGCCGACATGTGGCCCTCGAGCCAGGACTGCTGGCGCATGTCGGCGAAGCCGCGCGCCCAGAAGCGGCCCGAGAACGGCAGCGAGACGACGAGAACGTGCACCTTCGTCGCCTTGCCCGTTATCTTGTCGGTGAGCTTGGCGGCGTCGCCTGCCCAGTCCACGTAGGCCTTCTCGCCGGGGGCGTGCTTGAAGTGCTGCGTCGCGCCGAGCTTCTCTGCCTCGTCGGAGAACTGCTCGCAGAAACTCTGGTAGGAGTAGGCGAGCTTCTCGCACTCTGCGGCAGACGAGCAGTACTCCTGCCAGAACTGCTTCACGACGAGTTTGCGGCACCTCTTCTTGCGCTCGACGTAGGCCCGCATGTCGGGCTGCAGGTAGGCGGCGTTCCTCTTCCTGCCGCGTGCTTCTTTGGGGAAGAATGTGTCGTCGACGGCGGACGGGTCCATGCCTGACACCTCGTCGTAGGTGAGCCCGTGCTCCCTGATCGCCTTGGCGGCCGAGGAGACGTCGCGCTTGCTCACGTGCAGGGCGGCTGCGACGTCGTCTTGGCTGCTCCCTCCTCTCAGGAGCATCAGGAGGACCTTCTTCATCTTCGCCATAGTGATTCCTTTCCGTCTATCGCATCCCGGATTGGATGCTTGCGACGGATTCTATGGCGGTACCGCAATTGGTTGATTCGCAGTACCGGAATTTGCTGACTGTCAGTACCAAGAGGGCTTACTACTCA
>NZ_WAJR01000052.1 GCF_008831035.1 Ellagibacter isourolithinifaciens | reverse complement strand
TGACTATTTCACCGCTTTTGCTACGCCATTCCAAACATCGCTGCTACAGTGTTCCACGGTTGGCTGATACACCCCAACGAGAAGAATTGACACGCGCCCCGCAAGGGGCGCTTCCTTTTCCAGCAAAATCTCGATGGGCGCGAAGGGCGCCCTTGGCCATCGAGAGAAAAGGAGAAGGAAATGGTCAAGTACAGGGAGATCCTCAGGCAGAGGGCCATGGGGATAAGCATCAGGAACATCGCGTTCTCGTGCGGGTGTTCCACGGCGACGGTCGTCACCGTCGTCGACAGGGCGAAGGCGCGCGGGCTGGAGTGGCCGCTGCCGGAGGAGATGAACGACGCGGCGATACGCGCGGTCATCTACCCGAGGGAGCCCAAGTCCGACGCATCGAAGGCCGAGATCGACCACGAGCGGGTCGACAGGGAGATGGAGCGCCCGGGCGTTACGCTCATGGTGCTGTGGTCGGAGTACTGCGACGCCGCGCTGGCGTCGGGCAAGGAGCCCTACATGTACTCGGCGTTCTGCCAGAGGCACAGGAAATGGGCTATGGCGAACAAGGTCGCCATGCACATCGAGCGCAAGCCGGCACAGGAGATGCAAGTCGATTACGTCGGGGACGCCATGGGCGTCCTGGACCTGGACACGGGCGAGCTGCTGAAGGTGTACGTGTTCGCGGCCTGCCTGCCCTACTCGGGCGAGCTCTACGCCGAGGGATTCTACGACATGAAGGAGGAATCCTGGGTCGAGGCCCACGTGCACGCGTTCTCGTTCTACGGCGGCAGCGTGCCGATAATCGTCCCGGACAACCTGAAGCAGGGCGTGGCCAAGAACACGGTGGAGGAGCTCGTCGTCAACGAGCAGTACCGGCGCATGGCCGAGCACTACGGCTGCGCCATCGTCCCCGCGCGGCCGAGGAAGCCGCGCGACAAGGGGGCGATCGAGATGGGCGTCCGGGTCATAGAGCAGCGCGCCATGGCGCCGCTGCGCGACCGCGTCTTCACGTCGCTCGCGCAGCTGAACGGGGCGCTGATGGAGAAGGTGCGCGAGATCAACGCGCGCCCCTTCCAGAAGCGCGACGGCAGCAGGGACGAGGTCTTCATCCGCCAAGAGAAGCCGCTCCTCGTCCCGCTGCCCGGCAAGCCCTACGAGATGGTTACCCGCAAGACCGCCACCGTCAATTTTAACTACCACGTCGCCTTCGGCGGGTCCCGGTACTCGGTTCCGTTCAGCTACGTGAAGCGCGAGGTGGAGGTCTGCGCCACGAAGTCTGCGGTGTGGATCGCATGCGACGGCGAGCGCATCGCGATGCACGGACGCCTGCGCGGCCCCAAGGGCTCCTACTCCACGAACCCGGGGCACATGCCCGACTCGCACCGCGACTTCGCCGAATGGGACGGGAACCGCTTCCGCAGGTGGGCGGGGGAAATCGGCCCGTCGTGCGAGGCCGTGGTCGACGGAATCCTCAAGTCCCGCAAGATCGAGCAGCAGTCCTACCGCTCCTGCCGCGGCGTGCTCGCCCTCGCCAAGAAACACGGCAAGGAGATGCTCGAGCAAGCCTGCGCGAAGGCGCTTTCGTACTCGCCGCGCCCGAGTTACAAGACCGTCAAGTCGATCGCCTCGAAGATGGCGGAATCCGTCCCGGAGGACCCCGACGACGGCGCGTACCTGAGGGGAAGCGGCTACTACCAGAACCTGGATCAAGAAGATGCTGAAGGAGACGATGAATAATGCCAGCCAGCCAGTCAACCATGGACAAACTCTACAGCATGCGCCTATCGGTGATGGCGCAGGCGTACCGCGACCTAGAGGAGATGCCGGGCGCCGCCGACATGACCTTCGACGAGAGGGTCGCCATGATAGTCGACGCGGAATGGGACGCGCGGCGCGTGAACAAGCGCGCGGCTGCTCCGGCAGGCGGGCTTCCCCGAGCCCGAGGCGAACGTCGCAGACGTCCGTTACGACCCCGACCGCAAGCTGGACAAGGTGAGGATTGCGGAACTCTCGAACTGCGAATGGATACGCAACCACAGGAACGTTCTGCTGACCGGGGCGTCGGGCGCGGGCAAAAGCTGGATTGCGAGCGCGCTCGGGGTCGCCGCATGCAACGCCTTCTTCTCCGTGCGGTACGTGCGGCTCCCCGAGATGCTCGACGAGCTGACGGTGGAGAAAGACGAGGAATGGTTCAAGACAAAGAAGCGATACCTCAAGTGCGACCTGCTCATCTTGGACGATTGGCTTTTGGAAAAGGTCAGCGGGAAGGGCGCGCGAGAGCTCCTCGAGATCGTCGAGGGCAGGCTGCGCACAGGTTCCCTGCTGATATGCTCGCAGTTCTCGCCAGCCGGCTGGCATGCCAAGCTCGGCGAGGGCGCAATAGCCGATGCGGTTATTGATCGCATCGTTTATCGCTCGGATATAATCCACATCGAGGGCGATGAGTCCATGCGCAAGCGCATCGGCTAGATCCGTCGCGGGTCGATTATGCCAAGAGGGGCGCTCGCGCGCCCCTCGTTGGTCTAACGGTTGCCGCATCGGCGCGTATCAGCCAACCGCGGAACGGTGTAGCAGCGGCACGTGGAACGGCGTAGCAAAATCGGCGTAATA
>NZ_WAJR01000051.1 GCF_008831035.1 Ellagibacter isourolithinifaciens | reverse complement strand
ATCCATATGCGGTTATTGCCTTTCCACGAATCCTAACTTCAGCAATTAAGATTCTAGGCGATAACCGCTTCCTGCTTTCTACGGACAGGGAAGCGGCCCCTTACACCAACATTCGGCACGCGATCCCGATGCGGCCATTCGATCGGTTGCGCCGCGCCTTTGAAAATATTTTAGCTCGATGTGCGCAGGTTTTGAGAGAGAGCGACCGAAAGTGAAAGGGACGGAAAAGCCGCACCCCTCTGACCTGGCACTATAAAGAGATACTCGCCCGCGTATCGGCAGCGAACGGGCAAGCTGCCGCAAAACCTGCGCACATCAAGCTAAAATGTCGCGAAGCAGGAGAAAGGACGCATATGCTTACCATCGGATGTCATTTATCGGTCGCGAAGGGCTTTTTGGCGATGGCGAAAGACGCCGTCTCGATTGACGCGAACACGTTCCAGTTCTTCACGCGCAACCCGCGCGGGGGCAAGGCGAAGGCAATCGACCCCGCCGACATGGCAGCGTTCCACGAGTTCGCCGCGACGCATGGCATCACGCGCATCCTGGCGCACGCGCCCTATACGCTCAACCCGTGTTCGAAGAACCCCGAAACGCGCGAGTTTGCGCGCACGACGCTGGCGGACGACCTCGTGCGAATGGAAGAAACACCTGGTCAGTTTTACAACATGCACCCGGGAAGCCACACAGGGCAAGGCGCCGACACCGGCATTGAAATGATCACAGACGCGCTCAACGAGGTGCTGCACGCCGACCAGACAACCACGCTTTTGCTTGAGACGATGGCAGGAAAGGGAAGCGAAGTCGGGCGCACGTTCGAGGAAATCGCGCGCATCATCGACGGCGTGAAGCTGCCCGACCACGTGGGCGTGTGTCTGGACACGTGTCATATTTGGGACGCGGGCTATGACATAGCGGGAGACCTCGACGGCGTGGTGCGCGAATTCGACCAGGTCATCGGCCTCGATCGGCTGAAAGCCATCCATCTGAACGACAGCCTGAATCCCTGCGGCGCGCATAAGGACCGCCATACCCGCATCGGGGAGGGCCACATCGGCTTCGAGGCGCTCTCGGCGGTGACAAAGCACCCCGCGCTGCGCGATTTGCCCTTTTACCTGGAGACCCCGAACGACAAGCTCTCGGGGTGGGGCGAAGAGATCGCGGCTCTGCGCGCCGTTTGGGAAAACGAATAACGGAAGGCGCGAACCCGAGTTCCGCAAGGCGAGGCCCTTCGGCAGTGCCCAGTCGCTCAGACAGTCCTCGCTGCGCTGCGGAACTCGCTTTGTGGGCACCGCCGAAGGGCCCTACCTGCCCCCAAGAGCTCAAACGCAAGGCGTGAACGAGCCGAAAGCAATGTGGGGCACAAGCCGAAGGGCTCCTCCGCAAACCTATTGGTACGCTCGATAGCGGGCTTTAAGGCCAGAAAGCGGCAGCTTCACCTCGATGAGGCTTATGCCCGGCGTCCCGAGCATCTCCCCGTAGACCTGCGAAAACTCGCTCGGAGTGCCCACCTTGCGATAAGGCACGTTGAAAGCAGCCGCCGCGTGGGAGAAGTCGACGTCCTGCGGCGCCGAGAACAGGCGCGCGAAGTACGGCTCATCCGACGCCTGCGGGAGCATCTCGAAGATGCCGCCGCCGTTGTTGTTCAACAGCACCACGACGATACTCGGAGCAAGCTTTCCGCGCTCCGCCGCAACCTGGGCGATTTCGCGCTGGAGCGCAAGTCCACCCAGGTCATGCTGCAGCGTGAAATCCCCCGTAAGGAACGTCGTCTGCTCGAAATGCTGCGCGACGCCAAGGGCGGTCGACACCGTGCCATCAATGCCGTTGAGCCCTCGGTTGCACAGCACGGCAAGCGGCTTATCGCCTTTCACATAGAAGGTGTCGATTGCGCGAATCGCCATCGAGTTCGCGGAGAACAAGCACGACCCCGCAGGTGCCGCCTTCAGAATCTCGCGCACGTACGCGCCTTCGGGACGAGGAGCAACAGCGGCGGACTCGGGCTCAGCGTCTCCTGCAACCTCGGCCTCATTGGCAGCTTTGCCCGTCACCCTCTCCCGCGAATCTTCCTCCACCGAGAGGATGCGCGCCCGTTCGGCTGCGTTCGCCTCGCGCCACGCGGAAAGGAAGCCCGCGCTCGCCTGCGCGTCGCAATCGCACGTCAGCAAGGATCGCACGAAATCAATCGGCGAGCAAGTGACGAACAGATCGGTCATCGCGTTGAAATCGCGTGTCTCACCTGCATCAACGACAATCTCAATCGGGCGAGCCACAGCAAGCTTCTGCACGCAGCGCTTCGATACGGGATAGCGCCCGAAGCGGATGACCACCTCCGGTACGGGAAAATCGTCACGCCCGAGCACATTGTCGTAGTTGTCGATGACCGCCTCGTCGCCAAGCGAGCGCAGTCCCGAAAGCGGGTCGGCCAGAAGCGGCAAGCCGTACGCCTTCGCCCACGCCGCCACCTCGCGCGCCTCTTCCAAGCTCTCGCAAGTGCCCTCGCCCGCAAGCACCAGCGCGCGACGCCCGCAAATAAGGGCTTTCACCTGGTCGCACACCGCTGCCGAAAGGCGACTTACCGCAGCGACCTCGGGCCCGACAGCCCCCGCCGCCCCCTCCAAGCC
>NZ_WAJR01000050.1 GCF_008831035.1 Ellagibacter isourolithinifaciens | reverse complement strand
ACAGTTTTGGGGCGCAGTTCACCGCAATATGAACTGCCTCCCATTTCTTGGACACGAGAAATGGGAGGCTTTGGACTGGTCAAGGTTTCTTGGACGGAAAAATAAGCTTCTTCAGGCAACATCTCGCTCTAGGTCGCACGGGGCGTTATAGCCGATCGACGAGTGCATCCTCTGCCTGTTGTAGTAGAGCTCGATGTATTTGAACACGTCCTGCTTCGCCTCCTCCCTCGTCTTGTAGCCCTTGCCGTTCACCAGCTCGCGCTTGAGCGTCTTGAAGAAGGATTCCGCGAGCGCGTTGTCCCATGGGTTGCCCGGCCGCGACATGGATTGGGCGATTCCATGGGACTCGAGGCAGCGCTGGAACGCCCGGGAAGTGTACTGGGAACCCTGGTCGTCGTGAAAGACGAGGCTGAAGTCGTCGGGCGGGCTCTCCCTTCCGACTGCCTGCTCGAGCGCATCCGTGACCAGCTTCTCGGTCATGCGCTCGGACATCGACCAGCCCACGACTTTCCTGTGGAACGCGTCGATCACGGCTGCGAGGTAGAGCCATCCTTCGCCCGTTCCGATGTAGGTAATGTCGCCCGCCCATAGCTTGTTGCGGGCTTCGACGTCGAACGCCCTGTCCACGAGGTTCACACGCGGGTCGCCCATCTCGACCGCCTTCGCGCGTTTGTGCTTGCTGCTCGCTCCCTTCGCCTGCAGCCCCAGCTTGCGCATGACGGCGAGCACCCGTTTCTCGCTGACGACGATGCCGTCGCGCCTGAGCTCGCGGTTGATTCGGCGGTACCCGTAGCGGCCCTTGTGAAGATCGAACCTCTCGGCGACGAAACCCTCCAGGGCCTCCCGCTCGATCTGCGCGTTGGATTTCCTCCTCTTCACGTAGTCATAGTATTCGGATTTGGACACGCGCAAGATCCCGCATGCCTTCCTGATGGGGCCGAACTCGCCCCTATGCTCTTTGAGGAACTCGCACCTCACGCATGGTCTTGACTCAAGAAGGCCCGGAAATTTTTTAGCAGCTCGTTCTCGCGCTCGAGTTCCTCGATCCTTTTGCGGAGCTTCACGATCTCGTAATCCTTGTTGACCTTCGGGCTGCCGTTTCCGGGGAAGGCGTTCTCGCCCATTTCCTCGTACTCCTGCGCCCACCGCCTGAGCGTCGAGTCCTTGATTCCGAGCTCCCTCGCAAGATCGACGGCCCTCATCTCGCCGCCCAGGACCACCCGCGCCGCCGCTATCTTGAACTGCTTGTCGTAACGCTTCCTCTTCTGGGTCATATAGAACACCTTTCGCCCTTAACTTGGTGTCCAAGAAATCTTACCCTCTCCACTTTCTTATGCGCGTCGATTTCAGGGTGAAGCACGATGTCGAGACGAGGAGGCTGGCGGCCGAGCTCTTCGCGGATGGCCTAGGGCGCGCGGCGGCCGCAAAAAGGCTGTCCGTTCCGGAAGCGGCCGTGAGAAAATGGCAGCAGATATACCGCGCGTTCGGAAGCGAGGTGCTGCTGACCATGGACGGCAGGCAGGCCAGGTACACATACGAGCAGAAGGTCGCCGCCGCGAGGGCCGTCGTCGAAGACGGCATGACGAAGCCCGCGGCGATGGCCGAGTTCGGCATCATGTCGATGACGCCGCTCGACCGATGGTGCAGGCTCTACCGCGAGGGCGGGGCCGAGGCGCTCAGGCCCAAGCCGAAGGGCAGGCCCAAGGGCTCGAAGGCCGAGCCGCGCGAGCTCACCCGCGAGCAGGAGCTCGAGGAGCGCTGCCGCAGGCTCGAGGCCGAGGTCGCCTACCTAAAAAAATTGCGCGCCCTGGTAGAGCGGGACGGTCTCTGACCAGGGCGAAGGCCGAGGCGGTGGCCGCGCTGCGGTCGGACGGGCACGACCTGGGGCACCTGCTCGCGTGCTCGGGGCTCGCGAGGTCCACGTACTACTACGCGCTGGCGCACCCGGCCAGGCCGACCAGGCCCGAGCTGCGCGGGGCGGTCGCGGAAATCTTCTCGCGCACCGCCAACGGCTGCGGCCACAGGCAGGTGGCCATGTGCCTGCGCGCCGAGCTGGGCGCGCGCGTCGCCGACAAGACCGTGCTCAAGATGATGCGCGAGATGGGGATCCGCTGCGGCATCCGGCGCGAGACCGACTACCATAGGTACAGCTCGTACAAGGGCGCCGTCGGCGAGACCTTCGAGAACGTCATCGGGCGCGACTTCTCCGCCGACGGGCCGTGGCAGAAGATGGGCACCGACGTCACGGAGTTCAAGCAGCCCTGGGGCAAGGCGTACTTCGCGCCGGTGTACGACTTCGGCAGCAAGGAGATCGTGGCCTGGTCGACCTCCGCGAGCCCCGACATGGAGCAGCAGGAGCTCCTGCTCGACCGTCTGCTGGAGAGGATGCCGGAGGGCGCGAAGCCCGTGCTGCACTCCGACATGGGCTGGCAGTACCAGCACGAGAGGTGGACGCGCCGCCTGAGGAAGGCGGAGGTAACCCAGAGCATGTCGCGCAAGGGGAACTGCCTCGACAACGGCGCCACCGAGCAGGTCTTCGGCCACTTGAAAGACGAGTTCTTCAGGGGACGCAGCTGGCCCGACTTCGAGTCCTTCAAGGCGGACCTCGACGCCTACGTAATCCATTGGAACACCCGGAGACGCCAGGTTAAACTGAACGGACTGACCCCGGAGGAGTTCCGGAGCCAGTCCCGAGTGGCGTAGTCTTTATTTAATCCGTCCAAGTTTTGC
>NZ_WAJR01000049.1 GCF_008831035.1 Ellagibacter isourolithinifaciens | reverse complement strand
ATCCTCATCGAGCAGCACGCCAACCCGCTCGACACCGAGCGCGGCGCACAGGTGCTTCTCCATCTCTGGATGCAACGCAGCCATATCGGCCTTCGTGAAGAGCTTCGAAGCCGTGGCGGTGCGCCGCATGACGGGCTTCCCGTCATCGCCGACCAGCGGCACGCGCCTGTACCTCACGGTGCCCTTGGAATCCCTCTTGACCGTTCCAGCCCTGTGGTCTGGATTCTTCTCCTCGTCCCGCGCCGTCCACCTGAGCGGGTGCGCCTTGTCGTTCGTCATCACCGCCGACTCGACAATCGGGACGAACGCGAAGTGCATGTGCGGCTGCGCCCCGGGCTCGTCCAGATGCACGTAGGCGCTCACGATTCGCCCATCGCCCACCCTGTCGCGCAGAAACCCGTATGCCGCCCTGAAGAACTCCCCAACGCCGCCCTCGAATCCTTTGGGCATCGTCACGACCAAATCGGCCAGCGGCTTTGTCTTGGCACCTATCTCCAAGCCCTCGCACAGCTCTCGGTATCGGCCAAGGCTCCCGCCATCATGCTCGGGCGCGAGGTTGTAGACGGGCAAGTCCCTGTCGATGTGGTCGCGCTCGCCTATCGAGCGCTCGTAGTGGGCGAGCATCCTGCCCGCGTCCCGATTCGAGTAAGTAGCCAGATGCATCGGCGGCGGCACCTCTCTAAGCAATGTCTTAATAGCAGGTTAGTAAGACTTGCGTCTTACACCCTGCCCCGAGTGTACCACTCGGGGATTCTCCGACCGTTCGCGGCGGCGCTCTCGGTCTCCGCACGCCACATGGATGCGGCGCTTGGCACGGCACGCGGCGGCGCGTGCATGAGGGGGCAAGCCCCCTCAAACTCCCCCTTGTCGCGGCTGTTCGTCACACGTCACACGTCACGTATATATTCGGTCGTAGTAGCCGAATATATACGTGCCCCGATTTGATGGGCTTCCTTCGCCGCGACTAGAGCAAGGAAAGGGTCGATGGCGCAGTGCGTCATCGACCCTCAATCAAGTCTGGTTTTGTTGCTTGCCCGCCGCGTCAATTCCGCAGCCGGTGAACGAGGGCTACGTAGATCCGCTATGCGGAACTACTCCGCCCCCGTAGTCACCGCCTGCTCCATTGACCCGCCTACTCGCCCGAATGTGAATCGGCTTCGTTGTTGCGGCAGCGCTCGCGCATCGCTTCTTCCCATGCCAAGCGCTTCTGCATTTCGGCCTTCTCACGCATCATCTTGTTGCCGTTCAGGTACTTAACGAGAAACGCCGAATACGAGACCATGATTTCCCAGTACTGCTCGCCGAAACGTTCGAGCGCGGGCTGCGTGAACTCGTTAATCGTCTCGTAGCCCTCGCTCATGATGAACCACGTCAGCTCCTTTAGCATGTGCTGCTTCTCGGCGGTGCTGATTTGCTCGTAGTTGCCAATGTCGAAGCCGTTGCCAGTAATGCGCTCGCTCGGGTCGTATTGATGCTTGCCGAGCTTGCGGCACTTGTCCGTGTCGTGAATCAGGTAGTCGTAGCAGTGGCGAATGTCGATTACACGCTCGCACTTGTTCAACGCCTTCTCGCCAAGCCGCTTAAAAACGGACATCGCCGTCTTGTAGGTGGTCGTGTTGCCGAAGACGATAATCACGTGCACGTGGTCTTTGCGATGCTCACCCTTGCCGTCAACGTCTGCCACGTGCTCGCAGTAGGCATAGGGCAGCTGCAACAGCTCCTCGATGTTGTCGCGCCAACCATCGACCATGTTCTCCTGATAGAGCACAGCCCACCAGTAACGCGCCTTCACGCTGGTGTCGATTGGCTTCTCAGCCTTCTCGGTCGTCTCGTCTGCCATGAAAAAAGCCACCTCCAAAATCATGGAAGGTGGCTCCGTTTTTACGCCTATCTATAGCCCTGACCTCGCGGTCTTGATAGAATAGTACTGTACGGTGACGGAAACCACCTTCCGTTTCCATTAGCTGGTTGTCGGCGGCAACCAACGACCAGCAACAAACATTATAGGGCATCGCGCGAGCGGTGCCCTTTATTTTTGCGCAGCTACCTGCGCTTTCGAGTCCATAAGTATGGACTCACAAAAACGTAAACTATAGTTTACGTTTCACCGAGCCTGGCCGCGTGACCGTGCTGGCGCTTCGTGCCCGTCAAGCTCCCTTCTGGCACCCCTCATATCACCGACCTCATCCAACAGAGACCACTCGTCCATCTCCCTCGACAGCTCGCCCATCTCATCGACTTTCTCACGGGCGCCGTTCACGAGAACCCTCTCGGCACGCCTGCCGTCACGAGCGGTCTTGAAGTCTCGCCCAGCCGCAAGCGCCGCCTTGCAAATCTCGTTCTCCGCGAACTCGATGAGCTTGGCCTTGAAGCTCCCGAGGAAGCCCCTCACGGACAGCGCTTCGGCAATCTGCGCCAGATCGGTCTTGAGCTTCTCGAACCTCGCCGCAAAGCCGTCAATCTTGGCCTTGCACTCGGTCACCTGCGCTCGAACCCTCGAAAGCTCCCTGTCGGCCTTCTCGACCTCGGCAAGAGCCTTGTCGCGCTGCGCAGTCACAAGCTCATAGTCATCGTGGTCTAGGCTCGACCACTTCCTGTTCTTGTCATCCTCATCGAGCAGCACGCCAACCCGCTCGACACCGAGCGCGGCGCACAGGTGCTTCTCCATCTCTGGATGCAACGCAGCCATATCGGCCTTCGTGAAGAGCTTCGAAGCCGTGGCGGTGCGCCGC
>NZ_WAJR01000048.1 GCF_008831035.1 Ellagibacter isourolithinifaciens | reverse complement strand
GTTGAAGCTGTATACGCGATTGGTCTTTGCCCAGTCGCACATCTCAGCAATGATTCGATACTTGTCCGCCGTTCGGTTGATGGCCGCGAGGTAATCCGCGCCACCGAACTCGACAACATCGGCGGGGTCATACTGCACCTTGTTCGGGTCATCCAAATGGCAGAGATATCGAGCGACAGCCGTCCAATTGTCGCGATACTGCACACTCGCTTCTTTGCAGCCAAACGAAGTCAGGATATCTTTTGCTTCCTTTGCCTGCACGGCATGCGAGAAACGCACGACCACATGCCAATGCTTCTCCTTGATTTCGCCCGCAGCGGTAACGTCGCGGTCATGCTTCATTGCAAGACCTTCCATACCGCTTTCGCGCATGAGGTCAAGGAAGTTGTCTGGTGCAGAATCCTCGTACAGGTAGCCCCACCAAATTTTGCGAACCTTGCCAGAGCGGTTCTTACGCTCCCACTCTGCTTTTTTCTCCTTGCTCATTGGCATGAGTTATAATCTCCTTGTCGTTAGATGCCCCTGCTGCCGCCAAGCTTGCTGGGGCTTTTCTTTTTTTATCTGCGCTTGTAAACCTCGCGTCTATGCGCAACATCGACCACGAGAATGACGAGCCTGCCGTCATTGATGTCGCACAGGATTCGGTAGTCACCGACCCTGTATCGCCACACGCCTGCCAAGTTTCCCGTCAATGCCTTGCCCCTGCTTCTTGGGTCTTCGAGCTTCGCTATCTCGTCAAGCTCGTCAAACACCCGCGCGGCAACGCCCTTATCGAGCTTGCGCATCGCCTTGTCGGCGTTCCTCGTGAAATCAATTCGCCAGGCCACAGTGCGCCCTTACCTCGTCGATGCTGTATGTCTCAAGCCTGCCAGCACGATAGTCCTCGATATCCTTGAGAATCCCGTACTCGTACTCGAAACGGTCGATAGCTTCTTGCAGGGCTTCGTTAACGTAGAAGCTCCTCGACCTGCCAGTCTCCTTCGCAAGACGGCTGTAGCGCTCGTTCAACTCGGTTGGAATCCTCATTGATGTGACCGCGGTAGCCATGTCGCACCTCCTTGTCGTGTATTACAGGTACTACTATAACACATCACCGAGCCCGCCCGCGATACGTCCTCTGCGGTGCAGCGTGGTCGCGGTTCCACGCATCCGCCGCCCGCTGCGCATCGCGCAGCACGTCATTAAAGCTCTGTTGCCTTGGCTGTTCCCTGCGCATCAGATATTCGAGCGGGCGCGATATTCGGCTTCTAAGCTCTTCCACTTTGATTCGCATTCCCGCAACTCCTGCTCTGATGCGGCTCGCGAGTCCATCGCACTTAACAACGATGTTATCGAGGATTGCGCCGCGCTCAGCTTTTCCCGCAGCTTCCCAGCCCCGAACCTCGGCAGCGATGGGGCGAAGCTCTGCAACGTCTCGCGCAACTCCGTCCGCTCGTTGCCGAAGGCACTCCAATCGGTCTTGTTCATCTTCGATATCGAGTTTCACGTCCTCGAGCTGGCTGTCAAGCTCGGCAAGGTCACCCTCCTTGTCGGCAATCTCGGTAACAAGCTCTGCCTTACGCGCTTCGGCATCGTTTAGCAAAGCGGCGGCTTCTTCCCTAGCCGCCGCGACGATTCGATCTGCTTCCTGCTGCGCAGGCTCCACAATCGCCCTATCGACCGCACCGCGCACCTTGTCGATGTCCTTTGTACGGCTCGTATAGACCCTCTGCGCCCGCGTCTCCTCGCTCAGCTCCACTTCTGGGCGGTAGCCCATCTTCTGCTCAAGGCGGTCTCCTAAGCCCTTGTGGAAGGTCTGATAGAACTTGCGGTCGCACATCTTCTTGTAGTTGAACCGCCCGTCAAGAATCGGCGTGAACGGTACGTGCATGTGCGGCGTGGTCTCGTCCATGTGCACGTAGCCGCCCATAAGGTTTCCGCGCCCCACGCGGTCGGCGATGTACTGGTAGCTATTCCAAAAGAACTTGTACGCGTCTTCTGGTGGCACGTTCGGCGGTAACGTCACGACCATGTCAGCCATCACCACTGCGTCTTTGCGCGTGGCACGCTTCCCCTCGGCCTTGGCGCGCGCGTTCACGGCGTCTATGCGCCCCTTGACGGTTGCCCACGAAGCCGAACCCCGAACCTTGCCGATGAACCGCTTCCCGTCCTTCTCATACACACCCAGGGTGTAGTTGAGATGCGTGCGGCTCTTGTCGATGTTCTCGCGGCTCACGTTCGGGTTGTCGATGCCTTGCCAGCGGTTGTAGTGGGCGCAGAGCTTGCCGACCGCCGATGCCTTGTATTTCGCGATATGCGCCACGCGTAAACCCCCTGTGACTGTTGAAGATGCGTTCAGTCCTTAGTATAAGGTATAGCACGTTAGACCTTAGCTGCGCTAAGGACGTGCCCTGCGGGGCTTCTCCGCAATCCTCCCAGCGGTCGAGATTGCTGCGCGTCATCGGTGGCGGCACCTCTTCCTTGCCCATTCGGCTGCGCCGAAATGGAGGGGTTTCACCCCTCCAAACCACCCCTTGAGGGTCGGGGTCGGGGGTCGGGACTCCAGGGGAGTGACGCAGTGTTCCGACCCTTTGAGTCGGAACGACTCCCCTGGCTCTAACCAGAAAGTCATACGTACTCACTTGCCCGCTCGGCTCCGCCGAGATGGAGGGGTGAAACCCCTCCAAACCACCCCGACGTATCGGTATCGGATATCGGATTCCCATGGGCGAGGTCGTAGTACCTCGCCCCCCTGTGGTCATTTGTCATTTGTCACATTATTTTTCGGACGTAGTTAGCGAAAAATAATGAGCCGCCCGATTCTGCAGGTCTCATCCAGTCGAGACACGGGCAAGGAAAGGGTCGATGGAGCAGAGCGTCCATCGACCCTTGTTCAAGTCTGGTCTATTCGGTTGGCCGTCGCGTCAATTCCGCAATCCGTGAACGAGTCGGCTTAGATCTGCGCGAGCGCAGACCACGCCGCCCCGTGGTCACGCATTGCTGCATTGACCCGACTACTCTTCCTCACCTGCAAGCAAATCGTATCTGTAACTCTTCAGATACTCGCGCATGAAAATCGCGCTGTTATCCGCAAGCGCCATGAACCATTCGAGGTTTTCAACGCGGGCGTAATCAACGAGCTTGTTGAAGCTGTATACGCGATTGGTCTTTGCCCAGTCGCACATCTCAGCAATGATTCGATACTTGTCCGCCGTTCGGTTGATGGCCGCGAGGTAATCCGCGCCACCGAACTCGACAACATCGGCGGGG
>NZ_WAJR01000047.1 GCF_008831035.1 Ellagibacter isourolithinifaciens | reverse complement strand
GTGATTCCTTTCCGTCTATCGCATCCCGGATTGGATGCTTGCGACGGATTCTATGGCGGTACCGCAATTGGTTGATTCGCAGTACCGGAATTTGCTGACTGTCAGTACCAAGAGGGCTTACTACTCAATATGCATTGCTCATGATTTGTTCTGCAGCTTGGATTTCAAATAGCGACTATGGCTTTTGGCGAGAAGTTCGTTGACTTCTTCCTGCGTGAAGCCAAGCAATCGCATTATTGCTGCTTCCGACAGCATAAAGAGCCCTTTTGTGTGGAAGAAAAGATAGTCATCCGAATACTTTTCTACTTCGGCTCTTCTATGCATGAAGGGATTGCGTCTTTTGCATTGAAGGTCTGCGAACTTCTTCTTATTTGAAAAAACCTCTTTTGAATAAGCCCCGACGAAATCGTAGAGGCCCATCAAGGATTGCCGTAATGTAGGTCTCTTTTTTTCGGCGATTTGCCCAAAAACCCACTCTTTAAGTTCTTCATTTTCGATGTTCTCTGCAGCAGCCTTCAGTCTTGCCATCATTTCATTATGTTCAGAAGAGGCCGTCGAATTCTTTTCATCGACCGCTCTTCCCAATGTCTCGATAATCTGCGAGGCGGCAATATACTCAAAATCAAGGTAAGACTGTCTTCGCAAGAGCGCTATTGGTACGTATTCATGAATCGCAATCTTGAGATCCCCTTCACAGTGAAGCCACTTATCGATCAATTGCTGGCTCCTGTCAGCAAAAACATCGTAAGGAATGGGTGAACTCTGGGGCTTTCTCCAGTCATAGTTTTTCCGTCCCAGGGCTTCAGTAACTTCATAGGTGACACCATCGCAGTTCGTTACGGTCATTGAATCCAGGGAGGCGTACCATCCCGCACAGAACGAGACAAGCAGGAGTATCGAGAAAGCAACATCGTCTGCGTCTTCGTAGCTTTCCGGTGAAACAAACTCGATATCCAACCTGCAGCATTGCTCCAGATTCACAGAAGCAGGTAGGTTGCATTTTAGATTCATTCCAGCCCTGACAATGATCTTTAGTCGATCATCCGTGTACCACGTTTGTTCAATGCATCCCGAAGATGAGTGGTCTTTCAGAAATGTCTGGAATACGTTATCGCCGTTATCAGTTTTCAGGATGGCCCAATCTTCCAAGTGCTGAAGACCGAATGAAACCTTTCTGATGGATGCGCTTATATCAAAAGCCTCATTGCCGGAAAGCATAGTGCTAGCAGAGAGTTCTTGCGAATCAGAAAGAATCGAAACTGCCATGCAATTTCTAAGCGCAATGTGCTTACCTGAATCAGAAATGCCATATAACCAGTCGGCAACTTCAGCTCCTGTTCCCATCGGATCAATGGCGCTCCCAACGATTGAATCGCACGGGATGAAAAGACGTATCCCATCCTTATCTGTTTGCCGAACACCTCCGATGGTGCCACGCCCGTCTTCAAGCTCCTCCCAGGAGCGCCCCCATTTCGCCCATTGAGCCAGCCTGTTACTCACGTTACCCATCGACCTCCTTCTTGGTTCTAGGACGCCACAGTACCTTGCCGAATATGGCGTTATCCCGCATACGTCGTTCGCACGCTGTAGGTCACACCATCATCCAGCGCGGCGAAGTGTTTGCGGGCGCAGTCGATCTTGGCCGCCTCGCGGGGGCGTGTTGCCGGGTCGATATTGCCACCGCCTTTGGTCTCCACGACGAAGAACACGCGCTTGCCGCCGTACTCGTCCTCGGACACATAGGCCCAGTCGGGGTTGTATGAACCGACCGGCGTGTCGATGGTGAACCTACTCGGCAGCTTCGCGAACACCTTCACGTCCTCGGCCATGTCGAGGTCGTATGCGAAGGGCCGCTCGACGGTGGAAGAGTCGTACACGACGTAATTGTAGATGGACTTGTCGTGCTTGGGCTCGTAGGCGTTCTGATCCAGATATGCGGTCAAATCCTCGACTTCAAGCACTTCCATGGTGTACCAGTCGCTCTCGGGAAGCTTCGTGTACTTGATCCCCTTGGAGAGGACCTCCAGCTTCGCGCGGTCGATCTTGGCCGTCACCTGCGCGAGGAACGTGGCAGGATCTGTCGCGAACTCCTCGAAGCGGCCACACCCCTCAAGGATGCGCTTGATGGTCGATCGCGTGAGCCCCACTGCATCCTGCAATTCCCAGATGGGATCGGGCAAGTCGTAGGCGCGGACAGCAGACGTCTTCACGATAGCGGTTCCGGTCACGGATGTGTCGATGCCCGCATCGTCGATGGAGAGGTCGGCTCGCGAGCTGATGACCTCGACGGGGCGGACCTCGGGCATGTGAGAAATCCCCTCGATGGCTTTCTCGACAAGCTTGTCGGTATCGACCTCAAGCTCGTAGCGCGTGCGCTTGCGGATCTTCTCCCAGAGCTCCTGGAAGGCAGGCTCGTCGGTGACATCCTTGCGAAGCTCAACGGTGACCTCGTTGCTCTTGTCCTTGATGACGAGCTTCCTTGCCTTGTTGGAGATGATGGCCTCCACCTGCTCGCGGGCAGGCTCGAACTCGGGCGGCAGCTCCACGACGTGGTACTCGACGGCATGCTTGAGCTCGGGCGTTATCGCGCCTTTCTCGGTGACCATGCCAGTATCCAGGAAGTACTCGTAGAGCGCTCTCGACCCCTCGAAGCCGAGCATCTCCTCGTCGCCGTTTTCCTTCTCGACGACGATCTTGGTGAACGACTCCGGCGTGAGGATTCCGAACTTGTAGCCGTCGCGCTCGAACTCCTTCTGCAGCCCTCGCGCGAACTCGTCGTAGGACTCGTTGGCGATCACGGTGAGCACGTTGACGCTCGGGTCATGGTTGCGCTCGCCCTGCTGATTCACGCACAAGCGCAACCCGCGTCCTATCTTCTGGCGCTTGGTGAACTCGTTTCCGCTGTCCACGAGCGTGCATATCTGGAAGATGTTGGGGTTGTCCCAGCCCTCCTTGAGCGCCGAGTGGCTGAAGATGAAGGAGATGTTCTTAACATCGTCATGCCCGTCCGGAAAGCTTATCAGGCGCTCCTTGGACTGCATGATGGCCTCGAAGGTGGAGGTGTCGGCAGCGGTGGTGCCGGAGGTGTCCTTCATTTTGCCCTTTCCGTCCATGGAGAAGTAACCCTGATGCAAGGGCGAGGGATCCATTGGCAGTGGCACGCCCTTCTTCTCGTAGCGTTTGCGCCAAGTGCCGTGCTCCACCTCGTCGGCGTACTCCTCCTCGAAGACGCGGGCGTACTCCCCTGCGCTCCAAGACCCGTCGTCGTTGTAGACGCGGTATTTCTCCACCTTGTCTATGAAGAAGAGCGAGAGCACCTTGATTCCCAGAGGATAGAGCTCAAGCTGCTTCTGCAAATGATCGATGATCGTGCGGCGGATCTGGGCGCGCTTCACGGCCTCGTCGGCCACATCGCCCACAGCCTCGCCGACCTCCAGGTACTCGCCGTTCTGGAACTCGACGAACTCGTTGCCCTCCTGGGCGGAGATGTTGGTGATTACCCAGCCGCCGCGCACGCCCTCGTAGTCGGGGTTCTCGTTGCTCTTCACGAACAGGTCGTTGCCGGTCGCGCACATGACGGACTTGCGCTTCTGGCCGCCTTTCTTGTCGCGCACGTCTATGGTGAGCTTGGCCTTGATCGAGCCGCCGTTTGCCTGCACGGAGTCCAGCTTCACGTAGCTTCCGTTCAGGTCCTCAGCCGAGCGCACCGAGTCAACGCAGATTCCCTTCACCAGATGCTGGTCGAAGGCGTCCACCGGCGTCAGGCGGTAGAGCATGTTGTAGGGCTCCTTGTGGGTGGCCGAGTAGCGCAATACGAAGAGCGGGTTCAGGCTCTTGATGGCTGCCTTCGCCTGTTTGGAATTGTCCACGCTCTGAGGCTCGTCGATGATGACAATGGGGTTGCACTCCACCACAAGCTCGCGCGGCGAGCGCCCACCGATAAGCTTTTCGCTCCGGCGATGGAAGAGGTTGCTCTTGTTTTCCTCTCCGTCTTTGGAGAACTCCTTGTTGAATGCCTGGATGTTGATGATCATGACCTCAATGGAGCTCGACAGCGCGAAATTGCCGACAGCGCCCATATTCTTGGAGTCGTAGACGAACACGTCGAGTGGCGCGCGGTCGTAGAGCTCGTCGAAATACGCCTTGGTGCTCTCGAAGGATTTGATCACGCCCTCACGTATGGCAACGGAGGGCACCACGATGATGAACTTGGTGAGGCCGTATTTCTTGTTGAGCTCGTAGATCGAGCGGATGTACACATAGGTCTTGCCGGTGCCCGTCTCCATCTCGATGGTGAAGTCGCGGAGGCGTCCGTCTGTAAGCTCCTCGGTTCGGGCGAGGCAATTCTCCTCCTGGATTTCGTGGAGGTTGTCAGCAAGCTGGCGCGGTGAGACGCGGATGCCGTTCGCGTGGCCGACTGCAAAAGTTGCCTGCGCACCAAAGCTGGTGTTGCCGGAAAACTCGCGGGAAAGGAATTCCTGCCCTTGGAACAGGTTGACCACAGCGTCGATGGCTTGAACCTGATGGCTCTGGTCGGATGTGTATCTGAATTGCAAGTCTGCCATGTCTACGCCGTCCTCAGCTCTATCTCGTAGCCGAGCTTGTTGCCGACGCGCTTGAATATTTGTGCAGCGGATCGCGTGCCGAATGTTGGTGTAAGGGGCCGCTTCCCTGTCCGTAGAAAGCAGGAAGCGGTTATCGCCTAGAATCTTAATTGCTGAAGTTAGGATTCGTGGAAAGGCAATAACCGCATATGGATA
>NZ_WAJR01000046.1 GCF_008831035.1 Ellagibacter isourolithinifaciens | reverse complement strand
GGTCCAACGCGCGCTTCCGCGCCGGGTCGTGCTAGAATGCGGTCATCCGCAGCGCCGATGGCGCCCCGATCCCCGTCGCACCGGCAAGGCTTCCGGTCGGCTTTTCCCGCAAAACTTAACTCGCACGAAGGTGACGTAACTTCTTTGCGCCCCATCGGGTACAATGAAACCATTATGGCTAGCTCATTCAACTTGAACGCGTACGGTGCAATGTTTCGTGTGAGGGCCGCCTACTCTTTCGAGGTAGGCGGTCTTCTTGTGCGTATGTACGCGTTCATGCGCACCATCGGTACCGTGTCCATGCTCACGCTTTCGGGGTATTCCTATTTCATGGCGGGCTTGGTTGCGTCGGTGGTGGCGTTCGCCCTGTTTTTGATCTCGCCGCGCGTCTCGAAGAAAATCGACGAGCGCGGTCAGGGCGCGATTGTTGTGCCCGCCACGTGCATCGCTCTGTCCGGTTGCGCAATCTTGCTGGTCACCGTGCTGCTCAAGCTGCCGATTGCGCTGTGCTTCGTGGGCGCGGTGCTCATGGGCTTTCTGCCTACGCCTCAGGCGCTTACACGTGCCCGCTGGGTTTACCTGGTGAAATCGGGTCGCCTGGGCGACGGTGCCCCAGAGCTCAAGACTGTCTTCTCCTACGAGGGCGTGATGGACGACATCGTCTTCATGGTGAGCCCCGCGCTTTCCATCGCGCTCGCTTCGGGAATCCACCCTATCGCCGGTATGGGATGCGGCTTTATCTGCTGCGTGGTGGGAACGCTTTTGCTCGCGTCGTCTAAGGATACCGAGCCGGTGCCGGGATGGGAAAAGAAGCTTGCGAACCAGGAAGGCGCCGCGTCTGCCGATTGCTCCGAAGGTGCCGCCCCGGCCGAGTCCGGTGCGGCGGCTGAAGGCTTGCGAAACGGAAGCGCTCCTGCAGCTGGCTCGGGCATCGCGTGCGACGTTTCCGCGGATGCGGTCGACGATGCTCGCGCGAGCAAGAAGAAGCGATCCCGCAGCTTGTTCCTTACGAATCCCGTGGTGCGCACGTTGTTCTTCCTGTCGCTTCTGATGGGCTGCTTCTTCGGTATCTTCGACACCGCCACGGTGTCCTTCGCGCAGATCGAGCTTAACGACCCGGTGTTCGCAAGCCTCATCCTCGCCATCGAGTCGCTCGTGTCGACCATCGTCGGATTCGTGTTCGGCATGATTCTTTTCACCGCACGTCAAAGCAAGAAGATGCTGGCGTTCTCCATCGTAATCGGCCTCGGCTACGGGTCGATGATTTTCGTGAGCTCGTCGGTAAGCCTGCTCGTGGTTATCTTCGTCGCGGCGGGCACGTACGCCCCGTTCGTCATCACGCTGAACGAGACGGCCGAGCGCGCTGTGCCCGAGGCGAACATCACCGAGGCGCTCACGTGGGTGACCTCGGGCAGCATCTGCGGCCTTGCGTTCGGGCCGACGCTCGCCGGCGTCATCATCGATACGTGGGGATCGTTCGCGTGCTTCGGCACGGGCGCCTTCGTTGCGCTTGCCATTCCGGTGCTGGCCATTCTTACCTACCCCATGATGAAGAAGCAGGTGGGGTAGGGGAAGCTAACGCTAGCGTTTTCGCCTTTTTTGTCCGCGGCGGGTCGTTTCCGGGGAAGAGGGCATTCTTGGCAGCGGCACTTTCTATCATGTATAATGCATGCAAAGAGCATGCGTTCATGAAAGGGGGCTGTTATGCCAGCTTTGCAAGTTCGCGATTTCCCCGATGATCTGTACGAAAAGCTGAAAGAGGTCGCCGCGAGGGAACACAGGAGCGTTGCGCAGCAGACCATCGTCGCCGTCGAGGCGATGGTGTCGGGCGAGTATGCGCGCGCGAAGGAAGAGCCTCGTCGTTCGATCTATCTCGATTTCGACACGGAGGCAAAGCGCGCCGCTCGCATCAAGAAGCGCCAGGAGCTGTTCGAAAGCGCGAAGGCTCTTGCTGAGGAGTGTCCCCAGATGAGTCAATTGTCTGCAGATGACATTGTGAAAACGATTCGGGATGGTCGCGAGGAGCGTTCCGAGCATCTATTCAATCTGCTGATTGGCAATGAGTGAGGAGGCCGAAGATGGTTGTCCTTGATTGTTGTGCGGCGCTTGCGATGGCGAGCCGCAATGAGGAGGGTAAGGCGATTTCCTCGCTTCTGCTAAGCGGGGAGGAGATTACCGCTCCGTCGTTGTTCGTTTCCGAGATGGCGCATGCGGTTGCGAAATATGTTAAAGCTGGACGTATAAGCGAAGTCGTTGCGCAGGAATACCTAAAAAACGGAATTGGCTATATCGACACATTCGACGATGACAAGAATCTTGCTGCGGAGGCTCTGTCGGAATCTTTTTGCCGGGGTCACTCTTCTTACGATATGTTCTATCTTGTTCTCGCCCGTCGGACAGGTGCGACGCTTTTCACTCTCGACAAAAAGATGTGGGCGCTTGCGCGCGACATGCATGTGAACTGCATCGAGGAGGCGGATCTAGCGGAAGCGACCGCGTAGCAGTTTTGCACTCAACAGTGCCGCATCTTCCCCTGTCTTTGACGTCCTCGTTGCAACAAAGTGTTCTTTGCCCTGTAAACTGTCCGAAACAATTCGCCGTTAGTTTGATAAGCGTTGGTTAAGGGGGCGTCGCGCGGAACTTCGTGTTATCGTGTCGAGCAAGCGGCCATCAGCCAAAAGCTGCGATGGCACCCCTAAAGTAAACTGCGGTTGTGACCGCCTAATCGGCGTTTGAGACGACCAGTGAAGGAGCGCGGTATATGTCACACGTTTCAGAAATCTACGGATCGATGGTGTTCAACGAGCACACCATGCAGGAGCGTCTGCCTTCCGCAACGTACAAGCAGCTCATGAGGACCATCAAGGACGGCGAGCCGCTCAATCTCGAGGTTGCGAACGTTGTTGCCCATGCCATGAAGGAATGGGCGATTGAAAAGGGGGCCACGCACTACACGCACTGGTTCCAGCCCCTCACCGGCATCACGTCCGAGAAACATGACGCCTTCCTCGACCCGACGCCCGATGGCCGTGCTATCCAGAGCTTTTCCGGCAAGGAGCTCATTCAGGGCGAGCCTGATGCGTCAAGCTTCCCCTCGGGCGGTCTGCGCGCCACCTTCGAGGCCCGCGGCTACACCGCGTGGGATCCGACGAGCTACGCGTTTGTGAAGGACGAGGTGCTGTGCATCCCCACCGCGTTCTGCAGCTATACCGGTGAAGCGCTCGACAAGAAGACGCCGCTTTTGCGGTCCATGGTCGCCATCGACGAGCAGGCGAACCGCGTGCTCAAGCTGTTCGGCGAGGGTCATCAGAAGATCGTCACCACAGTCGGCGCCGAGCAGGAGTACTTTCTCATTTCCGAGAAGGATTATGCCAAGCGCCTCGACCTTGTGCTGACCGGCCGCACGCTGTTCGGCTATCCGCCGTGCAAGGGTCAGGAACTTGAAGAGCACTACTTCGGCGCTATCCGCCCGACGGTGAACGAGTTCATGAAAGAGCTCGACGACGAGCTGTGGAAGCTCGGCGTTTCTGCGAAGACCAAGCACAACGAGGTCGCGCCTGCGCAGCACGAGCTTGCGCCGATTTTCTCGAACTCGAATCGAGCCATCGACGAGAACCTGCTCACGATGGAGAAGATGAAGCTTCTTGCCAGTCATCATGGCCTTGTCTGCCTGCAACATGAGAAGCCCTTCGAGGGTATCAACGGCTCGGGCAAGCATAACAACTGGGCGATTTCTGCAGGCAAGAAGAACCTGCTCGACCCGGGCGAGAACCCGATGGAGAACCTGCGATTCCTCGTGTTTTTGACGGGCGTTATCCAGGCTGTTGACGATTATCAGGAGCTTTTGCGCATGTCCGTGGCGTCGGCCGGTAACGACCATCGTCTGGGTGCCAACGAGGCTCCTCCGGCGATCGTGTCCATCTTCCTGGGCGACGAGCTGGGCGCCATCGTGGATGCGCTCATCTCCGATAAGGAGTACACGTCCGCCGAGCGCGTGGCGATGGATCTGGGTGTGGCCGTGCTCCCGAACTTCCTGAAGGACAACACTGACCGCAACCGCACGAGCCCGTTCGCCTTCACCGGCAACAAGTTCGAGTTCCGCATGCCGGGCTCCGCGGTGAACCTCTCCGACGCGAACACCATTCTGAACACGGCCATGGCGAAGAGCCTGAAGGAGTTTGCCGACGCCATGGAGGGCAAGTCTGGCGATGAATTCGAGGCGGCTGCCATTGCCTACATCAAGGATGACCTGCGCAAGCACCAGCGCATCATCTTTAACGGCAACGGCTACTCCGACGAGTGGCCAGTGGAAGCCGAGCGCCGCGGCCTGGCGAACCATCCCACGACTGCCGACGCGCTGCCGTGCTTCATCGATCAGAAGAGTATCGATTTGTTCGGCGAGTTCAACGTGCTCTCCGAGGTCGAGGTTCGCTCTCGCTACGAGGTGAAGCTCGAGAAGTACAACAAGCTCCTCAATATCGAGGCGCGCACTATGAAACGCATGGTTCGCCGCTTCTTCCTGCCTGCAATTAACAGCTTCGCAGCTGACGTGGCGAGGGATATTGCCCAGGTCAAGGCGGCGCTACCCTCTGCTGATCAGACGTTCCAGGAGAAGAAGCTGCAAACGGTGGTTGACGGCACGAAGCGCGTGGAAGAGGCGCTCGACGCCCTTAACACCGCGCATCTTGCCAATGTCGAGATTGCCGACCAGCAGGAGCGTGCAAACGACAACGCGCACCATGTCATTCCGCTTATGGACGAGCTCCGCGCCGCAATCGACGCGATGGAGATTGTCGTCGACGACAATCACTGGCCGGTGCCGACCTACAACGAGATTCTGTTCTACTGCTAAAACGCAAGGTCATAGCCGTATGAAAGAGCCCCGAGATTTTGAACTGCATCCCAGTTCTTGGACGGGCCAATAAAGACTAAGCTGCAAGGGACTGATTCCGGAACTCCTCCGGGGTCAGTCCCTTTAGTTTAACCTGTCGCCTCCTTGTGTTCCAGTGAACGATAT
>NZ_WAJR01000045.1 GCF_008831035.1 Ellagibacter isourolithinifaciens | reverse complement strand
TTCGATGGGCGCGTAGACCATAGGAGCTACGAGCGCCAAGGCATCGAGCGCGTCCCGCAGGTGCACGAGGGAAGCCGCGTCCGTGCCATGGAGAACCGCGCCAAGGCCGAAGCCGAAGCGGCGGGGGTCGAATACGAACCCGTGACCCTGCGCGGTGCCCAGAATGCCGAGCGCCGTATGGCGAACGCCGAGATGGCCGAAGCGTCGAGGGAACTCGACATGTGGTGCAGACCGACCGTCATGGACGCGCTGCTGCGCAACCTGCGCGGGCTTTGCCTCTATGCGCTCGCTGCCGCCAAGGGGTTCCGCGACTTCAGGGAAAGGCTCAAGGGCTGGGGTGCGGCAACGGCTTGGAAGGGTCGCGACTTCTGGGTCTACGACGAGGACGAACCGCGTGCCGCGTCCCTCATGGCAGACCTCGACCCCAAGCTCGGCGAATATCTTTCCGACAATTCCGCCGAGGTCGAATTAGAACGCATCTCTTGCATGAGGGATGCCTACATCGCCGACGTGAAGCGTCGCGAGAAGGAATACAGGGGCGGCGTGAGCGCGGAATCGCGCGGCGGCGGGTACATGCTCGCCGACATGCCGAAGCTCAAGTTGCCGCGCCCGGCACCGGAAATCGCCGACGATGCTGACGTAAAGCAGGCAATCTCGTCCGCTTGGCAGAGGTGCGACGCGTGGCGGCTGAGCCATGCGAAGGACGCTCCCAAGCCAAAGCCGAGACCGGGCGGCGGTTCCGCTTCGCAACAGCAGACGCAAAGGCGCAAGGAGCAGCCGAGCCACGAGCGGAACCCCAACATCGGGCAGGACAGGTAGCAAGGAAAGGGTCGATGGAGCAGAGCATCCATCGACCCTTTTTCAAGTCTGGTCTATTCGATTGACCGTCGCGTCAATTCCGCAGCCGGTGAACGAGTCGGCTTAGATCCGCGCAAGCGCGGAACACGCCGCCCCGTAGTCACCGCCTGCTACATTGACCCGCCTGCGGCAACCGTTTAAGCCTGTGCGGCAAGATAATAGTCGAGTGCGTCCCTGTAGACCGAAGACGGCTTCACGCCCTTGCTGCGGGCTATCATGGCCACCCTCTGCGTGTCCTTCGCGTCGTAGACTACCGTCACGCGGCGGGTTCCGACCGCGTCGAGGTGCGAGCCGCTGAACACCTTGCCATCGGGTTCCGGCTCGAAGCTGCCGTCTTCGTAGGGCGCGGCCATACGGTCGAGGTCGGCATCGGTGATGCCGTGCTTCGCCATGAAATCGTTCACGTTCATCAAAATCACCTCTCCAAGCCTAGTTCCCTGAGCGTCTTGCCGCTCGGCGGTGTCATCCCGTGGTAGACGAAGAAGTAGTCATCGTCGGCATCGTAGATGTAGACGAGCTCGACCAGCCTGCTGCGGGAGTCCGTGCCGACGGCAATCCACTCGCCCGATTCGCGCTGCTTGTAGCGAATCATCGACCGCATCGCCGCCATCACGTCCGCATCGCTCACCTCGGGGTGCCGCTCGCTGATTCTGGGGTGAACCCCTATCTGGCTCATGCCCGTTCTCCTCTCGATATGATATGAAATCATATCATATCTTTCTATCGGGAGAAATACGCCCGTATTTCAGGGGGTCTTTTCGGCTCTAGGTGTAAAATAAAATCATTGATAATATAACGTGCCTATGAGGGCTTCTGGGATAGGTTGGTGAGTGGGTTGTCTCTTGAGTCCGTTCTTCTTGAGTACGGGGCTTTCGAGGTCTCGGCCATGGATGTCTACTCCGATATCTTTCAGCTCGGGTACGGGTTCATACAGACCGAAGGGGAGCCAAGCGGTGAGCACAAGGCGAACCCCATCATCGTCGGCTCGTTCGGCGGTCATTACGACGAGGACGGGAAGCTCGAAGGGGACAGGGTTCGCCGTCGCATCCTGTTTGAGGACACGTTCGAGGACACTCTTGCCGAGTTCAGCGATGCGAACTGGGCGATAACGAACGGGCTTACCTACTGGGGCAGGGCGAACACCGCCGATGCGCAGAGTAAGATGTGCGCCCTGATTTTCGACCTCGACGGTCAGGATGACGTTACTCTGCGGAACTTCTTTTACAACTGCCGCAGCGATTACCCCTACTATCCCGATCCGAACTACATCATCCTGAGCGGGCACAATATCCACCTGTACTACGTCCTCGAGGAACCCGCCGACCTTTACCCGAACATCAAAAGCCTGCTGAAGGACATGAAGTACCGCCTGACCGACCAGATGTGGAACAAGTACACATCGAGGGAATGGGAGCACCCGCAGCACCAGGGCATCAACCAAGGGTTCCGCATCATCGGCGGCAAGACCAAGGACGGCGGTACGGTGAGGGCATTCAGGGTCAACACGCATCCGTTCTCGCTCGAAGAGCTAAACGGGTTCCTTCCTCCAGACCAGCAAGTCGACCTATCCAAGAAGTGGAGGGAGACGAGGTACACGCTCGAACAGGCCAAGGAGAAGTTCCCCGAGTGGTACGAGAAGGTCATCGTCAACGGCGGTCATGCCGACGGCTCATGGGATGCCAAGGAAGACCTATACAACTGGTGGCTTCGGAAGATACGCGAGGGCGCATCATACAAGCACAGGTACTTCTGCCTGATGGCGCTTGCGATATACGCCGTGAAGTGCGGCATCACCGACCGCGAACGCGTCAAGGCCGACATGGAGTCCCTCGTGCCGTTCCTGAACTCGGTTGACTCTGAGCATCCGTTCGGCAACGACCACGAGGTCGAGAACGCACTCGAATGCCTCGACTTGCGATACAAGAATTTCCCGATTAAGGACTTGGAGAAGATATCGGGTATGGCCATCCCGAAGAACAAGCGGAACTACAGGAAGCAGCCACAGCACATGGAGTATCTGAACGGGCTGCGCAAGATGCGTCGCGACGTTCTCGGCGAGAACGAGTATGAAAACAGCGGTCGGCCAAAGGGAAGCGGCGAGAAGTGCGAGCTGATTCGCTCCTATGCCCGCGAGCACCCGAATGCCAACCATTCGGATATAGCTAAGGCGCTTGGCGTGTCGCGTCCTACCGTCATCAAATGGCTGAGGGGCTGGAAGTGCGACACCGACGGCCTGCCGGATGGCGCATGGTACGAAAACGGGCACGTTCACGTCGATATGACGGAGCCGAAAGCCGATTGATTCTTGCCCGCTTTTCATTTGGGTGATGAAATGGGCTGATACACAGGGTGATACACACCGAGATACACAGGAGATACACGTGCCGCAGAAGATGTTCAGGCTTACAGATGAGCAAATCTGCAAGCTAAAAAAGGTTTCCGAGCTGCGAGGATGTTCCCAAACTGATTTGATTCGCGGGTTCATCGATTCGCTTGACGAGGAGCCGCCTGATACACAGGGTGATACACACCGAGATACACAGGAGATACACGGTGCCGAGCGGTCGAGCGGAGCCGATTCGCCAGCGCTTGCCGCGCTCGTCGAGCAGCTTGCCGTCAAGGATGCTCAGCTCGCCAAGAAGGACGAGCAGATAGCCAAGCTCATGGATACCGTGGCCGACAGCACCAAGGCCGTGCAGGGCGCTCAGGCGCTCCACCACGAGACCGCCCAGACGCTCGCGCTGGAATCGACCGAGCAGAAGCTGAGCCGATGGCAAAGGCTCAAGAGGGCTTGGAGGGGCTAGCCGTGAAGTGGAACGTATCCGTGCTGCGCAGGTCGGGGGAATGCGAGCGCACCGAGGTGGCTGACTTCGAGCTGTCGGAGTTCTTCAACCGAATCGCGAGCGCCGAGGGCAAGGCGTGGGTTCTGTCGGTCGAGCGCGTCGGCGATGTGGGCGATTCCGCGCTCGTCGAGCCTGACGGCGATGAACTCGTGTCGCAGCTCGGCAAGCGCCGCTGGCGCGTCATGGGAGACCCGGAGGACGGCTGGTGGGTCGAGGTCGATTCGGACGGCAGCGAGCTTCCGGGCGATTGGGAGTATGACCGAAAGGGCGGGTACGTCTACTGCTCGTTCAGCTGATTTGGCACAAATGAACGTCTGAGAGCCGTTTTAAGGCTCCGAAACATGGCCGCAGAAGAGTTCTGCGGCCATGTTCTTTTAAGGCCGATTTTGGGCATCTGGCGAGTGCCGCTACACCTGCTGGCGCTTTGCCTTCTCCCACTCGCGAAGGCGCTTGCTCGCCCCATCCGTGTCGAGCGGCTGCGTACCGCACGCCGAAATCTCGTCGGCGTGCCCGGCGATGAACGCGGCGAGCGCGTTCCAATCGACCGACTTCCAGTCACCGCCCGGGGCCTTCGCCATCAGCAGGCCGCCAGCGACCATGACGGCGTGGTTCCTCGCCTTGCGCTCGGACTTCGCAAGCTCGCGCTTCTTGCGCTGAATCTGCGCTTCGAGCTGCCTTTTGCGTTTTTCCAATTCCTCAAGCGTCGCCATGCGGAACCACCTTGCCCAATCCGTCGAAATTGTCCGCGTCGGCGGCGGCACCGACGCTACCCGTGCATATGGTAGGTCATTTCGCGGCGGCGCGGAATGGCTATAATGTCTTTAGCCCGTAGGGGTAAAGCGCACTTATATGTCACGCTTGCGGCATGACGTGCGCCGCTGCGCGGGGCTTCTCCGTCGGAACGGTCACACCGTCCGACTACGCGACCGCTCCGCAGTCTTGCCATTCGCCCGCAGCGATTCCGGAATCATCGCGGGCTGCGCGATGCCGTCGCGGCGGCGCTCCGGCATCTTGCCAAGGTTCGTCCACGGGAGGTCTGGCGGTGGCCATCTTTCACTGCAACATATCCGTCGCGTCACGCGCCGTCGGCGCGTCCGCCGTCGCTGGTGCCGCATACATATCGCGCTCGGCCATCGAGTTCGAGCGCGAGGGAACCATGTTTGATTTCACCAAAGCCCATAGGCACGAGCGTCTGGTGGCGGATTTGGGAATCGCGCTGCCAGACAACGCGCCGAAGCGGTTCGGCGAGCGCGGTGCGCTGTGGAACGAGGTCGAGCGCGTCGAGAAGAAGGCCGACGCGCAGCTCTGCCGCCGAATCGAGTGGGCGCTGCCCGACGAGCTGCCGGACGACGAGAAAATCAGGCTCGCGAGGAAACACGTGGCGCAGCGCGCAGCCGCCGGCCACGTGGTCGATGCGTGCATCCATTGCAACGTCGACGGAACGAACTGGCACGTGCACGAGCTTGAACCGCTGCGCCCCGTCGGCGAAAACGGGTTCCTCGCAAAATCGGAGAATGTCTACGTGTGCAGGAAGCTCGGCGAGAAAGATGACAGGAAGGCGAGCGCCAAGGAGTTCGCCTTCCTGAAAGCCGAGGGATGGGAAAAGGTCTACAGGTACCGAATCGGCGGCGAAACGCGATGGCTCACGCCGACGGAAGCCGCCGCGCGGGTGCGTGGCAAACTCGGGCAATCGGCAGACCCGGAAGACGTATCCGAGCTGACAAGAAAGAGCAGGCAGGGGCGCAACCCGAAGCAGGAGACGCGATACCTTACCGACTGGAACGAGCCGACCAAGGCCGAGGAATGGCGCTCCGAAATCGCGGCGCTCATAAACGACGCACTCGAAGAGAACGGGTTCGATGGGCGCGTAGACCATAGGAGCTACGAGCGCCAAGGCATCGAGCGCGTCCCGCAGGTGCACGAGGGAAGCCGCGTCCGTGCCATGGAGAACCGCGCCAAGGCCGAAGCCGAAGCGGCGGGGG
>NZ_WAJR01000044.1 GCF_008831035.1 Ellagibacter isourolithinifaciens | reverse complement strand
ATCATGCAGGCGACAGGCCTTCTCGCGCGAGTGGACTCCTACGCGTTCAAGCGCGCTCAGGAACCTCCCTTCCCCGACGTGAAGTTCTACGGGTAACTTCGCGTGCGCTCCTTTGCGCGTGATAAAATAGCTGCTTGCCCGCATGGCGTCCGACGACGCGCGGGTGACGTGAATTCGGCACGAGGGCACCATTCGCCTGACCTGCCACGATGCAAAGGAACACATGATGTCAAAGGGAACCTATTCGTTCACCACACCGATTTATTACGTGAATGCCGCACCTCATCTGGGAACGGCGTACACCACCGTCGCAGCCGACACCGTCGCGCGCTACCAGCGCATGAACGGCTACGACGTGGCATTCGTCACCGGCATGGACGAGCATGGCCAGAAGGTCGCCGACACGGCCGCCTCGAAGGGCATGACCCCGCAGGAATGGTGCGACTCCATGGAGCCGGCTTTCCGCGACGTGTGGGATCTTCTCGACATCACCTACACCGATTTCGTGCGCACGACCGAGCCGCGCCATGCCCGCACTGTGCAGAAGTTCTGGCAGGACCTCTACGACAAGGGCTACTGCTACAAGGGCAGCTACGAAGGCTGGTATTGCGTGCACGAGGAAACCTACTACGCCGAGTCCGACCTCGAGAAGAACGAGGAAGGCGAGTTCATCTGCCCCGACTGCAAGCGCCCGGTGCAGAAGGCCGGCGGCGAGGAGAACTGGTTCTTCAAGCTGTCCGAGTTCCAGGAGCCGCTGCTCAAGTTCTACGATGAGCACCGCGACTTCATCCGCCCGGAAACCCGTCGCAATGAAATCGTCTCGTTCGTGAAGAGCGGCTTGAAAGACCTCTCAATCAGCCGTTCCACGTTCGACTGGGGCGTGCCCATGCCGTTTGACGAGGGACATGTTGCCTACGTGTGGGCCGACGCGCTGCTCGCGTACCTCACTGGCATCGGCTACGGCGACGAGGGCCGCGAAGGCGAGTTCGAAGCCCGCTGGCCCATGCAGTACCACTTCGTCGGCAAGGACATCACGCGCTTTCACTGCGTGATCTGGCCGGCTATGCTCATGGCGGCGGGGTTGCCCGTCACGCACACCGTGTTCGGCCACGGCTTCCTGCTCACCAAGGGCGAGAAGATGTCGAAGTCGAAGGGCAACGGCATGAAGCCCGCCGACCTCGTGAAGATCTTCGGCGTGGACGCGTACCGCTACTACTTCATGAGCGACGTGCAGTTTGGCCATGACGGCAACATCTCGATGGAGCGCATGGTGCAGGTGTACAACGCCGATTTGGCGAACACCTGGGGAAACCTGTGCAGCCGCGTTTTCAATATGACGAAGAAGTACTTCGATGGTAAGGTTCCTGAGGTTCCAGCCGACGCCGCCGCGCGCGTGGCGAACCCGATGCTGCCGATCGCCGAGGGGCTTTACGCGAAGTACGATGCGTGCCTGGGGCAGGTCGACTTCACCGGTGCCGCCGCCGCGGTGCAGGAGCTTGCGGGCCGTGTGAACCTCTACGTGGAGGAAAGCGCCCCGTGGAACCTGGCGAAGAAGGAGGAGACGGCGGGCGACCTGGCTGCCGTCATCTACAACTCGCTCGAGGCGATCCGCATCATCGCGCTCTACATGGCGCCGTTCATGCCGAACACGTCGGCCGAGGTCTTCTCCCGTCTTGGGCTGGGCGAAATCGCTGCCTGCACCGACATCGAAGCGGCTACCAAGTGGGGCCAGCTGCCTGCCGGCAACGCCGTCACTGTGGGCGACCCGTTGTTCCCGCGCCTGAACATGGACGAGATCGACCTCGACGCGGAATAGCGCATCGGGTTCGCGATTTTGGAGATGAGCGACATGGGCATGACCGCACCTGAAACGTCGACGCGCGAGGCGACTGGCGCGCAAGTGGACGTCGAGCCGACCGCGACGGACGAGCCGACCGAGCCTGAATTCTTCGACAGCTTGTTCCGCAAGCGGAAGAAGAACGGAGAATGGAAGATCGTGGAAACGCCTGACCTGGGCGTTTTGGCGGTCGATGCCCATTGTCATCTGCAGTATCAGAAAAACCCCGGGCTCGCGCTCGCCCGCGCGGGCCTGCATGGGGTTGGCTTTATGTGCACGGTGGTCGACGTCTACGAGGACGGCACGACCACCTACGACAGCCTCTCGAAATGGAACCACGAGGCCGCGCTTTCCATGCAGCGGCTTTTCTCACGCTGTTGAGGCCAGCCGTCTCCGCGCGTGCCGCGGATGCGCATCGCAGCTGGTCTTCACCCGCATAACGCGAAGTACTGGGGCCCCGAAACCGAGAAGCGCCTGCGCGCGATGCTTCATGACAAGCGCACGTCGTGCTTGGGCGAGATCGGGCTGGACTATCACTACGACCTCTCGCCCCGCGAGGACCAGGAGCGTGCATTCCGCGCGCAGGTTCGCATCGCGAAAGAGGCGGGGTTGCCCGTAATGCTGCATGTTCGCGAGGCGCACGACGACGCGCTCGCCATCATGCGCGACGAGGGATGGCCCGAGGCGGGTTGCATCCTGCATTGCTTCACGAACGATTGGGACACGCTAGAGCCGTGGATCGAGGCGGGCTGCTCGGTCACGTTCGGCGGCGCGCTCACCTTCAACAACGGCGACGCTATCCGCGATGCTGCGGCGCGCGTGCCGGAGATGCAGCTCATGGTGGAGACCGACTCCCCGTATATGGCGCCGAAGCCGTTGCGCGGCGAGGTGTGCGAGCCCGCCATGGTGGTGTTCACCGAGAGCGCGCTCGCGGATGTGCGCGGTGCGGAGGGGGAGGAGCGCTTGGCCTTGTTCCGTCGCGTGCTTACGAACGCAGAGAGCATGCTGAACCGTCCGCCTACCGCATGGCAGCTGGGGAAATAGCCTGCTGCGCCGCGCGGCCATAGTACAATGCGCACTGATATCGCTGCGCTCGGGAGGGAAATTTTGAATCGTCTTATCATCGTCGGATCACCGCGCACGAACGGCAGAAGCGCGCACCTGGCCAATATGCTGTTTGAGACTTGCATCGAGGAATGCCCCGATGACGAGCTTGCGCTTGCGCCGGTTTCCACACTTTCGGTGGCGGGGTGCACAGGCTGCGATGCGTGCCGCGACAACATCGCGAAGCTTGCCGAGCTCGGCGAGGAGGCCCTCGACGACGATTTCGCCCCGTGCGTCATCGACGACGATATGCAGGAAATCTACGAGTTCATTGACGCTGCGGACGAGATCACCGTGGTGAGCCCTGTGTATTTCGCGGGCCCGCCGTCGCAGTTGAAGGCGCTGCTCGATCGTTTGCAGCCTTACTATTGGACGAATGCGCGCGTCGAGGAAAAGCGCCCTGCCGTGCTGCATGTGGTGGGCGAGGGCGGCGATCCGCATGGGTTTTCCGCGCTTGTGTCCATCGTCCGCTCGGCGCTCGCTGTTGCGGGGTTCCGCCTGGAAACCGTGTTCGACTGGGTGGGGAAGATCGACGAGAACGGCGAGATCACGGCCGAGGCTGAGGTTCGCTCGATCGAGGACCTCTTCGCAGCTGCTGACTCTGCTATGGCGCCCGCGCAGGGTGCGGAAGGCGACGGGGCTGCGATTATAGAGTTCCCCCAGATGGAAGAGCCTTCGAGTTCGAGCGAAGAGGATTCGCCCGAACCTGGATTGTCGCGCGGCCCGCGTGGTGGTGTGCGCACGAAGCTTTCGCTCGACGATGCGGGTGATACGAAAGCGCCCCATGCGAAGAGCGCGTCGCGTCAGGGTGGCGGCAAGAAGCCTGCGGGCGCGTACGGCAAGCCGAAGGGGTCGCATGCAGGCGGCGGCTCGCGCAAAGCTGGCGGCGCTCAGGGCAAAAGAGGCGGCCAGCAGGGCGGCGCGCGAGCGAAGGGAGCCGCAAAGAAAGGTAACTCGAAGAAGGGCAACAGCCGTGGCTAATATGCTCTCCCCCTTGGCAACTCCTGCGGCAACGCGCGATGTCCTGGAGGAGCATGGTCTTTCGACGAAGCATGCGCTCGGCCAGAATTTCCTGGTCAACGATGCGATTTTGCAGAAGATAGTCGAGCTTGCGCAGCTTGACGCTTCCGATGATGTGCTTGAAGTGGGTCCTGGAATTGGGACGCTCACTATTGCGCTGTTGAAGTGCGCGGGGCGCGTGGTGTCGGTCGAGCGCGACGCCGATTTGCCCGCGGTGCTTGAGGACACGCTCGAGCCGTGGGCTGATCGCTTCGCCCTCATCTCGAAAGACGCGCTCGAGCTTACGGAAAAGGACGTCATCGAAGCGTTGGCTGGATACGCGCGGTTGGCTGAGCATGGGGGGCATACTCCGTGCTCAGACAGTCCTCGCTACGCTGCGGAACTGCGCGCGGAGCACGCCCCCCATGCTCGGGTGGGGCTTGAGACTCATGGTGCGGATGGTAGCCCTCGCACATTCCCCAACAAGTTCGTGGCCAATCTGCCCTATGCGGTGGCAGCGACGCTCGTGCTCGACTTCTTCCAGAAGTTTTCCCAGCTCGAGAGCGCGACGGTGATGGTCCAAAAGGAAGTGGCCGACCGCATGTGCGCCGAGCCGGGCTCGAAGAACTATGGTGCCTACACGGTGAAGCTGCGCCTGTACGCCGAGCCTGCGGGCCGATTCCTGGTGAGCCCCAACAATTTCTTCCCGCCGCCGCATGTCGACTCGTCGGTTCTGCGCCTCGATCGCAGGCCCGTGTTCGAGGCCGATGGCGAACCGCTCGATGACGCGCTTCTCAAGGCGACGTGCGCTATGGCCGACGCCGCTTTCGCGAGCCGCCGCAAGACCATTTCCAATTCGTTCAAAACGTATTTTGCGAGCAGGGGAAATGCCGGCAAGGCTTTCATCGGGTGCATTCCCGACTTGCTCGATGAGTGCGGAATTAATGCGAAACGACGCGGTGAGACGCTCTCACTTGACGAGTTCATTGCGCTGGGAAAAGCATATTTACGAAGGGAATCTAACCCATTATAGCGGTTTTTGTACCGTTTATCGCGAGATTTCGCATGAAAATTGACGTCCGTGATACAATGCGCAATCGAGATAACTATATATGCGGGAGAAAGAGCCAGCATGGATTTAGCACAGCAAGCAAAAATCGTCGACTCCATTCATGACACGCTGCATGATTTCGTGGGTCAACGCCTGAAGGTGCGCGCGAATATGGGGCGCTCCAAGATCGTTGAAAGCGAAGGCGTTCTCACCCAGGTTCATCCGCAGCTGTTCATCATGGAAGTCGATCGCAAGCGCGGTCGCACGGCGCGTCAGTCTTACCAGTATGTCGATGTTCTGACGGGCATGGTCGAGCTGTCCCAGAACGGCGAGCCGCTGTTCGAGCCGTTCGAGATCGAAAATCCCAACGCTATTCCCGAGAAGACTGAAGTCGTTCTCGAGGAAAAAGTTCTCTCCTAAACCCAGCCGCATGGTACAAGGAGGTATGCCCCGACTCGTTCGGGGCATACTTGTTTTTGGGGCGATGATTGCTGCCCGCTTGCCCTTCGACTGCGGTATTGTGTGGACGATTTGAGCATCTCGGGATTTGATTTGACAATCTGCGCAACATCCGTCATTATTTATCGACGCGCCAAGAGCGCAAAACCCGTGGGGATGTAGCTCAGCTGGGAGAGCATCACGTTCGCAACGTGGGGGCCGAGGGTTCGAATCCCTTCATCTCCACCATGGGAACTCAGGCAGGTCGGAAGCAATTCCGGCCTGCTTTTTTATTGCCCCATCTGAGGCTAAGCGGCCTACAGGACAAGATGCGCATCCTCTAGTGCGGCCTTGCTTTTCAATTGCCCTTCCATCGGAAAGCCGACTCTTCGCAGGCTTCTCCTCTTCCCTCTGTACGCATTATGCGACGCGTGAAGTTTAATATGAGTAGAACATTGTCAAGAGGCAATGAAGGCCCAAGCCAGGAAAATCTTTCCCGACTTGGGCCTTTCTATCATCACCCGATGATTTCTTCCGACAGGTTGTGTCATCAAACCGACGCT
>NZ_WAJR01000043.1 GCF_008831035.1 Ellagibacter isourolithinifaciens | reverse complement strand
ACATCCTGGCGCTCTTCTCGAAGTCACCGGTGAGCGCCAGCATCTCGAGGGCCTTTTTTCTTGCGGATTGACTGTACACGCGAACTCCTAACCGGACCGAATGGTCCAACTATTCGTCCGCACCCCCCCTCAGCCGGATTGAGTTTCAATTTTTGTCCCAGTAGACGAGAGGGCGGGGTAGGGAGACCAAAACCCTCCCCTAGTGTCCAAAACCTGCAAGCCACTTGCAACTAATCAAAAGGAATAATTACAAGTGGCTTGCATGACGGGCAAGAAACCGCAGGTCAAAGATTTGTTGAAGCGTCATCTGCTCAAAGAATAGTCACAGGCGGCTTCTTTCAATCATTAATGCTAAAGAGCCGATACCCTTGGAGTCTCTAAATCCTCGATGCTATACGAACCGTCGTTGATTTCGTCGAGCCGTTTCGTGAGCCTGCTAAGCAAAGTGAGCATCTTATCCTTATCGGCTTTTTGTTGATCCTCGTTGAACCAGCAAGCCTGGTCATGGGAATCGAACTCATAATAAGAGTCGAAGATGTCTTGGATTTCGTGGTTAAGCCGGCGGAGTTCCTCATCGTTATCGATGGCATCTGTCCCTGTTTCAGGCTTGCCTGTCTTGGGATCGCTCTCCCAGATGGGTCCTTGAAGATAGTCGAGCATGATTCGAACGACCTTCTTTTCCTTCGGATTCCTGCTCTGCTCTTTCCGCTTTAGGATCCTGAGTTCACTAGCAAGATAGGTTATCTATTTCGGGCGGTTGGCAAGCCAGACGCTGGGACAAATTGTCCAAGCGTTTATTCATCGTCGATTTCCTTGAGCCTCTTCATCCACTTGAGCATCATTCCGTTGCCCAGGTAGCGGAGCAGCAAGCCTTCGCAGAACCTGTCGCTGCGAACGATGGTGACAATCATGGCAAGGGTACATTTTCCGTCGCATTTTGATACGTTAGCTGCAAGGACGGACTCCTCATCAGGCAAACCGTAGCTGTCCAGAACGCCTCGATAGTCACGTACGCCAAGATCCTCATTGTCGTCAACGCACTCGTGGACCATCTTGATCAGTTCATGAGCAGCCCTTCCATATTCAACAAAGGGAATAAGAATGAGGCTTCGCTAGTTTGTGTGGTTGCTAACCCCTTCCCGGCAACGTGATCGACAGGCTCGAGCAGCGCAGCATGACGAGCGCGATGAGATTGTCGATGTTGCGGAAGCCGCCTAAAGGTCCTCGTAAGGCCCCAACCCCTATGCGTCGCTTCCCGTGCATGGTCATGCACACCTGCCAGATGCCAGAGGTCATCAAGCGCATAGCGCTCAACACCGACACCAACCAGTTCGACCTCAACGTCTTCTTCTCGGCGGAGGGCGAGGCCGCGCAGTTCAAGTTCAAGAGCTATGTTCAGATATGGCTCGACCTCATGCGCGGCCAGCACATGCCCACTACGGTCGACGAGCTCAAGCTCGGGGAAAGCCAGCCATGTTGTTCTCTGACATGCGCCTGCTCTCCGTGCCTGGCCACACCCTGTGGTTCCTGCCCAACGTCGCAACTCAACCTAGTCTTCATCAAAGATGCCCGACATCCCAGTCTTGCAGAGCCTGTTTATGAGGCATGCCATATCTTCGGGTGAGCCTTGCGCCCCCTCGGAAACCCAACGTTCGAGCAAGGCCATGGATCCTCCTGCGGCAAATGCAAAGGCATCGGCATGTCGGGGATTTCTTCGGATTCGTTCTGCAGTTGAGTCCATGACGAGCTTGTAAGCGGACAGTATCTCGCGCTCTATGTAGGTGCGTCCGTCGCTTGTCGCGAACAGCATCTCATATGCATGTTGGTTCTCCTGAACGTTCTCGCATAGCTCGGTTAGCCATGCCACGCTTCCGTGTCTTCTGGTCACAGCAAGAGAATGCGCCACCGCGCTTCCAAGGTCGGCCATCAACTCGTCAAGAACGTCTGCCGGTGAACCGTAATGAGCGTAGAACGTGTTCCTGTTCACGTGGGCGCTGGCGCAGAGAGCAGTGATGGATATGTCAGCGAGGGGCTTGTCTTCCATCAGGTCAAGCAGCGACTCCCTCAAGCGCTCCTTGGTCTTCGTGACGCGCGCATCCTCCTTGACCGGCTTCTGTCGCCGCTTTACGTATTCAGCCATCTCGCACCTCGCTGTCATACAAATCGCATAGAAAGCGTTCGATATCTCTTGTTATACAAGAACGTATTGCATGGTAATTCACTCACCCAGCTAATATAGGCCAAAAATGGATCAGGAGATTTCGGAGAAGCCAATGATAAATGAGACGGTCGGCAACGAGCGCGGAGTTGGGTCGAGGAGCATGCTTGCCGCTCGCTGGATCGCCGCGGCGCTCTTCATGTTGGCGTTGGGCCTTATATTGGGCCTTGCAATCATGGGCGTGTTCGACTTAGCGTACGCGGTCATCGAGCTCGTATGGATCGACTGGAACGGCATAGCCGACGTTCCCTTCTACCCTCTTATCCCTGCCACGCTTGCCGGGGTCGCTCTTACCCTAATCGCCTTCAGATACGGAAAGCCGGAACGTCCCATGGATTCGATGGGGGCCGCCGCGAAGGAAGCGGCGGACGAGGTCGAAGTGAGAGCCGCCGCTTCTGGCTATTCGAACGGGCCAAGGCGTCCTCTTCCCGTACGGATAGCCGATTTTCTGCTTCCCTTCGCAGGAGGAGGGCCTGTTGGTGTGGCGATGGGCCTTGTCGGATTCATTATGAGCGGATGCGCCTGGGCGAAGAGGCGCGTGATGTCCCTCTGCGGAAAGTTCGGAATCCTTGCCGGGGAGAAGGACTTCAGCAAACGTCAAAAGACGCTGCTCTACACCATAGGCATCGTGGGCGGCTTTGTCGGTGCTGCTGCCGTCGTTGAGCTGTTCGGGCTCGGGATGGTGATCCCCCGGGTGGAGGCTGCTCCAATCTCTCTTGAAGCTGTCGGAATCGGCGCTCTCGTTGCGGTTGCGGGTTGGGTGCTTGGGCTTGCTTATGTCGCGTGCGCCAAGCTGGCGAAAAGGCTCTGGGAGCATGCAAACAAGGCGCAGAGGCTTCTGCCCCTTGTTTGCGGAATTGTGCTCGGGGTCTCCATGATATTCCTTCCGCATGTCGGGTTGCCCGGATCGGATGCTTACTCTAGTCAGCTCATGGGAAACTGGCAGGAAGTCGGACCCGCCGTGCTGATTGCGACGGCTCTCGTGCGTACCGTGCTCATCGCATTCCTGCTCAATATGGGATGGTCGGGAGGACCGTTCTTCCCCATTGTCTATTGCTCGATATGTCTTGGGCTCGGGATAGCGGGTGCTTTCGGGGCAGATGCGGGAACGTGCGTGGCGGCCGCTGTTGGCGCCGCCCTGGTCGCATTTTCAGGTCAACCCTTGATGGGGGTCGCTGCCCTCATGTGCTGCCCGGTAGAAAGTATTCCCGTTATAGCTGTGGCGGTCGTCATTGCTGCGGGCATTCCTCGCCCGAAATCGCTCAAAGGGGACTTCGCCAGAAGGAGATAGATTGACTCCTAGGGAAATGCCGATTAAAGTGCCTTGAATACTCATTGCTAGTGCAACGCCTCTAATGAAACACCCCATCGAGCCACTCTAGAATGACGTCTGCGACAACAACATCTAGAGAAGGGGGCATCGATGGGGTGCTACGGGTATCTTAGTGCAGAAGCGCCATAAGAATAGGGTCGTCGGGCGTGCCCTTGTGCTCGCGGTCGATAATCCACTCGCCATGAGTTTCCTCGGATTCAAGCAGGGGGATCAGCTTCGTTATCTTCTCGAACCTCTTCATAGGCCTCCTTCCAGTGCCACTGGGGCAAATTGTCCCAGCAGCTAAAACTCCTCTTCGCAGTCGTTGCAGTGCCACTCCGGATCATCGCCGGTGACGCAACAGCCACCGATATGCACGCGGCCCTCGTCGATGTCCTGGATTAGGCCGTCGTAGAAAACGGGATCGCCCCAGATGATGCGCGCAATGTTCTCGCTTCCGCATTTAGGGCATCTTGGGCCATAGCCGGCGTTCATCTGCTTGCTGAAAGCCTCTGAGGTTTCCTTTCCCATTGCCATTAGGGGCAGGTCGTATTCGTTGATTTCCAGTGCCATTTCGTTCCCCCTAGCTATCAATTCTGATTACTAAGCAATTTTCGCTATCTGAATTTTAACTGGGGCGATGAACTAGCCATGTCCGTTAGTGCGGACAACGCAAAACAATGCAAGGTAATACGATTTTTTAAGCTCGCCAGAACATAGCGTCATCAGACGGTACGCCACGGACGGAAAAACAGCAGGTCAAAAGGCCTAAATCTTTACTCCCACTCTATAAATACAATTATTCATCTCGTGCACAGAGTGTCTTAGATTGTATCGGCATTTGGACGTGGCGGCACGTTACGGCACGTGGCGGCACGTTACTGGGACGGCACTGGGACAAAAACCGAAACTCAAAATTAACTCAGCCGGATTGAGTTTCAATTTCTGTCCCAGTAACGATAGGGGTTGAATGACGGCGGCAAAAACCCTCCCCTTACGCCAGAAAGTGGTTAACCACCTGTAACAACTCCTAAGCGATGCTGATGAACAAGCTTCTGCGCATATGTAAAACACCAGCTCACAGCCTTATAGCCTTGTTACGACTCATTTGGAGTAACCGTAGGTGGCTTTAGCTCAATTCTGCTTGCTAAAAATACCTACTGGGACAATTTGTCCCAGTAGGATGGAAAGGAACTGCCTTGTCCCGAAATCGGCCTCCACTTGATTTTGGTAGAGGAAAGGATGGCGCCGAGGCGCCGTCCTTAAGTTAAGGCTCTTGAGCCTCTACGTGGAACCCAAAACGAGCGCATGGGTTAAAAGGAGAGAAAGCGCGAAAGCTCCTCGGAAGCTTCGCGGGATGCGGTGTAGTGCACCCATCGACCTTCTTTGTGGCAGGAGACGAGGCCGGCATTGCACAGCTGCTTCACGTGGTGCGAGAGGGTAGGCTGGGTGATGTCCATGCCCTTCAGGATCTTGCATGCGCAGATATCGTCCTGCGCGCGGATAGCCTTGTATACGGCCAGGCGGGTGGGGTCGCCAAGCGCCTTGAACGCGGCTGCCAAATCAATGTCGCTCATCGGTCCTCCATTCCTCTCAATATCGGTAATTCTATCACCTTCCATAGACATATTGACATTCGTCTAACCATTTATGCATCTCATATTGACAGACGTCTATATATTAGTATCATTCTATCTAACATAGACGTATATCTATCTATCTATTAGAAGGAGCGATCATGGAGTCGATAGGAAGCTTCGTTTTGGACCAAGTGCTTAAGATGCAGTGGCTGTCGGAGCTGATCGCCGGCCTGCTAGGTCTCGCCGGCGTCGACGCCACGTTCCAATGGGGTGGAACGCTGCACTTCTTCCTGTACGACACGGTGAAGATTGTGATCCTGCTGTGCGTGCTGATCTTCGCTATCAGCTACATGCAGAGCTTCTTCCCGCCGGAGCGAAGCCGAAAGATCATGGGGCGCTTCAAGGGCGTCTGGGGCAACGTGGTGGGCGCCCTGCTGGGAACGGTCACGCCGTTCTGCAGCTGCAGCTCCATACCGCTGTTCATCGGCTTTACCCGCGCGGGCCTGCCCCTGGGCGTCACCTTCAGCTTCCTCATCTCCTCCCCGATGGTCGACTTGGGAAGCCTGGTGCTCATCATGAGTATCTTCGGTCCCGGCGTGGGGCTGGCATACACCGCAGTGGGCCTCATAATCGCCATCGTGGGCGGTGCGTTCATCCAGCGCCTGGGCATGGAGGGACACCTTGCCGACTTCGTTCGCGGCGACGCGCCAGCCGATGCAGAGCTCCTGTCCATGACGGTTGCTGAGCGCCTCATGTTCGCCCGCAAAGAGACCTGGAGCACGTTCAAGAAGGTCTTCCCCTACATCCTGCTCGGCGTGGGCATTGGCGCGTTCATCCACAACTGGATTCCGCAGCAGTGGGTCGAGCTGGTGCTGGGCGACGGCAACCCGCTGGCCGTCGTGCTGGCGACGCTCGTGGGAGCCCCCATCTACGCCGACACCTTCGGAGCCATCCCCATCGCCGAGGCCCTGTACTACAAGGGCACAGGGCTCGGAACGGTGCTGGCCTTCATGATGAGCGTGACCACGCTCTCCATCCCGTCGCTCACTATGCTATCCCGCGTCATCAAGCCAAGGCTTATGGCTGTGTTCATCGGCGTGTGCCTGGTGGGCATGTGCGTAAGCGGCTACGTGTTCAACTTCCTGCAACCGCTGTTCTAGCAAGCATTTCGAAATGACGCGTCCGGCAGGCTGACGCGTGGAAGATAGGAGAAAGCCATGTTGGAGATCAAGGTTTCCGGAACCTATGGGCCGCAGCTCGAGGAGCTGGCGGCGCTGACGGAGATGACCGCAAAGAGGGCCGACATCGAGGCCCGCGTGAGGGGGTCCGACGATGGGTCGGGCCTGGGGGTTTACCGCGAGCCCGTGGTGGCTTCGGGATCCGACGTCGTCATCGGCGGCACCCCCCACCGTAACGGGGATCGCCAACGCCTTGCTGGCCGCCCAGGGAAAGGAGCCGCTGTCCGGTCAGCTCATCGACGCGCAGGTTGATGGCAACCCCGCCCTGGTGGACAAGCTCGCCGGCGCCACCTACGTCCAGCTGCTCATCGGCTCAGTGACCCTGGTCGGGTCGGACGGCAGGCCGATGCTGAGTAGGATGGCATAGCGCGGGCAGGCATTTGTTGGAAAACGGGCGCCGACCGTATCACCGGCGCCCAGCGTGAAAGGATTCACTATGTTCGGGTTTAGGAAGAGTAAGGAAGAGAAGCGGGTTGACGAGGCAAAGATGCCTTGCGCATACAATGAGGACGCTCCTCAGATGAAGGAGGAGCCCTGCGGCTGCGGATGCGCTGGCAAGTTGGAGGTCAAGGTACTTGGAGCGGGCTGCAGGAAGTGCCACGAGCTCAACGAGAACGCGAAAGCCGCCATCGCGGAACTCGGCATCGATGCGGACCTGGAGTACATCACCGACATGGAGCGCGTCATGGGCTACGGCGCCATGAGCCTGCCCGCCTTGGTGGTCGACGGAAAGGTTGTGGCCGCCGGTATGGTCCTCAAGCCGGCCGAAATCACGGCGTACCTCAGGTAAGGAGCGGCCTCATGGAGATCAGGGCGACACGCAGCGGCTACATGGTGTTTTGGAAGGGGCCGGATGGAGACTCGGTTGTGGAAGGCCGGGTAGTCGCATCCATGGAGCAGGGTAAGGGCAGCATGGCGATCACTGCGCCTTGCAGCGGAAAGCTCGAGATCCTCTTCGATCGAGGCATGACCAAAGACGGGCGTTTGCTCGCAACTGCCAATGCAGGGTAGTCGATGCGGCTCGAAGTCGCCAAAAGCCCGTATTCCCGCGCTGGGGAGAACCTCGCCTTCGAGCAGGAGCTCCTCAGGAGCGGGAGGCCGTGCCTGTTCACCCACAGGGACGCGCCGTGTGAATCTGAGTCTGAATCTGAATCTGCCCCAGATTGGTTGACACTTGTAATTCCGTTTTCTTGAAATGGGACAGGTTTGCGAGAAGAGACGCGCACCTCGCAATCTGTGCCATCCGCCGCGGCAAGAAAGCGTCGCATCTCGACGTCTTCGTGCGGTTTGAGGACATGGATGAGGTCACCGCCTTGGTCCCTGTAGGTCCGATCAACGACGAATGTCTCTGTGCATCCGTGCTTGCCTTTTTCGAGCATTCGAACCCCTTCTAGCACTGGGACAAATTGTCCCAGCAGCTAAAACTCCTCTTCGCAGTCGTTGCAGTGCCACTCCGGGTCTTCACCGGTGACGCAACAACCGCCGATATGCACGCGGCCCTCGTCGATGTCCTGGATTAGGCCGTCGTAGAAAACGGGATCGCCCCAGATGATGCGCGCAATGTTCTCGCTTCCGCATTTAGGGCATCTTGGGCCATAGCCGGCGTTCATCTGCTTGCTGAAAGCCTCTGAGGTTTCCTTTCCCATTGCCATTAGGGGCAGGTCGTATTCGTTGATTTCCAGTGCCATTTCGTTCCCCCTAGCTATCAATTCTGATTACTAAGCAATTTTCGCTATCTGAATTTTAACTGGGGCGATGAACTAGCCATGTCCGTTAGTGCGGACAACGCAAAACAATGCAAGGTAATACGATTTTTTAAGCTCGCCAGAACATAGCGTCATCAGACGGTACGCCACGGACGGAAAAACAGCAGGTCAAAAGGCCTAAATCTTTACTCCCACTCGATGGCTTCGGTTCTGCCGTCCCGTCACTCCAGTTGCACCCAGTTTTAGCCGCCGTCTCGAGCCGAGTGCCGCCAGGTAACGCCATGTCGCGTTTCGTCGGCTTCGGGGACAAAAGCTGGGACAACTCTAAAAAGGGGGTGCGGACAATTCCTTGGACCAGCCTAAGCGACCAATCCCTTGCTTGACCGATACTGCCTAGGACTCATCCAGCCGAGCGATTGCTTCTTGCGGCGCTCGTTGTAGAAAACGATGTACTCGTT
>NZ_WAJR01000042.1 GCF_008831035.1 Ellagibacter isourolithinifaciens | reverse complement strand
CGAACATGCGCGAGTACTTCGCGAAGCGTAAGAAGGACGAGGAGAGCGGCTAGCCAGTACCGTGATTAGCCGATTTGCGGTACCGTCTTTCGCTGACTGACGGTACCGCAAAAGGCTACTAGCCAAAACCTTCATCTTCGAATAAAAAACGTGATCGAAAAGCACTTTGACCTCGTTATTCGTTAAAAAAGTTTTAACGTTGACAAACACGATGGTCTTTTTGCAGCCTGCGTCAAGAGCCAGAGAGATAAAGTTGAGTAAATTATCAAGGAGCGATTCATCGGCTCGACGCCAAACCCCAAAGCCTCTGAACTTCAGATAGCGCTTCAAATCCCATTCTAAACCAAACCCGTAGTCCGAGTTCATGCCGAACCCCAGTCCGAGCAGCTTTTCCGACAGCGATGAATCCATCGCCTCTATCGCGCGTCGCAAGTCTTCGTCCTCCAGAAACTCTCGCTCGATACGCTTGAGAATCTCCCCCATCAATGCACGATCGTCCCACGGCAGGTCGAAAACGTTCGGAGCAACGAGCAACGCCGACGACGGCTTCACTTCTGCATCGCCCTCCCATAATGTAAACGGCTCCTGAGCCATCCTGCCCTCGAGCGATACGAGAGACTGGGCGACCCTCGCGAACAAAGCCCCGTTTTCCACTTGCAATGTCGTCACAATTCCGGGCGAGATTTCAACTGAGTTCTCCAGCCCGCTCAGCACTAATTTCACAGGATCAAAAGCTCTTCCATAGTGTCAACTTCCTCATACGCCGGTCGGTCACCCGTAATGTAGTCCATCGTCGCAAACTGGCTCTCCGTCACTCTAAGAATCTGAACGAGCCCCGCAGGTGGGCGATTCTTCCGCACGCGAGCAATAGCGCTCCCCGCAGCAGCGTCATTTACTACCAGCTTCGCGTATACCGATTCCTGCAAAGGAAGAAACCCATCTTTCAGCAGGAACTTCCTGAATATCCTATAGTCTTTTCGCTGCTTCGCCGTAGCAACCGGCAGATCGAAAAACAGAACGAGTCGCATATATCGAACCCTCGCCTTCTCGCTCATACCACATCAAACGCTTCAATCTCGTCAACTGAAAGCCGCTTGTTCAAGGCGCAGAGGCAGTCCTGCACATACAGCCCGATGACCGATCCAACTCGGTATCTCCCTCCCCGATAAGGAATAGACTGATTGAGCATATCGATGAGAAGATACTTATCATGTTGTGAAAAATCCCCGTCGATGTTGTCAAACACGAGGCGATCAACAATGGGACGAAATGGCTCCATGAAATCGCAACTCAAGTTGAATTGATTGAATTCATTACGATGGCAAATACCACATTGAGTAAGGTATCCGCGAGCTACAATCTCGCGACTCACGGCGGAAAGGAGGATGCTATATCCATAGTTCAAAGCTGCGTTCACCGGCGTATCGTCATCTCGCGAAAACCCTTGGCCGAAAAGCGCTTGGAAGTAAATTCGCGCTGCGTGAGCCTCGCGATTAGTCGTATCTCCTGACCTCACCTCAGGAACAAGCTGTGCGAGCATGCTCCCCTCGTTTTCACATGCTCGCACATTGAGCAGCCTGCTTTGGTGCATAATCTTGTCCTTCACCACGCGCTGCCATACACGCTTTTTGATAGGCTCTCCCCATTCAACCTGCTCGGAAATTCGTTTGCTCGTATTATGCGAGCCGTAAAGCGGCAAATAGTGGCCGATAGGATTGCATTTCTCATCGGCCACTACAAACGATATCTTCTCCTTAGCAAGCTCTGCGAGCAGATACGCGCTAACATAAACCTGATTCGTTTGCAGCACGATAGACGTTATCTCGGAAAGATGGACCTTCGTCGTATCGTCTTCTTTGCGCACCACCAGATAGCCTCCCTTGTAGGAAAGCTTGCAGGGGCTCACAATGACGATATTTCTAAAGGCCAACGCGCGTCCTCCGCTCGAACATCCCCGTCACCGACTGATCGACAATGAAGAAATCGGTGTTAGGGTCATTGAGAAGCTTGTTATAGTTTGGCTGTAAACAGCCCGAGTACTTTGACCCGCCTGCCAAAGACAAGTCGACCATATTGGCTGACCCATTTATTAAAGCGAGTATTCTGAGAACAATTTCCATCTTGCCATCCTCATCAAGCGAAAGATTATTGCTTTGAATATCATCGATCTTGATTTGATTCAGTAATCTATTGGCAAAACGTTTATGGCTCTTTATGCTGCGTAGTAATTCATCAGGGGAAACACTTACAGAATTACCGTAATGAGGCCCTTCTTCTTTCTTGGAGATAAACTCGCGCAGACAAGAGATCTCATCTCCCGAAAATGCAATTTGAACAGCATTTCTCATCTCTTTCTTCCCTGTAACGACAAACCGCTCTCCGTCGATCTCTACCAGCTGCTTCTTCAGGATCTTCGAACGCTGAATACGCACAAACTCAAGCTGCTCGCTTGCGGCCTGTTCACGCGCGTATTCTTCGAGTGCCCCTTCGTCGCTCGCAATCCGCGACGCCAGCCACACGGGAACCTGGGAGAAACGGAACGCAGGGCGCCCCTTCTTATCGCGCGCCTCGTAAATAAAGAAGTATGCGAATTGCTGACTCGAATATCCGCCATAAATCTGCGGGTCCAAATCGCCCTTCAAGCGCAACGAAAGCTTACTCCCCATCTTCGGGTCGCGCGGCGAATAAATAGTTGCGTTCCAAAACGCACCTGAGTCTTCCATCGGCATGCGCGTGATGTGGCACTGGCGGTAATTCAGCACACGACGAATGCCCTCAACCTCTTCGGCGCCCTCCCACAGTTCACCAGTATCCGCGTCAACGAACGAACTCATAAAGCGCCCAACCACGAATCCACTCGAACCTGGCGCCCGACGAGTCTTTTTGAATTCCTCCGCCTGCTCCCGTACGTATTTTCTCATCGCACGCGTATAGAGAATGGGCTTGTCATACATGTCGGGGTACCACTTCCGAATAAAAAGACCCACCCTGCACGCCAAAAAGGCATCGTGTGCATGATGAAAATCATTTGCCTCGCGGCATTTCACAAACCCTGCCGCCTCGCGCAAATCATGAGACATGCTCGCCTTCACTGGAGTGATCTTCGTGTCAGGATATTTGGCGGAAAGAAGCGACTGGGCAAGCTTCACCATTTGGCTTGTCTCCACCAACTGACGAGCGATAAATCCGCGCATAGCGTTTTCGCCGACGTGCGTGCGCATGAGGTTATTGAACTTCTTGTCGCCAATAAGTTTCGCATCATGCAAACTACGCCAATAGCCAGCCATGTTGCGACGGACACCGTCGTCAAGCAACATCGAATCCGTTTTACGCTGGTTGAATTCGCGAAGCACCAGCGCCTTGTTTTCGAAGCTATCGTCCTTGATATAGGATCGGGGGATGATATGGTCAACCTCGTACAGTCCAGCGTTCGAAAGCTGATTGATATCGATGGGCTTGCCCGAATACATGCATTTGCCTCGCTGCATAAAATACAGTGTGAGACGTTCGTCCAAATTGGTTGGACTGGCCGCCTGTATCTCCTTCCATATTTGAGGATCGTCCTTCTTAAAGGCAGCAAGCGCTTCTTTCAACTGATCATAGCGACGGGCAGTGCGATGGCCCTTCTTGCCCATGTCGTCATCGCGCGTGACCTCGATGAACACATTTGTCGGAGCATGACCTGCGATATGAGCAATCTCGTCGACAATGCGAATCGCCTGGTTGAGACTGCGACGAATTGCGGGCGACCCTGGAAGATCGTTCACGCAAAGCGCACTGCCAGCCTCGGCAAAGTACGCACGGTTAAATGAGTCGATCTTCTTTTGGAAACCCAGGTTATCGTCGCGAATCACTTCCATGAGCACCATCGTGCGACCACGTCGAATATCAGCATCCGGATCGCCTTCACGCAGCACGTCCATAATCGACTTCTCACCAAGCTGCGTATCGATTTTAATCCCCGTCAAGAACTTCTTCGACAAGCGACCCCACCCCGTGAAGCGTTTTTTGCAAATCTTCTTGATCTGCCCAGTGCTTAAACGACCCTCGCCTGCATTGCCATATTTTTCTCGCAGCTTCTCTTCCAGGATTGAACGATCTTCGAACAGGGTGTTCCATAGAATAATTTCTTCAACCATCGGATAATCAACTTCAGCAATTTCATCTGTTCCGAAGACACCCTTAGCGAAGAAATAGTAGGATCCAAGCTTAGATTCCAAACCCGTTTCGCTCTGCCCGCCCGACACCTTCGGAGAATGCGCGTACCCGTTCTGAACGAGCCAATCTTCAATTCTCTTATTCGAAACCGTGCGCGTCTTGCGGAACAAGTCGCGCATCATCCCTTCACGCTGCTCGGCATCGAATCGCCGTTCTTCGTCGCCATCGGACGTCCAGCGCATACCGTTCAGTTCATTCAGAACGCAAAATTCCTCATAGAGAAGAGACGACTTCGGCAGCACGTCCTCGCCCTGCAAGTAAGTACATATACCCGTCATCCGCGTGATGAATTTCTCGGCACTCGCGCCCTTGTCGATAACATCTTCCCAGTTCCAAGGCGTAATCGTCACACCTTCGGTCCCCGGCTTGCGTTCGGACCACGCGAAGCGGAGCTTTCCATGTGCGTCCTCACGCGCATTGCGCTGCGTAAGCGGCCCCACATAATACGGAATGCGGAAGGTGACCAGCGACAGTAGCTTATCCTTCTCATTCGCGAGGGTCGGATAGAAGCGTCCTTGATTATCGAGGATTGTCTCCATCTCTTCGAGGTGCAGCTGATAACAGATGCTTCCGTTGTCACTCGTTTTCAATCGACGAAGGAATCGCTGGTCATCGAAGGCGTCCATCATAGACTCGTAGCGCTCATCGTCCTCGGCGCCCGTGCCTACGAATAGCTTTTTTACTTCTTTGGCAAAGTCATCGTATGAAGTGACTCCAAGGTTGTAGCGCGTGTAGCCCTTAACACTAGCATCAAACTTGTCATAGCCGCCCTTATTCGGACAAAGCGGACCACGGAAGAAGTCGCCATACGACGTTGGCGCATATTCGCGAACCAGTAACTTCAGCATCCTCAAGTCTTTAGCATACTGATCGTACTTCGCAATCATATTTGCCGAAATTGATTCACCAGGAGCATAAGATAGCAACCCTTGGAGTACATATGCGGAATGAACTCGTTGCAGCGACTCGAAAAGCACCTTGTCCTCATCAGGGCACACTTCAAGCAGCGCTTCTGATTCTTCGTCCTTCGAGAGCGATATCTTCGTTCCTTCAGTAGCGAAATCACCGAATATGTCTTTGAACTCAGCCTTCAAGCCAACCATAGCGCTAGCGAGCGCTTTCTTAAGCTTCTTATCAGCCTGCTTGTCACCATCGCCAAAAGAAACTGGGAGTAGCTCCAAAAGATCAGCGGCGCGATCAGACGGACGCATGCCTCTCGCCGTAAGAACCGCAACGATATCTGCCTCTTTGAGTGCCCCACAGTCACCTTCTTGACCTTCGCACCACTCTTTCAGCGCAGTGCAAAATTCCGAAACCGCGTCATCAGGGTTGGCATTTTCCGAAGAAAGTTTCTGCCCTTCGCGCAAAAAGTTACCACGATGCTTCACTATGTTGTGAAGCGCCAAATAAACAAGACGGATATCAGCTTGCTCATCGGTTTCCATCAGCCATTTACGCAGATGATAGATAGTTGGAAACTTGTTATAGTAATCGACCTCGGTAAAATCGCTTCCGTTAAATAGCGGCCAGCGATAATCCGAGGTCGTCTTATTGGGGTCCGTATTTACGAGACGCGATTGGCGAAGACGCAGGAAGAAATCTGGGTCGACACGTTCAATTTCTTCCTGGAGTAGACTCTGCAGCAGGTCGAGTCGCCAACGACGTCGAACATAACGCCTTCGTTGCCCACGAGGGGTGCGTGCCTCGGCTGCCGTTTGAGCACTATCGAACAAACGGCTTCCCCATGTTGGTTGCTTTTTAAAGTGAAGAAGGTTGCCGTCTTCGTCCGTCACCGACCAGCCAACGGAGCCTGTTCCCATATCGAGACCAACGCTGTAGTCGCCCTTGAAATTCCGCAAATTCACGCCAACCACCCTTTCGGTTATGGTACAGTGACGTCGTCTCCGATTACCAGTCGGATCGACACTGCGAGTCAAAATACGGCTTTGCCAAAAATGCCTGCTTGCAGGCGCCACGTAGGTGGCAATCTGACTTGCCGAAAGCCCCATTTTCTGGGGCTTTCTTCATCTTATGGTATTTTCACGTAACTCGCTATTACGAGCTGCTAATCATTCTCGAATCTCGCATGTTGCGACACTGGCTCAGCATGACATTGTTCGAGGGGGGGGTCCTGCCGGAAATCGGGCGATTTGCCCCACCTGGGGGAGGCTGCCGCCGTTTACGGACGCTTACCATCACTTGAAAAGGTGCGCTTGCGGACGCTTGCCCATGCCCGCGGGCGCACCTCACTTGGGAAGGCTATCGCCGCGAGCGCACGCTTACCCTTGCTTGCGCTCGAAGAGCACGTTGTTGGTGTGCAGCCAGCTCTCGACCGTGCCAGTGTCGAAGCCATCTTCGGGGTCGACCACGAGCGCGTACATCTCCTCCTCGCGCAGCACTTCGTCGAGCGCGTCGGTCAGCTGGATCTCGCCGCCCACGCCAGGCTTCACGTCGGCCAGAAGCTCCATGACACGCGGGCTCAGCAGGTAGCGCCCGAACACGGCCAGGTTCGACGGCGCGTCCTCGAGCGCCGGCTTCTCCACGAGCGAATCGACTTTCCACACATCATCGGAAAGCTTCTCGCCGGCGATGATTCCGAAGCGATGCACCTGGTCATCGGGCACGGGCATGACCGCGATCACGCTCGCCCCGCCGTGCTCGTCCGACACCTTCTGCATCGCGGGAAGCATCTGGTTGTCGGGCACGATCACGTCGCCTAGAAGCACGTAAAACGGCTCGCCCGCCGTCTTCTCGTGCGCGCACCAGATGGCATGCCCCAGCCCGAGCGGCTCCTCCTGATACACGTAGCTCACGTTATAGTTGCCCACGCGCTCCACCTCGTCGGCGTAAGCATCCTTGCCGCGCGCGCGCAGCGTGGAGACCAGGTCGGGATCGGGCGTGAAGTGGTCCTCAATCGCCTTCTTGGAGCGGCTGTTCACGATGACGACCTCGTCGGCCTTCGACGCCAAGCCCTCCTCCACCACGTACTGGATGACGGGGCGGTCGACCACGAGCAGCATCTCTTTCGGCTGCGCCTTCGTGGCGGGAAGGAAGCGCGTGCCCAAACCGGCAGCGGGAATAAGTGCCTTCATAGGAAACCTTTCTTCGCGAGGCAACATACAAGGAAAGCGCCCGCTCGGCGCTTTCCGGAAACTCACGGGACAGATTGTAGCACGGGGCAATTGCGCTGCCCGCGGCGCCGGCAAACGCGACCCGAAGGTCACAAAGCCCAAACGTGAACCGGTTCCCTTCCTCACCTCAGAGGAAGGGAACCGGGCCGGGAATTAGCCGAAGCAGCCCGCCAGCTTCTTTTAGCTCCTCATCGCTTCGACATTCAGGATGATCTTCGCCATCTGGGCGCGGCTTGCACTGTCGTGCGGGCAAAGCGACCTGGTGCCGTCGAGATTATCGACGCCCGAGATCACGCCGTTGGCAAGCGCCCATCTGATCGAGCTCATCGCGAAACTGGAAACATCGGCCCAGTCGGTGATCCCCTCCTCGCTCGGATCGGCGTCGGCCCCGGCAATGCCGCAGCTCTTGGCATAGCGCATCATAACGCAAGCAAGTTCTTCGCGCGTAATCTCACGGTTGGGCTGCATCTCGCCCTTACCATCGACACCCGTAAGGATGCCGTTAGCATATGCCCAGTTCATAGCCTTCGTGTAGAAGGCGCCGCTTTCCACGTCAGGGAAAGGCGTCTTGTTGACGGAGTTCGCATCTGAAGAGTTGTCGGTATCCGTCAGGGAGCCCGTTGGGCACGCGCGGTACAGAATGGTCGCAACCTGCGCACGCGTCAGGGCATCATTGGGGCCGAAGTACCCGGTCGGCGTGCCGTCGGCATTCTTGTAGCCAGTCAGGTAGCCGTACTTCGCCGCCTCGTACACGTAATCGGCATACCATTCGGAACCATTGCGCGGCACGTCGATGAACTCGGAAACGTCATAGGTCGGGCGCACGATTTCGAACGTCGCCGTCGCTTTGCCTTCGTAGCGGCCGATGCCGGCAGCGGTGATGGTCGCCGTACCCAGGGTCTCGTTGTCAACGATGGACATCACGTAGTCGACGCTCTGGACGAGCAGCGTATTGCCCAGCATGAGGTTCACCACAGGAATGACCGGCTGGCCCATGTACACGTAGCTCGCGGCAAGCCCGACGAACTTTGCTGAACTCATGTCAATCTTGCCCTCGGAGGGATCGGGCTCGACCTCGTTCGACTTCACCTCGAACGTCTTCTCGACGGTGCCACGGTAATCGCCCATGCCGGTGAGCACCACGCGACCCGTGCCGGGGGCGTCGTTGCCCTCCACGACGTAGGTATAGTCAGTGCCCTCGGTCAGCTTCACGCGGCCCTGGTAATAGAGACATTCGAATCGCCGAAAACCCGCGTTTTCGCTCTCTGGGATACCGACTAGGACGCCCTTGCCAACAAAAGGCCTGGTCACGATTTTCCCATTCGAGAGTAGGAGCAAAAACAGGAGCGCACAACTCGCTCGTTTGACCACCAACTTGCCACTCTGCTCCCGAAAGACCCCCCAGGAGGGGTAACGTCCCGATTTACGGTGCATCGAGGGCTATCGCTGGAAGGTCGCGTCCCGGTCCGCGGCGTATCGAGTGCTATCGCCGGAGCCCTTCCCCCGCTGCCTCGCCGAAACTTTTTGAGGCGCGGCGATGAGAATGCCTTCTTCCTCAGAATCGGCTCGTCGTGGACAAAAATCATCGATATGTGAGGTGTTAGTTTTGGAAAACTTGACTTGGGGGTGCGGACGAATAGTTGGACCATTCGGTCCGGTTAGGAGTTCGCGTGTACAGTCAATCCGCAAGAAAAAAGGCCCTCGAGATGCTGGCGCTCACCGGTGACTTCGAGAAGAGCGCCAGGAT
>NZ_WAJR01000041.1 GCF_008831035.1 Ellagibacter isourolithinifaciens | reverse complement strand
GATTATGCCAAGAGGGGCGCTCGCGCGCCCCTCGTTGGTCTAACGGTTGCCGCATCGGCGCGTATCAGCCAACCGCGGAACGGTGTAGCAGCGGCACGTGGAACGGCGTAGCAAAATCGGCGTAATAGGCAGCGGGAATTCAGGCGGTACTTTGGGACCATTCCGGCAGGTTTAAGGTTGACTTCGAGTACGAGCACCGAGGCTACTAGCGCTATAACGAGCTTTAATACAATCTAGGTAGCGCGCAGGTAGGCTCGAGCGGCGCATCGCGACTGTCTGGTACTCGTCAGTGCCAGATTTTCTATAGCTTTGCGTTCCTAGCCAATAAACAGCTTTGCTAGAACCGCAATGCACAGAACGATGCTGGCACCAGCCATGACGGTCACGGTCATCAGCTTGCTCTTCAGGGATGCCGCGTTATCGGCTTCGATGGCCTTGAGCTCTCTGACTTCTTCGGCTAATGAGTCGACATCGATCTCCTTGAGCGTCGCAATGCTCGCATCGATGTCGGCGAGATGCTTTTGTGCGTCCTCGAGAAGCGCCCGTGTCTCCCCGTTTTGCCGTTTGTTCTCGGATTTGGCGGCTTCGTTAGCTTCAAGCAAGGCTTCGCCGCTCGCTTTGATGTCCGATGCGGCGACTTTTGTAGATTCCGCTACCGCGTCAAGCCCGTTCCTTGTTTCTCCTATGCCTTCGCTCAGACTCGAAATTGCCTGGTCGGCAAGCCCTGAAATCTGATCGGACATCTTGCCGATAGCGTCGTTTGCAGCCTTCTCGAGGGTAGCCTGACCGTCTGCAGCTTGCTTTTGCACAATTGCGGAGATCTTGACAGAGGATTCCTCCACCGTCCGCAGCTGTGAAGTCAAGCGCTCGGTCTCGGCGGAAAGCGTGTTGGCTATTGAATCAGCAGCTCCCTCCAAAGCTACCTGAGCATCTGACGCTTGCTTCGCGATGGCATCGGCGCTGTCGGCCGCAGCCTTTTTGATTGCCTCCGATTGCTCGGATAAGCGGCCGACTTCGTTCGCAAGCGATTCTGTCGCAGCACGGGTTCGATTGTTTGACTCCTCGACGAGCCCCCTCATTTCTGCGACGACACGCTCAAGCCGCACGCAGAGCTCACTGTTTGCGGATACGACACCGTCCGCCTGCTCTCGTGCGGACTTGATAGCGCGAAGCTCGTCTTCGAGCTGGCCCAGGATTACATTGAGATTTGAACCGGTTTCGTTGCTCATTTTAAACTCCTCAATAGCTAGTCGTCTAAGTATGCTTTTCGAATGTCGTGCAGGGCCGCCAGATGCACCTTCGCGGTAATCTCGTCATGCAATTCTGAAAGCTGCGAAAGGTCGTAACGATGGGGCGCGGCTTCAACCGCCTCGTCGAACCGTTGCTTGAAGCGCCAAAACTCCTCTTGGGAATCCGATCGCTGGGCGAACCCGACCATGCCAGACAGGTAATCGTTGCGGAGTTCCTGCTCGAGGGCCTCGCTTTCATTCGTGCCGAGCTGGGTCAAGCAGAAGTAATTAAGCAGAGCGAGTGCATGGTTCTCATCAGTCAGCGCGCGGCGGATAAGTCGCACTGCGCCTTGAAGGTGCTTTGCGTTGTCAATAGGCGTCCCGCCCGCGCCGACGAGGTCGTCGTCAACGACGCGCAGGTACTTCATTACCGTCTCGAAAGAGCCCTGTTTGCCCTCGTCGGTATCGTTGGTAAGGGAGAACGGCTCGCCATTGTCGGCAACGTACTCGTCGTTGGCGTACTTCGAGTTGAAGTAGTAGTAAATGAAGTCCTTGAGGTCCTCGTTCGTCTCGAGCCAGTCTTTACTGGAATCGAGCCCCGTATTGCAAAACAGCCTCATGTCGTCCATCGCACGCTTGCGTTTGACGGCGATCTTTTCGTAGACGAATTCGGTCAGGTATCCCAGGCATTTTTGTATCTCGTTGTCTCCCCGGTAATCTAGCACTTGGCTGACGATTTCCTCGGCACGTTCCTCTGCGTAATAGCGCATCAAGAAGCGCTTCAATGCGTCGTAGTAGCCGCCGTCCTTCTTGCGGACCATCTTGATCAGAAAATAGCCCTTTTTGCGATTGAGATAATGCTGTGTGTAATCGTCTATGAAGCCGATACAGCACATGCGGTAAATCATCTTCTGCACGTTGTCCTCATGGTTGATCGGCTTTTGTTTACCCTTTTCCGGTTTTCCCGAGACGTAAGGGATTCTGGCCACGAGGCCGATTCCCTCTGCAGCCGAAATGACCTCATCGAGAAGGTTTTCGATTCTGTAGAGAGACTGGTCGTCCCTATCGCTGCGAACCAGCTCCACTGATTGCTTGCAGAAGAGTTCGTACAAGGTCCTCTTTTCGACGTCGATCCCCATGAAGTTCTGGCTATAGAAGTACTCATTGGTCGCGTAATCAGGATTCTCGATCAAATCGTTGCCGGGGTTTGCAATGTCAACGTGCCTGCGGGCAATGCGGATGCCGTAATAGTCCAGAACCGAATGCAGGTCCTGTTCGTAGAACCACCTGCCCTTAAGGGCTCTTTCAATCGGGCCGTCGCCGGGATAGTCGGGTCTTACGCGAGCGAGAGAGTAATCCGAGACGAGCACTCTGGCGAGCGCTATCCTCTTGTCGCGTCCGGCGCGGCCGGCTTCCTGGACAAAGCTTTCCAGGGAGCTGGGGTAGTTCATGTTCACGCTGAAGCGAACGTTCGGCTTGTCGATCCCCATCCCGAATGCTTTGGTTGCGACCATGAGCGGGAGCTTATTCTCTTTGAAGAGCTCGAGACTTTCGAACGACTGCGCATCCAGGTCCTCGTCGCCGTCCGAGCTGCCCACGAAGGTTCCGATGTCGGCAATCGATTCAGACAGTCGTTCGGCATTGTGCATGACCGATATGGGCGTGTTTGCCCTATGGGGGCAGAACACGATTCCGGCATACTCGTATTCGCCCGATTTGTCGAAGGGGTTCTTCGGCACACTGCAGGTGAGTTCCACGTCACCGAATTCGTCAATGACGTTATGGCGCTCGGCGAACCTGCTCTTGATGCGTTCAATGCTGCTGGGCTGCTGCAGTGCTTCAATCTCGTCGAACGCGTCTCGAAGGTGCAGGGCAAGATACTCGGACTTGCTTGCGCGCTCGGAATCGTGGTAGGAGTTGCTGAGCTTGACGGCTCGAGGCAAGCTGGGGTCAATGACGTGCCTGGCGTCGTAACTCTTGTCCGCTTCAAATCGCACTGGTACGCGCTCGATCTTGTATTGCAGCTCAAGACGATCGGTGTCCTCGTAGCGTACAACCGTATTCGCGTCGAGAGGATAGGCCCCATCTCCAGACAGCTCCCTTTCAACATCGGCAAGCACGTCGAAGGAAGCTGTTGCCGTGAGTCCAAAGAGGGTGAGGTGACCGCTGCCGTTCTTCGTGTGCACGAAGTTGTATAGGTTCCTGCCCAGATGCAGGTACGAGAACCTGAAATCGTGGCCCCATTCTGATACGCAGTGCACCTCGTCAATGACTCCGTATGCAAAGTAGACGCCGAGGTCGCGCATAGTCGACAGCCGGTTCCTGAAACTCTGCATGCACAGTCTCTCTGGCGAGACGAAGACGAACTGCATCTCGGAGGCCTCCATGTGGGAGAGCCTCTTGTCCCTTTCCTTGTCGGAAATCGTCGAATTGATGAATGTGCAGTCGTCAATGCCGGCGGCGGCAAGACCTGCATATTGGTCCTGCATGAGGGCGCGTAGGGGGTCGATGACGAGAGTCACGCCGGGTTGTAGCATGGAGGCCAGCTGGTACGTCAATGATTTGCCCCCTCCGGTTGGGAGAAGGCCAATGACGCTCTTGTTCTGCAGTGCGCGATTGAGTATGGGCACCTGGCCCGGGCGGAAATCCTGCTTCCTGAATAGCAGATTCAGGAAATACCTTAGGTGATCGAGCATCTCCTCGTCTTCCTGGAAACGCCCGAACCCGTCGGTTGACCCGAGAGGCTCATACTCGATGGTGTCCGATGTGTAGATGGTTCTTCGGCTGCGCACGCTGTTGGAGCGGCCTACCACGAAATAGCAGTTGTTGCGCGCCCTAAACTCGCTGAATGCGGCACGGGACTCATCTATCTCGCCGAGAACCGACATGTCTATGACCATGTCGTACTTGCTGGATCGCATGCGGTCGTCGCATTCCGCTGCGACGCGCGCATCGAGATGCAGCGGCGAGTCAAGCCACTCGTCGGCGCATATCACCGTGAGGTCAATCTCGGGCATCTTCAGCGACTTGAATTGCTTGCTCAGCGCGGAGGCGTGCCAAAGCATCTGGCGTAGATCTTCGAATGCCAGCGCGGCGCAGGGCACGTCGCGTTCAATGGCGATGACCCGCCATCGGTACCTCGAGACGTCAAGCAAACCCGTTATAAGGGCTTCGACGATCACCTTCTCCAGTCTAGCGACGCCTATGGGGACGTAAAGCTGCGCTCTCCTGATCGCTTCGCTGCAGCCATCGGCGCACCGGAAGGCTATTCCTCCAAGGTCATCCTTGACTCGGGCATTGCCTGAGAACCCGAAAGCGTTTTCCACAAACGGGCTGGTTCTCGTCGGCAATCCGCGCACAATTATGTTGTTGAGCACGGCGAATAACGGGTTCACGTCGTCGTAAATCTTTGCGCCGAGCTCGAACGGAGCGGCGACTTCAAACGCCGAGAGCGCATCGTCGTCCTCAATTCGGAGCTCCGCATCTTCATGCATGCAGTCGAGCTCGTAGGATGCGAAGAACTGGACCGGAGGGTAGTAGCCCACGTCCACAACGGAGCTCTTTCCGCATTCGTATTTGAAGATGAGAAGCTCCATTGTGAAGTTCTCTTCGGCTGTTTTTTGGGGTTTTATGAGGCTGGCGAGCTCAGAGATGGCACTGCTCTCCACTCTGTTTTGAGTCCGCCTTTCCTGCCTTACCGTATCGATGCGGGTGAAGTAGCTCTTGAACAGCTCTATGCGGCTCATGCCGTTATTGTTGTTATACACAGGGCTTAAGCAGACAAAGTAGTGAACCCCAGAGGCTGAAGCCCCTATAGTTTGCACGAGGCGCTTCATATCGAAGCCATCCATGTCAAGGATGTTCGAGAAGAGGTGCAGGGTGACTGGTGATTTTGTCTCTATGTCCTCCGCTGTTATGTCGTCGAGGTATTTCTGAAGCGCTTTTGTCTGAGTGATTCCATAAGCCGCAAGGTGCAGTGCCGCATAGCGCAATGCGAGTTCAGAGGGCTCGATTAGGACAACCTCGTCGAGGGGGATGAAAATCCTGTTGTCATTAAGGTAGTCGAGGAGGCAGCATGATGCGAGGGCTTGTCCGCATCCCCAATCGATTATCGACATAGATTCTTTTGACAAGTCGCGGAACACGCGCCACATTCTGCTTAGCGCAAGCTCCATCTTCTTCATGTGCTTTGGCGCGAAAGCGTACAGATAGCGCCAGAGAAGTTCCTCTCGGTCCAGCACGCGCGTACCGTGATGCAACTCATCGTACATGCCATGAATCTCGGACGTGCTGTAGTTTTCGCTAAGCAGCTTGTAGGCGATTGACCGTATCCCTCCAAAACTCGGAGGATTTAACCTGGCGATGAGCTCGGCGTAGCGCTCGTTCGGCTCGAATCTGGAAGCATCACCCACTGCTAGACCTCCTGGAAGAGCTGGTCGCCGCCAAAGCCAAATCTGAACGACCTGTCACGCGTGTCGCCAGTCCCGCGGTGGTCTTTGACCCTGTCGACGGTTGGATCGACATGCCCGCAGAGCAGGCTACTCGCAGGGTCGCAGAGCCCCGCAAGGTTACGCGCCAGCTCCTCGAGGCTCGTCGTGGCGTAGCAGTACCTGCATCCGTTCGCGCAGGTGTTGGGCCAGCCGATGTCGATACTCTCGATGCAACAGCACTCCTTGCGCTGCGCCTTGTCCTTGGCGAGCTCCTCGTAGCGCGTCTTCAGGCGCGAGAGCCTGCAGCCGCCTATGCGCTCGAAGACCTGCGAATCAACGCAGCGCGCGTGCTGGATTCCATACCTCTCCAGGTCGACCGCCTCGGCGCATGTATCGATTGCCATGCCGTTCTCGTGCGCTATGGAAGCCATTTGCTCCGCGAGGAAATTCTGCTGCTCGGCGGCGACCCCGTCGGTTCCCACGGACCTGTAGATGCTGCGGCCGCCGAAGTTGTACTCGTCGATGAAGCTGATCGTCACCTTCTCGGTGGAGCCATTGAGCTCGGTCGCGATCGTGTTAAAGGCGCGGAGCTGGTATTCGGGCGAGTATTTCCCATTAAGCAGTATCGGGTCGAAGCGCCACATCACCCGTTCGGGCCCAATCATGCCCGCAAGCTCCTTGAACGTCCTTATGAGGTCGTGCTTGTCCCGCAGGCCAGACTCCACGTCCCCGCCATAGGACGTGAGGGAAAACTGGAAGTAATAGCTGTAGTCGGAAAACGCATCCAACATGGAAAGCATGGGGGCAGGATCCTTCGTCCAGAAGACGATGCCGTCAACGACATCCGGGGACAGGCTGTACCGGCTCACCTGTGTGGGGAACATCGGGTTTCGAACGTCTACGAACCCCTCGCGGACTCTGTTAAGCATCCAATCGCTATGGAATCTCGGAATGTCCGTTCTTCTGCTCGCGCTGATGATCATGTAGCCTGCTCTCACGAGTGGCAGACGGCGCGCTTTGCTGAAAAACGGCACCTGTACTGCGCATTTATTTGTTTATCAATATTCTACTATTCGGTTCAGGCCTGAGTCGAGGGCGTTTGCATATTCATGAACGTTTTCGTCGAGAAAACTAGAGGCACGCGCAGGCCTGGCCGTTTCGGCAGCGTTCGGCTCGCCGGTATTCGATTCAGGTCCATCTCGGTCGATCGCAGAAGGGCTTTGCTCAAATGGCTCCAGGTAGCTTCGGGAGGCTTTAGCCCTTACGCCGCGTTGCGCCGCGTCAAAACCAGAGATATAAGCAACCTCATCGCCGTCCAAACGGCGCAATTGCATGGCAAGAGAGGCGCTTCGGTGTCAACAGGTACGAGCTTGGCCTTCGGACGCCGAGCGACGACCAACTCGATACTATGGCGCAAGCGATGGGGGTTGCCCCCAAGGCCCTTCGCGATATTCGCGTCGAGAGCGCCAGGGAGGCTCTCGAAGTGCTCTTCCGTATGGAAGAGGAGATCGGTCTCTATCCAGTGGAGAATGACGGCGCCATGGGCCATGCGATAGATTCCGAGAAAGCGCTCGCCCCGGCGACGCATCAGTCGCTCGTCGCCTGGAAGCGCATGCGCGATGGCCTGTCAGACGGCTCCGTAAGCTCCGAGGAGTACGAGGTCTGCAAGGCTTCTTCGTTCAGGGGATAACGGTTCGTTAATCACCCTGTACACGACCGACATTGCGTACATTGCAGGCTATGCTGCGCAATTCAGCACACTAAAGAACCCGATACCGGCGCGATCGGGAGTATTCTGCATGCTCTCAACCCCCATGAAAACCATAGAAAGCATGCATGGTGAGTACGCCCAGCAGCCCATTTTGACTGAAAATACTCTCCAATAGCTACCTGCGAAAACGCTGAAATAACCCGCTTTTCAAGGGGTGAGTACAGAAGTGAGTAGACTTTTGGCGAATCAACGCATCTCGGCGTAATCGGGAGTATTATCCAAGCTGTCGCAATCCCACCGACAAGCACCTTTTGTCACCTCTTAGCACCTCTTGGCACGGTTTGGACGAAGATGGCGCAGAAAGGAACAATTCTGACAGTATTTCCGCAGCTAGTCAGGCATAAAAACGCCCTGGAGCGCAGGATCCGGGGCGAAAATACTCCCCAATAAAAATGCTTGGGTAAATCCACTCGATACTAATAGGTGTTATTCGGAGCCAAGCGATGTGAGTACATCAAACAGCCCGTTTACCCGCGAAAATCATTCCCACTCTTTCACTCTCGTTTGCCGTGGCGACAATCCAGTTGATTCCAGTTTGGTCGTCGGCTTCAACTGTCTTGCCGCCGAGTCCCTCCGCGTGTCCTCGCGTAGGCGTTTGGGACAAACCCTGGGACAAATTCACAAACTATTTCGAAGCCGCAAGCCCGCAGTTTCATTTTTTCCCGGGGACATAAACGGGTTGGTTTTAAGGCCCTGAAACGTCCGATATGAACGCCAAAACAGCCGACTACCCTCTTCGGCACCCGTTTGGCAAAGTGAATCATAGCCAGTGGCTTTAATGTCTTGCATTTCCGCAGGTCATGAGGGATACACAAGAGCGATGACTGAAGGAATCGTCGCGGGTGGCTTTGTTTTCGCCCTTATGAGCCGGCTCTAAGCGCCTTAGGAACCGAGCGGGAAATCCGAGCTAGAGGATCCCAATCGTCGCCTTATTTCAGGCTGATTGCAACCGGCTGTTCCCCTTCCTACGCCAATGGCGTGCAGACATCTTCGATATTCTCGCTCGTTATGGCGAAAATCACGTCTCCAGGGTTTGCCTTTTTCGGTTCAGCGTATTGCTCTTCAGATCATCGTGGTGTGCTCGTAGCCGCGCTCCACGAGGAGCCGCTCGGCAACGTCGAGAATCTTCTCGACCGTCTCCTCCGAGTACTTATTGCGTGCCACGGGCACCTCCGTCCTTGTTATCGCGATAAACATACCATGAGTGGCGTACGGGTCGAGAAGAGCTGGCGCCAAAAGAGCCCAACGGCCGTTACAGCTTCGTTAGAAACGCGCCCCACCATGGATGGTGAACCCGAAAGGCAAGGCGCGCGGGCACGGCGACTCGGCCCGCGCGCCCGGAAGAGAAAGGACGAACCCATGGGTTACATGCTCGAGACGCGCGGGCTCAGCAAGCGCTTCGGCCGCGGCGACCAGGCGCAGGACGCCGTGGCCGACGTGAGCCTCCATATCCGCGAGGGCGAGGTGTACGGGCTGCTCGGCCCCAACGGCGCCGGCAAGTCGACAACGCTCAAGATGATCTGCGGGATGCTGCGGCCGACGGCCGGGGAGATCCTCTTTGCCGGGCACGCCTGGCGCCGCGAGGACCTCTACGCAATCGGCAGCCTCATCGAGGAGGCGCCGCTCTACCCCAACCTCACCGCGCGCGAGAACCTGCGCGTGCGCACCACGCTGCTGGGCCTTCCCAAGAGCCGCGTAGATGAGGTGCTCGCCGCCGTGGACCTCGCGGACACCGGGAAGAAGCGCGCCGGGCGCTTCTCGATGGGCATGCGGCAGCGCCTGGGGCTCGCGCTGGCGCTGATCGCCCGGCCACGCCTGCTCGTGCTCGACGAGCCCACCAACGGCCTCGACCCCATCGGCATCGAGGAGCTGCGCGACCAGATCCGCGGCTTCGCGGCGGCGGGCACGACGGTGATCGTCTCGAGCCACATCCTCTCCGAGGTGCAGCAGATGGCGGACACCATCGGCATCATCTACGGGGGGCGCCTCGCCTACGAGGATGCGCTTCGACCCGGGCAGGACCTCGAGGAACTCTTCATGAGCGTCTGCCGGGAGGGGCGACGAGCGCGCGGGGAGGTGGCGGTATGACGGGCGAGAAAGGCGGCCTGCTCGCGGGCCTGCGCGCTGAGGCCCTGAAGTCGCGCCACGCGGCACCGGTTCGCCTGGCCGTGCTCATGGCGCTGCCGATGCCGCTGCTCGGCGCGATGCCCTACCGGGGCGTGCAGATCTTCAGCGCGTGGAACTACTGGTACGCGCTCTTCCTGCCCGTGTCTCTCTCGCTCGTGGTGGCGTGCGTCGCGCGGGCGGACGCGCGCACGCGGATGCGGGGGCTTCTAGGCCTGGGCTTCCCGCTCGGGCGCGCCTGGTGGGCCAAGGCGCTCTGGTGCCTCGCGCTCTGCACGCTCTCGAACCTCGTGGTCTTCGGCATCTACCTCGCGGGCTCGGCGTTCTCCTCCCAGGGCCTCACGGCCGCGGGCACGCTCACGATGCTCCTCTGCGCGCTCGCCAACACGGTGACCGCGGCGTGGATGATCCCCGCAGGGCTCTTCCTCACGGCGCGGCTCGGCATGCTCGCGGGCATCTTCTGCCCGCTCGCCGCGCAGCTCGTGGGTGGGTTCGCCTGGTCGCTGGTGCCGCTGCCGCAGCTCTTTCCGCCGTCGGCGAGCATGGTCATCCCCACGAGCTTCATCCCCGTGCTGCCGAGCGGCGAACCACTCGCGGCGGACATGGCGCTCGGCGGGGCGCTCACGGCGGACGGCATGCTCACACTGGCGGGCCTTGCGGTCTGCGCGCTCGCGTTCGCCGCGCTCACGGCGGCGGGCGCGGCCTGGTTCGCGCGCTCCGAGGAGAGGTGATGGCCATGACACGACTCTCCGACCCGACGCCGCGCATGACTCTCCCGCGGGCCCTGCTCTCCGAGGCCCTGCGCCTGGCGCGCTCCCCGCTCGCGGCGGTGCACCTCGTCTGCGGCCTGGCAGCCGGTCTTGCCTGCGGCGAGTACTTCTCCTTAATCCGATGGGACCCGGCGCTGGGCGCGGACGCCTACGCCCAGTTCCTCGGCGCCCTCATGCCGCTCATGTCCGCCATCGTCTGCGGGCTCGCCGTGGACGAGGAGCGCGCTGCCGGGCGCCTCGCCAACCTCACGGC
>NZ_WAJR01000040.1 GCF_008831035.1 Ellagibacter isourolithinifaciens | reverse complement strand
TATCCATATGCGGTTATTGCCTTTCCACGAATCCTAACTTCAGCAATTAAGATTCTAGGCGATAACCGCTTCCTGCTTTCTACGGACAGGGAAGCGGCCCCTTACACCAACATTCGGCACGCGATCTCAACATAGGTCGGAAAGTCTTCATGCATTCGTATCAAGAATGAATAAGCACATTGAGTACTACGAGGGCAACGACCAAATTTCCTCGGGGTTCGAGTTTATCGAGAAACTTGTTGATGCCTGGTTTTCTCCTGATGCTATGGTTGCGGATTTAGAAAAAAAGACACTTGATTCTGGGCGCCCTAAAGAGTAATGTGGACAGACAATGAAAAACGGTTTCCGTTTTGCAAAGGGGGGTCTTCGAAAGAGGAAACCCCTTAGTTTTTAATATGAGCAGGACATTGTCACAGGTCAAGCACCACTTTCTCCTTTAGAAGCAAGTCGTAACCACCCGTCACCTGGGCCAGACCGGAAAGGCCCGGGGTCACCATGGTGCGATAATGCCAGCCGTGAATGCGCTTCTCGAACTCAGCGCAAAAAGCCGGGCGCTCCGGACGCGGTCCGATAAGGGACATCCCTTTTGTCAAGACGAAAAAACAAGATTCCCTGCAGAAATGCTCTGACTAGGTAGTTGAACTATCTGCCTTCTGGAGTTTGGACCTCAAGACTTTTACAACTCATGCCGACCGCCATTGGCGATGAACCGGCTCCGAAAAGCTGCCTCTAAATCGGATAGCAAATCGTCCCATTGGGGCATTTTCCCAATGGGACGATTCTTCGCAGGCAGCTTGCGGCTACACAAACCCTATCCAAATCAAGCCAAGTGGAGCCACTTGACCGGGAACCCTAGCGCCTCATCATTAATTTCTTGACCTCGGAGAGGATGCCGACCGTCACCTTCCCCGCGGGAAGCTTCAGCCAATTGCCTTTCGCCCTGGAAAGCTGGCGGACGCAACGCCTATCCGAGAAGACCTTTTCAAGACGAGTTCGCACGTCAGCCCAATCCTCTTCGCGCATCGGCTCGTTGCCGAAGACGCCCTCGGCCATGCAGGAGTTCAGAAGCTCGGCGTCGATTCCCTTGATTCGAAGACAGCAATAGACGTCGAAGACGTCCTTATACCGCGTCAATCTGGCGCCGAAGCGCAGCAGAGACCGCACCTTCTCGGCAACCATCTGCTCGTCGGCGTTTCCCAGAAGCGAGATTGCCCCATCGGATGCGGCTTGTTAAGACGCGCCATCTTTTACGCTCACCTTGCTCAGAGCGTTCCGGAAAATCAGAGCAAAACCCAACGAATCCTGCTCATGCACGCCGATAGGTTTTCGCAGACTAGATCGTCCTCCAACGACGCGATGAGTCAACGATACGAGGAAGAGGGGCATTGCGCAGCCGACCGTTGCATCGCAGCCACGAGACAGTTGTCGGCCGTAGCATAATCGGCTCCACTGGCAAAGCACCCCTCCCTTATCGGATGCCCGAAACGCATCGCCTCGCTTATTCTCCCAATGGAATATCGCTTTCGAAACGAGGAGCGGAACCGGTCACCCAAGAACTGTGTCTCCACGCTACAGACCTTTCAACCAAGCGATTATTTTTCAAAGGGCGACATCATTTTGATGGCCTCGCGCATATCATATCGATCCTTGATCTGGTCAATGTGATTGCTCGATTCCGTTGACCAATAGATGCGATGGCCTCTTTCTTCTGCGGCCTTCTCGACGAGCTCCTCGTTAAAGACCCACCTCCACAAACGCGGCTGGCGGTAGTACGCAGAGCGGCTGAAACCTTTCTCCACAGGAAAGCAGAACTGCTCGAACCAAGCGACGCGATTTCCCAACACGTCAACCCAAACTAGGGGATCGTCGATTATTGGGTTGAAGCCCAGCATCCTCATAGCGCGGGATGGGAATATCTGGCAATCGCAGAACGTCATGGTTATGCTACCGGCCAGCACATTGCACAGGGATATACTGTTTTGGGAGAAAGAAGAGGCCATTCCCCCTCCGCTTGCCGACAGGAGCCCATAGCATCCGTGCTCCCTATCGATAACGTTATCCGGGTCATTGCACTCAAGCGACGCCATGCGGGCAGTGCCATAGTACTCGTATTGCTGCACTCGGCTTCCGTATGGAACATACAATTTCCAACCCAAGCACGCCTCGCCTTCGTTCAGCCCCATCATAGGCAGCCTGTCCACAACGTCTCCCGCCTCGCTGTTCGATCCGGCCTCAAACAGCTCGATAGCCCTAGACACCCCGTACGCCGATGGGTCCTTGAAGACGGGAAGGCGCGCAAAGCACCATACGTCGGCAGGGTCCACCAGGACCGAGGCGGCGATGTAGCCCGGAATAGCTAGCCAACGGCCACGGCACATTTCGGAATAGAGGAGCTCTTGGCCGAAATCGCCCTGCCGGCACGTCGAAAGGGCGACCACATCATTTTGCATATACCGCTTGACGAAAGGCCGCACCTCTCCTCCGCAGCACGACTCGATGGCGTCTCTAACGTCCTCGCAGCCGTCACCGCAAAAGACATAGGCCTCCGAAAGGAAGGTCTTCACTCGAGACGGAACCTCGCAGCTGCCACCTTCGGTCGGCAGAGGATCGGCTATATCGGGCTTGAGAATAATCCCGGGCGCCCCAACGCAAATCGAGAGAACGCAAGCCTCATCCACCCTTTTCATCTTATCGAGGAGCCTGACGAAGCAGGCGCGGATCGCGTCGTCCCCTGGGAAAGCGTGCCACCAACGGCCGAGAACCTTCTCTAGCAAGATGCGTTCATAGGAATGAAGCGCTGGCAGGCCCTCGCACGCGCGACCCCTCACTCCCTCTAAGCACATTCCGCCCCAGGTGATTCCCCGCACCGCGTCTTCCGTCCTATGCGGGTCCTCGGGAAGGATTGAATCGAGCAAGATATCCGTCACAAGTTCAGGCAATGACCCCGGCTCGGGCAAACCAGGACCTGCCTTCTCCAAGGCAGGCAGTTCGCACTTGCCGTTGCAGGTTATCCATCTTCGCTTGCTGCCGCACTCAAGCTCGAACATGACCTCGAAGAGTGCCGGCTTTCTCAAGCGCGCCCTGACCATGACGACGTGCGCGATATCATTCGACGCCGATCCGAAACCGTATCTGTCCAACCCTTCGTTCCGCCACGAGAGCAACTTGAAAAAGAACTCGTCGTCAGAGTATCCCGCGATACCGTCGACCAGTTTGGTGACAGACGAGGAGGAATGAACCCAGCCCTCTTCGCAAAGAGCAGCACCGCGCGCTTCGACAAGGTTGTTGAAGACCTCACCCTTTTCAAACCCCCGGTCGACTAGTTCCGAGCAAGCCTCGACAACAGGCTCCCAATGCCAGCGATCAACCTCTTGGCGAAACGCAGCATGCCTTACCTCTTCGTCCGACAGGTCGCTGAGATTCCGAAGGACGCTAGTGGTAGAATTCACAACCCCAGATTTCAACGATTCGTATTTTGGCGCGTCTTTGATGGTCATCTCTATGTCAGAAACCTCGCGCTCGAAACCATCTCCGCACCCGAGGTCAACCGCCTTATTTCTGCATATTTTAAGGCAGAAACGGAGTCCCTCTACGTCCTCGGCCGAGCAACAAGGCGAGTTCCCGAGCAGGCCGGCAAAAACAGCCAACACATCGTTCAAACACCCTGCGCTCGCCAGCAAAGACCTGAGCTGATACTCGATAAGGCGATGGTCATACCTATACTCCGGCTGCAGCGAGCGGATTCTTGACAATTGCGCGGGCCCTTCACTCGCCGCCCAATCCGCCACCTTCTCCATCAGCGCGCTAGACATCCTGTTGTCGCCCGATTGCGATGCCGCATTGTCCAGCTCGAGCAAGCCAAAAGCTTGAGTTTCGGTCGCCATCCCGAGGTCGGAAAGCGTTCCGAAGGTCTCAATGAGGTTGGATAGGGAGTAGTCCTTATGGCCGGTGAAGCGAGCTGACCCAAAGAGGATAGCCTCATCGCAATGTATCGCGAGACTTCGATCGCAAGAGACGAGCAAGGGCCTTAACATGTCGTGAATCTCTACGGCATCCTGGGATGCCAATAAAGCCGAACCGTCCGGTCCGTACTTTTTCGAGAGATAACGCCTAGGAACCTCGCTGCCTATCATCTGGAGATGCTCGAGCATCCTCAGCTTTGTGCAAAGGGGGTTTTTAGAAAATATGAAACCCTCTAGTTCTTCCTCGTCGAATGCATCCGCGCAAAGATCCACACCTTTCATGGCGACAAATGCAACGTATGGCACGGCACATGTCTCCATGGTCAATAAGCCAGGCCAAGATGGAGCCTGGGCCCACTCCCCCAAAACGCGTGCTTCGTCGGTTCCTGGCAATATAGCTTCGTCATGCCCAACGGCATACCCGAGGCAGGCCGAGGCCCGCAACGTTCTGACGAGAGACAGGTACTCCCTGTTGGAGCGATCCATCCAAGCGATCGACGCGTCCATGTCCAGTGTCATGGTGTCGAAACCGTCGCAGTCGGATTCATAACCGAAAACGAAACTCTCTGCAAACAGGCCGACGGTGAAGCCTTCTCTATAGACACTTCCTTCCCTATGGCATAGCAACGGCTTGGACCTGTCGGTACCAGACACGAGCAGCCCCTCTGACAAACACAAGGCGTAGGCCATAGTACCGATTTCGCGTCTGAACGAGTAAGCCGAAAGCTTTGTGAAGAACGCGCATCGCGCAGCGCGCGATGCCGGAAGCGCCCCGGTCAGCAAATCACGCATCGTATCCGCAGCGGCATCTCCCGTAATCGGGAGCTCGGCGATTCTGGAGAGATCTTCGTCTTCCAGAGAAGGCCGCATCAACAAGCCTCTCACGAAGGCATCCCGAAAACGGGACCGTAAATCCTCCGCATCGCCCCCGAGATCGGCTGCGAAAAGGAAATCGTCAAAATCGAGTCCACGAGCCGCGGCGAGACCGCCCCATGCGGACATCAGCATAGAAGTACCGTCGTCTTGTCTGAAGGCCCCGTCTTCCTCATTTGAATCCGACAATAAACTCAATGCTGCCAGAGGAGAGAGACCGGAGAACCAGATGCCGTACAGCTCGTCGCTCTGCTCCGCGCATCCGACGTCTTTTAGCAGCCAGAGGCACCTATCAAGCGTTGTCGCGTACAAGGTAGCCGTCTCTTTGCTGAGAGGCGGAACCATGTAGTCCATGCCCACCAATTCCTCGAAGTGCAGGAAAGGCCTTCGCTCAAGCCAATATTCGAAGTGTTCGTTTACCTGGGAAAGCGTCGACAAGGCGAGTTGGACTCTGAGCACGTTTTCCAGCTCTCCTGATTCGCACGCCATCCCATACACCGTCTTCGCCTGCTCGCAGAGAATCCTCCAAGGAACGCCGTGGGCGACAGCGTCGATAACGTACGACGCGTCAAACAGGTTGATGCACTCCTCGACTCTTCGGGAAGCGGCAAGCAACCGGATAGAATAGCAAGACCTGACCACGTCGCCTTCCATCCCCAGCGCGGCGTCGGCAAGGTTGTTGGAAGCGAAACGAAGATATCCCTCCATACCGGGCTCCAAAGCTTTGGAGCTGACGAAGAGCCGAAAATCGTTGTGAATGGGGCGCGTGGACCCGTCAGCGCACTTTCTCAGCAAAGGGGAGAGGATGGAGATGTCGCGTGCCACCACATATTCCTCTGAGAAAACATCGGGAAACGCGTTGCACAAGAGCCCAGGGTAGATGGCCCCGTCGAGAAGATGCATCGACGAAGCGATAAGGCCCAACGCATTCGATCCGTTTCCGTGATGCCGCTGAATCTCATCGTCAGCTTTCTGCCAGATGGACTCGTAGTACTCCTCGACGTTTTCCGAAAGGCCCAACGACCTCAGCTTGTCAACGGCTCGGCCGCAATCCATCTCGTCGGCGACAGCGTTGACCGCATATATCACGGACAGGGTGTTCCCGTTGGTTATATTGATGATCTCGTTGGAGAGGACGAGGGAGTCATGGCCGGAAAAGCCGGTTCTCTCCGCCAAGAGCGCCGAAACGTCGTCGGCATCGATATTGGGAAGGCTCACCACCTCGACACCGGCATGCTCCCCTCTGAGCCATTGCGGATACGAGGAATACAGGTTGGCGGGTTGTCCTGACACGAGAATCAGAACGCCATCGGGAATCGACGTCGGCGAGGGCAGGTGCCTCAAGAAGGTCAGTTTTTCCTTGGCCCGCGCGGCGTGGTCGATACCGTCAATCGCAAGAATCGTCCTAGAGCCACGCCTAGTCGAAAGCAACCCAGCGAGCCTCAGGACCTCGCTGCGGAGCTCGTCGTCGTTGCAAAGCTCGTTGATGATGGGAATCCGCGGCTTCTCCCCGGAAAGCTCGGACGCGTCACGAAGCTGATTCAGCAAGGTACTCCATAGCTCCCTGGGAGACACGATTCCAGCATCGGGCGAGTAGCTGAAGTCGTCGACGTCAAGGGGCTTGAACGCATAGAACCTGAAGGGGCGCGGGGTCATCCGCTCGCACAGGCAGCTGACCAGCCTCGTTTTTCCGGAGCCTGGGCGCCCTTGGAGAAAGACGACTTTGCTATCGGATGATTCCAGCTTGTCGCACAGAAGCGAGCATGCGTGTTCCCTGCTTGGGAAGACTGGTGTGGGGACGGGGACCCCGATCGGTGCCTCCATGGGATTTCGGTTTAGACCGCAAATGCATTCCCGGACGATTTCCGCGGTGACCGCATTGTCGCCCGCCGCCGTAGTCCATCTTCTGAGCTCAGCGGCAAGCAGGGTGAAGACCCTGGAGGCTAGCTCCTCAGACCCTGCGCACACCTCATCCTTCAATCTTCCCGTAAGCTCGATTTCCTTGTCGCGAAGGGACGGGGCTCCTGCCTTGATTGTCAGGCTGCTAAGAAACGGCACGACATCGGACTCCCTGAGATTCGTTGAGTCAGCAAATTCGTGCCATTGGGCATCGAGGTCCGAATCGTCGAAAATAAGCTCGGAGAACGACGTGGCGGACCCGAACTTTGCAGACACCTTGTCCCAGAATTCCCCGAGAGGGAGCCGCTTGTAAGGCTTTCCCATGTACACCGCATCCGACTTTTTCACGCCCATCTCGCGATTCGTGTACAAGACGATCTCGAGGGCCGCCTCTTCCTTGAGCGAAATCTGCTTCCACCCTGCGGCGAGAGAGACGAGCAGGGATTTCTTCGGACCTTCCCCCTCGCTCGACACCCCCTCTGTCACCAACGCCCCGAATGTCAGGTTGTTTGCGGTCGTTGTCGACGCTTTTTTATGCTTCACCTGGACGCACACCATAGGAAGCCCTTGCGACCGTCGGACGACAACGTCATCAACCCCCTCCAAGCCGGCTTCTTGGAAAGTCACGGACTCAATATCATCGACTCCTGCAAGCATGGAGATCACGTAGTCAAGACCGACATACCATTCGAACCAATATGGATCACCTGCGCCTGGTTGGCTATATTTCGACGACAATTCTCATCCTTTCATGCACCGCCCCCATAGAACGCAAATAGCGACATCGGAGGTTCAGGGCCGGCATTGCAATGCATTGCCAGAAAAGCACGGATCGCTTATTTCGGTGAACTTACACCCTCGGCACTCCTATGGCACTCAATCCCGCGTTGAATTTTGTCATGAACGTTTTCTACCCAATCATCATATCGCTTGCGAGCTGCGCGCTCCTTCATGCGCGTCAAGGCGAAAATCCTCCTATGGCTCCATTGCAATCCTCGCCAATAATACGTACTCAAGGTACTGCAAAAACCAACCTCGACAGAAGAAGCGGACGACCAATGGAGCGGCGAGTAGAAACGCTCGAACACGTCACCTCAGCCTTCTTTTGCATCTGCGATTTCCGCTTTTCGAAATCTAGCAGCTACTTTGCGCGCCCAATCAACGCTCGTAAGTCCTCGGCAAAGCGCTCCGCAGGCACGCCGTAGCCGTCGTGGCCGGCACACTTGGATATGAATCCGCAGTTGAAAAACGTCATCTCGCACCACTGCAGCTTCTCGCCCATGTCGATGCGAGCGGGCCCTGGCTCCGACCGGTCAGCCCCGCCCTTTCCAAACCAAGCCGAATCTGATAGCAAACCACAATGAGCACAATCGTCACCGAATCGCACCGATGCACTTCCGCGCGACGCGACGGCGCGACCGGAACCAGAGCCATGCCGCAAACCGCAGCAGGAGCATCGCGCCTCACCGAAAGCACACCGAGGCCATAGCCTAGACCGGCAGCGTCCGACAAAAGACGCCTGCCCCCACCATCTCAGCCTCCATCCCCTGCCGACCGCGACCACGATACGGCCCCGATTCGCAGCACGCACTCTCGGCCGACCCCGAACGCGGAGATGGCGAACTCGTCGCTTCTGGGCGCATGCTCCCAGCTCAAAGAGGGCAAGCGCCCCAAGGGGCACAGGGCAACTGCGGGCGTCATTACCGCTGGCCCGGATAGATTACGATCTACGAAAAGAACCGCCTGACCAGGTCGATGTCAAAGAAGGGGTGCGGCCCCGACAACTCGGCGATGGAAAGATTCCTTGGAAGGCTGAAGATAGAATTCTTCTACGGCAGGGATCGGAACGGGATCACGCTTGACGAATTCGCGGATATGCTCGACGCGTATCTCAGATGGTACAGGGATGTCAGGTTGAAAGGCGATCTGGGCTACAAGAGGCCGATGCAGCATCGGAGGGATTTGGGGCTAATCGCCTAATCCGAGACGGTCCAGGATTTCCACCGCAGTCCCCAGCGAGCTCTTATATTCTGCGAAAATGCCCTGCTGACGGTAAGGGGATGCGGACAAACGGTTTGTCCGCATCCCCTTACCAAGCGTTATCGCAGCGAATGAATTCGGGTCGACGACTGCGCTTACGGCCGCAAAGCGGTAATGGGGAAAACGTAGACGTCATGGGCGGCGTCATAGCGGCAGAAGGGAGACGTCGCAGTGACAACGGCGCAAAACTCGGGCTTGGGGTTGCGGGCCGCCGGGTTGGAGGCGACCTTTTCGCGCAAGCGCTCGATATTCCTGATGCCGTCGGGCACCTTGGCCTCGCCGAGCTTGATTTCCAACGCCGCCCAGCGGCCGTCGCGAAGCTCGATGACGACGTCAGCCTCCAACCCATCCGAGTCGCCGTAATAGCGAAGCGACCCCGGGTGCGCGCCCGGGAGACACGCGGCATAGGCTCGCAGGTCATGGACGCATAGCGACTCGAAGAGCAACCCGAAGGTCTGCCCGTCGGAGAGCAGCCTCTCCGGCCCCATACCAAGCGCTGCGGCCGGGATAGACGGGTCGGCAAAGTAGCGTTTGGGCTTGGTGCGCAGACGCGACTTGGCCCTTACGGGGGCGTCCCAGCCGGGCAAGCTCTCGATAACGTACATGCCTTCAAGCATGTTCAGATAGGAGGTGACGGTGGACGCCGCCGGCGCCCCGGCCTCGTCTCCCAGCGAAGCGTCCTGAGCGATGGTCTGCAAGGTTGCCGCCGTGGCGACGTTGCGCGCAAGCGAACCCACGATGCGCCGCGCCATGTCGGGCGTTCCGCCCTTCTTGGGAACGCTGACCTCAAACATGGCATCGAGATACTGGTCGACGACCTCTGCGGCCGTCTGGGCATCGGCCCCAACAAGGGCGGGCCAGCCGCCGCAGCATATAGCATCGGCCAAAGGCGCCAGCGACGTTTCGCATGCCGATGGATTGAACGCGCCCTCGAACAGCCCAGACAGCGACACCGAGCCCGTGGACAGGCCGCGCTCCCACAGCGTCATGGTGCTCATATCCACGCGCGCGATGCGCCCAGCACCGCTATGGGTAACGGCGTCCTTGGCCGGGGTTGAAGAGCCCGTGAGAATGAACAGGCCACGTTTGCCGCCGGCCGCGTCGACCGCGCGGCGCGTGGCATCCCAGGTGGAGGGAACCTCCTGCCACTCATCGACGACGTGAGGGCGCGCGCCCTGCAGCGCCAGCATAGGATCAGCCTCAGCCAACACCTTAACGTTAGGGTCGTCCAGATGCACAACACTCTCGCCGAACGCTAGCGCCGCCCAGGACTTGCCGCACCACTTGGTACCGCGAATCTCGACTGCGCCGAAGGTGGAGAGCAGCCTCTGCAAGCGTTCGTCGACGAGACGCGGGCGATACGCCTGAGGCTTTTCGGTTCCATATGCGACCATGGCCTATCTTCCTTATTTGAAGTGGGAATACTTTGTTTTCGAGGAATATCATACTCGATTTTCGAAGGTAATCACACTTTATTTTCGAAATAGGTTCATGTGAATTTAAACGTCCCGTGGCTGAATACGGAGCAACGGTAAAAGAAAGCCTGTTCCACCAGATTGAACTGTCCATGACAGACTGATACAAACCACCGATAAGCCTCGATGACAAGCAGGTGACGAGGTGTTGCCAAGCAAGCCCATCGCCAACACGCACCTCGCACCGCGCCTCAGCGCGACCCAACCCAAACCTCCAGCAGGAAGACCTGCCGCTGATCCAGCTGTTCAAGAGGGCGGGGTTCTTCGTCGTGTCCAACATCAGGCGCAGGTTCGTGTTCGGCGAGCCCGGCATGCAGCGCCGTGAGATCCCCGAGATCCCCAGGGAGGCCGTGCGCGAGGCCGTCGCCAACGCGCTGTGCCATCGCGACTGCACCACGGGCACCGCCGTCGAGGTCAACGTCTATATGGACTTCGTCGAGGTGGTGAGCCCGGGCCTCTTCCCCGAGGGCGACGCGCCGGAAAACCACCTGGCAGGGGCAGACGGCGGCCTCAAGCAGCGCAACCCGGGCATCGCGCAGGCGCTCTTCCGCTCGGGAATGATCGAGCAGTACGGCACAGGCATCCCCCGCATCAAGCGGTACTGCGACGCCGAGGGCGTGAAGTTCAGCTACAGGCAGACCGCCAACACCACCGCCATCCGATTCGACCGTCCGGGCGCACAGGTCTCCATCGAGGAAAACGCTTCAATGCCGAAACATATAGGCGCTGCAAAATACGAGATTCTCGACGAAGCAGAGAGAATCGCCATAACGTTGGCAACAGAAAGAGGACGCGTGACAAGACGCGAGCTCTCAGAAACAGCAGGGATCGGGAAAATGAAGGCCGTTCAAACCCTTAAAACCCTTGCTAGCAAGGGCGCACTGATATGGACGGGTAAGAGTCAAAACGACCCCCATCAGTATTATTGCCTCCCCAGCAACGACTAGATTTGCTGTCCGTTACTGTCCGCTACTGTCCAGTCGGTAGCGGACAGTAACTTTACCAATAGCGAGAAAGCGGTCAATTATGGGGTCATAATACGAGGAGATGGCCCGGCAGATGAGGGCCGACGGCGTAAGCGAGGAGATGATTGCCAGGTTCGTCGCGGAGGAGATGGAGGAAGACGAGTTCCGCCGCGGCAAGGGCGTCACGGAGATCGAGGCGTTGCGGGAGCGGAGAAAGATCCCCGAGCATATCCGCAAGCTGCTGCTCGCCAACGCGTTCTGCCATAACTGCGGCACGACGGAGTTCTCGCCCGGCTACACGCTGCGCATGCGCCGCGGCCGCGTGCTCATCGAGGGTTGCTGCGCGAAATGCGGGGCTGAGGTCGCCAGGCTGTGCGATTAGCCGTCCACGGAATCCTGCCGGGGATAGGCGGCTGCCGGATGAGCGGCGCTCCCGGGAACCGAGACGCCCCCAACCGTTGGGCCAATCCCTCTAACGAGAAAGTCCATCATTATCGCAACTTGCCAATCCCTCCTACCTGAACAGCTCGTCGTGACCGCCAGTGCGCTCAAAGAAGGCGACCTCGTCGTTGGCCGACCATATCACCAGCCAATCGCCGGAGTTCGCCACGTAGCACTCGTTCCTCCCGGCCCAACTACCGCTCAGGCGGTGCATGTTGTGGCGGCGCTTGAGAGTCTCCAGCGACTCGGGGATATTCTCCAGCACCAGGTCGATGAGCTTCTGCAGCTCAGCTAAATCCCAATTGCGCCGCTTCGCCTTCTTTTTGAGGTCGCGCGAGAATGCAGCGGAGAAATCCGCCGTGAGCCTGCTCATTAGGCCATCGCTGCCACGATGAGATCGGCTGCGTTGTCAAAGCGACCTTTCTCGCCAGAGGACAGGAAGGCGTCGCCCTCGCGGATAGCCTCGAGGCTCTCGATGCTGGGCTCGTCGGGGGCGAAGGTCAGGGGGATGCGGCGTGTGTTCACCATCTGCTTGTAAAACGCGCGCGTGACCGATGAGAGGTCAAGGCCGTAGTAATCGGCCACCTCGGAAGCGCCGCGCTTCAAGTCGTCGTCAACGCGTATGGTCAAAGTAGAGCTAGACATGATACTCCTATCGGTGTATGTGCAGATATATTATACTGCACATACGTTAGCTCCTCAAGCAGGCTGACCAATCCATTAGTTACGAAATCACGCCTATAGGCAGGAGGCGCCGGCGTTTGCCCACTCCTTCCCCACGTGCGAGTTAAGTTTTGCGGGAAAAGCCGACCGGAAGCCTTGCCGGTGCGACGGGGATCGGGGCGCCATCGGCGCTGCGGATGACCGCATTCTAGCACGACCCGGCGCGGAAGCGCGCGTTGGACC
>NZ_WAJR01000039.1 GCF_008831035.1 Ellagibacter isourolithinifaciens | reverse complement strand
GAATAACCTTATCTGAATTGTTCAGCGGACTACCGAAAGACGAGGGAGAACCCTCGAACCGCAAATGAACCGAATGGTCAGGCGGAAGCGCAAGTACTCACCTGCCAGGCAGAAATAGCGCGGTCTATGCCCCGTGAAAGTCAAGTCGCTCGAACACTTCGCCGACAACGAAACAACGCGTTTTTGGACAAAAAAGGCCGTTTTAGGGGGGTCATCTCCGCGGGAGTTCTCGTTCGAGGGTCTTTTTGAGATTCGCAAGCCTGCGGGACGAGCTAGAGAAGCCCTCCTGACGCGGTGGCAACCCCCTAAAACGGCCTTTTTTGTCCCAAGTTCGACTTAATCGCTGTCGACGCCCTTACGCCTCAGGAACGAGCCCCTTCAGGGCGCTTGCCACCTTGCGCGCGGCAGCCGTGATCGTGAGGTCGTCAACGTTCACCGTGACCTCCGCGTACTTCTCGTAAAGCGGCTTGCGCTCATCGAAGAGCTCATGCAGACTCATGCCGACGCCGTTCTTCAAAACTACGCCGCGCTCCTGCAAATCGGACAGGCGGCTTTTCAGCTCGTCGTAGGAAATCTGCAGGTAAACCACGTGGCCGATCTCGGAAAGATGCTTCATGGCCTCGTCGGAATAAACCGCAGAACCGCCCGTCGCGATGACCGAACGCTCGGCCTTCAAATCGGAGAGCACCTGGTTCTCAACGGCGATGAACCCTTCCGGACCGCACGCGTCGAGCAGCTTTTGCAGCGTCTTGTCGCACTGATTCTGAATCACCAGGTCGGCGTCGATAAAGTCGTAACCGACGATCTTCGCGAGCACGATGCCCAAAGTTGACTTGCCGGCACCCGGCATGCCGATCAGGACGATGTTGTTTTTCTCCGACATAGCTTCTCCTTCAACGGTAATGTCTCGCTGATCACTATAGCAGCAAAGATCAGCACAAAGCCCACCACAAGGCGCAACGTCATCTGCTCGCCATACAACAGGATGGAAAACACCACGCCAAACACCGATTCCAAACTCAAGAGAAGCGACGCCTGGGTGGGTGGCACATGCGCGAGCGACACGTTCTGGATACCGAACGCAACGACGGACGCGAACACCGCGAGGAACAGCATCTGCCCGATAATTTCAGGGGTGAACGCCGCGATACCCGGGAAGGTTTCGGTCGCAGCGCCGAAGATAATTCCGAGCGCGCCTTCCGCGATGAACTGGAACACTGTCAAAACGAGCGCGTCGCATTTCTGCGCGAACTTCGAGACGGCGACGATGTGCGCCGCGAATGCGACCGCGCAGCCAAGCGTCATCGCCTCGCCGAAACCGATGGAGAGCGTCTCGCCTGACGAGCTCACCGACACAAGCCAAATGCCGCACACGGCCACGATCGCCGCAACGATATTGAACACGGTCGGGCGCTTACGCGCGATGAGCCACCAGGCGAACGGCACAAGCACGCAATACGTCGCGGTAAGAAACGCGTTGATGCCCGGCGTGGTGTGCTTGAGCCCCACCGTTTGCAGCCAGAAGGCGGTGAAGTCGAGTACCCCGAGAATGAACCCGTAGGTCACGACCTTGCGCGAGCAGAACCGCATCACGCGCTTGCGCAGTATCACGAGCAGCAACGCGCCCGCAAAGAGAAAGCGCATGCCCAAAAGCCACGCCGGGGGCAGCACGGCCACGACGTCCTTCATGACGACGAAGCTGAAACCCCAGATAATCGTCGCGAGAACGATGAGGAGCTTATAGACCCAAGATGGGATATTTGCCATGAATTATGCTCTTCTTCCTTCGAGTCAGGGCCGAGAACCGCCGCACACGGGCGCTTGACCCGCATGACGCCTTAAGACCCCGCTATTTCCTGCCGAATCCGCCGCCCGTCGCCTGGGCCTCCTCGCGCTTCGCGATCGCGGTATGCGCCGCCTGAAGCGAGTCTCTCAAACACTCGTTGATTGCCGGGGCCGCAGCAAGGCGCCGCACGCGCGCCAACGCGGTTTGGGATTTCGTCTCGTACCACGTCTGCCAAACAGCCGGCTGGGGCGCACCATGGAACGACACCGCCTCGTCAGCCACGCCGAACTCATAGGCGAAAGGCAGGAGCTCTCCCCATTGCGACGGGGAAAGAGACATGGGCTCGTCGAGTTTTTCCAGGTCGCGCATCCAATTTCGAAGCCCCTTGCAACGCGCGATCAGATTGTTGCCGCTCTCAGTGCGCCTCGGGAGGTAGTTTGCGACGAGCGTCGTCGCCATGGCGGTCGGAAGCGCGAGGACGGCGGGAATCGGGTTTATCGTGATGATTGCAATGGCAATCCCCGCGACAGCAGTCACGCCGGCCACGATGAGGAACACCTTTTGCGCGCGCTCGCCCGCAGTCTCAAAGAAATCGCGCTCCTCGCACGCCTTGCCAAGCGAGGCCTGCCATGCGCTCATCGACTCGACGAAAACCTCGGGCTGATCGACCGCACGCTGCTTCAGCTGGCTGAGCGAGCGGGAGTCGCCAAGAGCGCTGTGTCCCATGAGAATCTCCAGCGCAGAAGACTCGAGCGCGCTGAGGCTTCCCGTCGGCGCTCCGAAGGCAACCGAGAGATACCAGGTGGGAGCAGCGTCTTTGGAGGGATCGCTCGCCTCGATGCGCAGCACGCCCTTATGCGCAAGCCGCATCACCGTCGCCGTGAAGTCGCGCATGTCATCGTGATTCCAGCGCCAAAGACGCCCTGCCACCGCAGGCTCCAAGCCCTCTTCGGGAACTTCCCGATAGTACTTCCCCGAGAAATCAGACGGGTATTCCCGGCCCAAACGGGCATAAGCGATCGCCGCCGCGGCTAGAATCGCCGCGCAGACAAAGGCTATCAGGGCAAAGGTCGTGAAAAGAGCTTCCTGCTGGAAGCTCCAGGAATCGGTCCACACCTTCTCCTCGGCAATCGCGTAGTCGAGTCGAGCTGTCGCACGATTCGCGAGCATCTTCTTGCCGTCGAGGTGCGTGAGCCACGATGCGGGGAACAGCACGTGGGCCGTTGCGTACTGACCGGGGTTCACCACGTCGTCGTGTAGCACGACCGTTCCCGCCGAATCAACCGAGACCGTACCGTTTTGGGGACCATGCCCCCACGCACGCACCGTGTCGTTCGGGATGACGGTTTGTCCTTGAGCGACAGGAAGCGTGATTGTCGCCGTCACGTTTTCCGAAGCCACCGGCCAATCGAGGGAAACGTAGGTCCAGTACGCCTCGGAGATGTCCTTGTAGGCGAGAACCGCGTTCGTGATGGTGTAGTCGAGTTCTACGATTACGCGAGAATCGGACACCTGAGGAAATGCGTAAAGCGTGTTCTTCGCATTATCGTAAGCGTATGTTGCCCCACTGGAGGCGCCCCCGGCGAGCCATTTGGCGGAAAACGAGGTGCTCGAAAGCGTCTTCCAATCGCCCTCGACGTTCCCGTCGGCGTCGGCTTGAGCGAGGCGCATACCGTTGATCTGCACACTCGCCGTTTCGGCAAGGCTGGTGAACGACCAGCCGACATATGCCGAATCGCCCTGGAAATCGAGGACGCGGTACTCGATGACCCGGTACGATCCGTCCGTTTCCACCTGCATGGTGATGTCGGTTTTCGGGCTTGAATACGATCCGACGGCGAATGCAACGCGAGGCGATGCCGCCATCAAAGCGACAGCGAGCACGAGAAGGCAAGCCGCGAGTACGGCAGCGAGGGAAACCGCTGGGCGCATCGGGGCGATAGTGCGAGCAATCGGGCGCTTCGCAGCGCACGAGCTGTTCGCATTCATCCGCATGAGGCGTAGCCAAACCGTTCGCCGCGCATCCTTTCTGTTTCTCACCGCAGTGCTCCTTGCATCTTTTTCCCGTTCACGGTATCATAGCAAACCGCACCTATTATAAGTGGAGAAGTGACCGAGAGGCCGAAGGTGCTCGCCTGCTAAGTGAGTATGCCCCAAAAGGGCATCTAGGGTTCGAATCCCTACTTCTCCGCCACGATTTGCACAGCCCCCGCAACTGCGGGGGCTTTTTCTCGCCCAACTGCAGGGGATTTAGCACGCGCGTCTCCAAACGCGAACGCGGTCCTGAAAGGCACCACGCAGGCCACCGCAGGCGAGTGGGCGAACGAACGGGCTACTTCCTAAACTTCCACCACTTGAAGCCGGAGGCCTTCTCGGGCTTCTTGCGGTAATTCGGGTTGTGCTTTATGAACAAGCGCCGACATAAAAGCGTCACAGCAAGGCCGACAAGCGTCGTCGCCAGGAAGCTTGCCGAAAGCTCGAGAACGTCAATATTCCCCTCGAGCAGCGCATACAGCGACGCCAGCGCGAAAAATGCCGAGAGCACGCTCATTAAGAACGTGAACAGCTTGATGAGGATTTCTTTCGCCTTCGTCGGGGAATACAGAAACATCGCGACCACGTACACCACGCCCGCCACGAGCGCGAGCACGATGATTAGCGGAACGATTCTCGAAAGCCGGGCTAGCAAGGGCATGGGCGCACCTAACTCTGCTCGGGTACGATGGCGGCCTTAAGCGAGCCGAACATGGTGGTTCTCGCCCACCAGCCGCGCGATTGCGCCGCCGCAGCAATCGCGCATGCCACGTTGAAATCGCGGCACACGGCGAAGGTGGTCGATCCGCTGCCGCAAAGAAGCGACGCCTCGATCCCCGCTTGACGATGCAGCCAGGCGCGAACGTCAGCCAGCTCAGGAAGCACGCTCTCGGCCGCAATTGACAAGTTGTTCACCAGGGGAACCTCGCATGCCGTCTGCGCCGCCTCAGCAGCAGCCGCCGCAGACTCATCAACCTTTTGGGGATTCCCATCGAAGGTACGGTATGCCTCAGCGGTCGACACGCCCGACTCGGGCTTGATCAGCACAAGCGGCTTTTTCATCGCCTCGAGCTCATGGTCGAACAGCTCGCCCGTGCCGGTGAAGCACGCGCAACCTCCATGGAGGAAGAACGCCACGTCGCTGCCAAGCTCGTGCGCAGCCTCCTCGATCAGGGAGTCGTCCTCGGAAATACCCCACAGGCGTGCCGCACCGACAAGCGCCGCCGCCGCGTCGGAAGAGCCGCCACCCAAACCGCCCTCGTGCGGGATGTTCTTCTCGATGCGAACGTTAATCGCGTCGTCGTAAGAAATATCGGCCTTACGAGCGAGCAGGTCAATCGCCTTGAACACGATGTTCTCACGCGCGGGAACGTTAAGGGGCGCCACTCCCCCGCGTGCATCACAGCTGATCGAAATGAGAATATTACCCGCAGGGCCAGCGCTCGCCGTATTCGTTGGCGCACCTTCTTCGGCGGATTCGAGCGCCGCTCGTGCGGCAACGATGTCGGCACGCTTCATGTACAGGACATCGTGAAGCGCCATAGCGTGAAGGACTGTCGACACGTCGTGGTATCCGTTATCACGACGATCGCCGATGCTCAGAAACAGGTTCACCTTCGCCGGCGCCACAAGCTTAAGCCCCGCGCCCTCGATCTGCGCCGTGCGCGCAATGGAGATCATATCGACCGGAACCTCGAGCGAGGCGCGCTGACGACTCATGCATTCTCCCTGCTCAGGAGCGAGCGTTTCACGTGAAACGTTCTCGACGGGGGCCTCGGCGGCCAACGCCTCGGCAGCTGAGTCACCCGCAACAGGCGTCTCGGCGGGCGCATCGGCGGCCGTCACCCCAGCGCCAGTCACTCCAGGCAAGCCGCCCTCGATCAGGGCAGCCTCTTCATTGCAAGCGGTTTCTTCAATCATTTCTTCCTCTTGTTCGCGAAAAAATCTCTCAGGAGCGCCGAGCACTCGTCGGCAAGAACCCCAGGCGTCACCTCAAACGTATGGTTCAAGCGCTCGTCGGCATTGACCTGGTAGAGCGTTCCTACAGCCCCAGCCTTCGGGTCGGGAGCTCCGAAAACGCAGCGGGCTATGCGCGATTGGTGCATCAACCCCGCGCACATGATGCAGGGCTCGAGCGTCACGTACACCGTGCAGTCCGAAAGGCGCCAAGCATCGAGCACGCGCGCCGCTTCCTGCATGGCAAGAAACTCTGCATGGCCTGCGGGGTTCTTCGTCGTCTCCCGTAAGTTGCACGCTCGGGAAATCACGCGCGGCTCAGCCAAGGGGCGCCTCGTCCCTCGGTCTATCGGCTCGTAGACCACCACGGCGCCGATAGGCACCTCGCCAAGCGATTCCGCACGTCGAGCCTCCGCGATGGCAAGCCTCATGTAATCTTCGTCGTTCATGCGCCCATTATAAGGCACAACAAGGCCCCGGCCAAAGGCGTTGCGCACGCGTCACGAGGAAAGGAAAGAACCTGCGCACTACCTTATAGTCGGGGCCAAAGGGTGCCCCGCGGCCGCACGGGCCTCGATCGAGAGGCCCTACATCGCGTGATCGAATCGCGATGCTGGGGTGCTGCGGCCGCATCGGGGCTCATAGTCGATCAGCTACTGCTTCTCATCTCCCTTCTCCCTTTTGCGAAGCGCACCGAACGCTGCAGCGCCGACTGCACCCGCGGCAAGAATCGCCAGGGTTGCCACACATGCGATGGGCATCGTCTCATCGCCCGTCTTCGCGAAGCGCGCAGGGGACTTGCCAGGCGTGCCAGGCGTGCCAGGAGTCACTGCGGGAGCAGGCTTCGTGTACGTGTTCTTGAACGTTGGGGGCGTTCCGTTCGGCCAGGTCACATTCGCGACCAGATTGCCCTTGCCGTCATCGGTCACGACAACGGTCACCTTGTACGAGCGGCCGTCGTAGGTGATGCCGGCCTGCCCGTCGTTCATCTCGACCAGCGTGAAGTCGTACGTTCCGACCTTGTCGAAGTCGATCGCGGGGAACTCGATGCGGCCGTCAGCGGCGTTCTTCGCCTCGTACGTGCGACCGTCGGCGCCCGTCAGCTTGAAGGTGAACTCGCCCGCCGCGAGCGTGCGACCCTCGAGGGTCTTCGTCGCGCCGATGATCACCGTCGTACCCTTGGCCTTATAAGCGTTCTTGAAAACCGCCCCATCGGCGCCATCGATGGCAAAGTCAACCCTCAGCTCGTTGTCGATCTCCACAACATCGGCCGTGACCTGGTACGTCGTCGCGTCATAGGCGACACCGGCAGCTGTGGTTCCCGCGCCGATCTCGCGCATCGTGTAGATGTGCGTGCCCGCTTCGGTGAATTTGATGTCCGAGAACACCACGTTCCCGTCAGCATCGTTCGTGCCCGTAGAGACGACCTTGCCGTTCTCGAGCAGCTCGAAGGAGAACTCGCCCGCGACGAGTGCTCGACCCTCAAGGATCTTCTTCGCCACAGGAGCCGCGAAGATCGGGTCAGGATCGGGGATGACCGGCGGCGTGTAGGTATACGTGTTGGTGAAAGTGCGCAGCGACGTGCCCTTCACGTAATCCTGCACGTTGGTCACATTCGCCGTGACGTTACCAGCGTTGTCCCTGGTCACCGTAACCTCGAAGGTGAAAGCGGGGTTCGGGTCGTTCGTCACGTCAGCGTGCCCACCCGCCTTCTCGGTGATGGTGTAGTGGAACACGAGCGTGTTGGCGTCAGCAGGCGGATTGTCGGTCGTCGGGCCATCGCCCGCAGGCTTTGCCGCAGGGACGTCGCTCGCTACCGCCTTGTCAGCTGCGCTCGGCTCGTTAGCGGCGTCAGCAACAGGAGCGCTGTTGATCACGATAGGACCGTTGTCGAACAGGCTCGCGTCGAACGTGATCACGCCGAAGTCGACCGACCCGTCGGCATCATTGTGCGCCGTCGTCGCCACAGGCATCGGAGCATTCGCCTCAGCAGCGGTCAACGTGAAGGTGAACAGCCCCGTCATATCCGGCATTTCGACCGCGGAGTTGTTCGTGAAGCGCTTGAACGCGTTCACGGGAATCTGGTTGTCGTCATACTCGAAGCCGGCGACATTCGTGAACTCACGCGTGTTGGGCGTGGTCGTGAGCTGGGCGGTCGCCACAAGCTTGCCCGTATGGACGCCGTTTTCGTCAAGGTCGGTCACCGTCACCGTGAACTCAGCAGCATTGCTCGAGTACTTAACGCCACCGATAATATACCCAGCGTTTATTTCGGTCACACGATACTTGTAGACTCCGACCTGGTTATACGTGATGTCCCCGAACGAAATCGGAGCATGGCCCGTAGCGGGGTCAACCATGTCGGCGCCGACCGTCACGATGGTATCGCCTGGCAGCGGAGCGCCCATGGTCAGCGGCTCGAGAAGGAAGCTGAATGCGTCATTGGCTTCCCAATCGCGCCCCTCGAGCACCTTGTACAGCCCGAATCCCGCTTGGGTATCGAACGTCGCAGGGTCAGCTGCATAAGCATTCGTGAAAGAAACCTTGTTGCCAGCCGCGCCGTCGACCGTGGTCGTTATCACAAGCGCGCCCGCGTTGTCGGAAGCAACGCTGATCGCAACGCTATGCATCGCCTTGTCATACGTCATGCCAGGCGCCCCGATGGAAGGCACGTTCTCGAACACGTCGAAGGTGAACGTCTTGCCCGCGTCGTCCTGCGTGAAGTGCAGGTCGGTAAGCAGGGTCGCCTCGTACGCAACGCCCGCAGCACGGGGCTCGGAATTCACAAACGTGCGCGTGCCGTCGCCGCCAAGCAGCGCCGCAGCAGCGTCATTGGTGCCAGCGATGTGGAAGGTGAATTCGCCCTGGTCCATATCGCGACCGTTGAGCGTCTTGCTCAGGACGAGTCCAGCGTAGTCGCCTTCCGCCGTATAACGGTTGGTGAAGTCGAGCGAGTTCTCGACCGTTCGCGTTGCCGCAAGCACGCCGTTGTTGTCGGTCACCGTCACCACAATTGTGGCAGTATGGCGATCGAACGCCATACCCTGCGTACCATCAGCGGGAATCCGCTGGCTGTTCCACGAATTCTCGCGCACCATGAAGGTGTACGCACCCGACTTGGTAAACGTTGCATCGCCGAAGGAGAAGTCGACCGCTTGGCCGTTCGTTCCTCTCAGCGCAACAGCATCGGTACTCGTCAGACGGACAGCGCCGTTCGCGATGGCAGACTGCGTCACGTCATCGCCAGGGAGCAGCACAAACCCGAAGGTCTCGTTTGGAAGCATGTCGCGCCCAGCGAGAGTCTTGGTGCCCGCCGCGAAGTCCCCGGCGGGAACGATCACGGATTCAGGCGTATAAGAATTGCGGAAAGTTGCGAACGACTCGACCTGAGAGCCTTGCGCCGCGTCGGCAAGCTGGTAGCTCGCCGTCCAAACCACAACCGGCTCATCGTCGACTATCTCGCTCGCAATGTCTACCCTGACGACCCACGTGGACTCATCGTAGATCATCCCAGTCTGAAGCAGGGACGCGTCAGCGTCGGCAACGTTGATCCAGTTGCCAGCACCATCCGGCACCAACTCGGTGATGCGGTACTCGAACGACTCGCCGATCATGTCGCCCGTGAAGACGATGTCCCCAAACGTCACGCTGCCGTCAGCGTTAACTGCGCCGATCGGGTTTGCGGGCATCGGGGCCCAATCAGTGACCGGCTCGATGCGGAAGTTGAACATACCGCGCGCAAGGGGATTCGCACCCGAGTTGTCGGTGTATTCCTTCTTCACCGCAGGGTTCCATTTCGCTTCCCTCGCGGCGAATTCATTGGTGAACGTTGCGGCGTCGACGCCGTCATCGGACTGGACGCTCGCGCCATCGTCGTCGGCGATTTGCACCATGATGCTCGACACATTCAGTATGCCCTGATGGATGGCATCGTCGCCCTGCCCCGCAAGCTCTTCGGTCACCGTGACGACCACGCGATAGCGCGCCTGCGACAAAGACATGCCAGCTCCGGCGCCCACGCTCTGATCCTCGCTGATCTCATAAACGTACGTACCGGGCTTCGTGTAAGTGATGTTACCGAACGTGCCAGCCGCATAACCGCCGTCAGCCAAATCCTGCTTGGTAAGGGTAAGCACGCCATTAGGCTCGCCATTCTCGCCAAGCGGCATCGGAGCGTTGTCGGTCACCGGGGTAAGGATGAAGCGGAAGACGTCGTTGTCAGTCCAGCTACGACCGGTCAGCACCTTCTTGACGACAAGGGCATCGTCGTTATCGAGCGTGCCGCTCGGACGATAGGCGTTGGTGAATTCAGCCGTCGCCTGCGCACCAGCAGCGATCGTTCCCGTCGCAGCTTGCGGGTCATTGTTTTCCGCAGGAGCTATCTGATCGAAACCAGTCGTAGGCTGCTCGCTGACGAGGTATTCCCAGCCCGCGCTCAAACCCCGGATGTAGAGCCTCTCGCCGTCCTTGAGCGAGTGCATCGCCTTACCGTTGTTGTCAAACGCGATGGTGAACGCATCGCCCACGGGCTCATTATTCACATCGCGGACTTCGGCGGAGAATTCCTGCCCCTCCGCCTTGTCAATCTCGATGGTAAAGGTGAAAGTGTCGTTGGCAAAATCGGCACGATCGTAGCCCTCGGGGACGACCAACGACTTGGAGATAGCCAGCGTGCCCGGCTTCTCAATGACGAGCTTTCCGTTGTTGCCCAGATGGCAGGCAATGCTGCTCCCCGACCACAGGGGGTTGAGCACCGTCGCCGCCGTCGCCGTCGGATTGCTATCCTTAGGCGTGCGCAGCTCATCGATATAGGTAATGCGCGGAGTACCCGGCTTGAATACCGCGTTGCCGGAAGCATCGGTACCGATATAGCCGAACAAAGACTCAGAGATATTGCCTGAGAACTGGATGGCGCCCGACTGCGGCGTCGCCTGCCCGTTGCCAATATCGTACCAGCTGCGCTTGTAGTAATACGTGCCGCCTGCGTTCAATGCGCCCTTAGCTGGCACCGTGCACGCCTCATCCGTATAGATCGGCGTTTCCTCGGTCATGTAGTAGTAGCTGTTGGACTTCGCCGGGGTGAACGCCGCCAGGACGTCGCCGTCTTCCCCACCATTCCACTTGTTCGCATAGAACGCCACGCCGTCGCCGGCCGCATTCGCCTCGATATAGGCGGCAAGCGCCGCATCAGGGTTCGCCAAGGCGCTCTCCACGTCTTCCTTCACGCTCGACTCGAAGAACACGCGAATGGGGAACGTCACGTCGACGTTGCCCGTGCCTGCCGATTCGTCAATCTGGAAATGACGCAGCGGGATGAGCGACGCGGGGATCTTCACTTCGACAAAATCGCCCGTCGCCAAATCGTCTGACTTGGTCACCGTGATGACAATCGAGCTCAAGTTGCCCGAAGGATAAAGCACGTTGCCCGCTTCGCCCGAGAACGTGTACGTATCAACGTTTCCACTCGTCGATTTCACCGGATTTTGGAACAGCTGCTTCGCAAACACGATCGTCGTAAACGAATCGACCTTCATGTAGTCGCCAAGCTGGTCGGTGAAGGTGATGTATCCCGAAGTCGAAGGATCATAGCCCTGCTGCACTTCGGTGGGAAGGCCCGTCGAGCTTGTGATCTCCTGGGAAATCTCGTCGAAGAGGGTCTTCAGATCGGCCGCGTTCGAAGCCGCTTTGTAGAAGTCGGAATTGGTCGCACGTGCGCCAAAGTTCCAAACCCAATTGTCGAATATGAAGCCTTGGTTGGTATAGCTGGCCGTAGGATAGTTGCTCGACACGGCGTGCATGAACTTGTTCTCACGGCTAGTGCCGCTGTTCGTAGGATCGGGCGCGGGATTCGCACCGCTGAAGATGCCGACGGAGTAAATGGTCGCCCCCGCATCCTTCATCGACTTAGCAGCAGTAACGGCAGAACTTGCCACACCACTTTCGAAACCGCTGCTGCTCGTCGGCGAACCGTCGGTGAAGAACACCACAATCTTCTTGGCGTTCTCGCGACCCGAGGTCTGGCCATCCGCAAGTTCCAACCCATAGTCAGCCTGCGTCGCACCGGCAGGCTTAATGGCATTGACGGTCGACTTCAAGTCATCCGCCAACGAACCGACACACGAGGTCAGGTTCTTCATCACCTGGCTGTAGTTGTAGGTGTACCTGCCATCGCGATAGGTATCGTTACCTACCTGATTGTTTTTCTTTCCCGCAAACTTCACGAGCGAAACCCGATGCTGCTGGGCAGGGTCGCTTATGCTTGCGTTCTGCTTCGCGATCTCGTCGATAAACGAGTTCGCCGCAACCTTGAGCGCATCGATCCTCTTCGTGTTGTCGCCATTGCCCATGGGATCGTCCATCGAGCCCGAGGCGTCGAGCACCAGCACGATATCGAGCGGCTGCGCCACCGTCGACTTCAAGTTCGACGTGGACGAAAGCGCCGAGAACGCCGTGAGGAAATCCGCCTCGGAGCTTTTCTCGATCGTTATCGTTCCGTCCGCCCCTGTCAGAGCGATGCCCTCGGTCGACACCGTCTTGTCGGTCCAGATGCGGCCGACGCTCTGGGTCGAGTAATCCAGACCCCAATCCCTCCACGTGCTCGCCGTATTGGGGTCGGCCACCGTGTCCTTGTCGCCTGCGGCATAGGGCGTGGTTCCTGCGCCCGACGCGCCCGATCCCGCAGAAGCGCTTTCATCGGCGAACGAGAGCGTCGGCATGCCGACGGTCAGCGCGAGAAGCGCCGAAAGCAAGATGTTACGAAGCTTGGTGCGTTTCACGATAGAACCTCCGTCCCTCTTGTCCCAGGGTCTTCATGTGCTCGATACTGTCTCGCGCCAGAAACGGCACCTTTCTTATTCCCGTCTTCATTCATTGCTCCTCTCCTCGTATACGCGCATTGCCTTGCGCACTACCACCCTTCCATCATGAAGGGAAACGGGTGAGGGGGTAACGTTCGTAGATGCGCAAGGGGGTTTCGTATATACGAAACCCCCTTTGTGAGTTCTCGCTATCTATTCGCATCGAATGTCCGCATTTTAGAAAAGGAACAGGACGCGAAGTATCCCGATTTGCGGCGATTTCAGCGCCTCGGCCAAAATG
>NZ_WAJR01000038.1 GCF_008831035.1 Ellagibacter isourolithinifaciens | reverse complement strand
CGATGCGCGGCCTCGCCCCATGTCGTGCAGCTCGGCTGCGCGCAGCCTCAGACCGACGTCGTACAAAGCGTTTCCAGCCATAAAAGGGCCTCCCATTTCTCGTATCCAAGAAATGGGAGGCAGTTCACAATGTGAACGGGGCCTTTAGAATACGGGGTTTTCTAGCGAGCACGACGAAAAGACCGCCGCATTATCCCTCTTACAGCTCGAGAGCCTTCTTCACGTCAGCATAGACAACGTTCGGGTCCCGATCTCCATCGATGGAAACGAGCAAATCGCAGCCACGATAGTAATCGATGAGCGGGCTCGTGGACTTCTCGTACACGTCGAGGCGATTGCGAACGGTTGCCTCGTTGTCATCGTCGCGCTGATACATCTCGCCACCGCACTTCGGGCATTGCTCATTAGCTTCAGAGCCGATGAAGCCGCAGTCCTTGCACATACGACGCGAGGTGAGGCGCTTCACGATAACCTCGGAGTCAACATCGATAAGAAGAGCGGCGGACAGGGGACGACCCAGCTTAGAAAGCTCGGCGTCGAGCGCAACAGCCTGAGCGGAAGTGCGCGGAAAACCATCGAGAATGAAGCCCTTTTCCGTATCCGGCTCGCCGAGACGCTCAGTCACAAGCCCAATGATGACGTCGTCGGGGACGAGATCGCCCGCGTCCATGAAGGACTTTGCCTTTTTGCCAAGCTCGGTTCCGGCTTTCACGGCAGCACGAAGCATGTCGCCAGTGGAGATATGGGGCGTGCCGAATTCCTCGACGAGCTTGGCAGCCTGCGTGCCTTTACCAGCGCCCGGAGCACCCAGCAACACGATATTCATGATTGAGTTCCTTTCAATCAGCAAGGATAAATTCCATCGCTTATTCTACCAAACGCGCAACGCGAGCGCGAAACTTCACGCAAACGGAAAAGGCCACGAGCACTCCACCCGTGGCCTTGGTTCCTAACTAGCATATGAGCAAGTCATATGCAAACGGTCTTACTTGAAGAAGCCGTCGTAGTTGTGCATCTTCAGCTGGCTTTCAACCTTGCTCATAGTGTCGAGCGCAACACCGATCATGATGAGAATCGAGGTACCACCAAACGCCTGAATGAGCTGGTTGCCGCTGAAGTAGAAGATGATCGTCGGGATGACCGCGATGCAGGCGATGAAAATACCGCCCGGAAGGGTCACACGATGAATCACGTTCTTGATGTAGGTCACGGTTGCAGAGCCGGGACGCACACCGGGGATGAAGCCACCCTGCTTGCGCAGATTGTCCGCCGTGTCCTCGGGGTTGAACACCATCGAGGTATAGAAGTACGCGAAGAACACGATGAGCAGCACGGTCAAAATCCAGTTGAGCCACCCAGTGGAAACTGCATCAGCGAACGCCGTCAGCCAACCAACGTTGAACAACGCAGCAAGCTGAGCCGGGAAGTAGATGATGCAGCTCGCGAAGATAATCGGGATAACGCCCGCAGCATTCACCTTCAGCGGAATATAGGTGGACTGGCCACCCATCATCTTGCGGCCCTGAACGCGCTTGGCGTAGTTCACCGGGATGCGGCGCTGAGCGCGCTCGATGAAGATAATCGCAGGGATGCAAGCAAGAACCACGATGAGGATGAGTACCGTGATTGCGATGCCCATTCCAAAATCAGCCTGAAGGTTCACGGACGAGAAGATCGCAGCGGGAACGCGGGACACGATGCTCACGAAGATGATGAGCGACATGCCGTTGCCGATACCGCGCTGCGTGATAAGCTCGCCCATCCACATGATGAAGGCCGTGCCAGCAACAAGCGTGAACACCACGATAATGTCGGTCAGGACTTCGGGGACCTGGTCGGTGAAGACCACGCCATATGCGGAGGACTTGAACAGCAGCAGGTAGCCGATAGCGTTGATCAGGCCAAGTCCGAGCGTCAGGTAACGCGTGACCTGGGTGATCTTGCGACGACCGGTCTCGCCTTCCTTCGCCCAACGGCCCACGGCGGGAATCACGCCCTGCATCAGCTGCATGATAATCGATGCAGTGATGTAGGGCATAATGCCGAGTGAGAACACGGAGAAGTGCGAAAGAGCACCGCCCGTGAACAAGTCGAGCATGGTCATCGAGACGCCCGAGTTCGAGAAGGAATTCGCGAACTCGTTGAACGGGATACCGGGCACGGGGATGTAGGCGCCGAAACGATACAACGCCAGAATTCCCAACGTGAACAGAATCTTCTTACGAAGCTCCGGTACCTTGAATGCGTCAATGATAGAGCTTAGCAAGGCTCTTCGACCTTTCCTCCGGCTGCTTCGATCTTCGCCTTAGCGGAAGCAGACACCTTATCGACCGAAACGGTGAGAGCCTTCGTGAGCTCGCCATCGCCCAGAACCTTCACCAGCGCATCCTCATGCTTGATGATGCCCTTAGCCTTGAGAGACTCGCCGTTGACGACCTCGCCGGCCTCGAACTTCTCCTCGAGACGGGAAACGTTCACCGGCAGATACTCGACGCGATTGATGTTGCGGAAGCCGGGGAGCTTCGGCAGACGCATCGCGAGAGGAGTCTGGCCGCCTTCGAAGCCGGGGCGCTTGCCGCCACCAGCGCGGGACTTCTGACCGTTCAGACCGCGGCCGGCAGTCTTGCCATAGCCGGAGCCGTTGCCGCGACCGACGCGCTTGCGGCTGTGACGAGAGCCCTCTGCAGGCTTGAGATCCTTAAGTTCCATTATGTAATACTCCTTACATTCGCTTCCAGGCTGCTTTACCTGGGGCTGGCAGCTCGCCGCCAGCTAACTTCCTAATAACGCCCAGATTGGCGCCACCGGTGTCCGGCGCGCCAATCCGAGATTATACCTTAATGAGAATATGTAAGTGGGGCAACCCCAACTTACAATTCCTCCACTTTCACAAGGTGCTTCACCTTGAAGATCATGCCGCGGACAGACTCGTTGTCCACGAGGTCGTGGGAACGACCGATCTTGCCAAGACCAAGGCTCTTGAGCGTGGCAAGCTGATCCTTCTTGTAGCCGATGGAGCTCTTGATCTGCGTCACACGCAGCGTTTTCTGTGCCTCAGCCATTACTAGTTCTCCTTCCCGCCGAAGATCTGAGCGACGGACATGTTGCGGCGCTCCGCAACCTCGACCGGGCTCTGCATCTTCTGGAGACCGTCTGCAGCAGCCTTCACAACGTTCATTGCGTTGTTGGTGCCGAGAGACTTGGCGAACACGTTCTTGATGCCTGCGAGCTCCATGACCGCACGAGCGGGGCCGCCGGCGATAACACCGGTACCAGGAGCAGCCGGCATGATGAGGACGCGGCCTGCGCCGAACTCGCCCACGATGTCGTGGGGAACGGTGCCTTCCTTGGTGATGGCGACGGAGAACATGTTCTTCTTCGCATCATCGACGCCCTTCTTGATGGCCACAGGCACTTCCTTGGACTTGCCGAGGCCGATGCCCACGCGGCCGTTGCCGTCGCCGACGACGACGAGCGCGGTGAGCGCAAAGCGCGTGCCGCCCTTGACGACCTTGCACACGCGGTTGATGTAAACGACGCGCTCCTGGAGCTCAGGAACGGCAGCGTTATCTTGCTGTTTGCGAGCCATACGCTTAACCCCTTCTAGAATACCAGGCCTGCTTCACGAGCAGCGTCGGCCAGAGCCTTGACGCGCCCATGATAGAGGTGGCCGCCGCGGTCGAAAACGACCTTCGTGACGCCCTTTTCCTGAGCCATTTTACCGATGATAGTGCCGATTTCAGCTGCGCCTTCGACGGTGCCGCCCTTCTTGCCCGTTGCCTTGAACTCGGGGCCGAGGGTGGAAACGCCGCAGATGGTGGTATGCGACACGTCGTCGATAACCTGCGCGTAGATGTTGGAATTGCTGCGCGTCACACAAAGGCGCGGACGCTCAGGCGTGCCAGAAATCTTGCCGCGAACGCGACGATGGCGACGGGCTAAGCCTTTCTCATGCTTCAAATCATTGCTTCTCATGATGATCCCTTCAGTAAATTACCGTAGCGCTTAAGCCCACTAGTCGCTCTTAGCAGCCTTGCCAAGCTTGCGACGCACAACCTCGCCTTCGTAGCGAATGCCCTTGCCCTTGTAAGGCTCCGGCTTGCGCCACTTGCGAATGTCGGCAGCAATTTGGCCAACCTGCTCTTTGCTTGCGCCGTGAACGATGATCTCGGTCTGGCTGGGGACCTCGAAGCTGATGCCCTCGGGCGCTTCGATGACAACCGGATGCGAGTAGCCGAGGGAAAGCTCAAGAGAGGTGCCCTTGAGCGCGGCGCGGTAGCCGACGCCGACGAGCTGAAGCTTCTTCTGGAAGCCATTCTCGACGCCTTCGACCATGTTGTGGATGAGCGTACGGGTGAGACCGTGGAGGCTCTTGGCCTCGCGGGAGTCATCCGGACGAGAAACGATGATCTCATCGCCTTCGCGGGCAATGGTCATCATCGGGTTGAAGCTGCGGTGCAGTTCGCCCTTCGGGCCCTTCACCGTCAAGTTATGACCGTCGATGGTCACCTCAACGTTGGCAGGAACGGCGACGGGCTGCTTGCCAATACGCGACATATCTTTGCCTTCCTTTCCTACCAGATGTAGGCGATAACCTCGCCGCCGATGCCCTTGTTGCGAGCGTCGCGGTCGGTCATAACGCCTTGGCTAGTCGAGATGATTGCGGTACCGAGGCCGCCGAGAACGCGCGGAAGGTCGTTCTTGCCAGCGTAGATGCGCAGACCAGGCTTGGAAATGCGCTTGATGCCGCGGATGGTCTTGGCCTTCTTGGGGCCGTACTTCATCGTGATCTCGAGGGTTGCGCGGGGTTCGCCATCGATGATTTCGAAGCCCTGGATGTAGCCCTCTTCCTGCATGATGCGGGCGATCTCGACGAGTTTCTTGCTCGACGGCATGGAAACCGTCGGCTTGCCGACAGAATGAGCGTTACGCACACGCGTAAGCATATCTGCGATGGGGTCGGTCATGCTCATTTTTGTTTTTCTCCTTTGATCCTTGATGAGCCTAAGCGCTCGGTTCGTTGGCGCCCATAGCGCCTCCGCCTGATGCGCCGGCACACCCTAGCGTGTGAATCCGGAAAGGACTACCAAGAGGACTTGGTCACGCCGGGAAGTTCGCCTTTGCTCGCCAGCTCGCGCACGCAAATGCGGCACAGGCCGAACTTGCGATAGTAAGCGCGCGGACGTCCGCAGCGCGTGCAGCGGTTGTGCTGACGCGTGGAGAACTTCGGCTCGCGCTTGGCTTTGGCGATCATCGATTTCTTAGCCATGCATTCCTTCTTTCTTGCTTTAAAGGCCGCCTCCCTTAGGCAGCCTTAATGCCGAGGTTACGCAAATGGGCCGCGAGTGCGACCCGATTTGTTTTACTTGCTCTTAAACGGGAATCCAAGCGCCTCGAGGAGCGCAAGAGCATTCTCGTTGTTTTCAGCGGTGGTGACGAACGTGATGTCCATACCACGGGTGCGGTCAACCTTATCGTACTCGATCTCAGGGAAGATCAGCTGCTCAGTGATGCCGAGCGTGTAGTTGCCGCGGCCGTCGAAGCTGGTGCGGGAGATGCCGCGGAAGTCGCGAACGCGAGGAAGCGCGGTGGACAGAAGGCGGTCGAGGAATTCCCACATGCGGTCGCCACGAAGGGTGACCTTGCAGCCGATAGCCTGGCCCTCGCGGACATGGAAGCCTGCGATGGACTTCTTGGCGCGGGTGACGCAGGGCTGCTGACCGGTGATGATGCGCATGTCGTTCATGGCAGCATCAAGCAGCTTGTGGTCGCTGGCGGCAGCGCCAACGCCCATGTTCACGACGATCTTCTGAAGACGCGGAACATTGTTGATGTTGGAAATGCCGAGCTCTTTCTCGAGCTTCGCGACGATTTCGCTTTTGTACTTTTCCTTCAAACGAGGAGTAGTCATTTTTGCCTCTCATCCGATGATTTGAACGCCGGATTTCCGACCCGGCGTCCCTGGATTGCCCAGGGTCATACAACAACCTGCGCACCGAAAGGCGCGCAGGTTGAAGATTATACGTTACTTGACACCTATTTGTCGATGTCTTTTCCACATTTCTTGCAAACGCGGACTTTTTTACCCTGCTCGTTAACACGCTTGGAAGTACGGGTGGCTTCCTTGCAGTTCGGGCAAACGAGCATCACGTTGGAAACGTGAAGAGGAGCCTCAACGGTGGTGATGCCGCCCTGCGGGTTCTGCTGGGTGGGGCGCATAGCCTTTTTCACCATGTTGCACTTCTCGACGACCACGCGCTGACGCTGCGGGATGGAGCGGAGAATCTCACCGGTCTTGCCCTTGTCCTTGCCGGACAGGATCTTCACGGTGTCGCCCTTCTTAACATGCATCGAAGACATATCTCACTAACCTCCCTACAGCGTTTCCGGTGCCAAAGACACGATCTTCATGTACTTCTTGTCGCGGAGCTCGCGAGCGACGGGCCCGAAGATACGGGTGCCGCGCGGGGAGCCGTCCTGGTTGATCAGGACAGCCGCGTTCTGGTCGAACTTGATGTAGCTGCCATCGGCGCGACGCACTTCCTTCTTGACGCGCACGACGACGCAGCGCACAACCTCGCCCTTTTTCACGGAGCCGTTCGGCATTGCTTCCTTGACGCTGCAGATGATCACGTCACCGAGGCCCGCGTAACGGCGCTTGGAGCCGCCCAGGACCTTGATGCACTGCACCTTGCGAGCGCCGGAGTTGTCGGCAACCGCGAGCATGGTTTGCATCTGAATCATTGCTTAACCTAACTTTCTCGTGAATAGCATGCAAAAGCGCACGTGCTATTTTGCCTTCTCGACGATCTTCGACAGACGCCAACGCTTCATCTTGGACAGCGGACGCGTCTCCATGATCTGAACTGTGTCGCCGATGCCGGCTTCGTTGTTCTCGTCATGCGCATGGAACTTCTTGGTGGTGGTGATCATCTTGCCATAGACCGGATGCGGCTTGCGCTCCTTGACGGCAACGACGATGGTCTTGTCATTGGCATCGCTGACCACAACGCCCTGGCGGACCTTGCGCGAATTGCGAGTTTCACTCATGTTGCACTAACCTTTCTCGCCTTAAGCGCTCAGCTCGCGAGCACGCATCTCGGTCTGGATGCGAGCGATGTCTTTTTTAACCTGACCAACGCGAGCGGTGTTGTCGAGCTGGCTGGTTGCCATCTGAAAACGCAGGTTGAAAAGCTCAGCGCGCGCTTCCTTCAGTTTCGCCTGCAGATCGTCGGCAGACAGTTCACGAATCTCTGCTGCTTTCATTTACGCCTGCCCCTCCGTTTCTTTGGAAACAATCTTGCACTTGATGGGCAGCTTGTTGATGGCAAGGCGAAGAGCTTCCTTAGCGGTCGCTTCGTCAACGCCATCGAGCTCGAACATGATGCGGCCCGGTTTAACGACGGCCACCCACTCTTCGGGGTTGCCCTTGCCGGAGCCCATGCGGGTTTCTGCCGGCTTCTTGGTGATCGGCTTGTCGGGGAAGATCGTGATCCAAACCTTGCCGCCACGCTTCATCTGGCGGGTCATGGCGATACGAGCAGCCTCGATCTGACGATTGGTGATCCAGTGAGCTTCGAGGGCCTGAATGCCCCAGGAACCATGGCTCAGGCGGGTGCCGCCCTTGGCTTTGCCCTTCATGGAGCCACGCTGCACCTTGCGGTGCTTGACGCGCTTAGGTACGAGCATTACTTCGTCCCCCTTTCGTTACGGTCGTTGCGACGGGAACGGCTCGGACGAGAGGTGCCTTCGAGGGCGGGCTGGGGAGCCTTCTGGCCAGGGAGGACCTCACCGTGGTACACCCACACCTGGATGCCGATGGCGCCCATGGTGGTGTTAGCGGTGCAGAAGCCGTAATCGATCTTGGCGCGGAGGGTATGCAGAGGCACGCGGCCTTCGCGGTACCACTCGCGGCGGCTCATCTCGGCACCACCGAGACGGCCGGAGCACTGGATGCGGATGCCCTTGGCACCGCTCTTGCGAGCGGACTGCACGGCCTTGCGCATCGCACGGCGGAAGGCCACGCGGCCTTCGAGCTGCTCAGCAACGGACTGAGCGATAAGGTTCGCATCGAGCTCGGGACGCTTAACCTCGACGACCTCGATGTTCACGGGGCCGTTGGCGATCTTCTCGAGCTTCTTGCGGAGAGCGTCGATCTCGGCGCCCTTCTTGCCGATCACCACGCCCGGACGAGCGGTGGTGACGATGACCTTGATCTTGTCGCCTGCGCGCTCGATCTCGACCTTGGAGACGGCGGCACGGGAGAGCTGCTTGTTCAGGAACTCGCGGATCTCGAGGTCGTTCGCCAGGTTAGTGGCGTAATTCTTGTCGGCGTACCAGCGGCTGCGCCAGTCTTCGGTGACGCCGATGCGGAAACCAGTCGGGTTGACTTTCTGACCCATGTGCTTTATGCCTCCTCTCGCGGGGCGACGACGATCGTGATGTGGCTCGTGCGCTTGCGGATGCGAGCGGCGGAACCCTTTGCGCGGGGACGAATACGCTTCATCGTGGGGCCTTCGTCAACGTAGGCCTTCTTCACGACGAGGGACTCGGCGCGCAGGTGGTTGTTGTGCTCCGCGTTCGCAACGGCGGAGTTGAGAACCTTCTCAACGGTCTCTGCGATACCGCGATTGGTGAAGCGCAGAATCTCCTGAGCCTGGGCGACGGACTTGCCGCGAACGAGGTCAACGACAATACGCGCCTTGCGGGGAGAAACGCGGACGTAACGGGCTTGTGCTCTAACTTCCATTGTTCACCCCTACCTATTTCTTGCCCTTGTCGGCGGAATGACCCTTGAAGGTGCGGGTCGGGGCGAATTCGCCCAGCTTGTGGCCGACCATAGATTCAGTAATGTACACCGGCACGTGCTTGCGTCCATCGTGGACGGCGATGGTGTGACCCACCATGTCCGGGAAGATGGTGCTAGCACGCGACCAGGTTTTGATGACGTCTTTTTCGCCAGCTGCGTTCATGGCCTCGATACGGCCAAGCAGACGCGGCTCTACGAAAGGACCTTTTTTCAAACTTCTGCTCACAGTTACTCCTTAACGTGTCCGCGCTACTTCTTGCGACGACGGATGATGAGACGGCTCGAAGCCTTCTTCGGGTTGCGGGTGCGATGGCCCTTGCTGGGCATGCCCCACGGCGAAACAGAATTGCGACCCGAAGACTTGTTCTTGCCTTCGCCACCGCCGTGCGGGTGGTCGACCGGGTTCATGACGGTGCCGCGGACGGTCGGGCGGATGCCCTTCCAGCGGTTGCGGCCGGCCTTGCCGATGCGGATGTTGGCATGCTCGGCGTTGCCGACTTCGCCAACGGTCGCGCGGCAGGTCAGAAGGACGCGACGCATTTCGGAGGACGGCATACGCAGAATCGCGTACTTGCCTTCCTTGCCCATGAGCTGGATGCTCGTGCCGGCGGAACGCGCAAGAGCGGCGCCCTTGCCAGGCTGGAGCTCAACCGCGTGGATCAGCGTACCAACGGGGATGTTGGCGAGCGGAAGCGCGTTGCCCGGCTTGATGTCGGCCTCGGGACCGGAAACGACCATATCGCCGACCTTCAGGCCCTTCGGGTGAAGGATGTAGCGCTTTTCGCCGTCGACGTAGTGCAGAAGCGCGATGCGGGCGGAGCGGTTCGGGTCGTACTCGACCGTTGCCACCTTGGCGGGCACACCGTCCTTGTTGCGCTTGAAGTCGATGATGCGGTAACGACGCTTGTTGCCGCCGCCCTGATGACGGACGGTAATGCGGCCCTTGTTGTTGCGACCAGCCTTCTTGTGAAGGGGCGCAAGCAGCGACTTCTCCGGCTTCGACGTGGTGATCTCGGCGAAATCGGAGACCGTTTGGAAACGGCGGCCAGGGCTCGTCGGCTTGTACTGTTTGACTCCCATGACACTCTCTTTCTTGCTGGGTTTTTGCTCGCGCGCCTCTCCGCACACCAAAAACCCTCCTACCTTACGTGGCTTCCCGATTGCCGTGGGCACCGATGGAGGCTCGATGTCATGACGCCGGTCTAACCACGCGCCCGGGTGTATCCATAACACCGCAGACGCAACGGAAGATTATACACATCTTTTGGAATGCCGGCAAGAGGGTCTTTTCGTAACGACCTGGGAACACAAGGTGACCACAACTCTTTACCAAACCCTTCACCTAGCAACGGGTATCACTCCCCCACCCTTTTAGTAAGATGTTTCTCTGTGATAAGACGCCGCTTTACGAGGCGGCGAATGAAGATATTTCGACTAAGGAGCAGCATTGAGCGCATCATCCCAAGCTTCAGCCCAGAAAGTCCTCGTGTTTGACTTCGGGGCGCAGTACGGGCAGCTGATTGCCCGCCGCGTGCGCGACCTTCATGTGTACTCGGAGATCGTGCCGTGCGACATCACCGCCGAGGAGGTACGCGAGATGTCGCCGTCCGCCATCATCTTGTCGGGAGGCCCGGCGAGCGTGAACGCCGAAGACGCCCCGCTCGTCGACCCTGCGATCTACGAGCTGGGCGTGCCGGTGCTCGGCTTTTGCTATGGGCATCAAATCACGGCGGTGACGCTCGGCGGCACCGTGTTCCACCCCGAGGTGGGCGAATACGGCCCCGCGACGCTTCACGTTGAGGGCGGCGCGCTTTTCGAGGGCACCCCGACCGATCAGACCGTGTGGATGAGTCACTTCGACGCCGTGCGCGACGTGCCCGAGGGCTTCACCGTGGCGGCATCGACCGACGTATGCCCTGTGGCCGCGATGGAGAACGCCGAGAAGCGCATCTACACCACGCAGTTCCACCCCGAGGTCAAGCACACCGAATTCGGCCAGCAGATCCTCTCCAACTTCCTCTTCAACGTCTGCAAGCTCGAAAAGAACTGGTCGATGGACAACCTCGTCGAGACCATGACCGCCGAGTTCCGCGAGAAGGTCGGTGAGGACCGCGTCATTCTGGCGCTTTCCGGCGGTGTGGACTCCTCCGTGGTCGCCGCCCTTGGCGCCCGAGCCATCGGCAAGCAGATGACCTGCGTGTTCGTTAACCACGGCCTACTGCGCAAGGGCGAGCCCGAGCAGGTGGAGGAAGTCTTCACCAAGCAGTTCGACGTCGACTTCATCCATGTGCACGCCGAGGACCGCTACGCCGAGCTCCTGGCCGGCGTGACCGAGCCGGAGCAGAAGCGCCGCATCATCGGAACGCAGTTCTGGAAGGAGTTCTTCGCAGTCGCCCAGCAGCTGGAAACCGATGGGAAGCCCGTGAAGTACCTTGCCCAGGGCACCATCTACCCCGACATCATCGAGTCCGGCGCACGCAAAACGGGCGGCAAGGCTTCCACCATCAAAAGCCACCACAACCTGATCCCGTTCCCCGATGGCGTGAGCTTCGACCTCATCGAGCCACTCGACCACTTCTTCAAGGACGAGGTCCGCGAGCTGGGTCTTGCTCTGGGTCTTCCGGCGCACATCGTGTACCGCCAGCCGTTCCCAGGCCCGGGTCTGGCAATCCGCATCATCGGCGCGGTCGACAAGGAGAAGCTTGAGATTCTGAAGAACGCCGACGCCATTGTGCGCGAGGAGCTCGACGCCTACAACGAACGGCTTTTCGAGGAGACCGGCGAGCGCAACTCCGAGCACAGCTGCTGGCAATACTTCGCGGTGCTGCCCGACATCAAGAGCGTGGGCGTCATGGGCGATGAGCGCACCTACCTGCGCCCCATCATCCTGCGCGCCGTCGAGAGTTCCGACGCCATGACCGCCGACTGGGCGAAGCTGCCCTACGAGGTGCTGGGCAAGATTTCCAGCCGTATCGTCGCCGAGGTGCCCGGCGCCAACCGCGTCTGCTATGACATCACGCCGAAACCTCCTTCGACGATCGAGTGGGAGTAGAACAGACGTTCGATTCTGTGTTATAATGACTGCCAATGGGCGCGGTTTCCTTCGAAGCCCCGCCCATTGCTATATTTGAACTGATATCGACGAAAACCTAAGCTCATGGAGGGCTGTTGCGATGGCATACGATTTCAAGAAGGAGTTCAGGGGGCTCTACAGGCCGTCGGGCAAGCCGGGCGTCGTAACCGTTCCGCCTATGAGCTACGTCGCCGTGCGGGGCAAGGGCGATCCCAATGCCGAAGGCGGCGAGTACCAGAATGCGTTGCCGTTGCTCTACGGCGTCGCCTATACCATCAAGATGTCGAAGAAGGGCCCGCTGGAAATCGAGGGCTATTTCGACTTCGTCGTGCCTCCGCTCGAGGGCTTCTGGTGGCAAGACCGCGCCGATGGCGAGATCGATTATGCGCGGAAGGATGACTTCAGCTTCATCTCATGCATACGCCTGCCCGATTTCGTCACTCGCGAGGACTTCGACTGGGCCGTCTCGGAAGCCGCCGCCAAGAAGAGGCTGGACTTCTCGGCGGTCGAGCTGTTGAAGGTCGACGAGGGTCTTTGCGTTCAGTGCATGCACACCGGACCCTACGACGGCGAGCCCGCGACCATAGACGCCATGCGCACATTTGCAGCGGAACAGGGCTACGCTCCCGACTTTTCCGAAGCCCGTCTGCATCACGAGATCTACCTCTCCGACCCACGCAAGTGCGCGCCGGAGAAGCTCAAGACCGTGATCCGCCATCCCATCAAGGCGATGTAGCGAAACGAGCGGCGCCGCGCGCTCCGGCTTTTGGGGTTTAGCAATTGCCGGTCCATGTTAATCGGGCAGGCTGCCCAGCCTCCCGGCGAAAACTTGCGCGGACCGTGGGCATATTGCCTTCTCGGTTTCGAAACTTTCAAATAATTAGAGTTTCGAAACCGAGAAGGAGCGAATGATGACTTGGGTAGACCGCAATGCATACATGGAGCAGCTTTGGGCACTCGAAGGCACCCGAAACATCAAAGTGATCACGGGGATGCGCCGCTCCGGCAAGTCCGAGCTTATGAAGGCGTTCTCCGCCTCTGTTGCTCAGAAGGATCCGTCCGCCAACAACATCTACATTGACCTGCTGGATCTCGACAACGAGCCGTTGCTCGAGTACCACGGTAAGCGCCATAACTGCCGCGTAGGGTACCCGAAGACTTCCTAGGAGGTCTCCTGGAGGAGTCCTAGGAGAGCTTCGGTTTTTAAGCGTGGTGATGGCGCAATCGCCATATGAGCAGGCACGGGTGATTGATGCCGGCGACGATATGCAGACCCGCGGGAATCTACGCCCGGCGCTTCCTCGGCTCGGGCAGCTCCTGAAGCATGCCCTCCACGATGGTGCGCACGGCGGCTTTGTCCTCCACGTCCACGAGCAGCATCTCCGCAGCGCCCTCGTAGGGCACGGCGGGCACCGAGAGCAGCGCGCGCGAGGACTCCGTGCTCTTCACCAGAAAGCGGTCGTCGTAGACGCCGCCGAAGAGCTTGCCCGACGCATAGAGCAGATACTCGCCCATCATCTTCCGATGCGAGACCTCCGGCACGTCGGCCAGCAGGTCGAGGACGTATTCCAGGTATTCTGCGCTTGACGCCATGCGATGCCCCTCCCTTAATTGACCCAGGTATCACCCGTCTCCTATAGCGAGTGAATATAAAGACGATATGAGTAGAACATTGTGAGCCCCTGCTTCATGTCGTCTTCCTAATGACCGTGGATCATAGGCTGATAATGGTCGTGCGTCATTTATACAACCGGCAGTTTTTCCTAAGTTGCCACATAC
>NZ_WAJR01000037.1 GCF_008831035.1 Ellagibacter isourolithinifaciens | reverse complement strand
TATCCATATGCGGTTATTGCCTTTCCACGAATCCTAACTTCAGCAATTAAGATTCTAGGCGATAACCGCTTCCTGCTTTCTACGGACAGGGAAGCGGCCCCTTACACCAACATTCGGCACGCGATCATATGGGGCAAACTTTTTAGAGCTTAAAGCGAGCCACCATAAGACATCTATCGCAATGATCGAAGAGGGTATTGCAGATATCGTTTTTGATTTTTGCGAAGAAAAAGATCTGATGGACGTCGACAACGTTGATTGCGTGCCCGTGTGCAACATTCCATTAGCAATTCTTGTCTCCAAGGCCAACCCATTAGCCAACAGAGAAACTGTCGCCATCGACGATTTGAGGGATTATACCTTAGTGAAAATGGAAGGTGCACATATGGCCCATGGCTGGAGCTGCATTGAGCGAATGTGCAAATCGCACGGGTTCGAGCCAACCTATCGCCGCCAATACTCCATGAGGCAGATTGATTTGCTAACCATTGCTGCAAATCTAGGTTCCGATATTATGGTTCTCGGCATGAATTACATTAAACGAATTGGAAGCGGCTCGGCTTTATTCGCCAAAGTCGTCCCCATCGCCGACGAGGATGCCTACATACCGTTGTCCGCGTTATTCCATATGAATAACGGTAACCCCATCCTCCAAGAGGCATTAGACCTGATTGCAGCAACCGACGAATCGCATACCTACGACTGCGCTCTCGAAGACAGCACCATTTTCAAGTAGATCACCCACAATTAATTGATGCGGAGATAGACAATGCCATGTTACCCCTGCACGCATTGCAATAAATGCGGCATTTTCTCGATGAAGCTTGATTTACGCTGCAATCATTGCGGCAGCCCAATAATTGCAGGCGTACGATCCTGCCCAGAATGCGGGTCTTCATATCAGCATAATATGAAAAGGGGGGGAATCGTAAAGCCAGTTGGATCCTCTGACTACTACACGGAAATCATTGAAGCCCAGCGCCACACGAACAGCTAGCTCACTTTAATCACAGGAGGTATTGCCAAATGCCGTGCTATCAATGCGGACACTGCGGGAAATGCGATATGTACTCGCGAGTTCTCGAGCTAAAATGCTCGTCATGCTCTGCACCGATTGGTCCGGGCGTTGCGAGATGCCCCGAATGCGGAGCAGACGTCCTCCACAGTATGAAAACTGGAGCGTTCCTTAAAACAACGAATAAGCCTCGGAGTGAATCCGAGGCTTAATGATCATGCTAGTTACCAATGAAAACACAATTTGCTATAACGATACTTCCCAACAGGGCAACGCAAATCAAGCCTACAACCAAACCTGCGATGAAATCGCTCTTCTTAGGTTTGGCTAGAAACCAGTTTCTGTTCTTGCCTCTCTTTTCACAAATCTCACCCATTGGAAACACCTTTGCCTTCAATAACGAGAATCGCCAGAATGAGGGAACGCAGGCGTCGCGCTGTCAACCTTCCCGTTTAGCGAGGTAAAAGCCTACTTGCGCGCCTCGTAATCAGCAAGAGCTATTTTCACAATTGCAGGGTTATTGCACACAGTCCAGGTAGGTTCCGTAACGCCCGTTTGAACTGCCATGCCATCAACGCCAAGAAGAACTTGGGGCTCGCCGTCAACTTCGGTAACTTTCACCTTTGCCTTCATATTGCCAGGATTGAGCACATACGAATCGATGCCAGTATCGGCATCATATTCATGAGATTCCACGGTAAACATTGTCTCCTCCTTTATACAGCCTCGACCAGATGTCTTAAGTTTAGAAGGTTGATAACGAATAGAGTTAATGCCCATTTGCATGGTCTTATTCCATAAAGGCATAGAGCAACTTAAAGCCCTATGCCTTTTAGCGACTGCATGACGCTTCTTTCGGTGCCCCGTTCTAAAAATGAAAGAGGGAATCGCTTTCACTCGTTGTTTCCATGGTTGGAATTTCACCTATTCAAAGGCTATTGGTTAAAACAGGACCCAGGGTAATTCATGTTAATGATTGCACGACGGAAAGGGAGCGAGGAAATGACTTCTACGAATCTGAACAGAAGAGACTTCTTCAAGGGAGTTGCCCTTACGGGTGGCGTCGCTGCAGCAGGGGTTCTAATTGGATGCAGCGAGGCGGCTCCTGCGGAGACCAAGCAAAATGAAACACGGAGCGAATTCGCTCAGGCGGCTCCTGTTTCATATGCGGACGACTATCTTGTTGATCCGAAGACGGAATGGGAAAAAGTCTGCAATGTTCCAGAAAGCGGCCTAATCGAAGGAATGAACTTTCAAGGCGACGTGCTGTGGTTCATCGATGTCGCCAAATCAAAGATTCAAAAAGTCGTTAATGGCGAAGCTGTCGACGTTTATGTTGACGGAGAACATAATGCTATGCCAAATGGCGCAAAATTCATTGATGACCACACACTTCTCATCACCGACCGTGCTCAGGGTTTGTGCACTTTTGACATTAATACTAACGAATACAAGGTTTTGCGTAGTGACTACAATGGCGTAAAATTCCTTGGTTTGAACGACTTGGTGCTCGACGGGCAAGGCGGCGCCTACTTCACTGATCCTGGCCAATCGGACTATCTTTCCAAAGATGGAGCCGTTTACTATGTGAATTATAAAGACGGGGATTTCGCGGTAGAACAATTCGCAACTGGCTTCGCCTATCCAAACGGAATCACAATTTCCCCCGACGGAAATTTCCTCTATGTCGCCGAATTCAACACCAATTCGATCATCGTCGTGCCCTCCAAGCTTTACAAGGAGGCGAAAGACACCCCCTACGTCCTTGCTCGCCTAGTTGGAGGACATGGCCCTGATGGTGTTTTAACAGACGCTTCTGGCATAGTGTACGGCGCCCACCTACATGCGGGCGAAGTTGTAGCCGTAGACGCAAAGGGCTGGCCAGTCGCAACAATTAGATTACCGGAGAATGCAGGTGTGCTTGTAAGTAATCTGACTATTCATGACGGCTATCTGTATGTCTGCGAATTCAGCCAAGGCAATATCTGGCGAATTGCCATCAATGCCGAGCCAAACCCTATTGCATGATGGGCCGCTAATTCGATAATGATGATTCTCGTTAGAAGGCGCGTTGATAACTGATAGTAATCGTCAACGTTCTAGACGGCGAGCTTCCCCAATCTAACCCATTCGCGCCGAAGCAACTATCCCTCTGCCGCTTCGGACTTCATCGAGGGTCTGGATTATTTCCAGGCCCTCTTCTCTTCCGGGGCGATCATAAAATACCCCTCACCCCACCCTTACAAATCGTTGAAAGCTCTCAACGTACTGCCGCTTTCTTCTAGCCCTCAATGAACGTTAAATGAAAGTATCGAAAGGGAGAGGATATTCTAAATATAGGGGGTCCCATGTCGAAAGGAATCGCCGGGCAGCGCGACCAGTCGCCCATGAACATCGAAGCAATCAAGAAGAAAAGGGCTTTTTACTTAGCAAGCTCTGCATTCTCTCTCCTATTCCTCGGGCTGATTTACGCATTCTCTATGTTTGCTGAGCCGATGTGCCAGGCATACGGCCTCGAGAAAAGCGCCGTTGCCTTGACCTTCAACATCATGATGATCACTTTTTGCATCGGCGCCGTCATCGGCGCTCAAATCGAAAAGCGTATCGGACTCAGGACAACGCTTTTCGCTTCCGCTGCTCTTTTCTTCGCTGGATTCGCAGGAACCGCCACGTTTGCAAATGGATCGATCGAGTCGGTTTACGTTTTCTACGGCGTCCTCGGAGGACTCGGCGTCGGCATCGGCTACAACTCCATCATCGCGACCACCAATGTCTGGTTTCCTGATAAAGTAGGCTTTTCGTCAGGCGTCTTGATGATGGGATTCGGTCTTGGCTCCCTGATTTTAGGCAATATCTCGATCAATCTCGTCCCCCTATTCGGTCTATCGAACGTCTTTTCCGCCATAGGGGTGGCTACCGTGCTCGTCGTGGCCAGCCTGGCCATGACGCTGTCGTACCCGCCTTCCAACATAGTTTCAATCATGGCGCCCGAGAAGGCATGCGGAACCAATTCGGATGACCCCGCAGACAACGACAACATCTTGAAAACGCCGACCTTCTACGTCTATTGCATCTGGGCGGTTGTCGTCATCGCAATCGGTTTAGCCACCATTGGGAACTGCGCCTCCGATGCGCAACTTGTCGGCTTCGACGTCGGCTTCGCAACGCTCCTCGTGGGCCTTGTCTCAACCTGCAACGGGCTCGCCCGCGTCATCATCGGCGCATTGTACGATAAGACCAATGTGAAAATCACCATGCTCGTTGATGGAATAGTCGCAATCTGCGCAACGGCATGCATTGTCGGCGCATTTACGACCGGTATCTCGGGATTGTACGTCGTCGGCGCTTTCTGCTGCGGGTTCTGCTACGGCGGCGTTCCCGTTGTGGCATCGGCTTTCTCAAGACAAAGATTCGGCTCGAAGCGCTACCCGTTCAACCTCTCTGTCGTAAACTTCGCCATCGTCTTCGGCTCGCTGCTCAACATCATCGTGCAAGCCATCGTCAACGATTCCAGCAATCGCATGGGGGTATTCCTCATCATGGGGGCGCTGGCCATCATCTCAACGCTTGACGTCATTGCCTTCTCAAAGATGTGGGACCGCGACATGCGCCGCCTCGAAAATCTACGACTCAGTTCGAAATAGCGTGGCGCCAGGGCACTTCCCAATTGCCCCGCGCGCGTCCGCTGTTCGCCTTCTCCTCCCTCGCGGCGGACAGTTTCCCTCAATGCGAAGGCCCCTGTTTAATCACAGGAGCCTTCGCATTTTTCAGACTCACCAACAAAGACAGAATCGCAACTCGCAAACCCTCAGCGAGTCGCGCGCCGTTCCCTGGCGACAGAAGCGAGCAGCTTCAGTCGATTCAACTGGTTAACGGAGCTCGTACCGGCATCGTATTCAAGCGGAGCAACCGATAGCTCCGGATAGCGCTTCTTTATAGCACGAAGAACTCCGCTTCCGCCAACGTGTCCAGACATGCAGGCAAAGGTGCTTGCATAAGCAATGTCGCACACTCCACGATGGGCAAATAGTTCGATGTACCCCGGCACGAGAAAACTGGATCCTGTTGCAACATCTACTGGCAGCACCTGGTCCTGAATGCCAGAATGCTCCTCGTTAATTGGAATAGGAGCAAAATAATCCCCTTGAAATAAAGCGAGCATCTCTTCTATAGCGCCCGCGAAACGGGGCCACGCCCCACACTCCCGGCAAATCATCGCCAGAAGCTGCGAGGCAAACGGGACCACCGCCTGACACTCCTCATCGCGAATCTTGGCGATGAGTCCATCGTTTATCCCACTATCGAAGATTGCGGGATAAGAGCCAACAACTCCGATTACAGGAAAGCTAGAAGCCTCATTAAGGTGCCCTCGAGCGCACGTATCTGCCTGCTCGGCGGCTCGCCATACCGCTTCTTTCTCCCCTGACTCAGCAGCAAAAATCGCCTCGGTACGACATCGCACAAGCTCGCTCGACGCTTTTCCCGAAGACAAACCCCCTTTGCGAATCAGCGGAGCAAGATAGTTCTCAAGCTGAAGAACTATATCACCCGCGACAAGCCCACATGCAAGGCGCTCGGGAAGATCAGCGCACACATCGTCGTAAAAGTCCTCGTCAAGATCGAGCAGATTGAGAACGCGCACGCCCTCAAAAGCCTCTCCTTCAAGAGCTCGCTGAGTGAACCAAGGGGCGTCCTTTGACCGGCAATCAAGGCAAAGACAAGGCAAGGCGCACGCCCTCGAACTGCCGCCGTCAACCGACGACTTTTCTTCCCCCATCGCCATAATGGCTCGACCCGCAGTGATGATGGTCGCGAAACAGGCGTCGTTGTTCACATGGGCCAAACCAAGAGCCGCAGTTCGTCCATAGGCCCCGCTCGCCAGTGAAACGGAATCGCACCCCGCGCCCTTAAGCGAAGCCCTCATAAACGGCGCATGGAAATCGGAAAAGACAGGAATCAGCAGGTTTCTATTTTTTTCCGTCATCTTCGGGCAATCCTCTCTTCTCGAAGCTTCGTCGTTCGTGCGCGGCAATCATCGACCGGACCCGAATGCGAATCGACGCCAGATCGACCATCTCGTCAATCTTCAGAGCAGTGAAGACCTTCCCACCGCCCTCGATGACGTCCCGCGCGCGGTCAACGGTAAGCGCGTCAAGCCCGCAGCCGAACGAGTACAGCTCCATGAACTCGAGATTGTCGAAGGCGATTGTTGCTTGCGCAGCATTTAGCACCCGATCAGGATAGAGCCAGCCTGAAAGATTTGACGCTTCAGCTTCTAGCGGTCCCTCAGCAAACAACAACATATCCTCGGTTAAAACCGCGAACCCACATTCTCGAAGCAAGCCCGCTATCCCGTGGCCAATTTCGGGATCTCCATGATACGGACGCCCAGCAAGAACAATCCCCCGCCCGCCTCTCTGCCCGATTGCGGCAAGGGCGGTTTTTCCCATCCTCGCGATGTCGTCGCGAAACGCTCTTTGCGCCGCAGATCCAACCACAAGCGCATGCTCGATATCGGCCAAAGAGAGGTCGAGGGCAATGGGGCGCAAGGCGTCAAGAAGCCGGACCGCGACATCAGCGCGAACATCGAGATCTTCTGAAGAGAACAACCCTTCCAGAACGGGAGCCGCAAGAGGCACGCCCCCCTCACCGATCCCCTCCACATTCGCCTTCAAGACGAAGGGGACGCCCCTCGACGGCGGGCAAGAGAGCTCTCCAGGCATGACCTCGCGCACACTTGGCGCAAATATTGCAGCTACACGACGATTCACCAGGTCAAGAGCATGTGCATGCACGATTTTCGAGGGAAAGCACGCCGATTCGGAAGGAATCGTCCCAAGCGCCGCACCGCGAAGCTTCGCGCGCTCGCTTGACAAAACGACGTCGAAACCCAAGTCGTTCAAAACCCCATCCCAGAAGGGGAAGAGGTCGAACATCTCGAGGGTTCGCATGATGCCGATAGAGCCCCGCGCTCCCGAGCTTTCTCGCGCAGCGCGCGTAAACGCCCTTCGCACGCGAGCGGAGTAATAATCCGAAAACTGGATTCCACTTTTCGCACCCGAGCGATCACCGCGCGCGCAGCGGTTCCCAACAGACAGCTCTCGCGTTTCGCCGTCGCTTTCAAAAGTCGTGACCGTTATAGAGCAATGGTTCCCGCACAACTCGCACGTTTCTGTTCGCACTGTCAGCTGCAGTCTCTTCAATTGCTCGAGCGAGAGAAGCTCCGAAACGCTGCAAGCACTTTTGCCTTTGCCGCGAACATGCTGCTCGCGAGCCAGAAGGGCAGCGCCATATGCGCCCATGTGCCCCGCGATATCGGGACGCACTACCTCGATTCCCGACAGCTTTTCGAACGCGCGCAACACGGCGTCGTTCAGAAACGTCCCACCTTGCACCACGACGTGCTTGCCGAGGGCGGCGAAATCGCGCACGCGCATCACTTTGAAAACGGCGTTGCGAACAACGGAATACGCAAGGCCCGCGGAGATGTCCCCGATGGTTGCGCCCTCCTTCTGAGCATGGCGCACACGCGATGTCATGAACACCGTACAGCGCGTTCCCAAATCTACCGGCTCGGATGCGAACAACGCAGCGTCAAGGAACCTATCGAAGCGGACATTCATCGACCATGCCATTCCCGAAAGCAGCGCCCCGCAACCGCTCGAGCAAGCCTCGTTGAGGACAACGTTGTCAAGCGAGCCATTGCGCAGGTAAATACACTTGATATCCTGCCCGCCGATATCGAGGATGAAGTTCGCATCGGGGGAAAGCGATTGCGCGGCGCGCATATGACACACCGTCTCAACTTCGCCCGCATCTACCCGAAGCGCTTGGCGCAGATAATTCTCACCATACCCCGTAACGAGCGAGCGGGCAATGGTAATTGCGGGAGAACCGTCGTGCATGCGAGGGATATGCTTCCACAGATCGAGAAGCATATCCCTCGCGGCCTCAATGAGATTTCCCGCCGATCGAGCATAATACGTCCGAAGAATGCTGCCATCTTTTGCGATAAGCGCATACTTGATCGCCTCGGAGCCAGAGTCGATTCCGAGAAACGCCTCTCCTTCGTATGCGCCCATATTCGTCCGAGGCGCACGATGAGACGCGTGGCGCTTGGAAAATGCCTCGAACTCTTCTTTGCTGCCGAAAAGCGGGTCAAGACGAGGCAGGGACGCTCCCTGCCTCCAATCGATTCCGTTTATCTTCTCGACCATTTGAGAGAGGGTGGAAGGCTGAGCATGCCATTGAGCCAGCGCAGCTCCTTGCGCAACAAACAGATGGCCCTCGCGCGGGACCACCACGTGATCGCTGTCGAGACCGAGCCGATCGATAAAGCGTTCCCGCAGCGCCGAGAGAAAATGAAGCGGTCCGCCCAAGAAAGCGACGTTGCCAACAATGGGCCTTCCGCATGCCAAGCCGCCGACGCACTGAGCGACAACCGCATCGAACGCAGAGCCGGCGATATCTTCCTTCGAGACCCCCTGATTGATGAGCGGGCGTACGTCTGCCTGGGCAAACACCGCACAACGCGAAGCGATGGGCAGGATGTTCTTGCAGCCATGGGCGCAGTAGTTGAGCTGTTCGGCGTTCATATCGAGCATGCCGGCGATGGTATCGATGAAGCCGCCCGTGCCGCCTGCGCACGTGCTGTTCATCCGCAGCTCCTCGCCACCCGTCAAAAACAGGATCTTCGAATCCTCTCCCCCGATTTCGATGGCGGTATCCGTTTGAGGAATCAGCGTCTTGATCGCCGATCGGACCGAAACGACCTCCTGAGTGAACGGCAAGCCCAACAACTCGGCAAGCTGCATTCCAGCAGAGCCTGTAACACCGAAGGTCATCGCTTCGCAGGGGAAGTGAACGCTCGCGTTCTTCAACGTGTAGGCAAGCGTCTCGAACACATTAGATAGATGGCGCTCGTAAGACGAATACAGCACTTCGAGACCATCATCAAACACGACGAGTTTCACAGTCTTCGAGCCCAAATCGATACCGGCATGGAGCACGGCTCCCCCCTCTCCGCAATGGCTAAGATCAGCTGCTATTCCCCTTGTTCCCAAGGGTATACAGGCTTCGGTCGCTCTTGCTGCTCTCGTCGCTTTTTCGCCTGCTGAGCAAGTTCAACAATCTTCTGGTGCTCGATTCGCTTCTTTGCAAGATATTTCTGCTTGGCAGCATCGCGCATCGCGTCGGTAATGGGCTCGCCGCAGTTTGGGCAGGCGTCCTCAAGCAGGTTAATCGGGCCCGCGCATTGTGGGCAAGTCGAATGCTTGTCGTAGCATTTGCCGCAACGGGAGCAATCGGTGCAGGCGAAAGTCATGACGCGCCTCCAAAGTAACACGCGGTCGCCCCGCCTGCATGAAAGCGAACGAGGCGACGTATCATTAGATATGAATCAACTAGCGATAGACAGCGAGATGGCCGTCGGTCTTCTCCGCGAGCTCGTTGATCTTGTCGAGCTCATCGACATGCAGCGCCCTGGAGATGCAGATTGCCGCGCAGGGAGCCTCGCCTTCTTTCTCGAGACAATTCGCGCACTTGTCGAGACGGTACGCGTACGGCGACATGAACATCTCGTGGCGGCCGTCGACGACATCGGGCTTGCCCAGAAACACGCGCATATACGTTTCGGTTACCGGCAAGTCGTAATAGTCTTGGCAAGCCAGCTGACACGCTGAGCAACCAACACAATAATCAAGCTCTACGAGCACTCCAATTTTCTTTGCCATGGTTCTTCCTTCCTAACACGCGAGGATTCAACTATCGGACTACAGTTCGTTCACCTTGGTGACCTTGCAAAGCAAGCTTCGCATCGGCGCCGCGCCAAAGCCCGGATCGGAGCCCTCGGCAGTGGTGAGAATGTTCGGGTTGCCCTTGTCCCAGCTGAAACCAGGAAGATTCAGCTCCTTGCAAGCGTGCTTGTAGTTGGGTCGGCACATGGACGCAGCGCCCTTGATAACGCCCTTGGAGATGCGGGCCTTTGCCTTGATTTTGCCACGACGGGTCTCGACCCAGAGCCACTCGCCTTCGGAGATCTGACGCTCACGCGCGTCATCCTCGTTAAGCTCGATATAGGGCCACGGCTCGAGAATGCGCTGATGGGCGATGTTCGTCCATGCGGAGTGGTAGAAAGCGTAGTCGCGAGCGCCGGTGGTAAGGCAGAGGTCGTATTCCTTATAGAGGTCCGGCGTCTGATACGGACTCTCGAAAGGCTCGCTGTAGCTCGGCAGGGGCGAGTCATAGCCGTAAGAAGGCATCTGCTCCGAGAACACCTCGATGCGCGACGTCGGAGTCTGGAATTTGACCAGGCCCTTCTCATGCTGCCTCGTGGTGCGGTTCTCTCCGCCGTACAGGACGAAGTAACCGATCTTCGCAGCCTCTTCGTAGTCGTTGATAGGCTCCTTGCCGTTCGGCTTCAGATGGAACTCGTTGAGGCGCCAAAGCTGCATCTCCTCGGAAGACTTCCACGGCCACAGATCGGGAGCGAAACGACGACCGAGCTCACGCTGGAAGTACCAGTCGTCCTGAGCCTCGCCCGGAGCGTCGACGGCCTTCTGCGGGATGATGAACGGACAGGGCTCGGGATAGAGCTCCTCGTCAAACACGCCAACGCGCTCCGACCAGTGGGCGGCGGGAAGGACGATGTCGGCAATCTCGTTGCCGGGGGTCATAAAGTAATCCATGTCGACATTGAGCTCGAGGATGTCGTTCAGCAGCGCACGGTGAATCTTCTCCGTATCCTCGAAGCAACCCAAGGGGTCGTTCGCAACGGAAATCATCACTTTGACAGGCCAAGGCTCGCCCGTAAGCATTGCGTCCCACACGTCGTTCGGGATGTTAGCGTTGCCGTAAACCTGCGTGTACATCGGATGCTTGTCGTAGCCGAGGCGCAGCTTCGGCGGAACGCGGTCATACGCGGTGATCTTAGGATCGAGCATGAACTCCCAGAAGGTGTTGAAGTAGATGCCTCCCTTGTCGTCGATCGGCGGGTTCAACAGCAGCTGGAGAATGGTAATCGCGCGACCTGACTGCAGGGCGTTCGAAGTCATCATACAAGCACCGAGATATGCAGTGAGCAGCGAGGACTTGCCATCCGTGGGGTTGGTGATGATGTCGAACATCTGGAGGATCTTCTCGACCGGAGTCCAGGTAACGGCGGAAACCTTCTCGGGGGTCCACATCGCAACCTCGTCCTTGTAGGTCTCAAGGCCGGTCTTGCATTCCTTCTTCGAGCCGTCCTTCAAGGTCACTTCGTGAACGCCCATGATGTCGGGGTGCACATCTTCGCGATCGAAATCTTCCGTCTCAGGACGCCAGATGGCGATAGCATCGACGTTCTTGTCCCAAACGACATAATGTTCGTCGGATCCGCCTTCGACGAGGTCAGCCTCGCGAAGCATCATACGGGTGTCAGCGTCGATCAAAAAGCCGGAATTCGTCCATTTCGAGAGCATAGGCTCTGCGTTCATGAATTTGCCGCTTTGGAACATAAGGTTGGTGAGGCCCATCGCCAGAGCGCCGTCGGTACCGGGGCGAACCGGAACCCAAAGATCGGCCTTAGCTCCGATGTCGCGGAAAACCGGGTCGACGACCACGACGTGTGCACCGTTGCGCTTCGCGTCCATGATGCGAAGGCCCGAATACTGGCGCGAGCGAATGGGGTTGGTGCCCCACATTACGATGGAGCCAGCGTTGCGGTAGTCGCATGCCTCATGAGGATGGAACATACGACCCCAGGTCACATGCGTCTGAGCCAGGTTCGGAAGCAAGCAAACATGAGTAGGCCAAACCTTGCCGCCGCCGTTCCAGGAGTTGTTCAAGCGATCGAGGAAGTGGTTGGAGCCACGGCCTGTGCCCTGGGAAATGATGATCGACTGCGGACCGTACTCGTCGATAACCTTGCGCATCTTCGCCTCGATGAGATCGATGGCTTCATCCCACGTGATGCGCTCCCACTCGTCCTTGCCGCGGTTTTCCGTATGGGGTTCGTCTACCGACCACGTCTTGCGCTTCATAGGGTACTTCAGGCGATCGGGATGGGAGTGGATCTCTTGGGCCGAAAACGCCTTCACGCAAAGAATGCCGTCGTTGACCGGGCAATCCTTATCGCCCTCTACGCGAACAATCTCGTTGTTGTCATTGACAGTAAGGATGACGCCACATTTGGAGTGGCAGTCGAAGCATACTGTGCGTACCTTTTTTTCCATGTCCTACCTCCGTCTTTTCTCTCGTCTATGTCTCGTCTGCGCCGGAAAAAGGGCGCAGTCCACCACCGTCAGCCGAATGCGGCTTAAAAACGGTTGTAGCCGATTAGAATTTCTTGTCCTTGGTTTCAGGACCGATAAGGAATACAAGCAAACCAGGAATGATAACCATGGCCGCCGCGATGTACATCGTGGTGTACACACCGAAGCTCGTCATGACGCCCGCAAGCACAATCGGCCCGATGATGGAGCCCATTCGGCCCCACGAAGTCGCCAGACCGTTTCCTGTCGTTCGAATGCTCGTCTCGTACAACTCGGGCGTATAGAGGGCCATCATCATTGCGTTCAGGTACTTGCCGAACTGGTAAAGGATGCCCGTGATGATGAGCATAACAAGCGTGGTCGAGGCGCCGTACGCGATGCCGAAGATCGAAGTGCACAGGCCCGCGATGAGGAACGTCTTTTTACGCCCGAACTTCTTCGCAGCCCACGTCGAGAAGAACCAAGCGGGGATGCCACCCAAGATGCCAATAGTGACGAAGCCAGTGGATTGCACGACGTCAAAACCCTTTTCGATCAGAATCGTCGTGAGCCATGTCGTCAATCCGTAATCGCTGAACATGCTAATGAACCACACAAAGAAGCAGAGTATGGTAACCTTTAGATACTTCGAGCTGAAAAGGTCCTTAAACGTCGCTTTCGTTTGGACACGCTCGATGACCTCGACGGGGGGAAGTTCCTTGTGCCTCGCTATGGCTTCCTGCTCGAATTTCGTGCAGATTGCATCGGCTTCCTCCCATCGACCCTTGGCTTCAAGCCAAAGGGGCGATTCCGGACAACATTTGATGATTCCGATTACGAACAGCGCAGGCAGAGCCTCGGCAAGGTATACTCCACGCCAGTCGAAATGCGGAAGGATGAGCACCGTGAGTACGCCGGCGACCGCAAACCCGACAGGCGTCATGAGCTGGTAGAGCGTCATGAACTTCGGTCGATCCTTGCCGGAAACTAGCTCGCTAAGGTAGCTAAGTGCGACTGGGAACTGAGCGCCAAGCCCAAGGCCTAGAATAAATCGCATCGTGAACAGGTAATACACGTTCGGAGATGCTACCAAAGCGAATCCCGCAACGCCCCAAATAAACATCGAGACGACAATCGTCTTTTTACGCCCAACCTTATCGGCGATGCGCCCAGCAGCGATAGCGCCGATGAACATTCCAAGAAAACAAATCGACGAATAATAGCCGCCCGTTGTTGCGTCCATGCCGAAATACTCTCGGATAGTCGGCATAAGAAAACTCGTACCGCCGAGGTCAATTGTCTCGGCGAACCAACCCATCAGCACGAAGAAAATAATCAAGGTGGTGTGCGGTGATGTTGGGATACGGTTCATTCGGTCAGCAACAGAATAATGAGGTTCCTTCTTCGCCTCCGTCGCCTTCCCGTCTGTAACTGGTCCTGCCATTGTCTGATCCTCCTCACAAACATAAACGATCTGCCACTAGATAAACCCGTTGGGAGTGCTGGACAGATTTAGGATGACGGATCATGCCCCTTTGATTTCCCCTCTCTTTTCAACCCCCTTTTTCATCCCATGAGTACGATACGATGCGGCCACAAGAAGGTCGAACAAGCGCTTGTTTAAGTGCTTCAACTGTTTTGATGCGCTACAGAAGACGGCAGGGTTTCAAACATGCAGCAAAACGCCCCTCCTTCCCAAACCGATCGCAATGGCTGGAAAGAAGGGGCGTTGGATTCTTCTATTAATACGCGAGCAGGAAGATCATGACGACAGCATCTCAAACGTCTTGAAGTAGCGAGGCTTTCCCCTCTCCTCTTCGAGTGGCTAGTAGCCTTTTGCGGTACCGTCAGTCAGCGAAAGACGGTACCGCAAATCGGCTAATCACGGTACTGGCTAGCCGCTCTCCTCGTCCTTCTTACGCTTCGCGAAGTACTCGCGCATGTTCGGC
>NZ_WAJR01000036.1 GCF_008831035.1 Ellagibacter isourolithinifaciens | reverse complement strand
GGTCAGGGCTGGGGTTGGGGGCAGGGTCGGGCGTAGGCGACTCGTGCACGCACTTGGAGCAGGGCTGCTTACCGGAGTCGACGGCCTGTTGCAGGGTCATCGCGATGGGATTCTTCATCCCCGAACAGGTCGAACTGTAATGGTACTTGCTGCCAGATCGAGAGCACCAGACGGTCCTGCTCATGTCAGCCTGAAGCTCAATGCCACCCTGCTGGAGGGTTTCTTGCGAGGCGACTTCAGCTGCTAAGGCAGCCTGCGCAGTGGGCGCTGCTTGCGAAGCCGGCGTCGCAAAAGCAGCCTGCACGCCCGGAGCTGCTTGCGCGGAGAAGCCGAGCGCCATCCCGAGGAGGATAGCGATTATCGCAACAACGAAGCGCAAGCAGCGCCTCTTTCCGACAGTTTCCCCAGAGCTCATGTCATCCCTTTCCCACTGGTGGCATTGGCACTATTGTACCGCTTACCAATCAAGCAAAATCGCCCGCGAGAACGAGAAGGGCCCCTTCATCTTCGAACGGGTTCGTTTACCTGATTTCAAAATCGCGAAGGTCGATACCGAGGGATTCCGCTTTTTGGCAAAACTCGTATGCGCCCATACTCTCGAAGCCGGAGGGATCGAGGATCGCCGCAGGGAATCCGCTAGACAGTGCAGTCTCGAAATAGTCAGTCATGTGGTCGCGAAGCCTGGATTCTACAGTTCCCTTTCCTCCGCAATGCGCTCCATGAAGTACTCTTTGAACCCAGGTAAACAGAAATTCAAAATACCCTTCGACCGCTCCTGAATGACCCCTTGCTGCAGCAAGCGCTTCTTGTATTTCGAAACATGCCCGCTCGGCTTATCGAGCCTGCCCGGCAAGTCCATCTGCCGCGTCGCTCCCGAGTCCTTTGCCATTGCCAGAAGAAAAGACTTGTCGGCCTCACTCAGTTCGAACCAGATGGCCTCATACACCCTCCGATCCAACTCCTTTCGAGCGATGCCCGCCGCATCATTGACAACCGACACGTCTACAACTTCCGAGTTTCCCGCCATCCGCCACGTACGATACCCTACAAGCTGGAGCATAAAGGGGAAACCCTTGATTGCTTTGACAGCAGCATCAAGGGCATCGGGCTCGAAGCTCTTGCCACCGTCCCTCATCGTCCTTATCAGTGCTTCTTCAACCTCGTAATCGTTCAACGCCTGCAATTCATAGCGCGCCGCCCTTCGCAGGAACGAGGTTGACTTGCCGGAGAGCAGCGATGTAACCGCATACGGGAGGCCCGCCATAATCAGGGCGACTCTCTTACCCTCGTCGAGAAAGTGCTGAAAGGCCGCGACGAGCGTCGTCATTTCCTCGATGCTAGGATTGACCTCGTCGATTGTCACCAAAAGCCCAGTTCCCTGCTCGGCAAGGGCATCCAGAATGTCATCCATTTTTGAACGCCAGTTTGCCGGCTCGATAGGCGAGTCTTCCAATTCAAACGAAACAACGTTGGCTATGCCCGCGCCTTTAATTTTGCGAGAGGGTCGAGTGTCCACCAAATGTCGAGCTGCTCGCTGCGCTCTGATGAGGACGTCATCGAGCATTCCTGCAACGCACGTCACGCGAGCCGCAACCCAACCAGATGATTCCGCAGTATCGGCGAAGTAGGACAGCAGGGCCGTTTTGCCCGTGCCGCGGGGGCCGACCAAAAGGCTGATAATAGCCGGGTCGTTGCCCGCGCCGGCAAGTGCTGCCTCCACATCAGCGATGATTTCCTCGCGCCCAGCAATATGCGGGGGAACTTTTCCGACTACTGGAGTGAACGGGTTGGCAATAGTCTTGGCCATGTCTCCCTCCTTCGATTTCTTTCGTTCATTATAGAGCAATGCCGTTCGTTTTGGTTAGCTTGCGTTAGCTTTTTCAGCTTGCGTTAGCACAGTTAGCACTCGTAAGCTTGCTGGAAAAGGATGAGCGAGGTGAGGAAGCGCAAACCTGAGACTACGTTCCACACCAACCTTCGGCACATTACCGTGACTCAATATGCATTTCATAAACTAAATCGCCAATCGACTTCTTCTCGTAATGACAATCCCCGGACATCTCGACAAACCGGGATTAGGCGACGGCTTTGGTGGCTTTGTGCAGTATTGCGAGTATCTTCCATTTGCCATGATGACTTCCTTTCCTTTGACTTTTCTCTTCCCTAATATCCCAGCAAGCTTCCCAGTATTCGTTTCGCGGCGCCGCGGGAAAGCTTCGCTTGCTTGCTCTGGTTATAGTAGTTGGCGATGCATCTGTAGCAGTAGGTCTCCTCGCCACAGCCACAGTGGCCATCTACAACCCTGTACGCCTCCTCGACAAGCTCGATCACCCTATCGCTAAGCTGGCGAGCGTGGCCTGCCCCTCCAGGGACCTTGTCGTAGATAAGCCGGGATACGCCATGCGAGCATGCCGCAATACTGTTTGGCGTAATATAGTCAATTACGGACGGCCCGAGGCTCTTCCTACGCACGTTGACCATTCTTGTCTCATTTTGTATAATATGATTTATAATACTCTAATTTATACAAATGAGGTGTCCTGTATGCCATTCATAGACAGAGAGAACGAAATAGCAGTGCTGGAGGAAGAGTACCGCCAGGATGGGGCTTCCTTCGTCGTCTTATACGGCAGACGTCGCGTGGGGAAAAGCGAGTTGCTGAAGGAGTTCATCAAAGGGAAGCGGGCCCTGTACTACTTGGCCACAGAAGAGTCTGAAGTCGAGAACCGCAGCTCTTTTCAATCAGTCGCGTCAGCGATGCTCAATCTTCCGCTTCTGGAGGGCGCCCCATTTCAGAAATGGGAAGATGCGTTCCGTTATATCGTCGAGCAAGAAACAGACGATCGAATCGTCATCGTGATCGACGAGTTTCAATACCTTGGCAAGGTCAGCCCCGCCTTCCCTTCCGTCATGCAGAGAATTTGGGACACCGTCCTGAAGGGCCGCAACGTCATGCTCATCCTTTGCGGCTCTTTGATTTCAATGATGATTTCCCAAACGCTTTCGTACGACAGCCCCCTGTATGGGCGCAGGACGCGCCAGATCCGCTTGGGACAGATTCCCTTCGCTTATTATCACGAGTTCTACGAAGGAAAGAGCCGTCAGGAACTGATCGAGCTCTACAGCGTGACGGGCGGCGTTCCCAAGTACGTGGAGCAGTTCAAAAGCTCGCGCAACATTTACGAGGCCATCCAAAAAAACGTGCTCGAGAAGTCCAGCTATCTTTACGACGAGCCTTACTTCCTGCTGCAGAACGAAGTGAAAGAAATAGGGAGCTACTTCTCCATCATCAAGTCGATTGCGTTCGGCAATCAAAAGCTCGGAAACATCGCGGCAGACCTGGAAATAAAAAGGACCAGTCTCACGGTTTACCTGAAGACCCTCATAGACCTTGGAATTTTAGAGAGAGAAGTGCCGGTAACGGAGGAATCGCCCGAGAAAAGCCGAAGAGGCCTGTACAAAATCAAGGACAACTTTATCGAGTTTTGGTTTCGCTTCGTCTTTCCGAACAAAAGCTTCATCGAATCGGGGCATGTGGACTTGGCCATGAGGAAGATCCGCGCGAATCTCGTCGACAACCATATCGCCCACGTATACGAAAATGTCTGCCGGGAGCGCCTATGGGAACTGAACGGAGATGACGCCTGGCCTTTTATCTTCTTGAAAGCGGGACGTTGGTGGGACAATCACAACAACGAGATCGACGTCGTGGCGACCGATCCAGATGAAGGAAACATCATCTTGGGCGAATGCAAGTACTGGAAGGGGGAAGTAGGCGTTAACGTTCTGAGAAAGCTTGAGGAAAAAGCTGCCTTGGTAGATTGGCGCAAAGGCAAACGGAAAGAGTGGTTCGTTTTGTTTAGTATCCATGGATTCACGGAAGAGCTTCGGGCTTTAGCGGAAGAGCGAGACGACCTGATGCTTTTGTCGTAACGATGCGTTCGGCAAGACTACTTGCGGGCAGAGAAGCCAAAACCGGCTTTTCCGCCTGCTGCCGTTTTGGATGCGGCTTTAGTTTTCGTCATCCCTGCAATCACTCGAAAACTAGAATTGCCTCGTAGACATCAAAAGGAACCCCCGCCCAACCGTCTATACCCGCACATTGACGTTTCAAAAAGAACCCAGCCGATTATCCGATCGAGCTCATCTACTCAATTTCAAAATCGCGAAGGTTAATCCCGAGGGATTCCGCTTTTTGGCAAAGCTCTTGACCACTCATGCTCTCGATGTCGGAGAGGTCGAGGATCGCCGCAGGGAAACCATTGAACACGGCAGTGCCGAAGTAGTCGGTCATGTAGTCGCGAAGCTTGTCAACATCGATGGCGGCCATGCGCGCCCTCTTTCCCGAATCCACGCCTTGCTGACGGCTCATTAGGCTTCGCCTTGCCAGCGAGACGCACTTTCCCTGCCAGGATAGTAGTGCTTTGAGAATAAGCAGAATTCTGCATATTTTCCTTACTCCATACACGGGATGCCTCGGCTATCACGCCACAATCATAGGGTTCGAGGTCTCTAATCGAGAGAAGCGATTAGGTTTCTACTCAGTAGCCAGCAAATAATAGCCCGCCGCACTTCGCACAGTCGGCAATAAGTCCACTACTTGAATTTGCTCGCAACAAAGCAAGCAGTGGCAGCAAGCCCCAAAAGGAATAAAACTATTGAACACACTGTCCAGTTGCTTAAGTCGGGGCCAAGAACAATTGATGGGATAAGCGATCCGAGGAATTGTCCCAAACTCTGGACGAGCATCATCACACCCATGCCAACAGTTAGCTTTGAAGGATCAGCCAGAAGCTTTGGGTAAGCAGCCATGACAACAGTTGGAACCCCCATCGCCAAAAGCCCCATAGCAACTAAAATGGCCCAAAGCACAGGAGTATCTGTCACTAAAGCTGCAGGGGCACAAATCGCCATCGCAATCATACCGATTATAACGAGAGGCTTTGTCCTATGGATTGCGTCGGCAATTGCCCCGAAAGCAATTGCCGTGACGATGGAGATAAGCTGCGGCAATGTACTAACAAAGCCAGACATGGCAGGGGACATTCCGCGCTGCTGGAGGGCGGTTGGCGCGTAGGTCAGCACAGAGAGCAGCAATATCTGAAAAGCCGCAAATCCCAAGAAGAACAACAGCGTGTTAGGCTTAAAAAAGACGCCATATATCGAGACAGAGGACGACCTAGTTGCAGCCTTGCTCTCGGGAAACGCTCCTTCTTGCTCCTGGCGAGGAAACCTCACATACACCATAAACACGATTGTAGACAAAGCCATGAAGGCTGCATAGGCAATCCAGAGCCCAGCAAAACCGCTTGCAGTAAAGACGGTTGGAGTAATGACACCGCCGCCCATTGCGCCGAGCATTCCGCCGAGCATGAAAATGCCCGTCGAGGTCCCAACCCGCGAAGGAATGATGCACATCTGAATCATAATTGGAATCGAAGCGATGATACCAACGAAAGACAGCCCCTCGAGCCCTCTGGTGACAATCAGGAGAGGCACACACGCGAATCCAACCTCTGGCGCAAAACTGCCAGCAATTGACGCAAAAGCCGCGAGAAAACCGGAGACGATAACTACTTTTCTGACTCCGATTCCCTTGATAAGAAAACCGATGGGAATCGCTAAGAAGATTCCCGTAAACGTAAATACGGACATGAACCATGCAGCTGTAGCAGCCGAAACCGACAGCAATTCCATTAGCTGGATCATGATAGTCGGAATTTTATACATCATGAGCGTAATACAAAATGCAACCAAGAAGAAGCACAGAGACACGATCAACCAGTTTTGATGCTCCCTTTGTTTATCCATATGATTCTCCCGCACAATCGTCCGCAAATCCTCTATGCGAGGATATCTGCATGGTGAGGAATCATAAAAATGCCCTTATAAGACAGAGAATGGCGCCCTGGCATAAATTGCCGAGGCGCCATTCCAAATATGAATGCTAGGAAATAATTCCCTAGCCTAAAAAGAAGCTACAGCTGCCAAGGCCACGACAATGGCTCCAGGCAATCTGGAATCTCCCTTTCAATTACTGAAGGCGATAGCTTTATGCGAAATAGAGCCCCTTCGGTTCCCTCGACAACGTACAACCAATCACCGTCGATATAAATATCAGAAGGGAATGATTTAGCACACTCGGGTAGCGATATGCGCGTCTTTTGCGAGCCATTTTGGCTGGACACCAAAATATCGTGGCAAAACTCAAACGAAGCATAAACATTACTGCACGAATCAACGACAAGCCCCGTGGGACCATGCCCATTGTCGTGATACATAAACATACTTGGAGTTTCAACCCTCCCCTGTGCAGCTTTCGACGGAACGCAAATTACTGAATTCGTCGCAAACTCTCCAATAAACAGGTTATCGTTTTCGGACACAGCCGTGCAGGAGGGAAACGCAACGCCCTCCTGAAACAGCTCAACATCAAAGTCGCCGTCCCTGAACCAAACATAGTAGATTTTGCCGTCACGCTTAAAATATCCAGAACTTGTAGCATCCGAGACATAAGCGCCACCGTACCCGTCCATCGTAATGCTGTTGATGCCGACAAAAGGAATACCCTTGCACTCATCAGCGACAACATAATATGAGGAACTATGGGGCAGATACTTGCACAGCCCAAGGTTCTTGTCTGCAACAAGAATATCGGCCTCATTAAGAAAGCGCGCTGCTACGGGATTCGCGTTCGCAAAGGGCGCCTTGAAAACCTCAAGATCTTCGCCGTTGAAACAGAAAAAATGCCCGTTCTCTATATTCAGAAGCCATGCAACCTCACTGGTAACATCGACTATCCGAATAATGCCAGTCTCCCCGAGCTCGATGACAAGCTCCCATTCCTCGTTCGCTTTTACGACGCGAAACAGCTCATTTTTATCGGGCTTTCCTTGAGGATAGCTACATCCCAACATTGAAATCACCAAGCCTCTATATGCAGAAGGGGCATTTCAAAAATGTTTATCCCCATCTTAGCAAAATGCATAATAATCTGAAGAACAATTCGCCTAATTCAAGCAAAGACAAGCGAACTCAATAAACCGTAAATCACGCAGAACTTACAGCACAAGAAAGAGAGGGCGGCAAAAGCAGCCCTCTCCATATTTGTCCAGAATATACCTCTATGCAAGCGGGACGAAGAGAGCTCTATTGGCCTTCTTGCCCACTTCAATCGCCAAATCTTCGACATTGCCGACGACCAAGCAATGCGTTGGGCAATGGTGTGCGCAAGATGCGTCCATGCCCTTTTCCGAACGCTCTGCGCACAAGTCGCACAAGGAAGTCGGAACGGGCAAGTAATTAAGCTCCCATTTCTTCGTTCCCTCAATTTGACGGGGGCCATCCTTTAGAATATGAATCCCGAACTGACCAGAATCGAGGCCCAACGACTTGCGACATGCAACCTCGCACGTATGACAACCAGTACAGTATTCGTAGTCAATCATCAAAGCCTTAGCCATTGTAGATAGCACCTACTTTCACATCGCCATTGGACTCGTCCATGGCCTTGGAATATCCGTCCTTAGTGGAGACGCAAATCGAAGGCATCTCCTTGCTGTTTTCCTCGGTGCACTTATAAACTTTGCATAACTGGTTCTTGTACGGCGCGCCATAACCAGTAACGCCGTTTTCGCATTGCGGGAGAAGATTGTTGATGTTGGAGTCAAACACGCCATACAAAGATGGTTCCGCAGCATCTTTTTCCGGGAACCACCAACCATGATCAGCTCGCACGACACGATCATCCAAGGTGGGATTAATGCGAAGCTTCTGACGACAGCGACCGCGATGATTCTCCAGCCAACACCAGTCTCCCTCTTTAATGTCAAGATCGGCTGCAGACTTGGGACTCATCTCGAAGCAGGGATCCGGATAAAGTTCGCGAGACGTAAGCTCAGGCTGACGATGCTCGGAATGGAAGAACTCAATGTGACGAGCACCCGTGGTGAGTACGAATGGATACTTCTCATAAAGCTCGGGGGAGCTATAGGGAGAATTGGAAGGTTCCGCCCAATCAGGCAAGGGATCATAGCCCCAGAGGCTGAACACAGTGTTCCATAGCTCGATGCGACCAGACGGGGTGGAAAATCCTGGCTGCCCATCAGCACGAAGCAAGCCCTTCTCGTGCTTATAGTACTGGAAGCCGGGATAAACCCAGATGTCTCGCTCAACCAGCTCATGGTAGCCGCCATCGTAGCCAGGAGTCTCTGTCCTAAGAATATTGTCCGTCCACTCCTGATCATTGTTCCACGGGAAGTTCTCGGGGTGCAAACGCTTACCGATTTCGGTGACGATGGTATCGTCGGACTTGCACTCGCCGTACTGGCAGACCTTCTTCATACCGCGCAGGGGAACCCACCAGACACGCTGCATATCTCGTTCGGGGCTCATTGCCGCAGGCAGAAATAAGTCGGCGAACGCTACAGCTGTTGGCGTCAGGAAGAGATCGTTTACGACCACAAAATCCAAAGTCTTCAAAGCACGGTAGACACGGGGTGCATCGGAAGCCATATTGGCAATAGGGTTGGTAGACGTCAGCCACAACATTCGAATCGGATACGGCTTTCCAGTCTCAATGGCCTGCAGAATCGAATCGGAATGAGCAGTGGAGCTGAAGCCCGCCTTGGACATCAAAGGATACTCGGCACCTATGCGCTTCGCCTGAACCTCTGCCGGCAAATTGTTGTAACCGTAATTGTAGGAGACGTTTTGATCGAAGGCGTTGCGGATGACGATGTTGCCTCCGGGGTTATCGATGTTGCCCGTGAGAGCCCACAACGCATTCAACGCCTGCGCAGTCGGGATGCCCATGACCGCCTGATCGATGGGAAGGCCCCATTGCATGGCAGCATTCTTAGCACCCGCGTACATGCGTGCAGCAGCAACAATGTCCGCTTCGTCAACCCAGCATATTTCAGCGGCGCGAGCAGGCGTCCATTCCTTGACGCGCTCGGCCAGTTCATCGAAGCCATAGCACCATTTCTCAACAAAGTCATGATCGTAGATATCCTCCTTTATCATGACATTGAGCATGGCCATCGCCAGAGCTCCATCGGTGCCAGGTCGCAAGCGCAGCCAGATTTCAGAACGAGAAGCAAGCCAGGTCAAGGACGGGTCGACGGTAATCATCTTGGAGCCGCGCTGCATGCAATCAACGATCCATCCGCCGTAGAAGTTATCGGAGTTTGACTCGACGGCGTTGCAACCCCAGTTGATGATGAGCTCGGGGCAGCGCCATTCAGTGTTCTCCTCGTCGTAGCGTGATTCGAACTGCTGGGAGCAATCGGCGATAAAGAAATCACCAGACATGGACGCCATCGCGGCGGAGCGGGGCTGGAAGCAAGACTCGCCGGAGAGGAAGCCCAGGCAGAAATTAGGAGACCCGAAAGCTGAATAGCACATGTACGGAATTTGCCAGCAGTTAGCGCGACCGGTGCCGATCATGCAAGCGATAGACTCAGGGGCATAATCGCGCCATATTTCTCGAACCTTTGCTTCGATGATGTCGTATGCCTCATCCCAGGTGATCTCGTCCCACTTGTCCTCGCCGCGCTCACCGGCACGCTTGAGCGGCTTGGACGGGCGGCGGGGATTATTGACGACCTCAGGCATCTCGAGGCATCGCATGCAAAGCGTTCCCTGGTTGTAAGCGCAATCGGGATCGCCTTCCACTTTCTCAAGCTTACCGTCCTTGGTGTAATACAAGACGCCACAACCATCGTGGCAGCCAGGGCCTGACCACACCGTTGTGCGAGTGACGGTATAATCCCCATCCTCCCACTGGAATTGGCCGCGATGTTCGGCAAAGTAGTCTTTCTCAGCCATTGCTTCAATCCTTTCGAAATAGCGCCTACCCGGCGGGCGCGTCGCGAAACACGCCCACCCGAATAAACGAAGAAGATTCTTAGACCACCGGAACGAAGATGACGCGGTTGCCCTTCTTTGCAACCTCTTTGCTCATCTCCTCAACCGTCCCGAACTGCATGCAATTGGCAGGGCAATTGTGCACGCAAGAGGGATCCTTACCCGATTCCAATCGCTCGGCACAAAGGTCACAAAGAGATGTAGGCATCGGGATATTGTTGAACTCCCACTTATCATCGGGTAGTTCGCGAGGACCATCGGTAAGAATCTTGATGCCCCATTGTCCTCGTGCAAGATTCTTCTCCTTCTTGCATGAAACCTCACACGCATGACAACCAGTGCAATACTCGTAATCGATAAGAAGAGCGTTAGCCATTGTAAACTACACCTACCTTCACGTCCCCGTTCGTCTCGTCCATTTCCTTGGAGTAGCCATCTTTGCGAGTCACATGCGTGCTAGGCAAGTCTTGGCTGTTCTCCTCGGTGCACTTATATATTTCGCAAAGCTGGTTGGCATATGGGGCACCAAAACCTGTATCGCCGTTCTCACACTGCGGTGTCAGATTATTGATGTTAGAGTTGAATACGCCGAATAGATTGGGCTCAGCAGCTTCAGCCTCAGGGAACCACCAACCATGCTCGGCACGTACGACACGATCGTCCAAAGCCAAACTAATAGTGGCAATTTGACGGCAACGGCCGCGCTGATTCTCTATCCAGACCCAATCGCCTTCCTTGATTCCCCGGTCCGCAGCTGCTTTAACAGACATCTCAACCTTTGGCTGAGGATGAAGCTCGCGGCTCGTCAAGTGCGCATGGCGCTGTTCGGAATGGAAGAACTCAAAAGAACGCGCACCTGTCGTGAGAACTAACGGGTATTTTTCGGCAAGCTCAGGGTTAGAGACCGGTGAGCAGCTCGGCTCTTTGTGCTCAGGCAGAGGGTCGTATCCCCACAGCATCATATTGGTATTGAAAAGCTCGATGCGACCAGTTGGGGTATTGAAGCCTGGCTGACCATCGAAGCGGAGCAGACCTTTCTCGTACTTACGATATTGGAACTCGGGATAAGCCCAGACCTGCTTGCACGCATCTTCGAAATTACGATAGGGTATCTTTTCATCGGACTCAGTTGAGAGAATATTATTGATCCAGCCAACCTCGTCTTCCCACGGCCAGTTTTCAGGCTTCAAGCGACGACCAACCAACGTAGCAATATTGGTGTCCGAGTAGCACTCACCGCTATCGCAGACTTTTTTCATAGTGCGATGAGGCACCCACCAGCAACGTTGCGAATTACGCTCGGGGCTCATTGCAGCAGGAATAACCAAGTCAGCAAAAGCAACAGCCGTCGGAGTCAATGAAACATCATGGACTACTACGAAATCCACGGTCTTCAGAGCGCGATAGAGTCGAGGTGCGTCTGCGCCCATATTAGCAATCGGATTAGTTGCGGACATCCAAACCATGCGAATCGGATAAGGCTCGCTAGTCTCTATGGCTTTCAACACAGAGTCCGCGTGAGCAGAAGAGCTGTAACCTGCACGGCTCATCAGCGGGAACTCGGAACCAAGGCGCTTTGCCTGCACTTCGGGGGACAAGCTGTGCCAACCATAACCGTAAGAGAGATTCTGAGAGAACGCATTGCGGATGATGATGTTGCCGCCAGGAACGTCAACATTGCCAGTAATGGTCCACAAGGCGTTAATTGCATTTGCCGTTGCGGTCGCATTGGTAGTCTGATCGACTTTTAGGCCCCATTGAATAGCGGCATTATTCGCATTGGCATACATTCGGGCAGCTTCGCGGATCTTGTCGGCGTCAACCCAGCAAACCTCGGCTGCGCGTTCAGGAGTCCAAGGCTCACAGCGCTCAACTAGCTCGTCAAAGCCGTAGCACCACTTTGAGACGAAATCCTTGTCCTCAAGACCTTCCTCAGCGATAACATGAATCATGGCCATGGCCAGCGCGCAGTCGGTGCCAGGACGAACGCGCAGCCAATAATCAGACCGAGCAGCAAGCCAAGTCAGACCTGGGTCGATGGTAATCATCTTTGCGCCGCGCTGCATGCAATCGACGATCCAGTGACCGAAGAAGTTATCAGAATTGGACACAACCGCATTGCAGCCCCAGTTGACGATAACCTCAGGGCAACGCCATTCAGTACTCTTTTCGTCATACCGATTCTCAAATTGCTGAGACATATCAGCAATCATAAAGTCGCCGTTCGTTGACGCCATAGACGCAGATCGAGGGCAGAAGCAAGAGTCGCCAGCCAGGTAGCCCATCGAGAAGTTCGGCGTTCCAAAAGCACAGTATGCCATGCGAGGAATGACATCGTTATTGTCGCGCCCAGTGCCGATATGAACCGCAATGGACTCAGGGCCATAATCACGCCAGATAGCCCGAACTTTCTCCTCGATAATATCAAGAGCCTCATCGATTGAGATTTCTTCCCACTTGTTCTCGCCACGTTCTCCCACACGCTTAAGAGGCTTCTTGAGGCGTTCGGGGTTGTTTACAACTTCGGGCATCATGACGCAGCGCATGCAAAGGCTACCACGATTGAAGGGGTTCTTAGGATCGCCTTCGACCTTTTCCAATTTACCGTCTTTGGTATAGTACAAAACACCGCAGCCGTCATGGCAACCTGGCGCAGACCATGCCGTGGTACGAGTAACGGTGTAATCACCATCTTGCCACTCAACCTCGTCCCAATGCTTCTTATAGTAATCAGTTGTCATCGGAACTCCTTTCTCACAACCACTCTCGTTTTAATACCCCTCTAAGACACACGGGATGGGTGAATGGTCACTGTGTGTCCCATTGGCGACAATTGTAGAAAGGAGGACCTGAATAGGGCTAATGACGTTTTATACCCAAATATGCCACGATAAAGTCATCACTATTCCACTTCGGAATGGCCAAAAAAGAGAGGGCGCGAATGCGCCCTCTCAAAACTCATTTTTAGATAGAACTATCGCGAGAACACAACCCTCGGCAACTCGTTAATCTGCCGAACTCTTCCCGTAATTCTCGCCATATTTCTCCATTTTTGTTGAAGCAGCTAGAATGCAGTACAGAACACCCATGACAACGAGGCAGATTGAAGCAGGCATAACACAATCCATCGGGTTCTGGCTCCCCACCAGCATGAGAATGGTCGTAGCGACAGGCGTGCCGATGAAACAGCCGAGCTGATGGAACACGGTGTTCCACCCCATTGCGCGAGTAGCAGCGCCAATTGGAGTCAGGTTGGTAATCATATCGGCAGTGCCAGGAATGACAACTGCGAAACCCCAGTGGCCGATCAAGAATGCCGCAGCGTAAGGAACCGCGTTCCAGTTAGGACCGACGAAGAATGCCGCAACGCAGTATAGGATTCCAAGCTCAAGAACAGATACCGGAAGCGTCCACTTGCCAATAGCCTTGTACACTGGACCAAGCGTCATACCAGAAACCGCACCAACAAAGGTCATGACAGATAGCAGAATTCCAGCAAAGGCGGAGTCCGGAACGATAAAAGAGCAGTACAAGATTGTCGGCATCGCAAAGCCTGTAGTCAGGGTCAAGAAAATCATATACACGAAAGCAATTGGGGGAATCTTGGCTTTGACCTGGCGCTCACCGTGAGCAGCAGCACGCTCAGCAGCCTGAACCTCATCCGTTTTGGGCTCTTTAAGCAAAGGAATAACGACCAGAAGCGGCACGATGCCGAGCAGATAAACACAGAAGCACATTTTCCAAGAAATGATAGCAAGGTAGCCACCGGCAAATTCCATGATGGCGGAGCCAATGTTGACGAAAGCCCAGCCAGCTCCCAGCCAAGTTGCACGCTGGTTCTCGTCGTCAACGGTCTTGAAAACGAGCGCCTGGGCTAGCGGATAGCACCAGCCCACAGCAAAACCAAAAATAAATCGGCTGACCAACAAAGCCGCAAAACTCCAGCTATCATTAAAGAAAATAGGGAAGCATCCAGAGATGAGATAAAGAATGATAGCCGTAACGATAGAAGTACGGTATTTAATAACCTTGCCCGTTAAAATGCCAGTAAGCAAGCCGCCCGGAATCATACCCAAAGCGACGATAGAAACGACATAGGCGACATTTGCGCCAACATCAGGGAAACTAGCGCCCATAGTAGCAAGGCCAGCATTAATGCCGCCTTGAGATGCGCCCAGAGCATAAATAGCCATGATGGGGACCATGGCTTTTCCGACTTTTTGCTTTACCTCTGAAGTCATTTTTCCCTCCCAGTTTCGTCTTTTTCAATCACCCATCCCACATGGTTTTTATTCTAGGAACATTGCAAAGAATGCGCACAATAACAATTGCGCGAAAAAGTGCACTGGCTAATCCATAATTGAATAGTAAAACGCCAATACTGCTTCATTATTCCACTATTGAATGGGTACAATTTCAATTAGGAATTCGCTAAAAAGCACTCGGGCAGTTTATTGTTGGGATAGCAGGTATTCCCTGCTAATTGATGCGTTGACAATTAAATTGCAGACGCCGTTCCTGGGGAGATGAGCAAGTCACCCCAAGGAACAACCTGAGGGGGGTTGGAGCTTATGGATTCGCAGTTTATCGTCGAATACGCTGAGCTGGCAAAACGCTTAAACGTCACGGAAACAGCGCGTTTTCTCAATATGTCCCAACCCACTCTCTCGAAACATATAACGGCATTGGAAAAAACGCTTCGATTCCAACTATTTGAAAGATCACCAACAGGACTAAAGCTCACCCGCGCAGGAATCGACCTGCTTCCGTTTGCATATGATTTGATTGAAAAGCAACAGGCGTTCGAAGCTCGCGCAAAAGAGCTGCGCGCCAATCCTCTTCGACGCCTATCCGTTGGAGGGGTCGTCAACGAAGAGGCTGCCACCGAGGCGATGGCCAGGCTCATCGGGACAATGTCACCTGCATATGGGGGGTAGTGTCCCGAATGTTGGTGTAGAGCTCGGTTCTCGAGGGTAGCCGCAGGCTGCCCGAGGAGCCGAGAATCACCTAGAATGCCGTCATTCTAGCGCATGCTACGCCGCCTTCCTGCCGGGAAT
>NZ_WAJR01000035.1 GCF_008831035.1 Ellagibacter isourolithinifaciens | reverse complement strand
TTTGCTGGAAAAGGAAGCGCCCCTTGCGGGGCGCGTGTCAATTCTTCTCGTTGGGGTGTATCAGCCAACCGTGGAACACTGTAGCAGCGATGTTTGGAATGGCGTAGCAAAAGCGGTGAAATAGTCAGTCGTGGACACCGAGTCGTACGACTCGTGCTCGGCTTCCTGCGCGCGATCAAGGACCGCGGCGCGCGCGGCGTCCAGCTCGTGACGTCCGACGCGAACAAAGGACCGGCTGGGGCGATCGGGGGAGGTCTTCCGGGGCGCCTCCTGGCGGAGATGCGCCGTCCACCTGATGCGCGGCTGCATGCGCGAGGCGGGGTCGCGCCAGCTCAAGAGGCGGGTCGGCCGCATGCTCTCGCCGGCGTTCCGCGCCAAGGACGCCGCGACGGCGCGGGCCATGTGCCACGTGGCCCGCGACATGCTGCGCGATTGCTGCCCCAAGGCCGCCGCCGTGGCCGAGGAGGCCGAGCCCGACGCGCTCGCCTACCTGGGATTTCCGCCGTCGCACTGGAAGCGGCTGCGCGCGAACAACGTGCAGGAGCGGGCAAACCCACCCTGCGTGGTTTCCTGGATGCCATTGGTCTCGCCGTCCATGTTCCTGCCTACCTTTCGTCTCGTGAGGCGGGCAGAGACGAACAATGCCCGCACCTTTACCGGTACGGGCATCGTCGCAGCGCGTCACAAAGACAGAATCAAAGGTTGCTAGTCCCAATCATCCTCTTCGCCGTCTAGCAGCTCGAAAGCAGACCAACTCCAATGGTTCTTTTTACTGTCCCAGCTCTTCTTTGCCTTCACCCTAACGTAGGAACGTCGTCCCGCCAAATCGACGAGGGAAGCAGGAACGAAGCAGTCATCGATGAAGCCAAATCCTTTTCTCGCAACGTCGAGATAGCCCTCGAATACCCTTTCGAAAGACTCGGCAGCAGGATCTTCCCCGAGCTCAATGCTCGAAGCCTCCCAAGCCCAACTCTTATCTTTTCGGAAGACCCTTCTGCAACTACCGGACACTTTCTGGTATTGTTTAGCGTTTAAGCCTTTTAACAGAGTGGGCGACACCCAGACGTTATCAGGCTTACCACGGACAAAACCGAAATCTCTGATGATATCTATAAGACCGGAGTAGTTGCCCAAAAAGAATTTGCTAATTTCTGCCTGCGGCCATTCTTCAACTTTGCCAAGAATTGCTTTCTTTTCAGGGCCGCAATGCCCCCTATAGCAACGTCCGACTTCCAGCCGATCTGCAAGGCTCCCATGTACGAGCTCCCTATTCGCGATTAACGAGTTGGTCTTATCGTATCCGGCAGATATTACAATTCCGACAATCCCTTTATCGCGGTCCTCCCATTCAGCGTAAAACTCGGTCCAGGGCAGCATGTCTGCCAGTATATCCTCCGCGTCTTTAGATAGCCTTTTGTAAGCTTCGGCGCAGTCATCGCTGGGCTCATTCTGCCGATACCATTCTTCGCTCTTCGCCCATTCGACGGCCGCAGATGGCTTCCATTCATGCTCCGCCCTGAAGCTCTCTATCAATTCGGCTTCAGCTCTAGCGTGCCCGAACATGCCTTCTTTTGCGAACACCTGCAAAGCTTCCTCGTGGACGCTCAACGCGGTCTGGACGTCATTGGATACAGAGAGCCCCTTGAACAGGCACTGTTCGTACATCTCTTCTGAATCGTTCTTCCATGCTCGACCATAAGCAGCCCATGCCCAAGCCTGCCTAGGCTCGGACGCGACGATATTCGCAAGCCGTGCGCGGGACTGTTCAAATAAGCCAATGTCCGTCAACAGCAGGCCGAGCTTGTACGATTCCCATTTCCATGACTGGCATCGACCCGAGTCTAGGAGGGTTTGAAGCTCATTTGCCGACCGAAGCTTCTGCTCGACCGTTGCTATAGGCTGCCCACCTCTATCCTGCGCCATAAGCGCCTCAAGGTACTGGGAAGTGAACGACTGAGCTAGCGACGGATAAGTCTTATCGCCATCTTTTTTCTCCTCATAGTCCATGCTGCTATACTCAGTAGGGCCATACCACTCTGCCAGCTTGATTATGCTGGCCGCATCGTCCAGGAGACCCTTGGAGAACATGAGCAATACGTCACCGGTGTGCATCATGGAACCCTGTGGCCATTGGACTGCCTCTTGCAGAAGGTATTGCACGCCTCGTAAGTTCTTGGCTTTCCGACAGCCCCATCCTATATGGACCAACTTGCCTACAGCATAAGCAAGCACTTCTCGCGCTTCACTTGAACTATGGTCGAAGTATCGGAACAGGGACAAGGTTTGCACGAAACGTTCGAGAGACAACCCTCGTCCTTGATCGTCGCCAGCATGGCGCTTCAGTTCATCGTATAGCGTCCATAGAACCGCTTCACTCGCCACGTCGTCCTGCTCCGCTTGGGCGCCTATGGCTTCAGGAGGAAGGCCTAGAAAAGTAGCCCACGAATCCGCACCGATGTTAAGCCAGTTGAGGATCATCCCGCTTCCTTGGTAATCGGCCTTAAGACCAATGAGCAGAGGCCTGGCAATGTCTACGGTGTAAAGCACCGTGCCTCTTCTCCATCTGCAGATCTCGGATGCCAGCAAACGCAAAGAATCTAGGTTCCCCTGCTTGGCCAAGTCCCAACACACACTGCGAACTTTATTAATCAGGTTTTCAATAAATAGCTCATCCCTGTCCCTCCTGATTGGGAAGGCGCGAATCTGCGCCAGCGTTTGTACGAATGCGCGTACGTCTGAGTGAAATCTTGAACTGTTATCGAAATATCTTTTCAAGCAATCGTGAAGCACCCATGTGTATGCGCTCATGAAAGTCTCTTCGCGATTTCCGGTCTGATATACCGCCTTCGCGTATCCGTACGCTTCCCTAAGCTGGCCCGATTTTCTCAACTCGGTAACGTGCGCCGCCTCTTCGCTAGGTACATAGGCCATCTTCTACACCCACAAACTCATATCAGGATTTGACATTGCGTAATACTCGCAAATCTCGCGCACAACTTCTGAGAAAAGCGCTATGTCACCCGCAACGGCCTTGAACCCACTTATTGCGCCATCCTTCTTGTAGTCGACTTGTATTTCGACCGATGCGCCGTGCCTCCTTATCGCGAGGACATCCCTGTAGTTCGAAGAGGAAACAATGGCTAGCTCGCAATCATCAACGATATCCCTGCTGAGGATGTCATATAGCCAGGACATCTGCCCACCCGCGCCGATGCTCGAAGGGACGAAAGATCCGCAGACCGAATCCCTGAATGATTCGAAGAGCTCCTTGTCCCCCTTGGCATAGCGTGGCAACTTGACTTTACCGTCATTGCCATAATCAAATATCGCCTTGAAGCTCTTGTCGCCTTGTGCGATTTCGTAGATTTCCTGATAGCGCACCGATTTCGTGTCCGCTATTGCCATTTCGCTCGTAAGCGACGTCTCGACAAGATTGCGCACGTCCGCGCTAACGGAGTCCATGGTAGAAACGAGCACAACTGGTTTCTTAGCGCTATGTCCCGCCTGTTGCTCGATAACTCCGAATTCGGTTTTCTCGAACGGGGACACGGGCTCCCATCTGACCAGGTTAACGCGACCCTTTGCTCGGCTGATGCCGGTGTATAAGAACCTAAAATAGCCAGCGTTGCGTCTGCCTCCTTCAAACTTTGTGGAGAAAGTAATCTCGTCATATTCGCTCGATATGGCCTTGTGAACAGTCATGCACCATCCAAATTTGATATGTGCCGCATTCAGCCATCTTGCATACTCGCTGCTTGATCCCTGCATCTCACGTTCAATTTCGTCGCGATATCTCTTTTCGTAGATGGTCAGGTATCTGCCGTCTTTTGGGTCGCGATACTGCCCTGCAGCGTTGATTGCATATTCGCCCGACTCCATCATCTCTTTGAAATGCTTGCTGCCTTCAAATGGATGGGCTTTCATGTATTCGGCGAACAGCCTCGTAAGATGGACCTTCAAGGTGGTCTCCTGCATCAAATTGAGATCTGGTCCGTCAGACTGAAGCGCCTCCAGGATAAAAGGCACCCGATACACTTCCGATATCCTTGATGAATCCAGATGTACATCGGCATTAACAAGCGTCAACCGGATAGGGGCCTCTTCTTTCGAGACTTGCTCCTCCAGGACAAGCCAGTTGCTTTCGTTGGTGTCGATTGCAACGACTTTACCTGTTTCCCCATTTTCGATTCTCCTAGGCTCCATGTCGTCGAACTGTGAGACTGAGCCATACGATTGATACCTTTCTGAGGGATATGCGTAGGTTTGGTTCTGAAAGACAATAATGTCACCAGGGGCAACAAGTCTCCCGTTTCCGAGAATGCGTGTTTTGATGTATTCGTTAAGCCCACATGCCTGCCTGTTTGTGTACGCAAGGACCTTGTGCCTAAGGTGGTCCATGCTCGCATTCTCGAGGAGCCCTCTCTCGAGGCTTGAATCGCAAATCCTTACCTGGTCCGTTTCCTCAAGTACCAGGTTGGTGGTTCTTCCTTGCCGAATTGCGTTCGCAATTTGCAAGCACGCTTCCTGGATTCCTGTGGGATTCTGGACGTCCGGAAGCTCCAGCGTTTCTACGGTGAAACTGTCTCCATACCATGCTTCATTCAGGCAGGATTCGCTCCACGAACCGAACCCAAGCTGGAATTTATCGCCGACGAAGACGATTTTATCTTCGCATCCCTCTTCTTTAATGCCAGTGTATTCGAACAGGTCCGATAGAAGGTGGCCAGACCCAAACTGGATCATTTCGCCCGTACGGCCAGAGTCGGTGACTAGCTGGCTTTCGTAAATAATGTAAATATGTCGCCTGGCAACAGTATCATTCTCATCGCAGTCAGAGAACGGATCGTGTTCAACCCTAGGGGCCACTGGAACAACCCGCATACCAGTGTCATCGATATGCGTGCCGGAAAAGTCAAAAATTGTGGCATACAGGCTCTCGACCTCGTCAATCGTACTGCCAAGGTTTCTCTTGACTCTGTTCGATAGGGCGAAAACACGCGCAGACGAAAAGCCAGCTCGGAATGACTCTTCGCGGATGACCGGAGCTATCTGCGCTTTGTTGGTGCCGACGGCGCCGGTCACGATGAGAACAGAAGAATCTCCCTCAAGAAAAGATCTAATCTTCTCGTTTTGAGCGGGCGCCTCCTGAGAGCTTTCAGGAGGCTCATTTTGAAGTGGTTGCGTGCGTTCGATGCCCAAGAGGGCGGGGTTGATCTCCAAATCATAATCAGTGGAGCCGAACACTTTCCCGTCGAATGTATTGAGAAACTTGCCACTCAATAACCCGGCGTCTTCTCTACCCGCGCTAACAACGTCGAAAAGCTTCTCTAGAAACGTGTTTTCGTCAGCTATGTGAAAGTAGCTCCTTACATTTCCAGGTATGGAGCCCTGTACGTTCATCGTCTTAGCGAAGCAAACCATAGTCGAAACAAAACGAGGATTAAAACTCGAGAGGTTCCGGCAAAACGTCTCAAGGATTCTCACCAAACGCTCGCGCTGAAGGCCAGTTTGATAAAAGGGATTGGGGCTGCTTCCACCCTTAACCACAATGCCATCGGCAGTTTCCCAAGGACCCCTCCTGAAAGAAGCCTCATCAGGGAGCATCAGCGTCCCGCCATAGTCCTTGAAATCGATAATCGTCAGGGTTTTGTCCGTTATCAAAAGTGCATCAATCTGAAGCCTGCTGTCAACTTTGCATTCGGGCATTCCCATCAGCAACGCGGGGATGCCTTTCTTGTCGAAGTATGCTTTTACCGATCGTGCAAAATACCGAAAGAACTCGTTCTCATGCGCTCGGTCAGCAAGCCCGTACTTGACGACAACTCCATCTTCAAGCATCAATTCCTCCTCGAGGTAACGTAAAATTCTTTGCGCACTTTGAAAGCTGAACACGCCCAGAAAAAGAGAACGACATGGCGCGTGCCGTCGGCATGATTTGAGTGTCGAATTCAATCATGCCAGGAGGCAGGCCGTGTCCAACCCAATCGTATCATTCGACGAGCAGGCCGTGAAAGACGAATTGCGCGAGCTAGCCAGGAAAACCATCGAGGAGACCATCAACGCGATGCTCGACGAGGAGGCCGACCAGCTCATCGGCGCCGGGCCCTACGAGCGCACCAATGAGCGCGCCGCTTACCGCGCCGGCCGCCGCCAACGCCTCTTCACCACGACGTCGGGCCAGCTCACGCTCAAGATGCCCAAGCACAAGGGCATGCGCTTCGTCACGGCGGTCATCGAGCGCCGCAAAAGGTGCGAGACGTCGGTCGATGAGACCGTCATCGAGATGTACCTGGCCGGGGTGTCGACGCGCCGCATCGAGGACGTCGGCGAGATCCTGCGGGGCGCGGGCGTTTCCGCCGGCACGGTCCCCAACCTCGACGAGAAGGCGTTCAAATCGGTCGACGAGTGGCGGTGCCGGCCGCTGACCTGCGAATACCCGTACGTCTACGTCGACAGCATCTACCTGAAGCGCAGCTGGGGCGGCTCCTGCGGGAACGTCGCCGTCATGGTCGCCATTGGTGCGAACGAGGACGGCCATCGCGGGGCGATCGGGTGCGCCGAGGGCTTCACCGAGTCGGCCGAGTGCTGGCGCGGCTTCCCGTCGTGGCCGAAGCCGTGCGGCCTTCGCGGCGTGCGCATGCTCACCGGCGGCAAGGCCGCCGGCATGGCCGGCTCGATCGCCGGGGTGTTCCCGAAGGCAAAATGCCAGCGCTGCACCGTGCACTTCTACCGCAACGTTCTTGCCAAGGTCCCCAAATCGAAGAGGCCTCGCGTCACGGCCATGCTCAAGGCCGTCCACGCGATGGAGTCGCGCGAGGCCCCAGCCGCCGAGGCCGAGGCCGTGGCGGCCGATCTGGAGTCCGTGAGGCTCAAAGAGACCGCCGAGGTCGTGCGCGGCGGGCGTGCCGAGACTCTCGCGTACTGCGCGATGCCCCGCGAGCATCGGCGGCGCATCCGCGCGAACAACGCGATCGAGCGGCTCAACGGGGAGATAAGGCGCAGGACCCGCGCGGTCGGCACCTTTCCCGACGGCAAGTCCGCGCTCATGCTGGTGGCCGCCCGCCTGAAGTACGTCTCCGACAGCGAATGGGGATTGCGCCGCTACCTGGGCGCGCTGCTTCTCAAGGAGCAGTCATGCTGACGGCTGGCTGAATTTGCGCAAAACTATTGACGGCACCTTCCCCTTGTTGCTTGTGCTCTTTGGCCTAGGGGAGGAAAAATGCTCTCAACCAGAGGATGCCGCAGCAGCTACGACCGCATCGTCAAGATCAAGGGCGTCACCGCGCGCCCGATACTGTTCAGCCAGCTTATGCGGAGCGACGGAGAGGGGGAATGAACCCCGAGCAGCTGTTTGCCGGCGATCGCAGCTCCGTCTCCGAGCAGGGGTGTGTCCTACGAGGACGAGCTGCACAGCGAGGGGGAGTACGTCACCGTCTACGCGATCTACAAGCGCCAGGCCCTGCGAAGTTGCATTAGGGCGGCATTGTCTGCCAGTCTTCGGGAAACCCGAGCATGTCGAGCTCGATATTGTTGTGTTCCTCGAGCAGGTCGTCGACCTTCAGCCTCCAGAGGGTTGCGTCGTCGATCGCATCGAGCAGGTAGCAGAGCACCGAAAGGACGGCGAACGTCTTTCCGCTGGACGCCTCGAAGCCATTTCAATTCCTGGGGATTACGGGTCGTACGCCCCAGGTCCTGTTCCAGATGCGCGAATGGTGGCAGCACGCGCTTCTCGCGACGCGCGGCACGGAAAGCCAATTCTTGAGCACGGGAACCCTGGTGCCGAGCTCGGAGGCGGTTTTTGTTCTCGCGTCCGGAGATACTTTCTGGTAGAGCAGCTTGATGGTTCCCATTGTCGCGCATTAAACCATCATCTAATAGGGCGGCAGGTTGTGCTTGTCGCCGTACTTGGCGACGAAATGTTTGATGAGCTGCTCGCTATTCTTGACCGCGGATAATTCGCGGTTGAGCCTGGCCTTGGTGGATTCGGGGAAGCCGAAGGAGCCATCCTCTTCGACTGCAAGATAGGAGAGTCTGCTGCGGAGATAGATCTCGATGTCGGCGATGGCGCTGAGCATGACGAGCCTCAGGTCGCGGTCGAGCTTGTAGGCACGCATGACCTGGCCAGGTTCAAGGCCGAGTGTGACGTGATTGCGACGAACCGTTGGAGTGATGATTTGTCTGACGTGTCCGACAAGGTATGCACGCGCGACCCGTTTAAGAAGGATTGAGCTCGCTGCGATGTTGGAAGGTGGAGGATGGATCCGAGTGTTATCGTTCAGATTGATGCTTGCTCGCTTGCTTCTTTGTGCAGCATCGGCGCGATGGGGATCGCCGTCTGAGCCCTACATGAGAGCCGGGGGCCACGGCCGTCGCCTTCCTCGAGAACGTTCGCGACAAATCGTGCGTCCTGTTCGGCATCGCGAACTTCGGTACCGGAGTTGCCTCGAACATTGAGATCAGCGGGTTCGATTACGCTCTGGTGGGCGAGCGTGGGCTGCTAGGCAGGCCCAAGCATCGTGCAGGCCATAAGCCGCAAGCTCGCATGGTGGCGCGGCGAGTGCGGCCACGTCTACCAGATGGCCGTCCGCGACAGGGCGAGGGCCAAGCCGGGCTACTGCCCGTACTGTTCGGGGAGGAAGAGGCCCGAGAGGCCGATAAGGCTCGACTAGCCCTCGGCCCCTCGGCGAGGAAGGAACGGGGGGAGGCGTCGGTGCCTCCTGCCCATAGGCGTGATCTTGCGAATATTGGACTGGACGGCTATGTGTGGCAGCTATGAGGGTCCGCATCGTTTTCGATGACTGGATTTATGTATACGTCGACGTTGATGCGAAGAATCGTCCCATTGGGAATCTGCCCCAATGGGACGATTTTCTATTCGATTCGAAGGCAGCTTTTCGGAGCCGGTTCATCGTCGATGACGGTCGGAATGAGCTGTAAAAGTCTGGAGGTTCAAACTCCAGGAAACAGATAGTTCGGCTATCTAGTCGGAGCATTTCTGCAGGTAATCTTGTTTTTTCGTCTTGACAAAAGGGATGTCCATAGTGGGCCCGCGTCCTGCGCTGCCAAACGAGGTAGCAACCTACAACGACTACCAGCGCCAAAGGCTGCTGGTGAAGCCCGGCATGACCTGCTACTGGCAAACCCGCCGCAACCGCGACTCGATTACCTTCGACGAGTGGGTCGATTTTGATTTGTGGCGACTCTATCGAAACGCCCCATTCTAGTAACGATCGCATAGGTCACGTTGTGTGCAGCGGTGCCAATGCCGATGAGGCGGCCGCACGCGCCGAGTGTGCGCTCGGGGAGATTGAGGTGGAACTCATTTAGCGTTGGGTGACTAGTATAATAATTCCGCTGAAGGTCTGCATAAGGCTATTGATTGGTGCTATTTCGATATATGCAGTAGGTGGGTTTTATGGGAGCTAAGAAGGGTGAACGAGGAGAGGCGACTCTTGATAAGCGCGCCGGGCTTTCCGACGACGATTTGAAATGGGTTCTCGACAGGACGGGTGCCTACATTCGCGATGCCGATGCCAAGAACGGGATGGTTATCGCGGCACTGGCTGTTATCGTTGCCGTTGCCTTCCCCAATGGGGAGTTCGTTTTAGCGGCAAAGTCGATGGTCGTCGATGGCGGCTGGCATCTCGTCGTCGTCGTGCTTTGCGGCCTTTCCGCGTTGCTTTTGGTTCTTGCCGTGTTGGGGTCAATCTTCCCAAGGTTAGACCTTGAGGGGCGAAGGAAATCCGTTCTTTTCTATGGCGACATCGACTGTTACTCGAATGTGGGGGCGTTTCTTTGGGATGCCGAAAGAGCGGACTTGCGAGAGGAGTTGGCTGGGCAGATTTACGTGAACTCCAGGATAGCGAAGAGGAAGATGGCGCTTAACCGATGGTCTCTTGTTTTCTTGTTGCTGTTTATGCTGTTGTGTGCCTTGGTTATGGTCATCGGTTCGGGGAGATAGGTTATGCACTACGATTATCGCGCGGGGAAGAAACGAATCGACGAGATTCTTGATAGCGGGATGGCGGTTATCGAAAAGAATAGGCTACCGAAGAACGATGAGCTGACTTTCGACAACTCGTATCTGTCGTGGATTTCTGCTATCTTCATCGACATTAGGGAGTCGACGGAGCTGATGGCTCGCGATGATCAGGAATACGTCGCTAAGATAGTCCGTTGTTTCACCTCTGAGCTCATCGAGATTCTGCGCGGTGAGGACAACCTGCGAGAGATTGGCATCCGGGGTGACTGCGTGTATGCAGTGTATACCACGCCGAAGAAGCGGGACATAGATAACGTTTTTGATCTCGCTGTGTGGTGCAACACTTATCTGAACATGCTCAATGCTGTTTTGCGCAAGCGTGGCCTTGACACGCTCAGGGCTGGAATTGGTCTCGGTGTTGGGCATGATCATGTAATCAAAGCTGGAAGGAAGGGCGTCGACATTAATGCTCATGTATGGATGGGCGATGCGGTATCGACTGCATCTAAATTGAGTGGGTATGGGCAGAAGGACCATCGCCAGCGCATCTGGATGTCATCATTGTTCTATAACAACATTATCGATATCGAGGTAGAGCGCAACAGCGAAGCGAAGAGCTGGTTTAGTAAATCCTCCGGAGAGCCTCATGGATGTTATCAGTGCAATGTTGTTAAGACGCTGATGAATGATTGGATAAATGGCGGAATGGACTAAGCGTGTAGAGACGGAGAAGCACAGGCGGTACCATCAATGCTTTAGCGAATTATTAGCCAGCCGTCGATAAGGATACGGTTACTTCTTGAGCAAGCGACGCGTTCAGGTAGCGGCGAGATCTTCATTCGTTGTCGGCGACGTGCTCCAGTTGGGCGACCATCAGCATCAGCGCGGATTCCCCTGTTGAGCCGCTCGGTCGCATTATTCGTGCGGATGCGCCGCCAATGCTCGCGCGGTATTTCGCAGTACGTCAGCGTCTCGGTGAAGTCCTCGCGAACCACCTTCGCCGCCTCCTTGAGCTCCATCGACCCGAGCTCGCCGGCGACGGATTCCGCCTTTGCCCCCAACGCGCCGCGCGATTTCGTCGCGTGGATCGCCTTGAGCATGGCCGCGACCTGGGAGCGCTTGGATTTGGGGGCCTTGGCCAGCGCGTTGCGGTAGAAGCGTACCGTGCAGCGCTGGTATTTGGCCCCGGGGAACACCTCGGCGATCAAGCCCACCATGCCGGCGGCCTTGTCGTCGGTGAGCATGCGCACGCCTCGCAGGATCTTGCTGACGCCCTCGATGCGGCGTGCAAGACGCTGGCGAGCTGGCTGGCCTTCTTGTCGGATGATACGATTTGCTTGGACTTGGCCTGTCTCCTGGCATGATTGAACTAGATGCTCAGATCATACCAACGGCATGTGCCATGTTCCTTCTCTATTCCGACACTCCTCGGGAAGATTCGTGGTCGATTCTATGGCCGGCATCAGATGTGATAAATTGAAATTTAGTGACTTGAATGGCTTTTTCTCTGGTATCGGCTTACGTCCAATCTGAAAAAATGGGTGATGAATATGCACTTAGCAAGTGTCAGAATACGGAACTATAGGCTGCTCGTCGATGCGGAGCTCGAAGTCGATTCTGCGACAACGCTGATTGTTGGGCGGAACAACACTGCGAAAACTTCGCTGTTCAACTTCATCAAGGGCATTCTGGAAGGCGGTCCGTTCGGTTTTGATGACTATCCGCTTTGGAAGCGTAAGGGTCTTTGCGATAGCGTTAACGAATACATTTGCGGCAAGTTGTCCTTTGACGACCTCTGTGCATCGGTGGAGCCGATTGTGGCGGAGTTTCGCATCGACTACTCCCAAGAAGGCGAGGAGGATGGGCTAGGGGCATTGTCCCCGTTCATTATCGACGTCGATCCGGAGCTAACTACCGCTCTGATTGTTGTTGAATACGGTCTGGCTCGGAACGAGAAAAAGCTGAGAGACGTCCTGGCGGGAGGCCGCGGCGACGAGGATGGTTTTGACGATGCCGAGGCAGTTTGCGATGCAATCAAGAGCGAATTTAAGAAGCTGTTTTCGATGACTGTCTATGCGGTTAATCCGGTCAAAGAGAACGAACGGCAGGTCAAGGATATCGGCGAGCTCAAAATGCTGTTTCCCTCTTGCTACATCCCGGCGGAGCGTCTTCTTGGGGAAGACGGTTCGAAGAGCGACCCCTTGGCTTCGCTCATCACCGAGTTCTTCGATTCGAGTGCGAGCGAGCTGGGCCCAGAGGTTGCCGAAATGATGAAGGACCTGCATGGCGTTGTTGGTAGGGCGAACAAAGAGGTCCAGGGAAAGAGTGATGAGGTTCTAAGCAGTCTCGTCAACGAGGCGGTTGGTTTTGGGTATCCCAATGCCGAGGAGCTCCAGCTGGCCGTTACTACGCGGTTGGATTTTGATGAGCAGATAAAGAACCAGTCGCTTCTTTCGTATACGGCGAAGGAAGCTGGCGAGAGCTTGCCCGGGACGCACAACGGTCTAGGCTACAAGAACCTGATAAAGATGGAATTCCTTCTTGCGGCCTTTGCTAAAAGCGTCGCGAAAGCCGGCAATGCGTGTATTCCCCTGCTCTTCATCGAGGAGCCTGAATCCCATATGCATCCGCAGATGCAGCACGCCTTTGCCAGATATCTTGAATCGTTCATCAAGCGGATTGGCAACACTAGCATACAAACCTTCCTGAGCTCGCATTCCGCCCACGTTGCTAATACGATACCTTTCGCGCAGATACGGTACGCCCAGAAGACGAAGGACGGGATCGTTTATAAAAATCTGAGCACCTTCGCTGACAAGCATCGAGACAACACCGATTTCATCATGAAGTACTTCACGTTGACTCGATGCGACCTGCTGTTTGCCGATAAGGCGATTCTTGTCGAGGGCGCATCCGAGCGGCTCTTGCTTCCGGATATCATCGAGAAATGCGCCGCCGCCGGCGACTTCGACGGCCAGAAGTACAGGCTGACCGAACAGTACTGCTCTTTGATTGAGGTCGGAGGCGCATATGCCTACAAGTTCTTGCCTTTTGTTGAGTTCCTGGGAATTCCCTGCCTGGTTATAACCGATCTCGATTCGGTTGCCGGTGCTAACAATAGGGCTGTGTCCGTGTCTCAAGGGGAGACAACGTCGAACGCGACCATTAAGTGGTGGGTGCGGAGAAATGTGGGTCTTCCCGAAGATGGCAGCTCGAAAATCGAGCTGCCAAGCGTGATTTCGATGCCTGCCGAAAAGAAGACTCGGAAGCAATGTCATATAGAATTCCAGACCGAGGAGCACGGCTTTTGCGGCAGGTCGCTTGAAGAAGCCATACGCAATGTGAACCGTGCGATATACGGTTTGGATAATGATGCGACTGAGGATGATTTGACATTTGGTAATGGGAGCAAGACGGATTTTGCGCTCGACCTCATATATAAGCACGATAGCTACACCGTACCTGCTTACATTAGGGATGGGCTTGTTTGGCTCAACGACCAGAAGACGATTGGTTAGGTGGCGCTTATGACGGAATCGTCGATTGAGGCTAACTACAATCGCGCCAAACTTGAGGCAGATAAGGTTGACCTGCTCATAGCTGAAGCCCTTGAGAATGGGTGCAGCTTCCTTGTTGAGGCCGGTGCGGGCTCTGGAAAGACTTACTCGCTTAACCAAGCCGCGGCGTGGGTTCAAGAGAACAAGTGGGCCGAATATAGAAAGAACGCCCAATCTGCCGTTTGCATCACCTATACCAATGCTGCCGTCGAGGTTATCAAGGAGAGGCTTCCGGAAAACTCTCCCGTGCTTCCGCGAACGATTCACGCTTTTGCCTGGGAGGCGATAAAGCAGTATCAAAGCTTTCTGGTCAAAACTGTGACGGAGAACTTGGATTATATGCCGGATGAAGGGGATTTCGCTCGGGTTGACGAGGTTCGCTATACCCTTGGCAACCGGTACAGAGAGAACGGTGTGCAGTACCTTTACCACGATGACGTTCTAAAGCTGTTCTGTGAGCTTCTGGACAACGGGAAGTTTCGTCGGATGTTCGCCGACAGGTATCCTCTGATCTTGATTGATGAGTATCAGGACTCATACGGCCCCATCGTCGAGAAGTTCGTTGAATATTTCATTGAGCCCGGCGCCGCGCCGCAGTTCGGCTTTTTTGGCGACGCCTGGCAGACCATATACCAGTCAAACAAGGCGTGCGGAGCCATCTCGAGCGACTGGTTGAAGGTTATCAGGAAAGGGTCAAACTTCAGGTCGGCGCCGCGGATAGTTCGGCTGCTGAATGACATTCGCCCCGACTTGCCGCAGACCTCCGCCATCGACGGCTTTGAGGGGGAAGTCGTGGTGATAACGAATGACGATTACTCTGGATCCCGTCGCAACGACCGCAACTTCAAGGGCGAGTTGCCCCCTGATGTGCTCAGAGAACGATTGGATGAGGTTACCGGGCTCATTCGTGGCAACGTTTTGCCGGAGGAGACGACCAAGACGCTTATGATCACTCATAAGGTGCTGGCTTCGCAACAAGGATATGACGAGCTTCTCGCCATTATCGGCGACGCTCTTCGGGACGAGGAAGATGTCTTTCTGATCTTCTTCAAGGATGTCGTCGAACCAGTTTATCGCGCGTTGTGCGAATCGGACCACGCAGGGCTGTTCGAGGCTTTGGGAGTAAAGCGTTATCCTATAAACAAGAAATCCGACAAAATACGTTGGCACGAGCTTCGCCGCTCGCTCGAGAGCGCGAGAAACTCCAAAGCGATTGATGTGGTCAATGCGGTTGTGGGGAGCGGCCTGGTGCCCATTCCCCCAAAGATCGAGGGGTGGATGTCTCTCTATCGAGGCGATTCGAGTACGCTCTATGCCTCTTCTGCTTCGATTGGGCAATACCTCGGACTTGATTATCAGCAGTTTGTTGCGGCAATTGAGTTTCTCCAGCCTGATGCTTCTTTTTCGACCGAGCACGGCGTCAAAGGCGAGGAATATGACAACGTCGTGTTTGCGATCGGACGAGGTTGGAACCTGTATCAGTTTGACGTTTACGCGCCGATGATCACCGGTCAAGTACCTATACCCTCGGGGAAGCAAGCATCTTTTGAGAGAAACAGAAACCTTTTCTACGTATGTTGCTCGCGGCCCAGAAAAAGATTGTTCTTTTTCGTGTCGATACCTCTTTCCCTGGAGTTCCGGTCATTTCTGCACGATTTGGCTGGAGAAGAAAACTGCTATACATATGGCGACTTTTTGAGGGAGTGGCCGGAGAGGACAATCGCAGCGTGCGTCAAAAATGGCGCGTCTTAACCGACGCCGCTTTTTGGCCCATGCTTATCGCAAACGTCTTTTATCTTGGAGGCTTGTGGCGTCTGTCAACGGGGACGCTGCAAGGCGCGACATGTGGGCCGGGCCCATGGAGCGCTGCCTGGCGTCGGGCGTGGCTGTCGGAGAGCGGTGCTCGCTGAGCAAGGTGAGCGAGTCGAGTCCGTGCAGGCGACTCGCCGTCTTCTGTGACGAGGAGCTCGGCCGCTTCGCCGGGAAGAGCTCGGGGGCGTCCGGTTGGGCGAAGCCTCCGCGCAACGGCTTCGCCGCGGATCCGTTCACCGCGTCCGATGTCGTATACATATCCAAGAGGCCCCAGGACATGCGTTTTTGGATCCAGAGGTTGGCCTCGATCGTGGCGGCCGACTTCGGGCGCGACCCCGTTGACGGCGTGCTGTGCTGCTTCGTGGGCTGAGATTGCGAGAAGATGAAGCTTCTGCGTTTCGGTCTGAACGGCCGATGATGCTCAACGCAGGCGAACAGGGGGGATCGAGCCGGAAAAGTTGGTGCAAGCGAAGCGGATCGAAACGGCTTTGAAGGTAAACGGCCTTCGCCCTAGAATCTGGAATTGCGACATAACAGATTCTTGGAAAGGGCGAAGACCGCAATGGGGAGTCTAGCGGAAAGCATGCGGCAGCCGGCCCGAGGTTCGAGGACGGGTCGGCGAGCCTGAGGGAGCTCATGAGGCGCATCGCCGAGTACGTCGTGAACGCGATCATGGACGCCGAGGCCGACCAGCTGTGCGCGGGAGGCGTCAACAGCCGCAACGGCTACCGCGAGCGCAGCCTGGTCGCCTGCGTCGGCTAGCATGACGATCGGGGCGTCGGTGCGTCTCTCGGAGAAGATTGGGACGACTGTTCTTTAGCCGTGTCTTTCGAGAACGGCGAGACGCTTAGCGCGAACGCCCATCTGAATGAAATTGCAAAAGCAGCGGATGTTCAAGTTAAACTCTTTGGGCTGTATGCGAACATGGCAAATCGTCGGGTTGGACCAAGGGCTCTTCAAAACCGCTCTTCTTCCCGTGACAAGCGATGACGACGGATCTGCTTGTGAGAAAGAAGCCGTTGAGGCTATCGCTTCCGTGAAGCCTGGTAGTGTCCCGAATGTTGGTGTAGAGCTCGGTTCTCGAGGGTAGCCGCAGGCTGCCCGAGGAGCCGAGAATCACCTAGAATGCCGTCATTCTAGCGCATGCTACGCCGCCTTCCTGCCGGGAATC
>NZ_WAJR01000034.1 GCF_008831035.1 Ellagibacter isourolithinifaciens | reverse complement strand
CCGAGAACTCCACGGTCACGGGCGCCTGCGCCCTGGCGGCCTCCTCGGTCATGCGCCTGCACTCCTCCTCGAAGTGGGCGACGGGGTCGTCGAACTCCGCCTCGAGGGCGTCGACGTAGCCGAGGCTTTTGACCGTCCTGGCCCTGTTCTTGCCGCTCGCGTCGCGGTAGCCCTGCACGATGGTGAGGTATGTGCGCCCGTTGGGCTTCTTCGACTTCCTGAGGTACATATAGTCGTCCTGACCTGGGTTTACACGATGCCTGATTATACCATACGTAGCCATACAACGGCATATAAGGTCGTAAAAACTTGACAAAGAAAAAGCCCGTTGAACTGGGCGAACAATCTGGAATCTATTCAGTTATGCTGCAAAAGTCGGGAGACGAGCTCTAAGGGCTACCGCAAGCTGTTCTGGAACGTTTGCGCGCGCGATGATGGGGACGACGTCATATCGGAAGGCGTCATCTTGTGCGTGGTCGTGCCGCAGCGCGTGACGATCGACAACCCGCATCTATCGACCGCACCAGCTCTTTCTCGCTAGGCCAATAAGCTCGCGGGCGGTGCGCCTGCCTAGGTAAACAAGCTCGCGGGCGGTGCGCCTGCGAGCAGAACTTGTATCTTCGCCTGCGGCGCGCCGGCATCGCGGCGAAGGAGCTTTCTCTTCTCATAAAAAAGGGCTTGCCAAGCGAAGCCGTTATGGTAATATATCGTTTGCTGTCGCAAACAGCACTTCGGGATGTGGCTCAGCTTGGTAGAGCGCTGCGTTCGGGACGCAGAGGCCGCAGGTTCAAATCCTGTCATCCCGACCATCGAATGCGAAACGGTGGTCTCTTCGGAGGCCGCCGTTTTTCTTTTCTGCGGGTCGGTTTGCATATGTTAATTCTGTCCATCTACGCCGTTTTTCCCCAGTTGTGATACCCTTTCTGCTCAGCGCAAGCACTGCATTCATGTGCGATTTCGTTGCATACAGGAACGTATTTGGAGGAATGTATGAAGATCTTTGGTATGGGCACTCCGGAATTGCTCATCATCCTTGCGGTCATCCTGCTTATCTTCGGGCCGAAGAATCTCCCGAAGCTCGGCAGCGCTCTCGGCAAGACCGTGAAGAATCTGCGCGACGGCATGGGCGCTGGCAAGAAGGACAAGAAGGAAATCGAAGAGGCTGAAGACGAGGAAGAGGTCGAGGAAGTCGAAGAGGAAGAAGCGCCCGCAAAGAAGACCGTGAAGAAGACGGTCAAGAAGAAGAGCGAGTAACACTCATCCATATCGATGGATTTGCGGCGCGCGCAGCGGTAAAGGCGTGCGCCGCATTCGTATGTTTATTCCCAAGTAATCGGGATTGAACGGGGAAAACGGTGCATCAAGCGATGCGCCGCTTCGTGTTTTTGAAGGGACTGACCATGGCAGACAGCAATTACATCCTGACGCCGGAGGGCCGCCAGAAGCTTGAAGAGGAGCTTCACTATCTCGAGACCGAGAAGCGCGCCGAAGTGGGCGAGCGCATCAAGGTTGCCCGCGAGTTCGGCGACATCTCCGAGAACTCCGAGTACGACGACGCTAAGAACGAACAGGGCATGATGGAGGCGCGCATCGCCGAAATCGGCCGCATTCTCTCCGAAGCGACTGTCGTCGAGGCGCCGAAGCGCTCCTCGAAGGTGACTATCGGCTCCACTGTCACCGTCGACATGGGCGGCCGCGAGCGTGTCTTCACCATCGTGGGCGGCGCCGAGGCCGACGTGGCCGCCGGCAAGATCTCCAACGAGTCCCCCGTGGGCGCGGCGCTTCTCGGCAACAAGAAGGGCGACGAGATCGGGACCACCGGCCCCACCGGCCGCGTCATCAAGATGACGATTTTGAAGATCGAGCACTAGGATAGGTATGGCTGACGAAACTACCAAGCAAGTAATCGAAGACGACCCGATCGAGGTTCGCAAGGCGAAGCGCGCGGCGCTTATCGAGGCGGGGGAGAACCCCTACGGCCACGCGTTCCACTACACGCATCACCTGACCGACCTCGACGAGAAGTACGCCTCGCTCGAAGACGGTGCTTCCACCGAGGACGAAGTCGACGTGGCGGGCCGCATCATGGCCAAGCGCGTTCAGGGCAAGATCGCCTTCTTCGAGCTGCGCGACGCGACGGGCGACATCCAGCTGTTCTGCCGCATCAACGCACTCGGCGAGGAAGTCTTCGCCGCGATGAAAGACCTCGACGTGGGTGACTGGATCGGCGTGCACGGCACCATGATGCGCACGAAGCGCGGCCAGCTTTCCGTCGCCGTCACGGGCTACGAGCTTCTGTCCAAGTCGCTGCGCCCGCTGCCGGAGAAGTTCCACGGCCTGGCCGACAAGGAGACGCGCTATCGTCAGCGCTATGTCGACCTCGTCATGAACCCCGAGGTCAAAAACACGTTCGAGAAGCGTTTCAAGATCGTGGCAGCCATCCGCCGCTACATGGAACAGCAGGGCTTCTACGAGGTCGAAACGCCGTTTCTGCATCCTATCTTGGGCGGCGCGAACGCAAAACCGTTCGTCACGCACTTCAACGCGCTCGATCGCGACTACTTCCTGCGCATCGCGACCGAGCTGCCCTTGAAGCGCCTGCTCGTGGGCGGTTTCGAGAAGGTTTTCGAAATCGGTCGCCAGTTCCGCAACGAGGGCATGGACCCGTACCACAACCCCGAGTTCACCACGATGGAGGCCTATCAGGCGTTCTCCGACCTCGACGGTATGATGGAGCTCACGCAAGGCTTCATCCAAGCCGCCGCCATGGAGGCTTGCGGTACGTTACAGGTTACCTACCAGGGCACCGAGATCGACCTGTCGGGCGAATGGCGCCGTGCGACCATGATGGAGCTCGCGAGCGAGCATGCGGGCGAGGAAGTGTCCTTCGACCGCACGCGCGAAGAGCTCGTCGCCATCCTGGAGAAAAACGGCGGCCATGCGGAAGATGCATGGGGCAAGGGCAAACTCATCAGCGAGATCTTCGAGGCTGTTGCCGAGGAGAAGCTCGTGCAGCCCACCTTCGTGTGCGACCATCCGCTCGAGATTTCCCCGCTTGCGAAGAAGAAGGCTGACAACCCCGAGCTCACCGAGCGATTCGAGCTGTTCATCTGCGGACACGAGTACGCGAACGCCTTCAACGAGCTGAACGACCCCGTTGACCAGGCCGAGCGCTTCCGCGCGCAGGTCGAGGCGAAGGATATGGGCGACGATGAGGCAATGGGCTACGATGCCGACTACATCCGCGCACTCGAGTACGGCATGCCGCCGGCGGGCGGCGTGGGCGTGGGCATCGACCGCCTGACGATGTTGCTCACCGACTCCGCCACCATCCGCGACGTGCTGCTTTTCCCGCATATGAAGGATGAGGCACCTTCGAGCGGTAAGGCTGCTGCGGCGGCTGCTGCGGCGCGCGCTGCGAAGGCGGAGGCTGCTGAGGCAGCGTCTGAGCCCGAGTCGATCGACTTCTCGAAGGTGGTCATCGAGCCGCTGTTCGAGGAACAGGTCGACTTCGACACCTTCAGCAAGTCAGACTTCCGCGCTGTTAAGGTGAAGGAATGCGTCGCCGTGCCTAAGTCCAAGAAGCTGCTGCAGTTCACGCTCGACGACGGCACCGATGCCGACCGCATTATCCTGTCCGGTATCCATGCGTACTACGAGCCCGAAGAGCTCGTTGGCAAGACGCTCGTCGCGATTGTGAACCTGCCGCCGCGCAAGATGATGGGTGTTGAGTCCTGCGGCATGCTGCTTTCCGCCGTGCACGAGGAGAAGGTCGAAGGCGACGCCACCGAGGAGCGCCTGAACCTGCTCATGGTAAGCGACCGCATCCCCGCAGGTGCGAAGCTGTACTAATCGCATTTTCTGCGACAAAACGTTGGAGTGGCCTCCTTGGTGCTGCGCGAGAGCGCGGTGCCGAGGGGCCGTTTTGCGCACTGGGGCCGTCGTAGGGCTGTTGGAACTGAACACCATTCCCATACTTGCACTTCTTTCCTCCTGTCGGCACATCCATGATGGGCTTAAACGGCGCGCCCGTTTCTTCAGACGGGCGTATTTCAATGGGAAAGAAGGGGTTGGTAATGGCATTCGAGATAACGCTTGAGAGGATGATCATCTTCTTTCTCATCTTGTGCGTCGGTTTCGCGGCGGGGAAGCTTTCCATCATCACGCGGGATTATTTGCCGCAGCTCGCGAAGCTCATCACGAAGGTTTTCCTCCCAGTGCTGCTGTTTTGGTCGACCTTCCACGGGACGACATGGCAAATGGTTGCGGACAATGCGTTGGCCATCGTCTTCTCCGTGGTCTTCTACGCGTCGATTACCGCGGTGACTTTCCTTATCGCGAAGGTGATGCGCATCCGCCCCGATCGCGACCGGGTGTTCATGCTCTGCTTCGTTTTCGGCAACACGGGGTTCGTCGGGATGCCGTTGCTCTCGGCGCTTTTTCCCGGCACGGGGCTTTTGTACTTGGCCCTTTTCTCCATTGTCGATCAGGCGGTGTTTTGGACGTTCGGCGTTTGGCTTGCGACGGCGCGCGATCGAAAGGCGCGCTTCAGCCCGAGAAGCTTTCTTACGCCGAACATCGTCGCGTTGGCGCTCGCTCTTGCCTGCATCGTGCTTCAGGTACGGTTTCCCCAGGTCATTTGCGACACGCTTGCTACGATTTCAAGCGCAACGAGTGCTTTGTGCATGATGTATCTGGGGGCGATGCTCTGCTTCAGCAAATGGAGCCTGGCGTTGCGCTGCCCGGAGCTCTACGTCGGCATCGCGGTGAAAATGGTGTTGCTGCCCGTTGTCGGAGGGCATATCATGCAGGCGATCGGCCTGCCTCAGGAATTCTGCATCGCGATGGTGGTCATCATGTCGCTTCCCATCATGACCGTCGTTCCCATGATCGCGAAGCAAAATGGGCATGAAGGGGACTATGCGGCGGGGATGACCGTCGTCACGCTTATTGCGAGCGTGGTCACGATACCCCTTGTTCAGCTGCTTGCGTTCCTGTAAGCGCTGCATGCTTTTTCCCAAGGGCGGTGATTCCGCCGTCGATGAACGCGTCGATGGTCTCCTGAAGCTCGGGCCAATCGCCCTCTGAGGCAAGGCCGGACGTCGCGAGCGCGTGGCATCCGCTCATCTGGAAGACGCAGAGCGCCTTGATCTGCCGTCGCGAAAGGCTCGAGCCGGCAAGTCGTTCGGAGAAGAATTCCCTGTCGATCGAATGATCGGACCGAAGAAGTTCCGGAAGGAACCGCGGGTCGGCGACGACGGGCGCGTACTTTCCGGCGCTACGGATTTTTTGGCAATAGGGAATCGCGATGCAGCCGGTTCGGCACGACGGGCGCGCTTCGCCAGGGCCGTCCGCGACGCCGTTGGAATCGGGGTAGGTCCGGGGCGCATGCGGCCTCATGTCCGAGAGGCGGCCGTCGAGCGACTGCACGTCGGCCATGTAATCGCCGATGAGCGCTTGAAACACTTCGTACACGTTGTTGAAATGGGCGTAAAAGGTTGTACGGCTTACCTGCGCCTGCCGTGCGAGTTCCGCGACGCTTACGGAATCGAGGGTGCGCGAGCGCATGACGCGCAAAAGCGCCTCTTTAATGGCGGTGTCGCTCTCCAGGTGTTTCAAGGCCTTTTTCCTTGCGGACTCTTCGGTATCGATTACTTTACGAGTGACTTCTTAGTTTAGCAGACTCGAGGGTTCTTCCCGAGCGAGCCCGTCCGGGGCGCCTTTGGCTTCGATTCCGTGCAGCCTGTTGTTGCACAACTATTTCCGACGTTGCCCAACGGGTATAATTCGTTTTACTTACGGCTTGCGTACTTATCAATCGGCTCGGCAGCTTTGCCTTAGCGCTATATGCAGAAATGTGGGGGGTGAGAAATGGTCCAAAAGGACAAAGACCAGATTTGGACAGTTGGTGACCCAATCGGCGATAACTACATTGCGTCGCATTCGGCTGCCGAACGGCGAAAAAATGGCAGCGTCTACACCCCTCTCCGCATTGTGGAAATGATGATTTCGGATGCAAAATCGAATATCGATCCAGACATTGTTGTGGATTGCGGATGTGGAAGCGGTAGATTTGCTCTAGCTGCCGCTCGTGCATTCCCCAATGCCGTTATTTATGCGGTAGACAGCTCTTCTCTTGCATGCGAGATGTGCGCTGAAAACGTTCGAAGAAATCATTTGGATAAGAATATAAAGATATTGAATCTGAATTTCATGGACTTCGAATTGCCGTCGGGGCGAGGAAAGACGCTATGGATAGGTAATCCTCCCTATGTTCGTCACCACGAGATAACTAAAGAAGAGAAAAACCGTCTTAAGCAAACGGCGGAAAGGCTTGGTGTTTCTGCAAGCGCTCTGTCGGGACTACACGTGCATTTTATTGCTCACATTGCGGAATTATGGCAAAAGGGCGACTATGCCGAACTTCTAACAAGCGCCGAATGGTTGGATATCGGATACGGGTCTTTTGTTAGAAAGCTGCTTACTGAAAAACTGCCTATAGAAAAAATCCAACTCTTTGACAGGAAATTGCAGGTGTTTGCAGGTACCAACTCGACTGCGATTGCCTTTGCTTTTTCAGATTTCGACAGAGAAGCTGTTGACGTTGTAGCCCCGAACGGAGATCTCAGGCTCGTTAATTTGCGAGAGTTGCGCTCTTCCGACAGGTGGTTTCCTCTGCTCGATTCTTCAAAGATTGACCGACGAAATCGCGGACGTGAATTAGTTCCCTTAGGGTCTATGGTCTCGGTGCATCGTGGAGTTGTGACGGGAAATAATAATTTTTGGGTGAGGCCCGATAGGGATTTAGGGGATGTGCCTGAGGAGTTGACTGTCCCTATCGTCTCTCGGGCCAAAGAAATCATGGGCGACTGCGAAGCTCAAAACCACCCGGAAGCGCTAAAAAAATTGATTGTTTTGCCTGACAATTTGGAATCGTTGCCAGAGCCATTGAGAACTGCGGCTGCGAGGATACTGGAGGACGGGTTGACGAAGGGCGTCGATCAGGGATATATCGCAAGAAGCCGTAGAGCGTGGTGGTCTATAAAGCCGCCAAAGGCACCGGCCGTAATGATGACTTATATGTCCAGGTCAGGCCCGACTTTCGTTAAGAACGATAAAAGCCTCCCCATGCTCAATACCATTCATGGCCTGTATCCTAAAGTCAAGTTATCCGAACATGCTCTGAGCAATCTAACTGAATATTTGAACTTGAATGTGAACTCAGCGGATGGCAGGGTGTATTGCGGCGGGTTAGTGAAATACGAACCGAGGGAAGTCGAAGCTATCATGGTTCCCCCTCTTGAAGTGCTTGAAGGGTGATTGAAATGACTGATGATTTGCCGAAGCGCTACACATGGCTTGAATTGGTTGAGATGTCTCTTACGATGACGGAGGATTTCGTCAGAGCTCGACATGAAGCGGAGAATCACCTCGCGGAGCGCTATCACGAAAGCTTCGAAAAGGCGCTCGAAGACGTTGAAGCAGTTTTTGAACGCACAAAGGCTTTGAGGTCGCTGTCGTCGGAAAGCGGCCAAGAATTGCTCATTTCCGGATATCTCCAAACGCTCAGAAATATGTGTAGGCCGACCGTAAGTGAGGATGATTTCAAGAATTTATCCGATACCGGTACAGTGTCGGCGAGTAAATTTTCCGACATCGGGCTCAGCCAATCTGCGCTCGGCTATCTTGAGCGAAATTTGAATAGGGATATTTTCTCGTGGCTTGATGCGGATACAGCTCCTACCGATAGCGAGAGGCATGCCGCAGCTGTTGCTGTTGCGGCTTTGGCGGCTGAACAAAAGACGAAAACCCTCATGAGAGGGTCTTCGAGCAAAAGACAAGAGCAGGCTGTTCGCGAGGCGTTAATAGCGAGATGCGGGCTGAAAAGCGTTGCGAGCAAGTCGTTCGAATTGCTGTCGAATGGTCCCGGGAAAGGAGAGCTATTCGACAGGGAGACCTTGGTGGCGGGGACGAAGGCCGATGTCGTTTTGGGACTCTATGACGGCAGAATAATGTGTCTTGAGTGCAAAGTTTCGAATAGCGAAGTAAATTCGTTCAAGCGACTCAATCATGAGGCGGTGGATAAAGTAAAGAAATGGGCAGGCAGTTTCGGAAAACAATGCGTTTCCGGCGTGGTGATTCAAGGTTGTTTTAAAGCGGCAAATCTGGTTTCTGCGCAAGATGACGGTGCCTACCTATTCTGTTCGTCAAACTTAACTCCTTTGATAGATTTCATTAACGGTACGAAATCCGAGTAGTTATTTGCAGGGGCAATCCTAGGGCTGTCCATATCTTGAGCTGATATGGGAAGCTTCTGTCCGCTAAGGCGCTCCATCCGGGCACCTTTTCTTGTAGGCTTGATAGTGAAGAGCCCCCGAGTTAGCACTCACTTGACAAGAGTGCTAGTATGAATCGCAAACAAACGACCTTGTGAGAAACGAGGATACATGTCATTTGACAAGTTCACTGACAAGGCGCGCAAGGTGCTCGTGCTGGCGCAGGACGAGGCCCGCGGCCTTCACCAGCCCTATGTGGGCACCGAGCATATCCTGCTCGGGCTGATTCAGGAAAAAGAGGGCCTTGCCGCTCAGGCGCTCGAGCGTCTGAATATCAAATACGACGCGGTGGTGCAGGCCATCCGCCAGGTGGTGACCATCGACGAGAACGCCGATGTGTCCGGGCACCTTTCCTTCACTCCGCGCGTGAAGCGCGTGCTCGAGAACTCGCTGCGCGAGGCTATGCAGATGGGGCAGTCCTACATCTCGACTGAGCACCTGCTTTTGGGCATCGTGCGCGAGGGCGAGGGAACGGCTCTCGACGTGCTCGGCCGCCTGGGCGTGAAGGGCGATGATATCCGCGGCGCCTTGAACGATCTGGTGGGGCAGAGCCCGGTCTATGCCGGCCGCGGCGCTTTCGATGCGATGGGGCCGTCCCCCGATAGCATGCTCAAGGAGTTCGGCACCGACCTTACCAAGAAGGCATCCGACGGCAAGCTCGACCCAGTCATCGGCCGTGCGGGCGAGATCGAGCGCGTCATGCAGGTGCTCTCGCGCCGCCAGAAGAACAACCCGCTGCTCATCGGTGAGCCCGGTGTCGGCAAAACCGCAGTCGTGGAAGGGCTCGCGCAGCTTATCGTCGCGAACCAGGTACCCGACCTTCTGCGAAACAAGCGCCTGTTCACGCTTGACGTGTCTGCGCTTGTGGCGGGCAGCAAGTATCGCGGCGAGTTCGAGGACCGCCTGAAGAAGTGCATCAAAGAGGTGCAGGACGCGGGTGACATCATCCTGTTCATCGACGAGATGCACACGCTCATCGGCGCGGGCTCTGCCGAGGGCTCCATCGACGCCGCGGCCATCTTGAAGCCGCCGCTGTCGCGCGGCGAGATTCAGGTCATCGGTGCCACGACCATCGACGAGTACCGCAAGCATCTGGAGAAGGACTCCGCGCTCGAGCGCCGCTTCCAGCCCATCACCGTCGGTGAGCCCAACGAGGAGCAGGCCATCCGCATCCTGGGCGGTCTGCGCGATCGTTATGAGGCGCACCATCAGGTGCACTTCACCGACGAGGCGCTCCAGGCAGCCGTGGAGATGTCTGACCGCTACATCCAGGACCGCTTTCTTCCCGACAAGGCGATCGACGTGATCGACGAGGCTGGTGCGCGCATGCGCATTCGCAACATGACGCTGCCCAAGGAGCTGCGCGATTTGGACGATAAGCTGCGCGAGGTCCGCTCCAAGAAGGACAAGGCCATCGGCGCGCAAGATTTCGAGACCGCAGCCGAGCTTCGCGACAAGGAAAGCAAGCTCAAGACCGAGCGCGAGCAGGCCGAAAAGAAGTGGGAGGAAGATACCTCCAAACAGGTGTCCCAGGTCACGGTGAAGGACATCGCCGATGTGGTTTCCATGACCACGGGCGTGCCGGTTTCCAACTTGACTGAGGCCGAAACCGAGAAGCTCCTTCGCATGGAAAGCGTGCTGCACGAGCGCGTCATCGGCCAGGACGAGGCCGTGACGGCGCTCTCGAAGGCCATCCGCCGCAGCCGCGCGGGCTTGAAGGACCCGAAGCGTCCAGCGGGCAGCTTTATCTTCTTAGGGCCTTCCGGCGTGGGCAAAACCGAGCTTTCCAAGGCGCTCGCCGAGTTCCTGTTCAATTCCGAGGACGCGCTTTTGAGCTTCGACATGTCCGAGTATATGGAAAAGCACAGCGTGAGCCGTCTGGTGGGCTCGCCCCCGGGCTACGTCGGCTTCGACGAGGGCGGTCAGCTCACGAAGGCTGTGCGCCAGAAGCCGTACTCGGTCGTGCTCTTCGACGAGATCGAGAAGGCGCATCCCGATGTCTTCAATATCCTGCTGCAGATTCTCGAGGAAGGGCGCCTGACCGATGCGCAGGGCCGCACCGTCGACTTCCGCAACACGGTCATCATCATGACGTCGAACGTCGGTGCGCGCGAGATTGCGCAGACGACGCCGCTCGGCTTTTCCGGCAACGACCGTGCGGGGCTTTCCGACAAGGAGATTAAAAGCCGCGTGATGGCCGAGATGAAGAAGCTGTTCAGGCCCGAGTTCTTGAACCGCATCGACGAGATTATCGTGTTCAAGTCGCTCACCGACGAGCAGATCGCCCAGATTGTCGAGCTTATGGTGGCCGATTTGCGCGAGCGCATGATTGCGCAGAACATGTCGATCAACCTGACGCCCGCGGCGACGAAGCTCATCGCGAAGGAGGGCACCGACACGACGTTCGGCGCCCGTCCGCTGCGCCGCGCGATCCAGCGCTTGCTGGAGGATCCGCTTTCCGAGCAGATTCTGGAAGGCAAGTGGCAGAGCGGTTCCATCGTGGATGTGGACGTGGACGAGTCCGGCGAGAATCTCGAATTCAAGCAGGGGTCGGGCGTCGTTCCCGCGCCGCGCAAGCGCGACAGCATCGCGCGCGATGCCGAGCTTCTGCTCACGAACTACGATTTGGGCCACGCTGGCTTGCCGAGCGCGGGCTCAGGCGGCGGCACGGCGTCGGGCGGCGCCGCAGACTAGCGCACGAGTCCCCCAAGCGGGCTGGGCGGCGTGCGCGAGTGCGTGCTGGCGAACGCCACGCTGCGAGCGCATGGCAAACCCATCAGGCGGGTACCTATATTGAACTGCCTCCCATTTCTGCAGTGAACCCCTATAGTTGGACAGACAATGCTCTGCCTCTCCTATAGGGGTCTTCTGCGTTAGGGGATTGATTTGCTGAGCAAGGATTGCTCTGCCGAGTTCAAACAGCGCTTTGCGGACAGATACGCCGATGGCGCGACCATCAACTCGTTCTGTTGACCGCGAAGTTGGTGGACTGCTACATCCGAGCGGGGTTACCCACCCGCGTGACCTCCCGCCCGCAGCCTGCCACCGTTCGCGCCCCGCATCCCGCGCCCGCACCCGCGCGCAGCCCGTAGCCTCTTTCAACTTGTTATGCGGAATGTCTCCGCTCGCGAGCTGCTTGCCGTAGAATAGCAGGCAAACGATACGCCGGATTGCCGGCGGCGCGCTCGCGCTCGCATCTTCGCGACCCGACGAACAAGGGAAGGACTCTCATGCCGAAAACGATCGACCCCATCTACACGCCCTCCGTGCTCGATGTGCCGGACGCGATGTTCGATGACCTCGACTTCGATGCGCTCACGAAAACGGTGTGCGGCCTGCAGGGCGTTGTCGACCCCAAGCCGAAGACGGCCGCCATCATCCTGGCGGGCGGTTCGGGCGAGCGTTTCGGTCGCGAAGGCGGCAAGCAGCTCGTCGAAATCGCCGGGAAGCCCATTCTCACCTGGTCGGCAGAGGCGTTCGACGCCGTGGGCGACGTGGGGCTCATCGTCATCGTGTGCCCCGAGGACCGCCAGGAGGAATATCTCAACCGCGCAATCAACCCGTTCCCGTTCGTTACGCCCATCGTGGTCGCGCCCTCGGGCCCCTCGCGCCAGGAGTCGGCGTTCTCCGGCCTCGAGTACGTCACCGACGAGTACGACTACGTCGTCTTGCACGATGGCGCGCGCCCGCTCGTTTCCCCCGAGCTCATCTTGCACACCATCAATACCTGCAAGGGCAACATCGATTGCGATGGCGTCATCGTGGGGCACCCTGCGGTTGATACGTTGAAGATTGTGGAAGACGGCGTCATCATGGGCACGCCCGATCGTCGGGTGTTCTGGGATGCGCAGACTCCGCAGGTCTTCCGCACGGGAATCTATCGCCGTGCGCATGCGAGCGCGCTTTCCGATGGCTTCGTGGGGACCGACGATTCGTCGCTTATCGAGCGCCTCGGTGGCAAGGTCCTCGTGGTGGAAGGCAAGCGCAACAACATCAAGCTCACGGTGCCCGAGGACTACATGATGCTCGCCGCCGCCGTGCGGGCGCTCTACCTGAAACAGCCGGAGGAATAACCGATGGACCCTAGGAACCTCCGGATTGGTCAAGGCTACGATGTTCACCAGCTCGTGGAAGGGCGAAAGCTCATCATGGGCGGCGTGGACATTCCCCATACGCGGGGCCTTCTCGGGCACTCCGACGCCGACGTGCTCGCGCATGCGGTGGCCGACGCGCTTTTGGGCGGCGTTCGCGGAGGGGACATCGGCAAGCTGTTCCCCGACACTGACCCCGCCTACGAAGGCGCCGACTCCATGAAGCTGCTCGCCGCCGTTGCCGATTTCGTGCGCGAGCGCGGATACGAGATCCTCGACGTCGACAGCGTCATCGCGGCCCAGGCACCGAAGCTTTCTCCTTATCGCGATCAGATGCGCGAGAATCTGGCGCGCGCGATGGGTATCTCACCTGAAAACGTGGGCGTGAAGGCGACCACGACTGAGCATTTGGGCTTTGAGGGCCGCGAAGAGGGCATTTCGGCTACGGCGGTGGCTCTTCTCGTTCGATGTACGGATTGAGTTTGCTATAATCCTACTTGAACAGAGGGGTTTGCTATGAATATTTTCAAGACGATCGCCGAAGATGTCCGCGCTGTTAAGGAGCGAGATCCTGCTGCGCAAAGCTCGTTCGTTATTTGGCTCACCTACCCGGGCCTCCATGCGCGCTGGTCGCATGTGGTGGAGCACTGGCTGTGGAATCATGGCCTAAAGAGCCTCGCGCGCATATCGTCGCAGTTCACTCGCTTCATGACAGGTGTGGAAATTCACCCGGGTGCCCAGATCGGCCGTCGGTTCTTCATCGACCACGCCATGGGCGTCATCATCGGCGAGACAACCATCATCGGCGATGATTGCACGCTCTACCAGGGCGTCACGCTCGGCGGAACCGGCAACGAGACCGGTAAGCGTCATCCGACCCTCGGCAACAACGTCATCGTGGGCGTGGGCGCGGCGGTGCTCGGCAACATCACCGTCGGCGATAACTCCAAGATCGGCGGTGGCGCGGTGGCGGTGAAGGACGTGCCGCCCAACTGCACGGTCGTCGGCATCCCCGGGCGCATCGTCAAGCGCGACGGCAAGCGCGTCACCAGCGAGCAGTCCGCCGCCGCGAAGCGCATGGAGAATCTTCCCGATATCGTGGAAGAGCAGCATCGCTCCAACTGCGCGCGCATCGACTATCTGGAGGCGCAGATCGCCGCATTGCGCGACGAGGTCTGCCCGCAGTTCAAGAAGGCGCTCGCCGATGTCGATCCCGTAAACTCGGAGGATTTGGAAGAAGGCTAGGCGCCCGCCAAGCGAGCGCTTCCCCAGCTATCACAAGAAAGTATCAGGAACCTTATGATTAAGATTTACGACACTAAGCTGCGCCAAAAAGTCGAGTTCCAGCCGAAGGAGCCCGGCAAGATCAGCATGTACGTCTGCGGCCCGACCGTGTACAACCGCATCCACATCGGTAACGCGCGCACGTTTATCAGCTTCGACGTGATTCGCCGCTACCTCATCTGGCGCGGCTTCGACGTGACGTTTGTGCAAAATGTCACCGACGTCGACGACAAGATCATTAAACGTGCAGGTGAAGAGGGTAGAAGTGCTGCAGAGGTTGCCGCCGAGTACACCCAGGCGTTCATCGACGACATGCACGCGGCCGGCGTGCTCGACCCCGACGTGCGCCCGCGCGCCACAGGTGAGATTCCCGATATGATCGCGCTTGTGCAAGAGCTCGTCGACGGTGGTCACGCCTACGAGGTCGAAGGCGATGTGTACTTCAGCGTGCGCTCGTATCCCGCCTACGGTGAGCTTTCGGGCCGCAACATCGACGAGATGGAATCGGGCCACCGCGAGCTTCGCGCCGATGGCCAGGGTCTTGAGGCGCGCAAGCGCGACCCGCTCGATTTCGCGCTGTGGAAGGCGGCCAAGCCCGGCGAGCCTTCGTGGGATTCCCCCTGGGGCAAGGGGCGTCCGGGCTGGCACATCGAGTGCTCGGCCATGTCTCGCAAGTACCTGGGGCTTCCCTTCGATATCCATGGCGGCGGCGCTGACCTGGTGTTCCCGCATCACGAGAACGAGCGCGCGCAAAGCGAGGCGGCATGCAGCTGCACGTTCGCGCGCCATTGGATGCACTCCGGCATGCTCCAGATTGCCAACGAGAAGACCGGCGAGATCGAGAAGATGTCGAAATCGCTCAACAACTTTCTGCTTCTGCACGAGGCGCTCGACATCGTGCGTCCCGAGACGCTGCGCATGCTCATGCTGCAGACGCACTATCGCAGCCCGCTCGTGTTCGGCGACGCCCGCTTGGCCGAGGCCGATGCGGCGCTCACACGCATCGAGAACACGGTGAAGAACCTTGAGTGGCTGCTCGCGTCCGCGACGGCCGAGGGCGCGTGCGCGCTCGACGCTGCGGCGATCGAGGGGGCAACGCAGGCGGCGCGCGCGGCCTTCGTCGACGCGATGGACGACGACTTCAACGCACCCGCCGCACTGGGCGCGGTGTTTACCCTGGTTGGTGACGTGAACAGCGCGATTGCAGGCAAGGAGCCCACCGCGGCCGACGTGCCGGCGCTCATTGCCGCGCGCGACTCGATCGCCGAGCTCATGGGCGTGTTCGGCATCGACGTTGTGGCGGCCACTGCCGAGGGCGACGCCTATCCTGTCGAGGTCGTCGATCTTGCCGCCGAGCTCGCCGGGTACGCGGGCGGCAACGCAACCGAGGCCGTCGAGGCGCTCGTGGCCCTTCGCGCCGAGGCGCGCGCTTCGAAGGATTGGGCCCGCGCCGACGCCGTGCGCGATGGCATGGCAGCGCTCGGCCTTACGATCAAGGACACGCCGCAAGGCCCTCAGGTGGAAATGGCGTAGCGCGCAGGCGTGCTTTAGACGAGCGGAAGAGTGATCATCTGAATACCCAACGCAATATGGAGCTCCTTGCGCCTGCAGGGGGTATCGAACAGCTGCGCGCTGCCGTACGCTTCGGCGCGGACGCGGTGTACCTGGCCTCAGATCGCTTCGGTATGCGCGCCCGCGCGGCGAACTTTGTGCTCGAAGACATTCCCGCTGCGGTGGAAATCGCCCACGCCGCGGGCGTGAAGGTGCACGTCACCGCAAACATCCTCATGGAGCAAGGTGACCTGGCTGCGCTGCCCGACTATTTCCGCGCACTCGATGCGGCAGGGGTCGACGCCTTCATCATCGGCGACTTGGGGGCGGCTGCCATCGCCCGTCGCGTGGCTCCACGCGTTGCACTCCACGTGTCAACCCAGGCGTCCGTCGCCAACTCCGAGGCGGCGCGCGTGTGGTATAGCCTGGGCGCGAGCCGCGTGGTGTGCGCGCGGGAGATGTCGCTTGACGATATCGCCCGCATGCGCGAGGACATGCCGGCAGACATGGAAATCGAGGCGTTCGCGCACGGCGCCATGTGCATGGCGGTCTCGGGGCGCTGCCTCATCAGCTCCTATCTCACCGGTCGCTCGGGCAACCGCGGGCACTGCACGCAGCCCTGTCGCTGGAGCTACACGCTCGAGGAGGAGAAGCGCCCGGGTGAGCATTTCCCCATCGAGGAGGACGGCCGCGGCACGTTCATCATGAACGCGAAGGATATGAACATGCTTGCGCACCTTGACGCGTTGCGAGCGGCGGGCGTGGACTCCATCAAGATCGAAGGGCGCAACAAGAAGGCGTTTTACGTGGCCAGCGTGGTGAACGCGTATCGGCAGGTGCTCGACGGCTCGCCGGCCGCCGATTTCGCTGCAGAGCTGGAAGCGGTGTCGCATCGCCCGTATGGGACGGGGTTCTTCTTCGGCGAGGCCGAGCAGGCTCCTAACTACGATGGCTACGAGCAGCAGGCGATGCACGTAGCCGACGTCATCACCGCCGACCTCGAGACCCGCACCATCGTTGCGCGCTGTCGCAATCGCTTTGCGGAAGGGGAGGAGCTCGAGATTCTCAGCCCGCGGGTGCCTATTTCCCGCGTTGTCGTGCGCAATCTCGCATGGTTGCCCGATTCCACGGAGGGCGACCCCGATCCCGCGCCGGTTCCCGTACCCGTGGCGAATCGCTCGTGCGGAATCTATCGCTTCTCGGTTGATGTCGAGGTTGGGGTTGGGGAAGGCGCTGGGATCGCGACCCGCACCGACGCCGTGGCCGCCGCTGACCCCGCGACCCATGTCGCTGCCGACGTTGGGATCACCGCTAGGACCGCTGCCGACGCCGCTGACATCCTTCCCGCTGCGGGAGACTTCCTACGCGTGCGCCGCTTCCGGCGCTCGGCGCGCTCGGGCGCGTAAGACGGCGTGACGCCCGCGATCGGCGCAACCTTCGCGGGCGTCACGTTCCCATTTCGGGACACACGAGCCGCGCCCCCGAGGCGATTCCCGTCGCGTCGCCCCGCCAACTCCCGACTCGTTTTCCCCTGCTGAATAGCTACGCCCGGGGGCGTGATATAGCCACTTTCACGTGGGATTTCGAAAAAGCGCCTGGCGCTCGCTATTTCTTCGCCCAACCCTTAAAAGTCCGCGCGCTTCTTGATATCATGTTCCCAAGGTAAACCCGAAGAAAGGGGTCGCTTATGGGAACCAAGGCGGTCGATGCTCTCGAAATATCCTTTGAGGATATGCCCATGTACCTGCGCGCCAAGCATTCGGTGTACATGGACGTCAATGGAGCGAGCTATTACCTCACCGATGTGAACGATCGGTACTGGCGCGCGCAGGACACCTCCCGGAAAAACGAAAAGGGCCACTACGTCGATTGCAGCGAGCTTGTGCCGACGGTCGGCGAGTTCCTCGACATTCCCTTCGTCGATGGCAAGAGCCTGAAGGAAGTGTTCGACGACGCGACATTCTACGCATCGGAAAAGCCCGAAGACGAGTAAAAGGCGAAGGCCATTTCAACAATCAAATAGCAAAACCTTAAGGCGGCTTCGGCCGCCTCTTTAATTGCTACTGTTGTGATACCATGTGACTCGTAACGGTGGTCGCGCCAGGGGGAGCGGCCTTTGGCTTAGACGACGAGAAAGAGAGAAGCCTTATGGCAGAAGAACAAGAGTGCTCGCATTCGTGCGGCAGCTGCGGCGTTGAGGGCTGCGGCGAGCGCACGGCACCTTCCAAGTACACGACCAACGCGGCGAGCAACGTGAAGCACGTGATCGGCGTTGTGTCCGGCAAGGGCGGCGTTGGCAAGTCCCTCGTGACGAGCCTGCTCGCAAGCGAGCTGCGCAAGAAGGGTTTCAACGTCGGCATCCTGGACGCGGACGTCACCGGCCCCTCCATCCCGAAGACGTTCGGCGTGACCGACAAGCTGCATGCTGACGAGACGGGCATCTACCCGGCGCTCACCGACAGCGGCATCAAGGTCATGTCCGTGAACCTCATGCTCCCGAAGGGCGATATGCCCGTCGCATGGCGCGGCCCGGTCGTTTCCGGCATCATCAAGCAGTTCTGGGACGAGACCAACTGGGGCGACGTCGACTACATGCTGATCGACATGCCTCCGGGAACCTCCGATGTGTTCCTCACGGTGTTCCAGATGCTGCCCGTTGACGGCATCGTCACCGTTTCCGCACCTCAGGAGCTTGTTGCCATGATCGTCGGCAAGGCGGTCAATTTGGCGCACGACCTGGATGTCCCCGTTGTGGGCCTGGTCGAGAACATGGCGTACTTCAAGTGTGACGAGTGCGGCAAGGAGCATCATATCTTCGGCGAGCCTCAGGGTGCTGCCGTTGCCGAGAAATACGGCATCCCCGCAGTGGCTACGCTGCCGATCGATCCGAAGTTCGCAGCCCTGTGCGACGAGGGCAAGGTCGAGGAATACGACGTCGCCGGTGCACTCGACGACATCATCGCCCATGTGGAGGCTGCAAAGCGCGAAGAGGCCGAAGAGAAGGCTGAATAGCGCTCGCGAGAAGGCTTGACCCCAGGGGCAGGCTTCTCAAGCGTGCGATTCACCAAGCGCCGCCTCGCGCAATGAGGCGGCGCTTTTGTTTTTGGGGTAGGGCACGGTACCCCTGTACAAAGACGACGATATGTTATGCAGAAACTATGTATAACTCCTCAAAATGAACGAATCTGAGGAATAACGCGACGCGATTTCGCCTTTGATGCGACACTTTCGGGACAGCTAAGAGGGATAATCAGGCAGCATCACTATTTCCTCACAACTTATCGTCAATTTTGTACACGAGTGATCGATGGAGCCGGTTGGGGCGCTGGGGGAATATTTTTCGGGCTCGCGCCTCGCGCTGGCGCAATCTTGCAGCAGGCGGCATCATGTCGAGTCGGCGTCCGGCTGTGGGTTTTATCGCTAAATTGCTCGAGGAGATTGCGCTGAAACTCCCATATGTTTTTTGCGGAGGAAGGGGATGGTGGCGTGCGCGTGTTCTCGCGTGCGGCTTATCGGGGCATGGCGACCTCTTGCGCTCGCCGGCGGCGTCGCGACCGCTGTGTGCGGCTTCAGCAAACTCGCTGAAAACTTTTTCAAAAAAGTGCTTGACCGAAATCGTCGTTCTGTTAGTATAGTCGATGCACCTTTTACGGGGAATTAGCTCAGCTGGGAGAGCGCATGGCTGGCAGCCATGAGGTCAGGGGTTCGAACCCCCTATTCTCCACCATGAATTCAATCGCTGGTCGAACAATAGGCCAGCGATTTTTTTATCTCCAGGCTAGAGGGCTCGAACTCCGCGAGGTTCTTCGTTCGAGGCGATTTCTATTCGACGGCTTCTCCTCGTTTGGGGGCCTTCCTCTTGGGATATCTCGGTTTTCGTGCCAGAATTTCCCGTTTGGCGTGTACCTTGAGTCGGGACACCTCGTTTTTTATGCCACGTTCGCGAAGCGGGGGTAGCGGGTCGTGTCCGAGATGCACATTGCGGAGGGCAACTCGGTTTTTCGCCACTGTTTAATATGAGTAGAACATTGTCAAGAGGCAATGAAGGCCCAAGCCAGGAAAATCTTTCCCGACTTGGGCCTTTCTATCATCACCCGATGATTTCTTCCGACAGGTTGTGTCATCAAACCGACG
>NZ_WAJR01000033.1 GCF_008831035.1 Ellagibacter isourolithinifaciens | reverse complement strand
CGCATGACGCGCACGCGCCCGCCGCCCGCACGCACGACGCACGCCCGCGTGACGCGCATGCACGCGCGCGTCCATGGGGACCCTCCTTCGATACCCCAGGGGGTATCCGATTTCTGAGGCTCTGACCAGGGGGAACGGCGCGCGGGGAAGAAAACGCGCAAAAAGCGCCCTTAATCTGGGAGATAGATTATTCTCGCAATGGATAATAGACATCAGAAAAGTGTGTAAAAAAGTGCAATACCGCCGTGATATGCTGTAAGTAGCATTTCAGGCATTGAGGCCGTCCCGATGGGGCGGCTTTTTTCATGCCCAAATACCGGCAAACCAAAATCAAAAGCACCCGAAAACCGCATAGAAACGGCTCTTTCCATGCGAAAAGCGAATGAAAAGGAGTGATACGCGATGGAAACCGAAGAGAAGAAGGCGCCGGCGCGCAAGACGCGCAAGAAGGCCCCCGCCGCGAAAGCCGAGAAGCCCGCCGAGCAGGCGCCCGAAGAGGCTTCGGCCCAACCCGCCGAGCAGGCGCCCGAAGAGGAGGCGCCCCAGCCCGCGGAGCAATGGCGCCCGGCATTGGAGGAGGCGACCGTCGAGGTGGGCGACTTCCAGGGCCTCAACGTGCGCGAGGCGAAGTCGCTCGAATCGGAGATCGTCGGGTCCATCTCCAACCACGGCTCCGTGATGGCGTACCCGGAGGAGGACGGCTGGCGCGAGCTCGCCGACGGCGGCTTCGTGGTGGCGAAGTACCTTGCCTGACCTCAGGTTCACCGTGTGCCCGCGCTGCAAGCGCCTGAAGCCCCAGCTCGGGGGCCTTCGGTACTGCTCAGAGTGCGAGGCCGAGGTCAAGCGCGAGCGCGCCGAGCGGCGCGACTACAAGCGCGAGTACGAGAAGCGGCAGGCGAAAGAGGACCCGAGGTATCGCCGCTTCTACAAATCGAGGGAATGGCGGATGACGAGCCGCCAGTACGCCGTCGACCACGGGCACAGGTGCGAGGAGTGCGGGGCCGTCGGCACCGACGTCCACCACGTCCAGCCTATACAGACCGAGGAAGGGTGGCGGCGGCGGTTCGACCAGTCCAACCTCAGGCTCCTGTGCGTCAAATGCCATAACAAGGCGCACGGGAGGGAGTTCGGCCAATTCCATGTGTGAGGAGGTGAAACGCGGTGGCGAACAGCGGTAGGAAAGCGAAGCCCCTGGCGGTGCAGGAGAGCAAGAGGCGCGTCCACATCTCCAACGCCGAGAAGGAGGCGCGCAGAGCGCGCGAGGCCGCGATCGGCGGAACGACCGACCACATGGCGCCCCCGAGATACCTGGCGACGCAGAAGCTGAAGAGCAGGTACTCGGAGATTGTGTCACTCCTCAGGGCCGCGAGCGAGCAGCTGTGCACCGACCTCGACGTGGACGCGGTCGCGCGCTACGTCATCGAGGAGGACGAGTACATAGCGGCGAGCTCGGCCCTGCGCAAGGCGCGCAGGGACAAGGAGGAGCTCAAGACCATCGAGTCGATGCAGAGGCTCAAGAACGCGGCCTTCAAGTGCGTCGACACGAGCGCGAAGTCGATAGGGCTGACCGTGGACGCGCGGCTAAGGTTCGACCTTCGGGAGCCCGAGCAGGACAAGCCCGAGAACAGGTTCGCCAGGTTCCAGGTCGCGAACGGGCGATGAGGGACCGCGTAACCGAGTACGCGCAGGCGGTCGTCGGCGGCAAGGTCCCGTGCGGCGAGCTGCACATGCTCGCGTGCAAGCGGCACCTCGACGACCTGAGGCGCGCCGACACCGACGACTTCCCCTACGTGTGGGACCCCGGCGCGGCGGCCGACGTCGTCGACTACGCCGAGACCATGACGATCGTCGAGGGGTTCGAGAAGAGGCCCGTGAGGCTGATGGGCTCGCAGGTCTTCGACATCGGGTGCACGTTCGGCTGGAAGAATCGCAACGGCTACCGCAGGTTCAGGCGCCGCTACAAGAGCGTGTCGCGCCAGCAGGGCAAGTCGTTCGAGAACGGCATACTCGGCACCTACATCGCCGCGTTCAGCGGGTACCGCTACGGCAAGCTGTTCACGGCGGCGACCAAGAAGCGCCAGGCGAAGATCGTCTGGGAGGAGATGAAGAAGTTCATCGAGGGCGACCCCGACCTCTCCGAGTGGTTCGAGGTCAAGGAGTACAAGTCCGAGATAACCGCGCTCAACACGAACTGCGTCATCAAGGCCCTTTCCAAGGAAGAGGGCTTGGACGACGGCTTCCGACCGCTGTTCGCGTCACTCGACGAGCTCCACCAGATGAAGGACAACTCCATCTACCAGGCGCTCTACCGAGGCACGCGAAACCTCGACGAGACGCTGGTATCCATGATCACCACGCGCGGCAAGGAGGTCGACTCCTTCGCCTACGAGATGGACACCTTCGCGTGCAACATCCTGCGAGGCGGCGTCACCGCCGAGGACTTCTTCGTCGACATATACGCGCTCGACGACGGGGACGACCCGTTCGACGAGTCCGTGTGGGTGAAGAGCAACCCGCTCTCCGCGACCACCGAGAAGGGCCTCGAGCAGCTCCGCACCGACGCGGCGACGGCGAAGGCCATGGGCGGCTCCGAGCTGCGCGACTTCCTCACCAAGTGCATGAACGTGTGGGTTACGAAGACCGAGGACACGTTCGTGGCGCCAGAGGACTGGAAGGGCGCGAAGACCACCCTCACGCTCGACGACTTCAGGGGCGAGCGTTGCTGGATAGGCGTCGACCTTTCGAGCGGCGGCGACCTCACGACCTACTCCATCGAGTTCGACGACGACGAGGGCGGAGCCTACGCCTACAGCCACAGCTTCATGCCGCGCGGGCGCATGTCGGAGCACATACAGACCGACGTCGCCCCGTACGACGTGTGGGAGCAGCAGGGCCTCATAACCGTCATAGGCGGCGAGACCGACTTCCGCATCGACTACAAGGCGGTCGTCAGGCACCTGGCCGACGTGGTGGAGGAATACGGCCTCAAGGTGCAGGCCGTGGGGTACGACCCCCACAACGCGGAGGCGTTCACCGAGGACCTGGAGGTCCTGGGCGCGCCCCTCATCAAGGTCGTGCAGTCGGCCAAGAACCTCAACGACGCCACAGTGGACGTCCAGCTGCTCGTGAAGAGCGGCAAGTACTCCATGGACAAGCGCAACGAGCTCATGAGCTGGTCGTTCCTGAACGCGCAGCTCGTGAGGAACAGCTTCGACGAGGTGAAGGTCGACAAGAAGCCCGGAAAGACCCGGCGCATCGACCCCGTGGACGCCTGCATAGACGCGCACTACGCGCGCCTCGTGCAGCGGGATTCCGAGGTCGTGGACGCCGACGTGGAGCTCCGCCGCTACATGGAGCTCATGAACTGGTAAACGAAAGGAGGTGCAGGGATGGGAAAGGCCGCGAACGCGCTCATGAGGTCGCTCGGGTTCTACTCAAAGTCGGAGGTCGCGGAGATCGCCAAGGGTGCGAGGGAGTCCGCCGTGTCCGAGTGGAGGAGCCTCGCGCACTTCCTGGGCATCGACCCGGACGTCGACGGCGACGCCATGGGCGAGGCCACGTACTACGCCTGCACGAAGATTCTCAGGGAGACGCTCGGCAAGCTGCCGCTGAAGCTGATGCGGCGCATGCCGAACGGAGGCGTGGTCACGGCGTACGACCACCCGCTCTACAGCACGCTGTGCCTGCGCCCGAACCCGTACATGACGGCCACGTCGTTCTGGTCGGCCGTCGAGCAGTACCGCAACCACACGGGCAACGCCTACGTGCGCATAACGGGCGGCAACACCAAGGGCGACCCGCCGCAGCTGTGGCTCATGCCGACAAACGAGGTCGACGTGTGGTGGGACGACGCGGCGCTGCTCGACGAGGTTCCCGACGTCTACTACCTCTACAGCCACGGCGGGCGAAACCTGATCCTGAAGAGCTACGAGGTGATGCACTTCAGGAGCTCCGACACCGACGACGGCATCATGGGCATCCCGCTCATCGACCGCCTGAGGAAGCTCGTCGGCGGCGCCGTCGAGGCGCAGGGCTTCCAGAACGAGCTCATATCGAGCGGCCTCACCGCCAAGGCGGTGCTCCAGTACACGAGCAACCTCGACGACAAGGCCGTGCTCACGTTCACGAGCAACATGGAGAAGTACGCCAAGGGCGAGTTCGCCGACGAGGGCGTGAGGAACATCATCCCCATCCCGGTGGGGACGACGCTCCAGCCGCTCAACACCAAGCTCACCGACGCCCAGTTCGAGGAGCTGAAGAAGTACAGCGCGGTGCAGATCGCGTCCGCGTTCGGCATCAAGCCGCAGCAGATAGGCGACATGACCAAGACCTCCTACGCGTCATCGCAGGCGCAGCAGGAGGCCTTCTACACCGACACGATGCTCTACATCCTCAAGGACTACGAGAACGAGGTCACCTACAAGGCGCTCACCGACCGCATGCGCAACAAGGAGTACTTCTGCGAGTTCGACACGTCTGTGATGCTGCGCAGCGACTTCAAGACCACGGTCGAGGCCAACAAGATAGCCATCGAATCCGGGCAGTTCACCCCGAACGAGGCGCGGCAGAGGCTCAAGCTCCCCGCCGACCCCGACGGGGACGTGCTGCTCGGCAACGGAAACCTCATACCCATCGGTATGGCGGGGCAACAGTACCTACAGCAGGGTTCCCAGGAGGAGCCGCCTGCGGAGCCTTCGGGAGGGGGTGAAGCAAATGGGTAGCGACAAGTACATGCGCAAGGGCGGCATGGTCAAGTCCATGGAGGCGGGCGACGCCGACATGGCCGCGATCAACGCGATCGCGCTCGAACCGCTCGACAAGGGCGACGTCTACACGTTCGAGGTGGTCGCGTGCGACAACGACATCGACCGCGACTTCGAGCGTTTCGACGAGAAGGCGCTCGGGCAGCTCGCTGAGCTGTTCGTCGGCAAGACCGTCATCAAGGACCACTCGCCGCGAGCCGACAACCAGTTCGCCCGCGTCTACGCCGCCGAGGTGGAGGACGCCGACGGCGAGACGTCCGACGGCCTGCCGCTCAAGCAGCTCGTGGTCAAGTGCTACACGCTCGACAACGAGGCGAACTCGCAGGTGATCGCCGAGATCAAGGGCGGCATCAAGAAGGAGGTATCGGTCTCCTTCATGCCGGAGTCCGTCACGTGCTCGATCTGCGGCATCGACCGCCGCAAGGCGTGGTGCGAGCACCGCTGGGGCAAGGAGTACGACGGCGAGGCGTGCCATTTCACGCTGAGCGACATCAGCGACGCCTACGAGCTGTCGTTCGTCGCCATCCCCGCGCAGCGCGGGGCGGGCACGAAGAAGGAGTACCTGCTCGACGGCGAAGAGCCGAGCGGGCCGGCCGAAGCGAAAACCGAAGAGAAAGCAGCTGGGGCGCCGGAAGGCGCCCATTCCATTTCCAGGGCGAAGGCGCTTGCTGCGGCGTTCCTGGCGACCATCGAACGATAAGGAGCTGAAAGCATGAAGTTCAAGAACCTCAAAGAGGCGAAAGACGCCCTCCGTGCCAAGTACGACGAGATGAAGTCGGAAGAGGACGCGGAGAAGTTCAAGTCCCTGAACGCCGAGTTCGAGGACATCAAGTCCGAGATCGCGCGCATGGAGGCGCTCGACGCGGCGGAGAAGGCGTTCGCCGCCGAGAAGGCCGTCGAGGCGAAGTCCGAGGAGAAGGAGGCGGAAGGCTACGAGGCCGCAGTCAAGTCCTTCGCGGCGGCGGCCCGCAAGGGATTCAACGAGGGCACCCCGTCCGCGGGCGGCTACACCGTGCCCGAGGACATCGAGACCAAGATCCGCCGCCTGCGCGACGCCAAGGCGTCCCTTCGCCAGCTCGTCTCCGCGGAGACCGTGAAGGCGCCCTCCGGCGAGCGCACCTACCAGAAGCGCGGCGTCGGCAAGGGCTTCGCGTCAGTCAAGGAAGGCGGCAAGATCCCGCAGACCGACTACCCCGAGTACGCCCGCGTGAGCTACGCGGTCGAGAAGCTCGGCGGCTACATGATCGCGACCAACGAGCTTCTGGAGGACTCCGACGCGAGCATTGCGAACGAGGTCACCATGTGGTTCGCGGAGAACGCCCGCGTCACCGACAACAAGCTCGTGCTCGCGACGCTCGACTCCAAGTACACCCGCGACGAGAGCCCCGCGACGCCCGCGTCCATCGCGTCGCTCGACGACATCAAGAAGGCCGTGAACGTGACCCTCGGCCAGGCGTTCGCGCCGACCTCGACCATCGTCACCAACGACGACGGCCTGCAGTTCCTCGACACGCTGAAGGACAAGGACGGCCACAGCCTCGTGAAGGCGACCGAGAACAACCCGCTCGACATGTACCTCGCCATCGGCTTCCGCCGCATCCCCCTGCACATCGTGCCGAACGCGGACCTCGCGACGAACGCGACCAAGGGCGTGCCGTTCTACATCGGCGACCTCAAGGAGGCCTGCAGGCTCTTCGACAAGAAGGGGCTGTCCATCCTCGCCTCGAACACGGCGGCGGTGGGCGACGTCAACGCGTTCGAGAACGACCTCACGGTGTGGCGCGGGCTCATGCGCGAGGACTGCGAGCTTCTGGACGAGGAAGCGTACGTCCTGGGCTACTACAAGGCCAACCTGGGCTAATCGGGAAGGAGGCGGCGGCTCATGGCAGTCACCAAGCACGACGTCTGCGAGTACGTGGGGCTTGAGGCCGAGTACCTCGACCCCGTGCAGGAAAGGCGCGTCGACCAGGCCCTCGCCGCCTCCAGGCTCTGGCTTCGCGGCGCGGTCGGGTCGGACGTCGACATGGACAACCCGATGGCCGAGGAGCTGGTGCTGATGGCGGCAGGCGAGATGTTCGAGAACCGCTCCCTCACCGACGACAGGCTCTCCAAGTACGCGGGCGGCAAGGCGGCGGCATCGCTCAACAGGCTCGCGCACGACGCGATCATGCAGCTCAAGTACTGCGGCTTCCCGAAATCCGAGGAAGGGGGCGGTGCCGAATGAGCGTTGGGGACCCAATCGTCATCGAGCGGTCGGAGGACGGCATCGACTGGCAGCCGTGGATGACGCTGCACTGCCTGAACGTCAACAAGACGCGCTCGACCGAGTACGTGGAGGCGGGCGGCGAGCAGAACGCCTCGTACGTGACCTTCCGCGTGCGCTGGAACCGCCGCCTGCCGGAGGTCGAGGCCGACACGACCCGCCACCGCATCGTGTGGCGGGGCCGCGTCTTCGACATACGCGGGTACGACGACTACCAGTACCAGCACAGGAAGGTCGACCTGGCGGGGGTGTCCTATGGTTGATTACGTCCACTGCGACGTCGAGAACATCGACGCGTGCCTGGAGGAGATACTCGGGGAGTACGCGCGGACCTGCTCGAAGCAGATGGCCAAGGGCATAGACAAGACCATGCGCGACATGACGAGGCAGACCAGGAAGACCGCCCCGACCGAGGACGGGAAGTGGACGCCGACGTTCCCCAACCACAACAGGGGGGAGGCGTTCAAGAGGCACATCGCCTGGAAGTCGAAGGGCTACGGCATGAGCCACACGGCCACATGGTACGTGAAGTCGCCCGAGCACAGGCTCACCCACCTGCTCGTGCACGGCCACGAGCAGTTCGTGTTCGGGCGGCCCACCGGCAAACGCTCGAAGGCGATGCCCTTCCTCGTCGACGCCAGGGACAAGGCCGAGGAAGACCTCGTGCCCAACATCATCAAGGAGATAGAGAAGGGATGAGCAGGGCGACGGACGCGCTCGAAGCCTGCGGCATCCCGTACAAGCACAACGGATGGATGCCCGCGAAGCCGCCGCAGTCGCCGTTCTTCGCGGCGGTGCTGGAGGAGTCGGAGGCCGTCTCGTCGGATTCCGGCGAGACGTTCGCCTTCTTCACGGTCCCGACCGTCGAGCTGTACGACGACGGGGGAGCCGACGCGGAGGCGAAGCGCGCGGAGCTATTGCGCGCGCTCGCCGCGGAAGGGCTGTCCCCCCGCAGGCGGGCGAGCACATACATCTACAGCGAGAAGAAGTTCCTCACGGTCTACGACTGCGAGGGGTACATCGAGAAGGAGTGACGCTCATGTCAACAACCAAGCGCAAGGAAGAGAAGCCGATCACCATCGGCAGCTGCACCGCGTACATCGCGGAGTACACGGGAGCGGTGCCCGACCACAAGACGCTGTGCGTCGCGGGGAACCGCCTCGCGTACTCGAAGGGCGGCGCGACCATCACCTACAGCAAGGAGACCCAGGAGGTGCAGGACGACCTCGGCCTCATCCGCAAGACCATCACCACGTCCGACTCCGCGAAGGTCAAGCTCGGCCTGCTCGGCTGGGTCGGCACGACGCTGAAGAAGCTGGAGTCAACCGCCCGCGTGAGCGAGGACGCCGAAGGCGGCATCCGCACCACCAAGATCGGCGGCGTCGGCAACGACGACGGCAAGACCTACGCGCTGTGCCTCCACCACGAGGACAAGGCCGACGGCGACTGCTGGTGGACCATCGTCGGCAAGAACACCGCCGGCTTCGAGTTCGTCTACGCGCCCGACTCGGAGACGAAGATCGAGCCCGAGTTCACGGCCGAGTCGCTCGACGACGACGGCACGCTCATCATCTTCGAGGAGCAGATCAAGGAGAACCTGGGCTAGCCGCCCGCGGAATCTGGAAAACGGGAGGGAGGGTGCTTCGGGCCCCTCCCTCCCTCTACGGGAGTGAATCGAATGGAAATCAAGGGAACGAACTACGCAAAGCGGCGCAAGGACGTGCTGGTCGTGACGCTCGGCACGGAGGAGGACAGCTTCGAGCTGCGCATCCTCCCGCCGACGAAGGGCGTGCACGACGGCCTCGTCGCGGTCGCCGGCTACGTCGCCGACGCGGCGATGGGGAATGCGGCCTCGTCCGACCTCGACCTCGGAAGATGCCTCGACCTCGTTGCCGCCGCCATGAGCCACAACACGGACGTGCGCGTCATCACGGGAGACTACTTGGAGTCCATCGGGTTCGACTTGTCCGACGTGGGCGACTTCATCGGCCTGTACACGTACTTCGTGTCGGAGCTGGTCGATTCAAAAAACTAGAGCTGCCCAGCAACCCCTACGCAAAGGCGGAGGTTGGGCGCAACGAGTACGAGGTCACGACTTACTTCGAGAAGATGGTCGCCGACTACCTGCGCATCCCCGTGCCGGACGTTGACGGCCTCGACCTCGTCTACTACCTGCGAATCAGAAGGGACGCGTTCATCGACGCGCTCAACGGCTCCGAGGCGGGGCGCGACTACCTCGACGAGGCGTGGCGCCTGACGCGCACGGAGCCCGACCGCAAGGCGTCCCGCGAGCTGTTCGGGAAGGGGGAATGCTAGATGGCAGGAAGGGTCCAGGGACTCTACGTCGAGATCAACGGCGACGCGACGAAGCTCAAGAAGGCGATGCGCGACGCGAAGGCCGAGGCGACGGTGCTGCGCACGCACCTATCGTCGCTCACGAAGCTGCTCAACTTCAACCCGACGAGCACCGACCTCATAGTCCAGAAGCAGCGCCTCCTCGGGCAGGCGCTCGCGCAGAACCGGGCGACGATGGCGACCTACCAGCAGGCGTACGAGAAGTACTCCGGCAAGGTCGGCGAGCTGTCGGCCGCCGAGGTCACCGAGTTCAAGAACCTCCAGCGCCAGATGACGAACAACGAGCTCGAGTACGAGAGGCTGAGGCAGCAGGCGGTCGAGTTCGGCGCCGCCGCGTCGCAGAACGTGCTCTCCACGAAGGCGCACTTCGACCAGCTCGGGACGACGCTCGCCGACGTCGGGACGAAGCTGACCGTGCTGTCGGCAGCCACGGCGGCCGCTGGCTACGCGTCGTTCAAGTCCGCGACCGACTTCGAGGACAGCTTCACCGGCGTGGCGAAGACCGTGAACGCGTCCGAGCAGGAGCTCGAGCAGCTCGCCCAGACGTCGCGCGAGATGGCCCTCAACAAGCCCATCGACGTGAACGACATCAACAGGGCGATGGAGCTCGGCGGGCAGCTCGGCATCGCGACCGAGAACCTGTCGAAGTTCGCGTCCGTCGCCGCCGACCTCGACATCGCGACCGACATGGATGTCGACGACGTGTCCCTCAAGCTCGCGCAGTTCATGAACATCTGCAACGTGGCCGAGACGGACGTCGACCGCGTCGGCGCGGTCATCACCGATCTGGGCAACAACTCGGCCACCACCGAGTCCCAGATCATGAACATGGCGATGCGCATCGCGGGCTCCGGCTCGAACATCGGCATGACGTCGCAGGAGGTGCTCGCGCTCGCCGCATCGCTCTCCAGCGTCGGCATCCAGGCCGAGATGGGCGGCAACGCCATATCCACCATCATGAACCGCATCGACAAGGACGTGGCGCTCAACTCCGACACGCTCCAGGTCTGGGCGGACACCGCCGGCATGAGCGCGGAGGACTTCGCCGCCAACTGGAAGTCGAACGTCATGGACACGCTGCTCGCCGTGGTCGACGGCATGGCTACGTACCGCGACGAGGGCGGAAACCTCAACACGCTGCTCAAGGACATGGACATCAGCTACATGCGCCAGATCGACACCATGCAGCGACTCTCCCGCACGGGAGACGTCGTGAACGGCATGGTGAGCATCGCGAACAACGCGTGGGACCAGAACGTCGCGCTCACGCGCGAGGCGAACAGGCGCTACGGGACGACCACGAGCCAGCTCCAGCTCGTGAAGAACAACGTCAACGAGCTCGGCATCGAGTTCGGGCAGCTGATGATACCGGCGGTGAAGGAGGCGTCCGAGGGCGCCGTAGAGCTCGTGCAGGGCTTCCAGTCGCTCGACGACGCAACGAAGCGCAACATCCTCTCGCTTGCCGGCATCGTGACGGCGGCCGGCCCCGTGACGCTCGTCGCCGGGAAGCTCTTCTCGTGGCTCGGCAAGATCACGGGCAAGTTCGCCAGCGCCTACACGGAGCTCGCGTTCCTCACGCGCGGGACGTCGTCTTTCACGGGGGCTGCCGACAAGGCCGCAGCGGCGTCGGAGCGCGCCGCGCTCAAGACCGAGGCTCTCGGCAGGGCGGCGGCCATCGCCAAGGGCCTCGTCGTCGGCCTCGCGATGGCGGGCGTCGCGCTGCTCGCGGCGTACCTCGTCGACGCGGCGCGCAAGCAGGAGAACCTGCGCAAAGCCACAGAAGGCCTCACCGACGCGCTCGACGACGTGGACGAGAAGACCAAGTCCGCCGCCGACGCGCTCGGCTCGCTCGACTCCGAGAAGCCGAAGAGGACCTTCAAGGAGATACGGGACAGCATCGACCAGACCATCCAGAAGCAGGCCGAGCTCGCGGACGACATGAGCGAGACGTGGGGCGGAATCAACGGCTCCGAGTACGCGCTCGACAAGTACCTCGAGGTCATCGACAAGCTGACGGGCAAGTACGACGAGAACGGCCAGAAGGCCAAGCTCAGCGCGGACGAGCAGGCGAACCTCGCGTCGGCCGTGGCGGGCGTGAACGAGCTGCTCGGCACGTCGTACCAGGTCATCGACGCAGAGAACGGCATCCTCGACACCAGCACCGACGCAATCAGGCGCAACGCCGACGCGTGGGTGGCGAACGCCAAGGCGCAGGCCGCCCAAGAAGAGATGGTCGAGCTCATGAAGGAGCAGTTCCAGCTCGAAAAGGACCTCGCCGACGCCAAGAAGAGCCAGGCGAACGCGCAAGCCGAGTACGACGCCGCGCTCGCCGCCGGGAACGTCCCGATGGACAGCTACCTGACGAACCTCGCGAACGCGAACCGGGCGGTGGACGACGTTACCAAGTCCCTCGACGGGAACACGGAGATGCAGGAACGGCTCAAGGGAATCTACTCGGAATCCAGCGCCGAGGCGAAGAAGCTCTCCGACGTCTCGGGCGAGCTCGCCTCGCACATGAGCTCGCTCGCCGGCCAGAGCGACGATCTGGCGGCCGCCATCGAGGAATCCGGCTACAAGGTCGAGGACATGGCGAAGGTGCTCTCCGATGCGGGCGTCAGCGCCGAGGACTTCAAGAACATAACCGCCGACCAGATGCTCGAGGTCGTGAGGGCGTACGACGGCACCTACGACTCCGTCAAGGGCATCCTCGCGAAGATCGTCGAGGAGAACCGCGCCAAGGGCGAGGAGGCGGGCCAGGCGCAGGCCGACGGCGCGAGCTCCCAGCAGGGGGCCGTGGACAACGCCTACGCACAGCTCATAGAGGGCGTCGACTACACGGCAGATGCCGCGCAGAGCAACTACCAGAAGGGCGAGCAAGCAGGCACGGACATCGTCAACGGCATGCAGTCGATGCAGGACGCGGTGGCGGCAGCGGCCGACGCCCTCAGCAAGCTCACGGCCGACCACCTCAGCAGCGCGTCGGAGGACGCCTGGTGGGCCGGATACAACATGGGCGCCGAGCATTTCGCGGGCGGCATCGAGTCGGGGCGCGACCTCGCGGTCGCGGAGGCGGACACCGCCTCGAAGCAGGTCGCCGACCACTTCAGCAACTCGAACGGCGACGCCTGGTGGGCGGGCTACAACATGGCGTCGGGCTTCGCGAACGGCATATCGGACGGCACGTACCTCGCGACGGCCGCCGCGGGAGCGGTCGCCCAGGCGGCGCTCGACAAGGTGCGCGAGGTCGGCCAGGAGGGCTCCCCGTGGAAGACGACCATCAGAAGCGGCAGGTTCGCCGCCCAGGGCCTAGCCATCGGCATGGAGCAGCTCAAAGGGTACGTGGCCGACTCGTTCGGCGACGTGGCGAGAAGCGCGGTCGACGCGCTGAACGTCCAGGCGGCCCCCCTCTCGTACGAGGCGGAGCTCATGAGCGTGGGCGGGCGGGCGAACGTGCCGCAGCTCGCAATCGACCTCGCGTCGCAGAGTCAGTCGGGCACCGTCATCAACAACTACGAGCTGAAGGGCATCAACGTCGACGCTGCGATAAGCAGCGAGCGGTTCACGGAGGAGCTCGTGAGCCTGCTCTGGAAATGGGGAGTCCTCAGCAAGACATAGAAAAACGAATAACCGCAAAGCAGGTGATATGAATGGCAATCCTCGACTTGCAGATGGCCGATGGGTCTGCCTTATGCGGCGTCGGCGCGCGCCTGTACGAGCGCGACGACGCCGGCTACCCAGGCGGGCACGACCTCAGGTTCGGGTTCACGACCGAGCTCGGCTCGGACGCCAACAAGTCCTTCACCGTTCGCGTGTCCGCGAAGGGCTACGCGAAGGGAAGCCCCTACGAGGGGCAGTGGAGGGACTACGAGGCGACCGTGCCCGCCGCGCAGTGCAACGAGCTGAGGAGCCACGTCGGGGGCCGCACGGCGTGGGGAGTCCCGCTGTCGCTCGTGGGCGCGCTGACGGCCGACTTCGGCCCGTGGCGCTACGAGACGCGCGCCTACGACACGGTGACGCTCGCCGTCTCGCTGCGCGCCAACTGGTCGTCAGACTTGATGGGCGTCGGCGGCGGCGAGGACGACTGGCACAGCGAGTGGGCCTACGCGGAGCTCTACATCGGGTTCATGCCCGAGTACGCGCTCACGACCGCGGAGTACGAGACCTCCGAGCTGCTGGTCATCGAGTACTCGACCACGTGGACGCGCCAGGACGACCGATTCGCCATCGACACGGGGAGCTACGTCATGGAGTCCGACGGCGCCCTCACGGCGTTCCCCTCCGCGCTGTCGCGCGAGGTGTGGGGCACGGTGGCCGCGCCAGGGCGCATCGAGGTGCCCGTGTCCGCGCTGACGCGCCACCTCAAGGGGAAGAAGTGCTTCTTCACCGTCTACTTCAACCCGTCGTACCGCCCGATAATCACAGGGCGGCAGTCCGCGTCGGCCGAGCTCACGGTCGGCGACAAGAGCAACTGCAACAGCTGCACCCTTGAGCTCGCCGGCTCCGACGACCCGTACCACGTCGCCATCAGGACGGGCGACGCCGGCGACGCCGACAGCGCCTGCACCCAGGTCACGGTCAAGTGCCGCACGGGGTCGGGCTACAGCGCAACGACCACTGTTAAGTGCGGCGAAGTGGCCGTCATGCGCGGGTGCCCGCTCAACACGCCGCTCGTGTTCGAGGGCGTGGGCTCGAACGGCGTGTCCACGTCCAAGAAGGTCACCGTCCTGGAAGGCGTAACCATCAAAGCGAAGGGCGTCGCCCTCATAGAGTCGGTTGACCCGAGCGGCGGGCGCGTCGAGCTGGTGTACAACCAGAGCTTCAGCGTGTCCTCCGAGGCGGAGTGCGACACCGTCAAGCTCGCGGGGCGGCGCAGGCCGTCGAGCTTCTACGGGCACGGCGGCACCCGCTCCGTGAAGGTCGAGGGCGTGCTGCTCGACGACAAGGGCGCAGACATCGAGGCGATGCCCGAATACGGGGACGCGTTCGTGCTCTTCCCCGACGGGCGCGCATACAAGTGCAGGATAAGCGTCTCGCTCGACTGGGACTTCTCGCGGCTCAGGAACGTGAGCGTCTCTGGCGAGGAGGTGGGCTAGATGGCCGACTGGGGCGCAAGCGGGCGCGTCGACAGCTACGAGTTCAGGCTGGTGGACCCGTTCACCCTCCAGGAGACGGGCGAGACGGTGAGCACCATCGAGGGCGAGTCGCAGCTGTCGTTCAACTACTACGGAGACAACATCGCCACGGGGACGATCGTCACCGACGCAGACGACATCGGCAAGCTGGTGCGCGTGTACCACACGGTATCGGTCGGGGGCGAGGAGGCCACCGAGGTGCTCGGCACGTTCTTCGCGGACTCGTCCACGGCCACGGCGAAGCACCACGCCATCAAGCGCACGCACGCCTGCTACTCGACGCTGTACCGCCACACCGAGGACTCGTTCGTCCAGGACTTCGCGCGCACGGCGGGCACCAACATCGTCGGCGAGATGCGCGACATCGTGGAGGCCGACGGCGGGCACCTGAGGACGCTGCCGTCCTTGAGGGACGAGGCGTCGAGGACCCACACCGTTGACATCTGGTTCGAGATAGGCACCAACAAGGGCGAGGCCCTGCGCACCATCTGCGGGTGGTGCGGATGGGAGCTCGGGGTCGACCCGTACGGCTACGTCACGGTGGGAGCCTACACGGCTCCGCAGGACAAGGCGATCTCCTACGAGTTCGAGGACGGGGAGAGCTGCACGTACGCGGCGGGCTACGACTTCTCGAACACGAACGCGAAGGCCGTAAACCGCTGCATCGCCTACTTCTCGCGGACGTCCAAGCAGGACGACCCCGACAAGGACAACTACGACCCGTGGCCCCTGTCGGACTCCACGTTCGTCGACCTCCCCGAGCGCAGCCCCTTCAGCTACCAGAGGACAGGGCGGCACCGCACCTACGTGCTCAAGGTCGGAGACGCGTGCAGCCACGACGACCTCGTCGCGCAGGCGCAGCGGTACCTCGACGAGAACTCTGGGGCGTACTACAGCTTCCAGATAGAGCACGCGGGGATACCGGGGCTGAGGGTCGGGGACGTCGTGAGGTACGTGAACCGCCGCGACGGCAGCAAGGACATAGACCTGAGGCTCCAGGTTGCCGAGATGCAGATGACGCTCGGCCCAGGGTGCATGTGCAGGACGACGCTGAGAGAGGTGGACTAGATGGAGATGAGCGAGATTCAGGCCGCGCGGCTCCTGCTGGGCGGCGGCGGCGCGGGATCGGGCGGCTCGCAGCAGGGGCCTTCGGGACCCGGCGGGCACGGCTCGGCGTCCGTGCGCTACGGCACGGTGACGGCGGTCGATGCGAAGGCCGGCACGGTGACCGTGCTCCTGGACGGGCAGGCCGCGCCGATCACGCTGACCGACGCGACCGCCTCGACCCGCCTCAAGGTCGGCGACCGCGTGAAGATAGTCAAGCAGGGCCAGTCCTGGGTCATCGACCTGGCGGGCGGCATATCCCGGGCGCTCGACGCGTCGGTCGAGGAGGCGAAGAAGCAGTTCGCCGCCGACAAGGCGCGCATGGACGAGCACGACAAGGCCATGGGGCGGTACGAGAAGGACATGGCCGCCGCCAAGGACGAGCTGGCGGGCATGGACGGCAAGATAGACTCCGCTGTCAAGGATGCCGTCTCGAAGCTCGAGACGCCCGACGGCGGGAACCACATCTACGCATCGGCGGACGAGCCGACAGCCCCCGACGGCGGCTTCCAGGCGGGCGACCTGTGGTACCAGACGAACGCCGATTCTCAAATCGTCGCAGTAAAGGTGTGGAACGGCACCGTCTGGAACGGCTACGACCTGGTCGCGAACAGCCTCCTGGTCGCGGGGTCGGTCGGCTCCACTCTCATCGCGGACGGCGCGGTCACGACATCCAAGATTACGGCGAAGGCCGTGACAGCCGACCAGATTGCGGCGAACACCATCACGGGCGAGGAGATTAAGGCGAAGAGCGTGGACGTGAACAGCATCGCATCGGGAGACATCTACTGCAAGCGGCTCACGGCCACGGACGGAGCCGGGTACACCGAGATGACGGGCAGCAAGCTCGAAATGCTAGACTCGGGCTCGCGCAGCCTGGTCGCAATCTGGGTCGAAGGCGGCGTTTGCTACATTAACGCCAACTTGGCGGAAAAGATATCGATAGGCACGAACAGCGGCTCGGTGCTCAACATCAGCAATGGCGGGTTCATCTTCAGCTCGATGATGCCCGGCTTCAGGGTGAACGGCGTCTCGGCTGTCGAGTCCTTCGCTATCGCGCCAGGCAGCGCGACGGAATCGTTCTCGGCAAACGTGCCCTATTCGCCGCACAAGACGTCATACGCGGTCGTCTACTACAGGTGCACGTACACGGGCACCGCCGGGAGCGTGAAGTTCCCGATAACCGAGGGCGGCTCGGCGAACGTGGTGCTCAAGGAGCTCACGGCCTTCGAAGCCGCCAGCGAAAGCATGGCGTTAGGCTGCGCAGAGAACATCACGGTTGCTTTGGGCAATTCGCCTAACAAGACTTTCACCATCACCCGCGGCAATCCCTACCGCTTCGCAATCAAGCCCTCGGGGAACAGCGTCAACGCGAACCCAGGCTCGCAGTTCGAGATCACTCAGGTGACGCTGTGCGGCTGATAATCGACTACAGGAAAGGAGTGGTGCGGAATGCCCACTAAGGCAGTCTCGCTCAACGTGGACAAGAGCGGGAGCTTCGCCGCCCAGACCGTGAGAATCTCTCAGGGCGACGAGAACTCGACGTCCATCGTCGCGACCATCTTGGACGGGGCTCAGCCCTTCGACCTCACGGGGAAGTCGGTGCGGTTCAAGTGCGAGCTCCCTGGCGGCAAGGTGTTCGTGGACGATTCGGTGACCGTCTCGGACGCGAAGACGGGCGTGGTTTCATTCACGCCGTCAGTCGAGGTCGCGGCGGCGGCTGGCAAGGTCACGGGCGCTCTCTTCGAGGTGTTCTGCGACGGGTACGCCATCCACACGACGAAGATGGAAATCGACGTCGATTCGACGCCGACCGTCGCCAACGGCGCGGTATGCGAGCTTACGATGCTCAATGACTACCGCAGCGGCGAGCAGGCTTCCTGGACGCACCCGACCAGAAGCGGCATGGCGTTCGCTGGTTGGTACAAGGACGCCGCGCTCAAGTACCCGTGCAGCGCGAGCGACACGGAAGGTGCGGCCTACGCGAAGTTCGTCAAAGTGGCCGACCTGTTTCAATTCTTGGGCTGCTCTTTCAACATGAGCGGGAACGTCCCCGCAGAGTACACGACGCCGAGGTTCTCGTACATCATGTCGGTTCCAGAGGGTGCCGCGCTCATCGAGAACGGCTGGTACTTCAAGAAGGTGTCCGACCCAACGAAGCCCGACGTACGAAGCCTGTCATACAACAACATCGTACAGACGGGAAACAAAATCTTCAGCTCGCTGACGTTCAACAAGGTGCCCGTCAGGTTATATGAGAAGAAGTTCTCGACCAAGGCGTTCGTCAAGTACACGACCGCGGACGGAACCACCGTTGAAGCTGTCGAGGCGGATTACGATGCCTTCACTCCTGCGGAGATTGCCGATGCGGTGCTCACGCACCCGATGGCAACCCAAGCGGACAAGGACTACGCCGCGGCAATCAAGGCGGCGGTTACGCAGGAGGGCGCGGCGTGATAGAGATTGAGATGTCCACTCTTGTCGTGCCCATCGCGTCGGCCGTGCTCTCGGCAGTCTTCGCGGCGTGCGGCGTGTATGTGGCGATAAGCAACAGGTTGTCGGTGCTTGAAACCAAGATGGACGGGCTTTCGGCAAAAGTCGAGAAGCACAACTCGGTCGTGGAGCGGACCTTCAAGCTGGAGACCGACGCGGCGACCGCCTGGAAGCGACACGACGAGCTGGCTGAGAGAGTGGAGAGATTGGAAGACATGAAGATTGGAGGAACGCAATGAGCATCAATTGGAAAGTACGAGTGAGGAACAAGGCCTTTTGGGTGGCCATCATCCCCGCCGTCCTGCTCCTCGTCCAGCAGGTGTGCGCCGTCTTCGGCGTGGCCCTGGACTTCGGGGACTTGCAGGCGCAGTTGGTGGCCATCGTCGGCACCGTGTTCACGCTGCTCGCAATCCTCGGCATCGTGGCCGACCCGACAACGGCCGGCATGGGGGACAGCGAGCAGGCGCTCACCTACACCGAGCCGAAGGAGGGCTAGCCATGGGCGCGCTGACCGAGGAGGAGAAGCGGCTCATCGAGTCGCAGGACTCGCACGACGAGCCCGATTTCGAGCCGAAGGAGGGCGGCAATGGGGACGATTAGCGACGTGCTCTACTGCGCGCGGGACTGGGTTGGGTACAGCCGATGGACGGACCCCGAGGAGGGCACCGTCTTCGGGCGATGGTTCGCCGAGAAGACGGGTGAGCCGTACTTCGGCGTGAGCGGCGTGCCCTACTGCGCCATGTTCGCCTCCTACTGCCTGGACTGGGCTGGCGTCCCCTGCGCGGGCATGCCGAGCGCATACTGCCCAGACATCGTCAACGCGGGCGAGGAGGCGGGGGCAACCGTCTCGTGCGAGGACGCCGAGCCTGGCGACCTCGTGCTGTTCGACTGGGGCGGCGACGGCCTGGCAGACCACGTGGGCATCGTCGAGGAGAACCACCCTGACGAGGGGTACATGACGACTATCGAGGGCAACACGTCGAGCGGGAGCGCGGGGTCGCAGTCGAACGGCGGCGTCGTTGCACGGCGCCAGCGCGGCTACGGCTCCATCTGCTGCGTCGTGCGGCCTAGCTACGACGGAGTTTCCACCGCGCCCATCGAGGGAGGCTCTGGCGACAACAGCGGCTCGGAAGCAAGCGATAGCGGTTCAGGCGCGGGGCTTGACGTAGACGGCGTGTGGGGGCCCGCTACAACGCGCGCGGTACAGTCGGCGCTGGGAACGCCTGTAGACGGCATCGTGAGCGGACAATCGACCTCGCTCGACGCGTGCAACCGGGGCGGGCTTTCCTCCGAGTCCTGGCAGTACGGCGGCGGCGGCTCGTACATGGTGGAGGCGCTTCAATCGAAGATCGGCGTCGATGCGGACGGCTACTTCGGCCCTGACACTTGCAGGGCGCTGCAAAGCTACCTCGGCACATATGTTGACGGATATGTTGATTATCCATCCAATATGGTTAAAGAGCTTCAACGCAGGCTCAACGACGACGCGTTCTAGCTCTCCACTTGCCAGGGCAACGCCGCCGCCATCGAGGCAGTCGATGCCAAGCTCGACAAGCTCATCGAGAAGCTGGGGAAGTAACCCCGACAAGCTTCGACAAGCTTCGACAAGCTTCGACAATCCCAGATAAGCTCGGATAGACTAGGACAAACTAGACCCTAGATTATCCCGAAACCAACAAGCCCCGCATCGCCATGGGATTTGTGAACTGCATCCCAATTCTTGGACGGGCTAATTAGCGGCCTACGCCGCACATAGGGACTGATTCCGGAACTCCTCCGGGGTCAGTCCCTTTAGTTTAACCTGCCTCCTTCTCGTGTTCCAGTGGATG
>NZ_WAJR01000032.1 GCF_008831035.1 Ellagibacter isourolithinifaciens | reverse complement strand
TATGTGGCAACTTAGGAAAAACTGCCGGTTGTATAAATGACGCACGACCATTATCAGCCTATGATCCACGGTCATTAGGAAGACGACATGAAGTAGGGGCTCACAATGTTCTACTCATATCGTCTTTGGCGGGAGCGTTTTCCAATCGTGAAATGCCGCTCGTGATACTGTCGCTTAGCGGGGCGAGATGTGACAGGTCCTCCCTTCTTTGCTGAAAACTCCGCATCTTGGACAGAAATCGTCGTTTTGTCGACATCGCTCTGACCAGGGGTTTTATCTCACTTTTGCCTAACTTTGCCTAACTCGCAAAAGTGGGATGCGAAATCCTCCGCAAATCGGTGCGCCAGAGTGTCCCCTTTTGGTCGCATGTAGTGCGCGCCAGTGGTGCCCGGGAGCTTGTGCCCCATGAGGAGTTCGAGCGTGTCTGACCCCACTCCCCATTCGAGCTGCGCGAAGGTGCGCCAGGAATTGCGGAGGTTTTGGAACGGTATGGGATTCCCCGATTCTGCCGCCCATGCGTGCGCGAGCTGCCCGCGGTTCATGGGAAGCCCGTCACCTCGGTGCGCGAGCCACTCGATACGATCGCTCGCGAGGGCGTGCGCTATGTCCAGCAACCTCTCGGAGTACGGGGGCGGCACGCACACCGTGCGGCGGCTCTCGGGCGTCTTGAGCGACTCGATTGGGAGGAACCCAGAGTGCTCCATGCGGCGTGTTATGGGGACGGTCGCGAAGACCATGCCGCCCACCTCGAAGCTCGAAACCTCGTCCACGCGCGCGCCCAACGATTCCCCGCTGCGGCACGACCCGAAGCACGCGAGGATGAAGGCGGACTCGCACCGCGCGCCGTGCAGCCGATGGAACATCGCGTCCGCCTGGTCGAGCGTGAGCACGCCCTTGCGGCGCGCGTTCTCGTGGGGCGGAAGCTCGTACTTGATGGCGAATCGGTTGGGAGCCACCTCGTATCGCTCGGCGAAGGCGCCCACCGAGCGGAGCACTGAGAGCGCCGCCTGGGCGTTCCCCCGCTTCTGGGAGGTCAGCCATTCCTGGACGTCGAGCGGGCGCACGGAGTCGAGGGGGACGCCGTCCCAGCGCGGGGCGATGACGGAATCCCAGATGCGCGTGTACTGGCGGAAGCTGCCCTCCGACAGGTCGCCCGATTCCATTCGGCGTGTGATGGATGGAAGATACCACGAAGAGTAAGCCTGCCCCACCGTGGCGCACGGGGCGTCCTCGGCGTGCTCAAGGCGAAGCTGGGACATCCGCAGGTCGGCTTGCTTGTACGTCCCGTAGAACGTCTCGCAGCGGCGCACACGGCCTTGGGGCGTGTTCTCGTACCAGCGGAGTATATACTTCGCGTTCGGCTTCACGGGGTCGATGGAACCCCATGCGCGCCGCCTCTTCTTGCGCGTCATGGTGCAATTCACCTGTCCTTTTCAATCTGGGGGACGCATGGGGCGGCTTAACTTTGGTCGGTGGAGCCGCCCCGACTTTTATCTCTTACGCAGTGCGCTGAACCTGATTATCCTCGCTTTTCTCGAACAGCTCGGAGCCTGCCATCATCTCGGCCTGCTCGGCCAGGCGGTCGGTGCCCGGCTCGCCGTAGTCGTACACCTTCGGGCGGAACGTCGCTACATGCGCATAGGCCCAATCTCGGCGGCTCGCTCATGCCATTCCTCGTTGAATCTCTCGACCGCATCGGCGATTTTCTTCCTTGCGCAGATGCGCGCTACCTCTTTTCCGGTCGACGTGAACTCGACGGGCGATTCAGGGTACACGAGTCTCGAAGGGGATCCCGCGAGAAACACCGGCGTCAAATCTCCGGACGACGACCAGGTCATCGTCCGAATCGACGGTGCATCCTCGCATGGGGAAACCGCATCCACCCATCGTCCGTCGATCTTTCTCGTTCCGACGGTGACGACCCTCCTCGCCGCGCTTCGCGTCAACAGCCCGCGCTCCACGAGTCGCGAAACCGCCTCGGCGTCGACGCCGAGGCCTGCGCATCTCTCGCTGACAGGGATGACGAAGAGCGGTTTCTCTGGGTCTCCAGACTCGTCGACGGCCGACAGGTTGGCGAGAGCGACCATGCAGGCCGATTCCGCCTCGTCGAGCTCGGACAGTGCGCGCATGGCGGATGGTGAGAGGGCGCGAGGATCCGAGCCGACTTTCGCGAACTCGCCGCATGCGCCTTCTTCCGTCGTATCGGCGTGTTCTCGCCTCGCCGATGGTTTTGCGAGACCCCTCAGGCCCCATCCGGCAACGACGCCGAAAGCGAAAGATGCGATTGGAAGCGCATTGTTCAGTGCGGCGTAAGCGTAACTGCCGACCATCTCAGGGGTGACGTTGAGCCATGCCGCGATCGTGGCGATGCCGCCCAGCGTTCCGACGATGCTCGCGACGGCCTCGCCGGGCGATCTCGCTTTTCCGAGCGCGCTCACCTACATCGCCTCCTGAACTCGTACAGCTTCGGGCCTATCTTTTTCGATGCGCGTGTCGGGCGACCCGCTCATGAGCCTCGCGGTCTGGACGAGCGTTTCCCGTCCCTGCGAGTTCATCGACTCGTAGTAGCCGTTGAGGGCTGCTTGGCCGCTGTCGGAGAATGATGCGTCGCCGTTCCCGCCGCTCCATCCGCAGAGGTCGTTCGGGGTGCATCCGAAAACAAGACCAATATTAAAAGCATCTTCAAGCGTCAGCTGAACTTCACCGCGCTCCCATGACGCATATTTACGCTCTTTGATTCCCAAAGCGTCAGCTGCCGCTTTCTGCGTTTTATACCCTGCGCGCTTCCGCATTTCTTTCAGCTGCAACGTAAACATGGCATGTCCTTTCGTCACCGCAAATTCTACGTGTTTCACGTAGAAAATTCAACAAATTACATAAAAGACGGTTGCAACAAACGCGATACACGTCTATGATGCAAGGCAATCAACATGAATCACGTTGATTTTGAAAGGGTGAAACTATGGTGAAGGCAATCGCATTGACGGCGCAAATGCTCCTTCTCGCGGCTGGACTCGTCGCCATCTATCTCTTCGGCGCGGTTGCCGAGGGGTGCGCGATGCTCCTGGCGTCGCTCTTCGCCCTCGGTTTCGCGTTCGGTTTCGGGAGCGGGGGTGAGTAGATTGACCGACTTCAAGTCGATGGTGGGGCACCGAATCCGCGTTGCGCGTGCAGACGCCCGCATGAGCCAGGAAGACCTCGCGAAGGCTTCCGGCGTGAGCATCGCGAGCATCCAGCGGTACGAGAGTGGAGAGTCGTGCCCGCTTCTTCAAGCGGCGGCGGCGATGGCCGAAGCCCTCGGAGTAACCGTGAACGACCTCTGCGGCATCCCAGAGAGCGCGGCCTAACCGCCGCACACCACTCGGAAGCAGGGACGGCAAGGAAGGAGGAAGGGTGTTCCACTACAGGTACATCTACAAGACGGTCTTCGGGACGAAGTGGCAGGACCTCGACGCCGAAAGCGACGAGGCGGCCGACCGCATCTTCTGGAAGGACAAGCTGAGCGACCTGAACGAAATCGTGATGGTCGAGAAGTCGAGCCTACCCGTGGATGAGAAGGGCGGCGGCAGCGACGAGTCCAAGCACACGGACGGGAAGGGAGAGAAGCTCGCATGACCGGGGAAGGGGCCGCCATGGCGGCGGTAGCCGTCGTTTGGATCGCGCTCCTCTTCGTCGGTGCCGTCGTCTTGATAGTGCGGATGCGCGACGAGTGGCTCGGCTTCTGGCCGAACCCGCGGACGCTGCTGATAGTCGGGGTGTCTTTGAACGTCGGCCTTGTTATAGGCCGAATAGCTTCAGAGCTGCTGGTATCGCTTCTCTGGCGATGAGCTCGCCGAGCGCGCCGCCGAAGGTCCCGGTGAGAAGGCCGAAGACGCCGCCCATGACGGCAGAGATGGTGGCGACCTTCATGTCGCGGTGGAACTGCTCGTCACGGAGCTCCTCCTCCCGAGCCTCACGCGTCGCCTTGTCTTTGAAGTAGCAGCGGCCCGCGCTCGTGAGGTCCTCGTAGGTGTACTCCGCCGAGCGGGGGAGCACGTAAGCATCGACGAGGCCCTTCTCGACGAGGCCGTCGTAGAGGGCGCGAACGTCTCGGCAGCTTATCGAGAGCCTGCCGTCGGGGCCTTTTCGGGTGAGGGACTCGGCTATCCGCCGATCGATGACCGACCCCGCCCGCTCGCCGCGCTCGTGCGCATCGACGAGCTCGCGGAGGGCGGACTCCTCCTCGCTTGAGAGTTCGACCACGGCGCTCCGTTCTCGCTGGCTGTCAGGACGAGAGGATTGTACCACCTGGAAACGAACCACCGCACTCACACACACCAGAGGGCTGACCGCAGGGCGCATGGCGAGCCAAAACACTTGTTCTCCAACGCAAGTACCTTTCTTTCCCATCCTCCTGACGGACGTACGCACGCACCTCGCGCCGTGCGCCCTGTGACCAGCCTTCTGGGAATGCACCTTGAAAACCGAATAACGCAGACGAGAAGAAGGAAAGGAGGTGATTGGAAGTGTTCCAAGAATGGGCAACCGCGGCTGGAATCCCGCGCAAGCCGCTCTACCGCGCAGCGGAGGTGGCCAGGGTGCTGGGAATCTCGCGCTCGACCATATACGCGGAGATTGCGAGCGGGAGGCTGCGGGCGAAGCGCCCGACTAAATCAGGTTACTGCGTGTACGTCATGAGCGATGACGTGGACGAATGGCTGAAAGGAGAAGGAAATGGAAGATAAAAAGAAAGCGCGCCGAGGCTGCAACCAGGGGCGCGCGTTCGCAAGAAGCAATGAGGAGTATACCACGTTCGGCGTCGGGCTGATTTTCATGTTCGCCGCGTTCTTCGCGTGGGTCCTGCTGGACATGGCGCTGGGAGGTGCCGCGTGATGCAGACGAGCGTCGACATGGTGCAGAGGAACGACCCCATAGTCTACGTGCAGGACGCCTGCTACTGGGTGAAGCACAACCCCGACAAGTTCAAGCGCCTCATGCACCTGTGCCACAGGGAGGTCGACGCGGGCAACCCGAGGGTCACGCGCGGCGACATCTACAACCTCGCGCGCGAGGCGGGCCTCACCATCACCGAGTGCCAAGAGCTGAAGCGCGACAACAACAAGTGGCCGACGCTCGCCCGCTACATGGTCATGCTCCGCCCGCGCCTCGCCAAGTGCCTGCACTTCCGCGAGAGCGGCATCGAGCGCGACGGCATCGACCTCATAGCCGAGTGGCACGCCATCGTGAACCCCATGACGTTCTTCTACGCGGACGACTGGAAGGACGCGAAGGCGAAGTGCGCGAGCGGGGACGTGACGGCGCAATGAGACAGAGGTTCGAGATACCCGGAAAGCTTCCGAGCCTGAACGACTACGTCGACGCGTGCAGGCGCAACCCGTATGTCGGAAACAAGGCGAAGCAGAGAACGCAGGATGAAGTAATGCTGGCCATAAAGGCGGCGAGGCTCAAGCCGATGAGGGCGCCCGTCTCCGTGAGCTTCGAGTGGGTGGAACCCGACATGAGGCGCGACAAGGACAACATCTCGTCCGCCAAGAAGTACATACTCGACGCCCTCGTTGAGAGCGGCGTCATATCGAACGACAACTGGAAATGGATCGCGGGGAATCTGCCCGACTCCTACAAGGTGAACAAGCAGAACCCCCGCGTGATAGTGACTCTGGAAGGAGAGCCAAGATGAGCGAACTCGACGGGAAATACTACGCAGGCGCATGCTACGAGGTGTCGCGCAAGTGCGCGACGGTGACGAGCAACCTCGCGTTCTGGGGAGCGGGCATGGCGGAAGGAGACGAGGACGAGCACGCCCTCAAGCTCGCGCGGAGCGTCGTCTCCCTGCGACGCGAGCTGAAGCGGATACTCGACGACCTGCCGAAGGAGACGGTCAAGCGGGCGAAGGCCGAGGAAGAGGAGATCCACGCTGACCCGTTCGCCTTCCTTCTGAAGGGCCTGATGTGATGGCGGTCGAGGCGGAGGTCGTTGAGCCCTCCGCCAACCTGGCGAAGGCCCCCGACCCCGCGATCTCCTACACCCTGCCGAAGGTCACGGTCGGCAACCTGGAGGGCGTCGAGCGGTTCGTGGAGCAGGTGGAGGAGTTCTTCGAGGGCGTGGACATCGACCCCACCGACCCCGAGCAGGTGAAGGCCCTGAAGGGGCTGCGCGCCGACGTGAACAAGGCGGCGAACGCCATCGACGGCAAGCGCAAGGACATGGACCGCGCCGTGAAGGGCGCTATGTCCGAGGCCGACGGCGCGCTCAACGCTCTGCGCGACAGGCTCAAGGAGGTATACGCCAAGACGGGGCGGCGCATAGAGGAGGCGGACGCCATCTGGCTGCAGGGGCGCACGGCGCTGCTGCGCCACGAGTACGATGGGGCCGCGCCCGACCTCGCCGAGCTGATACCGCTCGATGCGTTCGCGGCCAGGGAGCCGAAGCTGCTCCAGAAGTCCTGGAAGGGGCCGAAGGCCTGCGACAAGCTCGACGAGATGATCGCCGAGGCCGTGGCCGACCGGAAGAGGCTCGCGGAATCCGACCTCGCGTACCCCGTGGAGGCGGACGCGGTCTTCTGCAGGACGCTCGACATCAAGGCCGCTCTCGACGAGGACAGGCGGCTCAAGGTCGCCGAAGCCGAGAGGAAGGCCCACCTCGCCGCCTCCAGGCAGCTCCAGGAGCAGGTGGAGGCTCGGCGCGGGCAAGAAGCCGAGAAGCCCAAACCCGCCCCCCATGGCGAGCCTGAGGGGCTGTCTCGGTGGACGATCTCGTTCACGGGCACTGAGGCCCAGGCGGCCGAGGTGAAGGCCCTCATGGTGCGCCTGGGCGTGGCCGACCGCAAGTGCAAGAGGTCGGCGCTATGAGCGAGGAAGACAAGTGGAAGGCGCTCCAGAAGCCCTTCGACCCCGACGAGGTGGAGCTTCTGCCCAAGTACACGGGGGCGAAGGGCGCCGACGGGCGCATACCCCGCGACAAGTACCGCCGCTGCGACGAGTGCGGTGGGTTCCACCCGTTCCCCTGCGTGCACCTCAGGTACGTCGGGCACGCGGGCATAACGCAGCGCCTCAACGAGGTCGACCCGACCTGGAACTGGGAGCCAGCCGCGAAGGACCAGAACGGGCTCCCGCTCATAGCGGGCGGCGGCATGTGGATACACCTCACGGTGCTCGGCGTCACGCGCTGGGGCTTCGGCGACGCCCAGGGCAAGACGGGGCCGAACGCCGTGAAGGAGACCATCGGCGACGCCATCAGGAACGCCGCCATGCGCTTCGGCGTGGGCACCTATCTCTGGAGCAAATCCGACAAAGACAAGAGGGTGGCGGAGCTCGGCCAGCCGCCCGAGGAGGCCCCGTTCGACATGTACCGCGATGCCCTCGCGAGGGCGAAGGAGCGCGGCGTGAGCGTCAAGGACGCCATGGCCTACGTGGAGAGCGTGATACCGAAGCCGCGAGAGGAGTACGGCGACTTCGAAATCAGATGCGCGGTGCTTCTGGTCGACTCCATGAGGGCCCCGGAGAAGCCGCCAGAGGACGGCGAGGAGGTGAGCTTTTGATCTACTTCGACCACGACACGGGCGCGATGAGCGACCCGAAGATGACGGAGCTCTGCATCGAGTGCGGACCTGGCGCGATAGCCGCCTACTGGTGCATCATCGAGCAGATTTACCGAGACGAAAGCCCCTTGGTTCTGTTCGCGAACCAAGACGGCAACCGAACCCTAACCAAGGTGGTTAGCCATTGGCTGTGCATCGACTCCGAAACGCTCGAATCGTGGGTTTCGGAGATGCTCGGCATAGGGTTGCTGGAAACGGACGAGAACAACCCGAACGCGGTAACGAGCAAGCGCGCGATGGCGAACATCGAGGCGTACAAGGCGAAGCAGGAAACCGCACGTCAGAACGGGAAGAAGGGCGGTCGGAAAACCCAGCCGAAACCGAACGCAAACCAAACCCCAACCGAGTCGGTTAGCGGGCGCAAAGCTAATAAAAGAAAAGAAAATAAAGGTTTTGGTTTTGACAAGCAAAACCAAAAACCTTGCGCGTCGGGCGACGCGGCTGCGGCTGGTGCCGCGCCGCCCGACGCTTCGTCAACGGCCCCGTCCGACTACCGATGCGGCGAGTGCTCGTCTCCGCTCTCCTTCAGGGGAGGGGAAGGCGGCTTCGGGTGGTACTGCCCGAAGTGCGGCAAGGTGAAGGGGCCGGGCGAGGCCGCATGAACGGCATGAGCAGGCTCAGCGCCCACAACATGCGCGGGCAATCGGAGAGGCCCGGATGGTGCATCGTCTGCGGGAGGCCCTACCCCGAGGGTCACCACGTCGTGGCGAGGTCGCTCGGCGGCGGCAACGGCCCCGTCGTCGACCTCTGCGGGCGCGGCAACAGCCTCAAGGACGCGGACGGCAACCTGCTCCACCACGGCGCCGCCGAGACGCACAGGCTGTGGCTCTGGTGGCACGACGGAACGGACAGCGACATCGCCCCCAAGTGCCTGCGCGGCTGCGGGTACGGCAGGTGGGCCTACATCCTGGCCGACGAGCCGTGCCGATACGAGGAGGCTGCCGAGATGGAAGGATGGAGGCTCGCATGAGCACGGAGCTCGACAGGTACGGCGGCGCGGACGCCTACGCGAGGCACGACAACGAGCGAGCAGACGCCGAGAAGAGTCGGCTGGGACGTGCGACCTGCATGAGGTGCGCGCACGCATTCTCCGAATTCACGGCATGCGCGGCGTGCGGCGGCGAGACGATGATCTGCGTCTGCCTGCTCGACCCCGCCGACCCGTGGCTAACGGAACCAGACGGAAGCCCCGCCGACATCGGGTGCGAGGACTACGAGGAGATGTCATGAAGGTATACGAGCTCATAGAGAAGCTGATGATGATTCCCGCCGGGTGCGAGGTCGATTTCTACGATGGCGCGGGAACGATATACGCGGTGAACAAGGTCAACGCGCCATCCGATTGCGCCTCGTGCGCGATCCTGATGCCCGACGTCGATTCGGGAGGCCTCGATGATTAGCGCCTCGTGCGCCGTCGGCGCCCTGCTGGTCGCCGGCGTCGTCCTGGCGCTTTCCAGGAATTAAAGACATACGGAAACACGGAGCAGCCTATGCGGGAACGCGTCGGCTGTCTCTCGTTTAGGAGAAGAAATGGAATACATGGAGTTCCTTGAGCGCAAGCGAACCCACGTTCCGCATTCGGGCTTCGACCCGGGCGACGACGTGAGCGACGCGCTCTTCCCGTTCCAGCGCGACATCGTGCGCTGGGCGGTCATGGGCGGGCGGCGCGCCATCTTCGCCGCGTTCGGCCTGGGCAAGTCGGTGATGCAGCTGGAGATCATGCGGCTCGTCCAGGCGCACGAGGGAGGGCGCGCCCTCATCGTCTGCCCGCTGGGCGTGCGCCAGGAGTTCAAGCGCGACGCGGGGCTGCTCGGCACGGAGGTCGAGTTCGTCAGGCGAACCGAAGAGCTCGGCGGCGACGGCGTCTACCTCACGAACTACGAGAGCGTCCGCGACGGCAGGCTCGACCCCAACGAGTTCAAGGCGGTGACGCTCGACGAGGCGAGCGTGCTCCGGAGCTTCGGCTCGAAGACCTACCAGACGTTCCTCGAGCTGTTCGACCAGGTTCCGTACCGCTTCGTCGCGACCGCGACCCCTTCCCCGAACCGGTACAAGGAGCTCATCCACTACGCGGGGTTCCTGGGGATCATGGACACGGGGCAGGCGCTCACCCGCTTCTTCCAGCGCGACTCCACGAAGGCGAACAACCTCACGCTCTACCCGCACAAGGAGCAGGAGTTCTGGCTGTGGCTCTCGTCGTGGGCGCTGTTCCTGCAGAAGCCGAGCGACCTGGGCTATTCGGACGAGGGATACGCGCTGCCGCCCCTGGACGTGCGCTGGCACGAGATACCGGACGACGGCGATTCGGAGGTGCCCGTCGACCGCGACGGCCAGGAGCGCATGTTCCGAGACTCGGCCGTGTCGCTTTCGGACGCCGCCAAGGAGAAGCGCGCCACGATGGCCGCCCGCATCGCCAAGGCCAAGGAGATCGTGGACGAGTCTCCGGGCGACAGCTTCATCCTCTGGCACGACCTGGAGGACGAGCGCCGCGAGATAAAGCGGCAGATGCCCGACGCGGTGGAGGTGTACGGGAGCCAAGACCTCGACGAGCGGGAGCGCCGCATCGTCGGCTTCAGCGACGGCGAGTTCAGGCTGCTCGCGACGAAGCCCGTCTTGAGCGGGAGCGGCTGCAACTTCCAGCGGCACTGCCACAGGGAGATCTTCACGGGCGTCGGGTTCAAGTTCAACGACTTCATTCAAAGCATTCACCGCGTCTACCGCTTCCTGCAGACGGAGCATGTCCGCATCGACATCGTCTACGGCGAGGGCGAGCGGGAGGTCGTCAAGCAGTTGAGAGAGAAGTGGGCGCGCTATGACGAGCTCACGCGGAAGATGGAGGGCATCATCAAAGAGCACGGGTTGTCTGACGCGTCCATAGCGGACGCCATGAAGCGCAGCATCGGCTGCGAGAGGATCGAGGCGAGCGGCGACGGGTGGCTGTTCGCGAACAACGACACGGTGGCCGAGGCGAAGCTCATCCCGGACGACTCGGTGGACCTCATCGTCACGAGCATCCCGTTCAGCAATCACTACGAGTACACGCCGAGCTACAACGACTTCGGGCACACCGAGGACGACGCGCACTTCTTCGGGCAGATGGACTACCTGACGCCCGACCTGCTGCGCATCCTCAAGCCCGGCCGCATCTACGCGTGCCACACGAAGGACCGCGTGCGCTTCGGAAACGTGACGGGAGCGGGTATACCGACCATCGAGCCGTTCCACGCCGAGGTCATCGAGCACGGCATCAAGCACGGGTTCGACTACATCGGGATGATCACGGTCGTCACGGACGTGGTGCGAGAGAACAACCAGACCTACCGCCTGGGGTGGACGGAGATGTGCAAGGACGGCACGAAGATGGGCGTCGGGTGCCCCGAGTACATCCTGCTGTTCCACAAGCCGCAAACCGACCGAACCAAAGGCTACGCGGACGTGCCCGTCGCCCACTCGAAGGACGGGTACACCCGCGCCCGCTGGCAGGTCGACGCGCACGCCTTCTGGAGGTCGTCGGGCGACCGCCCGCTCACGCCCGAGGAGATAGCGGGCTACCCCGTCGGAGAGATCGGGAAGGTGTTCAAGGAGGAAACCCTGCGCCGCATCTACGACTACGAGTCGCACGTCAAGATCGGCGAGAGCCTCGAGGGCATGGGAACGCTGCCCGCGACCTTCATGGCCATAGCGCCCGCGTCATGGCAGCCGGACGTGTGGACCGACGTGAACCGCATGCTCACGCTCAACACCGAGCAGAGCCGCAAGCGGCAGCAGATGCACCTCTGTCCGCTCCAATTCGACATCGTGGACAGGCTCATCGAGCGGTACAGCAACCCCGGCGAGCTGGTGTACGACCCGTTCGGCGGCTTGGGCACCGTGCCGCTGAGGGCAATGAAGATGGGGCGCAGAGGGCGCGGCGTGGAGCTCAACACGGGGTATTTCCTGGACGCCGTGAAGTATCTGGAAGCTGAGGAGCGCAGGCAGTCGATGCCGACGCTGTTCGACATGGAAGGAATCGGAGAATGAGGCTGACAATCGCCAAATCGGAACTGCAGGACGCGCTCAAGGCGGTGTCCTCGACAGTGGGCAAGGGCGGCATGACCGCGCTCCAATGCGTGCTCATCGATGCGAGGGAGACGATGTCGCTGGAGACGACCGACATGCAGTCGTCGACCTTCGTCGAGTTCCCCGCGCTCGTGGAGGAGCAGGGCAAGGCCCTTGTGGGGTTCAACCAGCTGCAGAAGTACGTCGGCATGCTCGGCAACGCCGCCGTCTCCATCGAGGCGGAAGGAGACGGCTGCACCGTCACGTGCGGCAAGACCGTCTTCGCCATGAAGGCGCTCGACCCCGCCGACTTCCCCGGGTTCTCGGAGATCGGCGACGGCTCCGAGTGCACTATGCGGGCCGAGGACTTCGCCGAGGCTGTCGGCGCCGTGAAGTCGGCGGTCAGCAAGGACGAGACGAAGGTCTTCAGCGGCATCCGCTTCGTAGGCTCGGGCGGCAAGGCGTCCCTCGCGGCCACCGACAGCTACCGTGCCCACAAGCGCGAGTTCGCGTGCGGCGAGGGCGAGGTCGAGTGCGTCGTCCCCATCGCCATGGCGCAGGCGGTCGCGTCCGCGGGGCTGGCAGGCGACGCGACGCTCGCGACCGACGGCAAGCGCGTCACGTTCGACATGGGCATCTACCGCATCACGTCCCGCTGCCTCGAGGGCAGGTTCCCGCCCGTGGAGAGGGTCCTGCAGGCGGGGAACGTCGTCGGCAAGGCGTCTTTCGACCAGGCGGAGATGCGCGGCGCGCTCAAGCGTTCGGAGGCGGCTGCGTCGGACGACGCGCGCAGCGTGAAGGTGTCGTTCGGCGGCTCGGCAGTGGACTTCGAGGTGACGGGCGACAAGGTGGCGTTCACCGACGAGATAGGGGCCGAGTGCGAGGGCGCCGCCGAGGTTCGCCTCAACCCTCGGCTCATGCTCGACGCGGTGCAGTCGATGCCGGACGGCGAGGGCGCGCCGGTCTTCGAGGCGCAGGGAGCGAACGCGCCGATGCTCGTCAAGCGCGACGGTTACACGGCGGCCGTCATGCCGGTCAGGGGTTAGCCGTGGAAATCGAGGAGATGACGCTCGGCGACCTGCTCGCATGGGCGAACTCGCTGGGGGTGTGCACCTTCGCGACGGGCTCGGGCGCGTTGGAAGGCCGCATCGTCTGCGAGAAGGGCGGCGCGCGAATCGACGTCGGCTTCGGGCGGTACTCGCCGACCATCGGCGACGAGAGGGCGAACATGCGGTTCGTGAGCGTCAGGGCATGGCAGAAAGACGGCGGGATGGGTGCACCGTGCGGCACGTTGGAGAAAGCCGAGAGGAACGTGCGGCTCTACGCCGAGAGGTACGGCTTGTCGGAAGAGCACATGCAGCTATCGCTGTTCTAAGGAGGGTATCGATGGAAGAGGAGAAGGTTCCTCTGCGGCTCGCGCGCGACCAGATGCTCGGCGTGGAAACGTCGCTGGAGCTCACGGCGCGGCGGGCGAACAAGGCGGTCGGCCAGAGGGACAGGTACAGGGCCAACGCGCTGCGGCTCGCCTGCGAGAACCTGACGCTTCGCGGCTGCTGCGCGCGGAAGGCATGCAAGGGCTACTGCGCCCGCGCACGGCGCATGGCGGGAGACGACTACTCGGAGCGCGGCGACGCGTTCCTGGACTAAGGAGAGACATGGGCATCAACAGAGTTTGCATCAGCGGGAACCTGACCCGCGACCCGGAGATGCGGTCGACGGCGGGCGGCACGTCGGTCATGAGCTTCGGCGTGGCCGTGAACGAGCGTCGCAAGAACAACCAGACCGGCGAATGGGAGGACTACCCGAACTTCGTCGACTGCACCCTGTTCGGCAAGCGCGCCGAGGCTTTGGAGCAGTACCTGTCAAAGGGGGCGAAGGTAGCCATCGAGGGCAGGCTGCACTACTCGTCATGGGAGAAGGACGGCCAGAGGCGTTCGAAGCTCGGCGTGATCGTCGACGAGATCGAGCTGATGAGCAAGCGCGACGGGCAGCAGCACGGGCAGTACGGCGGCTACCAGCCCGCGCCGCAGGCTCATGAAGCCTGCTACGACGAAGACATCCCGTTTTAAGAACAGCTACGAAGGGCGGCTCTGCACGGGCCGCCCATTAAGGAGAGACGAATGGGAATCGCAAACGAGCTGCGTGAGCGGGCGCTGCCAGAGGGCATCGAGTGGCCCCGCTTCGAGGACGGCGAGCTTGTGAAGGTGGGCAACGAGGTCGAGTTCGAAGGCGAGACGATGCGTGTCTTCTCCGTGGCCTTCACCTTCAACGGCTGGGTGTTGTGGTGCGCGCGCGAGAGCTTCGACGGAAGGCTCTGCGGCTCGTACGGCGAGCGCGTCAAGCGCCCCACGCCCAAGGTGCTCGCGAAGGCTGGTGAGGGCGAATGAGCTGCGACCCGTTTGAATGGACGTGCGCAAGATGCGGCAAAACGTACCTCCATCCGTTCTTTGTGAGCTACCCCCGCGAGTTTTGGAAAGACAACAAGAAGCGCGTCGGCGATGTCTGCGAGAAGTGCTGCGCCGAAATTGACGATGAAAACGTGCGCCGCAGGGAGGCGGTGGCTCGTGACGCCCGAGACTAAGCAGAAGGCCATGCGCGCGATCGGTTTCCTCGAAGGCTTCAGCGCGTGGGTCTGGGCGAGCACGGGCGAGAAGCTCGCGGACGAGTTCGCCGACGCATACGACCAGTACGTGGAGGAGGTTCGGAAGGCGGTGATGGCGGATGAGGATTAGCGACTACGACCGACAGACATTCGCTCATGCCCTGCGCGAGCTGGCAGACGGCGACGGCGCGGCCATCTTCGACCACGTGAGCCACCTGCGCGTCGACGAGGTAGGCGACTACGCCCTCTTCGGCGTCGGCGCGGTGCTCGCTATGGACGGGGCTTGCCTGTGCGAAGCCGAGGACGCGAGCGGGTACCTGGGCGCGCTCGCAGACATCGTGGAAGGAGGGCGCGATGGAGACCTATAGCTTCGGCGACTGGGTCGTCTACGACCCCGGCTACAAGAACCCCGAGATTGGCAGGGTGACGGAAGACAAAGGTCAGTTTGCCCGTGTGTGCTATCACATGGGATGCACCGCTGCTAGTACTGACAAGCAATACCTGAGACCTGCAACCGAAGCCGAGATACAAGCAGCACCACACGGCATCGGGCACCACCGATTCGACCCCTGGTGCCCGAGCGCGAAGGAGTGCCCCGGGCTTGGAAGATGCGATGCCAAAGCGAAGGAGGTCGAAAATGGCATGGACTAAGTTCGCCAGGGACGTCGACTGTCCGAGGTGCGGGGCGACGCCTGCGCGGCAGAAATGGAAGCCGCGCAAGCAGCTAGTGGACCTCGACGAGATGAGCGTCATCAGCGACTGCAACCCCGTCGACGCTGTCGAGTGCTTCAACTGCGGGCTCGTCTTCCGCGTGTGCCACTTCGAGCACGACGACACCTATATCACCAGCTGGGACGAGATCGAGACGATTCCGCGGTACTGCCCGTGGTGCGGGAAGGAGATCGAGAATGATTAGCGACACCGAGCGCCGAGAGGTCGCGCGCAATCTTCGGGAAATCGAGGAGCGCACGATGCTCGATCTGACCGACGGCGAGCTTCTCGACCTGCTGGCGGGGGCGGTGGGCCTCGACGGCTACGAGGGCGAGCACTTCGAAGGCGGTCTGCTCTACTGCCTGGCAGACCTCATCGACAGGCCGACTACCACGCGCCACGGCAAGTTCAGGACCAAGTACGGAAGGGAGACCCCGTGCTGCGAGGTCTGCGGGTATTCAATCGGCGACATGCGCTGGAATCATTGCCCGAAGTGCGGGGCGGTGATTGCCGATGATTAGCGACGAGAATCGCCGCGAGGTGGCTCTGAGGCTGCGCGGCCTTGACGAGCGCATCGACGGAGTGCCACTCTTGTGTACCAAGCAGGAGCACGACGCCATGGCGCTCTGCGCAATCCGCGCGGTCGTCGGCAAGGGCGACGTGTTCCATCTGCTCGCCGACTTCATCGACCGCCCGATATGCAAGAACATCGCCGACCCATACGACGGCGGACTCTTCGTGTGCTCGAAATGCGGCGAGAGGTGGGAGCTGACATGCGGCAACCTAGCCGACAACCGCCTCTGCTTCTGCCCTCGATGCGGAGCGGAGGTGGTTCCCCATGCTGAGCGATGCGATTAAAGAGCCGTGCGAGTCGGTCATCCGTCCCGTGCGGGTGAGCTACTTCGACCCGCGCACGGGCGAGCCGCTCGACCACAGGCCAGAGCCCATCAGGCGCGAGCAGAAGAGAGAGACCGCCGAGAAGCTCAACGCCGAGATTGCCAAGCGCGAGCGCGACGAGAAGAAGGCGCGCGAGATCTCCGAGGCGATGCGGAAGCGCGCTGGCTTGAAGCCAGACAAGCCACGAAAGAAGCGCCCGACCGCCGCCCCGAAGCTCCTCACGTGCCCAGTCTGCGGCACCCGCTTCGAGACGCCCGAAGCCCACCGAATCACGTGCTCCGACGAGTGTGCCAAGAAGCGCCGCGCCGAGAAGGCGAAGGCGCGCTACGCGGCGAAGGTCGTGCGCACCGTCCGCGAGTGCACCGTGTGCGGACGCCCGTTCGAGGTGCCTGGCAAGTCCCGCAAGGTCACTTGCTCCGACGAGTGCGCGAAGGTGCGCAAGCGCGAGCGCGAGCTCGCGTGGAAGGCGGCGACGAGGAACGGGCGCGCCCTATGACCGAGCGAGTGATCGCAGGCAGCACCCGCGACGGGCAGCTCAGGCTCTTCGAGGTGGATGAGCTGCCGAAATGGAACGGCCTCGACCCCGACACGTGCGGCCACGAGACGGGAACCTATCGCAGCAAGAGCAAGTGCGATCTCAAGGGTAGGCTGGTGTACACCAACTGCCGCGAGGTCGGGCATTGCATATGGAAGCCGGGCGACGTGCCGCCCGAGAATACGGAGGATGAGGAATGAGCGACTGCAGCAGCGACATCAGGGCGAGGCGCAGGTCCGTGGAGGTCGGGAGCGTCGCGGTCTTCCCCGATGCGAAGGCCGACAAGGACCAGGCGCGGAAGATCCTGGAGGAGGCCGCCGAGGCGTTCGGCGCGTGGCAGCGGTACGCCTCCGACGTCGAGACGGGGGAAGGCATGGGATTCCCGCGCCACGCGAGGGTCACGGGGAGCTTCGATGACCTCGCGGACGAGCTGGCCGACGTGGTGACGGCGTGCATGAACATGGCATGCGCGATCGGCATCGTCGACTTCACGGCGCGCATGGAGGAATGCGCGAAGCGGAACAGGACTCGGGGGAGGATGTAGCTTGAACGAGAAGCAGAGGAAGGCGCGCGCCTACCTGAGGTCGTACCGCGTGATAGTCGCCCAGGCCGAGAAGTGCCTGGAGGACTACGAGCGCGCGTACGACAGGGCGCACAAGGTGACGGCGACGCTCGGGGAGTGCCCAGGCGGCGGGCCGTCGTCCGACAAGGTTTCCGAGGGCGCCGTGGAGATGCTGCTGCACGCCGACGAGCTCAAGGTCGAGCACGACAGGCTGACCGGGCTCTACCGCAGGCGCAACGAGGTCATAGAGGCCGTCGCCGAGCGCAATCAGCTGTGGGGCGAGGTGCTTTCCATGGTGCACGTCGAGGGCATGAAGGTGTCCGACGTCCGGCGCTTCCTGGAGCGCGACCGAAGGCACATCGTGAGCCAGTCGGCGGCCTACCAGCTTTACTACCGGGCGTTGGAAAAGGCATACGACGAGGCGGTTTCGATGGGGGTCAGGTTCTCGGACGGTGTGGCCGACTGCCCCGAGGAGTAGCCGGCTGGCGAAACCGATGCGTTGCTCCGACCTCGTCGTCCAATCGGACGACGAGGATAATTTCGATTTCAAGTCGTCAGTCGCCTAGAAAGCGTATAGAATGAATTCTTCAGGGAAGGAGTGCGGCTATGGAGAAAAAGAAACGCATCGGTTCTGCAAGCAAGGACTACGAGAAGGCGTACGAGGCGATTGTCAAGGGCGGCCTCTCTTTCCCAGCCGCATCCCTGCAGCCCGGTAATTTCGAGCTTTTCACCATGTACAAACCGGGGAAGCAGACCTATTCGACCGGGTTGACGCTCTGATGCCTTCGTGGGGCGAGCTTGTCTCGCGCGCGCAAGACGGGGACGTCGACCTCGACGCGCTGCGGCACGGCGCGGTTTCGAGTTTGGCGTCATACAGGAACAGAAACGTTATCTGCTACTACTCAGGGTGGCTTCAGCGTAGCTCAAGCCCCGACATCGCGATATGCGACAACGACATGAACGGGCTTATGAATGCGCTTCACGGCTTGGATAGGAAGCGCGGTCTCGATCTCGTTTTGCATACACCGGGAGGCGATCTTGCGGCGACGGAGGCGATAGTCAGCTATATCAAGAGCTGCTTCGGCTCGGACGTTTGCGCAATCGTTCCGCAGCTCGCCATGTCCGCCGGCACAATGGTGGCGTGCTCGTGCAAGAAAATCGTGATGGGAAGGCAGTCGTCACTCGGGCCGACGGATCCTCAACTCGGCGGAGTGGCGGCTGGCGGCGTCGTCGAAGAGTTTGAGCACGCAGTCGACGAGGTTGGAGAGAATCCCGCGTCTGCCGCATTGTGGGCGCAGATCATAGGGAAGTACCACCCGACTTTTCTCGGCGATTGCAAGAAAGCCATGGACATGTCGCGGTCGGTCGTGTCGGATTGGCTGCGCGGAAACATGCTAAACGGAGAAGCTGAGGGCAGCGAGAAGGTCGAGAAGATTATCGAAACCCTATGCGACCACAGAAGCTCGGCGATGCACAACAGGCATTTTTCATCCCAGCAGCTTTCCGATCTCGGCCTTAAAATCGAGATGATGGAGGACGATGATGATCTGCAAGACCTGATTCTTACGGTTCACCATGCGTTCATGATTTCTTTTCAGAAGAGCGGAAGCGTGAAGATAATTGAAAACGACCGAGGGGCCTGCTGGATAATTAACTCCGCGGGTTAGTTTTCGGAGACCCGATCTTGCGAGCGGAGTTGCCCCGTCCCGCTCATCGGGTTTCCATCATCTTGAGCGCGTTCGGCCATGCGCTCTCGACGGTTTCTATCCCAGCTGCGAGCGTTCCCCTCTCGGGCACCGCGCCGAGCGAGGATTCTATTGCGTCGAGCGTTATCACGTTGTCGCGGTCGGGTGAGTACGCCTTGTCCCACGCGCCGCCTTTCGCGTGCGTCAGGTTCACGAGGTCGAAGGCGGTGAGCTTGGCGTACTTCGCGGCCGTCGCGTCGACGATGAGCTCCGCTCTCGGGTCTGCCGGGACCGGGCGCGTCGGGCTCGTTATGGGTGCGCGCCCGAATCTCTTGAACTCGCGGTATATCGACGGGACGACGGGGCCGTATTGCCACGCCTCTATCGCGTCGTCGAAGAGCGCGACGCCGTCGCGCAATAGGGATTCCCTCTGCGCGAGGTATACGAGCTTGTTTAGCTTTAAGTTGGTTATCTGCGCCTTGCCGTGGCGCTGAATGAACATGTTGGCGACATCCAACGCTTTCATGGCGTTCCTTTCTTCTAGGTTGCTTTTGCGGAAGTATAGCGCCTCTCCTGCCTTGGTTCCGCTATGGCCGTGCCGAGCGCAGGCCCTCCGCGGTGCGCGGCTTGAATTCCGTTGCGATGTTGATGTTCCTCTGCATGGTGTCTTCCCTTCCCGCTATTTCCCGGCGTTGCGCTCCATGTCCTCGCGGATGAGGTCCCGGATGTACTGCGCCGGCGTGACTTCCTTCGTTTGCAGGTAGTCGTAAAGGTCCATCGTCGTGTTCTCGAAGAACGCGACTGTCACGTTTTTTTGATTCGCTTTCTTGTAGCGCGCTTCTCCCGCGCGCTGCGCGGGCGTGCGCTTCACGACGCGCTTCTTCGGCTCCGTCATGCCTCTCCTAACCTCGGTTGCGGGTCCAGTTTAGCATCCCTCCCAGTACTCGGCGCAGCTCGCGCAGCACTCGCCGATACCGTCCACGTGCTGAAGCTGCCCCGCCTGGTAGAGCTCGCCGCAGGAATCGCACCATGCGGCCTGCATCCCCATGAGGGCGAACAGGAACGAGACGATGATTTTCATGATCCAGACTTGCATTTCTTCCTCCTTCGGTCGGCCGGGGCCGTCGCTTACCGGCCCCGGCTCGGTTTCCTTCCCTACGCGTAGCTGCTCGTGTGCTCCGGCTTGCCGTCCCATTTCCACGCGCTTATCACGTCGTCGATCCTGATCATCCCGTAGGCGTTCACCTTGCACCGCTTCCCGCGCTCGTTGTCCTTTATGTGGCTCCACCCGGTGACGTACTCGCCGCGCCTCGGCGTGACGGTCCCGCTCATGTAGCCGGTTTCCTCGTAGTTCCTCGCGATCTCGCGGACGGTGACGTACTGCCCGGACTTCTTCACGACCTCGTAGAACTCGACGTTCGTCTGCTCGTAGCCCCAGCAGCTGCTGAAGATGTCGCCGACCTCGATTCCGTCCGTCGTGGCCTTCGCCTTCTCGCGGCGCTCCCTCGCCCTCTCCTCGCGCTTCCTGCTCTCCTCGGGGTCGAACACCCGCGCGAGCTCGTTCGTGAGCGCCTGCCATTTCCTGGAGTTCAGGTTGAGCGCCTCGACCTTGTACTCGGTTTCGTCCCAGACGGCGCGGTTTCCCTCGCCGTCGCGCCCGATGTGCCTGGTGACGTACTTGCGCCGGGCGACGTAGTAGCCCCAGCGGCTTTTCTTCGTGGAGACGCGCGCCGTGGCCTCGCCGTTGCGCACTTTCTCCGCCTGCTCCTCGGTGACCTCGTCGATGCTGCAGATGATTTCCTCGGTGGTCTTCATGGTCTTTTCCTTTCGCCGGGGCCGCTTTCCCGCGGCCCCACGTCGGTTTGCCTTCCCTACGCCGCGAACGCCCGGCGGGCGATCTCGTCCGACAGTTTCCCCAGGTTCTCGGGCGTCGCCTCTAGCACCCAGTCGAAGTTCAGGACGTAGCCGGCGCCGCCCTTCTTCGCCGTCGGGTTGTATTTCGCCCGGCATACGTCGTTCTCGTCGTAGCAGTAGACCGTGACGCTCCACCAGGTCTCTAGCTCGCGGTCGGTGTATCCGTTTTCGTGCCACAGGCGGGGGAGCGAGTGGGTCGTGTGCGGGTTCTCGCAGATCGTGAACTCGGCCTCGATGCGCTCGCCCTTTCCGTTCGTCCCCTCGTACGTGCGCAGGAAGTGCTTTCCGCTCCAGCGCGAATCCGTGTAGGCCGTCGTTTTCTCCATGGTATAATCTCCTCGTTTCGTGAGCCTTCCCGGCTCGGTTGCGTTGCGGCGCGGGCTTCCTCCCCGCGCCGCTTTCTATCTTCGCGCCGCTTCCCAGCGGTCGATCGCCCTTTGCTCGCGATCGATTTCGTCGGCATATTTGAGCCAAAACGCTTCGAAGTCGATTCCCGGCTTTTCGCGCATCCATTCGAGGTATGCGGCCTCCTCCGCGCTTTTCGGCCCCCCCGGCGGAGTCGCGTACCTTTTTATGAACTTCCCGCGGTAGCTCTCGCGCCTCACCTCGTAGCCCGCTTTCGTGAGCCCGGCCGCGAGGACGTCGGCGATCCCGAACGAGTTCGCCACGGTATCCGTCACCGCGAAGCACCTTCCGGAGAGCCCGAACTCCCGCGCCGTCGCGAGGGCTTTTCTCGAAACGGCCTTGATCCTTTTCGGGTCGGCCGTGCAGTAGTCGGACGCGAACACGGCCGCGCTCCGGCCGTCGAGGAACACGAGCACGTCGCAATATCTCACGCCGCGCCTCATCGCGTGCCGCCGAACCGGAAATAGAAGGCGCCGCGCTTGATGCTCCAGTGCGCCCCCATGGTGTAGAGCTCGCCGGCGTAACGCTGCGCCTCGTCGTCGAGCCATACGCACAGGCCCGACCAGAAGCAGCCGATCCCCAACGCCTCCATGCAGCTGATGCAGTTGCTAACCTCCGCGCTCATCTTGCGCCTCCTCACTCGTCGGTTACGTTCCGGGGATGAAACCCCGCGAAGCCCGCCCGTCCGGTGGACTTCGCGGGACTTGCGCGGATCGCCGCGCCTCCCGTGGTACAATGTCCGCATCACCCCGCCGCGCCGAAGCGCCGCGGAGCAAGTGGAGCCTGCTAGCTGCTGTCGGCTAAAACGTCAACTAGCGGGCTTTCTTTATCTCGTCGTATATCCACGCCGCCAGAAGCGACGCGGCGACGGACAAGACGAAACCCGCCAACAACTCCATGCCCTCACCCCCTCTCGCGTCCGAGGTGATGCGGTAGCTTTTCGGCGGTCGCATGTCGGCGGTGGATCTGCACCGCTTATCGTTGCCGCCCCCGTATGGCCGGACCTCCCGCGCTCTCCTCGCGTTCCGTCACATCCGGCGTTTGTCAAGGTGCCCGCCTCGCGGCTCCCCGCTCGGCGTGATTGCATTATCGACCCTTGGTTATAACCAAGTCAACAAGGCATTGACCAGGGGAAACGCAACGTCTCCGCAGGTCAGACGAGGGAAAAATATTTCGAAAACTTTTTCGGTCTGATCGCGCCGAGTCGGCATACCCGCAGGTCAGAGCGCATGAGCGGCCGCCTGGCCACCCGCGCCGCCGCCGGGGAGCGCACGCCCGAACGATCGCCGCGCACGAGGGGAGCAGCGCGCCGCCGCCCGCCGCCGGCTACCCGCACCGCAGGGAGACGAGCCCGCGCCGCAGCCCACGCG
>NZ_WAJR01000031.1 GCF_008831035.1 Ellagibacter isourolithinifaciens | reverse complement strand
TATCCATATGCGGTTATTGCCTTTCCACGAATCCTAACTTCAGCAATTAAGATTCTAGGCGATAACCGCTTCCTGCTTTCTACGGACAGGGAAGCGGCCCCTTACACCAACATTCGGCACGCGATCCCAGAAGGAGACGCTCGTACTCTTCGAGGTGATCGACTGGGTCTACCCCAAAACGCGCATGTTCGACCTATCGCTCATGAACCTTTTGGAACCGTGGGATTTCTCCGAGGTTGCCCCCTTCGACCCCGCCATGCAAGAAGGAAATTTCCGCGTAGCAGCCGTGGAGGCTTTCGCGGAGAACAGCGTCATCATCGACAACCTGGCGCTCAAGATTGCGAAAAACGATGCCGAAGAAGCGCTCGGCCTGAGCAAGAAGAGCCTGCGCACCTGGACATATAACGTAAGGAAGCACACTTCTGGGCTCATGCTCGCGCCCATTTACTACTTCGATCGGCCCGCTTCGGACGGACGCGAGGGCGAGCAGGTGCGCATCGCCGTGAACGGCCAGACGGGACGCGCCGCCGCCGTGGTGTTCAGCGAGACGCGCGAGACCCATGTCGTTGCTCCGCTCAGCTCGAACCTGCACCTTTCGGGCGAGAGCACCGTGCACGCGACGCCCATCGAGATTCGCTACGTGAAGTCGCCTTTCCTACACGAGATTGTCCGTAACGGCGGCGACGGAGGCAGCGGCGGCGCCCCGCAGGCCGAGACGAAGCGCGAAGGGTCCTTGCGCGAGGAGAAGGTTAAAAAGCAAGGGTTCTTCTCGAAGATATTCGGGAAGTAGTCCACCGAGCGGCAAACACTTGCAAGGACGGGGCGACCGGGAAAACAATGGCCCGGTCGCCCCCTTTGCGTAGCCGCGAGGACTAAGGCGGGAGAGCCGATTCCAAGGCCGGCGACTCCTGATCCTAAAGCCAGAGACCTCGATTCCAAGGCCGGCGACTCCTCATTTAAACCTCGTGGCATTTTCCCCTACAACAATGGCGACTATTCCCCCAGAGCCGTCACCGCCCGCTCGAGTCGACTGCAGGCGTCCTCGATCATGGCCTTCGGGCTCGCAAGGTTCACGCGAACGAAGCCTGCTCCCTCGGGGCCGAACATCGTTCCCATGTCGAGCCAGAGCTTCGCCTCTTTTTCCACCAGGCGCTTGAGCTCGGCGTCATCGAGCCCCAGACCGCGACAGTCGAGCCACGGCAGGTACGTGCTTTCGAGCGGCACGAGCTCCACGCCCGGCATGCGCGAAACCGCCGCTTCGAGCACGGCGTAATTCTGGTCGAGCACGCCCTTGAGCTCGTCGAGCCATTCTCCGCCCTGCTCGTAGCACGCCTGCGTGGCCACAACACCGAACACGCTCGGCTCGTCGTAGCCCGTGCGGTCGAGCGTGCGCCTGAACGCGGCGCGCAGATCGGGGTTCGGGATGAAAATGTTCGACAGCTGCAGCCCTGCCAGGTTGAACGTCTTGCTCGGCGCCGTGCAGACGACGGCGCTTTTGGCATAGCGCTCGCCGAGTGAGGCGTACGGCACATGCACATGGCCCGCGCGTGCGAAGTCGGCGTGAATCTCGTCGGCAACCACCACAACGTTGTGGCGCAGACAGATGTCGCCGATGCGGCGCAGCTCGTCTTCGGTCCACGCGCGCCCCACGGGATTGTGCGGGTTGCACAGGATGAACAGCTTCGCACCCGATTTCTCCAGCTCGCGCTCGAAGCCCTCGAAGTCCATGGTGTAGCGCCCACCCTCGTAAAGCAGGGGGCTCGCGACCATCTTGCGGCCGTTGTCCTCGATCATCATGCGGAACGGGTAGTACACAGGCGGCTGGATGATCACGGCATCGCCCGGCTGCGTGAATGAGGTCACGGCCATGGCCAGGGCAAACACCACGCCGGGAGTCATGACGAACCACTCGCGCTCCGGACGCCAGCCGTGATGGCGCTCGAACCACCCTTGCACCGCCTCGTAGTATCCGTCGGGCGCCATCGAATAGCCGAACACGCCGTGAGTCACGCGCTCCGTCAATGCCTCGATCGCGGCGGGCACGGTCTTGAAGTCCATGTCGGCGACCCAAAGCGGCAACTCATCGGCGGCGTGACCGCGGCGGCTCCACGCGTCCCACTTCAAGCTGCCCGTGCCACGGCGCTCGATAATCGTCTCGAAATCGTATTTCGTCATGCGAATGCTCCGTTCACTGTCGCACACAAGGCCGCACCCGGGCGCACCCATCCCGGACAAAACACGCAACCTTGGTGATTTATCCTCCCTCGATAAGGTTACCCTATCGCCTGCTCCAAGTCGGCGATAAGGTCCTCCGCGTTTTCGAGGCCAACCGAAAGGCGCAGCAGGCGCTCATCGATTCCCAACTTGTCGAGCATCGGCCCGGGAATCGAGCCATGAGTCTGCACAAGCGGATACGTTACGAGGCTCTCCGTGCCGCCAAGGCTCTCCGCGAAGAGAACGAGCCGCACGCGCTCGAGCACCGCCAGCGCGCATTCGTGCGTGTCGACCTTGAACGACACCATCGCGCCGAAGCCCGATGCCTGCCGACAAGACAGCCCGTAGTCCGGGTGATCGTGATCGCCCAGTTGGTATAATTTGGTACAGATGCGTATGCAAGTGTCGCCTCGAAGCCTGGGAAGGAAATCCCTGAAGAGATAGCGCTCGACGCTGCGCGGAAGGCGGGCGGGCATCCATACATGATCCAACTCGTCGGGTATTACATGTGGCGTGCCGCCGAGCGGCGCGGATCGCGCATTATCGAGAGCTGCGACGTTTCAACTGGGGAATCCGACGCCCTTCTCGCCTTTTACGAGGCGATATGCGCGCCATTGTATTACGGTCTCCGCAGTCCGCAGCGTTTCTTCATAGAGGCGCTGCTGCTCGTCCCGAATAGCGTCGCGCTGCTCGACGAGCTTGTCGTAGGGCTGTTTCAGCTCGTCGTACTTCTTCTGGGCGGCTTCAAGATTAGAGGTGTCGACGCCCTGCGCCGCCTCCTCAGCATCAGCTTTCTGCTTTACTTCCCCAGCACCTTCTTCGTGCGGTTGATAAGGCCACCTTCCTCGATAATCTCGCGGATGAACGGCGGGAACGGCTGCGCCTTGAAGGTCTCACCCGTCGTGGTGTTCGTGATGATGCCCGCATCGGCGTCGACATCGACGACGTCGCCCTGCTTGATAGCGTCAACAGCCTCGGGGCATTCCATGATAGCGAGGCCCGTGTTGATCGAGTTGCGGTAGAAGATGCGCGCGAAGCTCTTCGCGATGACCACATCCACACCCGCCGCCTTGATGGCAATCGGCGCATGCTCGCGCGAGCTGCCGCAGCCGAAGTTCTCCTCGGCAACAATAATGTCGCCCTTCTTAACCTTCTTCACGAAGTCGGCGTCAAGGTCTTCCAGGCAATGCTGTGCGAGCCACTCGGGCTCGGAGGAATTCAGGTAGCGGGCCGGAATGATGACGTCGGTGTCGATGTCGCGCCCGTAACGATGCGCGGTACCCTTGAAATGCATGAGTGGAACCTTCCCTTCCCGTTAGTCCAAATCCTCCGGCAGACCGATATGGCCCAGAACGGCGCTTGCCGCGGCAACAGCCGGCGAGGAGAGGTACACCTCGCTCGTCGGGTCGCCCATGCGGCCGACGAAGTTGCGGTTGCTTGTGGAAATCGAACGCTCACCTGCGGCGAGGATGCCCATATAACCACCCAGGCACGGGCCGCACGTCGGCGTGGACACCGCGCAGTTGGCGTCGAGGAAGATGTCCATCAATCCCTCGGCGATGCACTGCTTGTACACCTGCTGCGTGGCGGGAATCACGATGCAGCGCACGTCGGGGTGAACCTTGCGACCCTTGAGGACAGCCGCGGCCTGGCGCATGTCTTCCAGGCGGCCGTTCGTGCAGCTGCCGATGACGGACTGGTCGATCTTCACGTCGCGAGCCTCGGCGACCGGGCGCGTGTTCGACGGCAGATGCGGGAACGCGACCGTCGGCGGAATATCGGACGCCTTGATCTCGTACACCTTCGCGTACTTCGCGTCGGGGTCGGAGTGGTACTCGGTGTAGGGGCGCTCAGTGCGGCCGTCCATGTAGGCGCGCGTGATGTCGTCGACCTCGATAAGGCCCGCCTTGCCGCCAGCTTCGATCGCCATGTTGGAAATGGAGAGGCGCTGATCCATCGACAAACTGCGGATGGCGCTGCCCGCGAACTCCATCGCCTTGTACAGCGCGCCGTCGACGCCGATCATGCCGATGATGTAGAGGATGATGTCCTTGCCGGTAACGCCCGGGTTAAGCTCGCCGTCGATCTTGAAGAGCAGCGTCTCGGGCACCTTGAACCACGCCTTACCGGTGGCATAGCCAACTGCAGCGTCGGTGGAGCCCACGCCCGTGGAGAATGCGCCGAGCGCACCATAGGTGCAGGTGTGGGAGTCGGCGCCGATGATGAGGTCGCCCGCGCCCACAACGCCCTGCTCGGGCAGAAGCGCATGCTCGACACCCATGCAACCGACTTCGTAATAGTGCGTGATTCCCTGCTCACGGGCGAATTCGCGCACCTGCTTGGCCTGCTCGGCGCTTTTGATGTCCTTGTTGGGAACGTAGTGGTCGGGCACCAGGGCGATCTTAGTCGGATCGAACACCTTCTCGACGCCGATCTTCTTGAAGTTTTTAATCGCGATGGGTGAGGTGATGTCGTTGGAAAGCACGAGGTCGAGATCGCATTCAATCAGCTGCCCCGGCTCCACTTCATCGAGATGCGCATGGGCGGCCAGAATCTTTTCCGCCATGGTCATGGGACGTGCCATGTTGACTCCCTCTTTCGTGCAGTTGAACCGTCTGTATAAACCTGCACATTGTAGCACTCCCCCAAGCTGCTCAGTTCAACCGCACGTAAGATGCAAAATGCCGCGCGACGGGGAATGCGTCGCGAGAAATCGAGATCCAGGAAGGCGTATGGCGAAGAGCGAATGGCGTATGGCTGAGCGCCCACCTATCGTTTCCGGCATAGTCGCCCCTCCGCAGCAGCATCCTGCGGCAAGGACGAAAGCGAAGTGCCGAATTACCTGCTCAATCGGTACGTGTTCGGGCCTTGTCGACCATCGGGAAGAAGGTTCTCCTCCACCTCGATGTAGCCCTCGTTGCTCAGGCGGGTGATCGCACGGTCGACCGTCTTCGTGCTACTGCGAAGATGCTCGGCAAGCTGACGTTTCGATTCGCTCGTCCCATCTCGACCGATGGTTCGAAAGGCGATATAGCCGAGCAAACGCTCCTGCATCGGGGTGAGATGCTCGCGCTGCTCCTCCGCAGGCGCTTCTTCCTTTGAAACCATAGTGCCCCTTTTTCTTCTGCTGCCCACCGAGAAAGCGAGGGGCAAACGTCAAGAGAGTCGCCCGCTCAAGTTAGACCAATCGAGCAGCACTTCGCTCCTAGGCGCTTGCGACAAGAAGCGTCGGATGCGCCAAAAAGCAACGCTCCTTGTTTGCCGATGCCCTCGTAGCAAGAGTTCCCAGCACCTACACAACTGTCAGGTATTATGTCATGTCGAACGTCGATACGACAAGAAAAATCCCGCAAAATACGGCAGATTATAGGTTTTAGGTGAAGCCCCAGGTAAAAGCGGCTTAAGTTCACGACTCACCAAGGGTATCGAACACCTTGCATACAACGCTCCCATATAGCACGAAAGCCGCGCTCGGCGGCTCTCGTACAGCTTCTTCGATTGCTTCACAAAAACCCGTGCGGAGCGCCACGGCCCCTCCCGCAGACGCGCTGCAAGCGATGCTTAGGCAGAGCGCTCGCTTTGGGAAAGCGCAGTGCACAAAGCGTCGAGCAGGGTAATCGCGAAATGCTGAGCGCTGCGGCCCTCTCCCGCATCTTCCCACACACGGCCGGGAAGCTCGATGGCGATGCGGCGCGACGTCGCCTTGCGGGCTGCGACGATCGCCTGCTCCAAGCGAAGCGGCAGCGTGGCCTCGTCCTCGTAGCTCACGCGCGGCACCTTCTGCACCGCCTCTTCCTCGGGAAGCACGATATGCACGAGGAGCATCGACTCGTCAGGCGCAACTAAAAGCGAGTCCGCGGAGAGAATCTTCGACTGCGGGTTCGTTGCAAGCGAGAGATTCGACATGCGCGACGCGACGCTGCGGGCGAACTCCTCGGTACCGAACAGGCACAGCGCGTTTTGCTCGAGCACATCCGCCGCACGCGCGAACCCGAGATGCACGATTTCATGGATGGCCGCCTTGCCAACCCATGAATGGTGCAGATTCTGGATGGCGGCATACGTGTACGCGCCCGCGATGCCGTCGGAGGGAAGACCAAGGTTGAGCTGGAACTTGCGCAGCGCGTCTTCGGTATGGGCGCCGAAGATGCTGTCGATCACGCCGCAAGCGAATCCCAGCGCGGAAAGCACCTGCTGAAGTTCGCGCACGTCGCGACCGTGAAAGTACGGCATGCGCAGATACAACGTTCGATTGCCCAAGGAGAACGTCGCGTCGACGAGCGCCACCCACACCTTCTCGTCGACCTCTTCAGCCGCAGGAAGGCCCGACTTCACGCAGAAGGCGCGCACTGCGGCGACCGTCGCGTCGTCGAAGACGCCGCTCACGGCGCCTTCCTCAAGGCAATCGGCAGCGACGAGGCGCTGCTGCACGTCCTCGACCGCCGGCCCTTTGTCGTTTCGTTTGATCCTATCCATGAGAACCGCCTACTTCAATCTGTTGACGAACCAATCGGCCATGGAGATGAGCAGCTTCAGCGAATCAGACGGCTCGACAAGGTCGACCAGGCGATTCTTGGCGATGCTCGTAAGGTTTTCCGCGTAGGTGCGCGCATACTCGATGGATCCGGACTCGACCATAATATCGACCGCCTCGGCGAGAACGGCGGGGTCCTTCTCCTTCGAGGAGAGAATCTCGATCAGGCGCTCGCGCTTCGGGGAGTTCTGCAGCGCATGGACGACCATGAGCGTGCGCTTGCCCTCGGTGATGTCGCTGCGGAAATCCTTCTTGGTGGATTCCTCACTGCCGATAAGGTTCAGCAAATCGTCTTGAATCTGGAAAGCGAGCCCGGTGTCGAGGCCGTAAGAGCGCAGCGCCTCGATCTGCTGCTCGGTGCCGCCGCCCACGATGGCGCCGATCGCTAAGGGCACCGCGCCCGAATAGTGCGCGGTCTTATGCGTCGCCATGACCAGGTAGTCCTCGGGCGTGATGTCATAGCGACCGTCGCGCGCCCATCCGATATCGAGCGCTTGGCCCTCGATCGTGCGGCGCGTCATTTCGATCAGCTCGCTGACCACGCGCACCTTCACCGCGTCGCTCAACAGCGGGTCGTTGATTACCGTACCGTTGACCAGGGACAGCGCAAGGTCTCCCATATTGATGGCAAGCCCTATGCCCTCGGTAAGGTGCAGGCAGGGCTCGCCACGGCGCAACTCGGCCTCGTCGGCGATGTCATCGTGAATGAGTGCCGCCGTGTGGAAATGCTCGATAGCCGCCGCAGCGCTCGTGGCGAGCTCCATGTTCCCGCCAACCGCGCGGCATGCCGCGAAGCAGATGAGCGGACGGTGGCGCTTGCCGCCGTTTTCGCTATAGCGCTTCAGGGAATCGTAAAGATAGCGATCCATATCGGGATGAGAGCCCGACGGAATGTAGGCGTTGAGGATGTCCCCAATTTTGGACGCGTAACAGCTCAGGTACTCCTCGAAAGAGGTGGGGGACTGCTCGGTCAATGCGATGATGTCGTTGATGGTTTCCATGCGGTCGGTAAATCGCCTGTCTTCATAGATCGAACGTTTCCAGAAGCAAACATCTGGTAGGGGCGGTGGGACTCGAACCCACAAGCCTTGCGGCGGCGGATTTTAAGTCCGCTGCGTATGCCAATTCCGCCACGCCCCCGTGATTTGCTCGTGCAAATCCTATCACAAGCACGATTTTTCGCAGGCCTCATGCGAGACTGCGAGCGTAATACCATGCAGAATGTCCGTTTCGCTCACCGTAAACGCATCAATGCCGGCAAAATCGAGCACTTCGAGCAGGATGAGAAGCCCCGCAACCATCACCGGCGCGCGCTTGGGGTCGAGCCCCACCACCTTCTTTCGCGCCGAAAGCGGCAAGGCGGCCAAGCGCTCGTACACCTCGAGCAGCTCCTGCCGAGAAACCCGCGCCTTGTGGACGCGTGAGGAATCGTAGGTCTCCATACGATCGCGAATACTGACGACGGTCGTGGCCGTCCCCGCAACCGCAACGACGCGCTCGAGATCCGCCGCTTCTCTCGACTGCTCGGCAAACCAAGAGGCCATTTTCTCGTGAATCCACGCACGCGCCCGGGCAAGCTCTTCGGGCGCAGGCGGATCGCTTGCCAGGAACTTCTCGGTCACGCGACGGCACCCCACGTTGAAAGAGTGAGCGCAGACAGGCTCGACGCCCCCCATTCCCATAACGACCTCAGTCGAGCCGCCGCCCACGTCGACCACCATGAGGCGCTCACCCGAAAAGTCGATCGAGGCGCCCGAAAACGACAGCGCGGCCTCGCGGGCCCCAGGGATAACGGAAAGCTCGATGCCCCGTTCGCGCAGACGCGCTGCGAAATCGGCGGCGTTGCGCGCATCGCGGGCGGCCGATGTCGCCACCGCAACGGTGCGGACCACCGGATGATCGGGCGTCGAGAGCGAATCGCGCACCGCGAGAAACCCGTCAATGGCGCGGACGACGCGTTCCATCGCTTCGGGCTTGAGCTCGCCCGTTGCGTCCACCCCTTCACCGAGGTTGGTGATGGCATATTCCCGCGTAAGCTCATGGAGCCCCGACTCGCCAACGTCAACGACGAGCATGCGGCACGTCACCGTCCCGATGTCGATCGCAGCATACCTCCCGCAGCGCATTACTTCTCCCCGAAGATCGGGTCGAGCAGCTCGGAATACCACGTCTCGGGAGCGGGAATACTGCCGGGCACGATGCTCGCCGTGAACGTCGAGTCGTCATCAAGATCGAGGCCGTATACAGTAACGGCGTTCTCGCCCTTCGAGACCCAGCCGAACTCCTGATGGGCGCGATCTTCCACGCCCGCATCGGTCGAAAGCGCGTCAACCGACGCCTGGATCGAGTCGTTGCGCTGCTCGATAGCAGCGTATTCCGCCTGAAGTTGATCGCGCTCGCGCACGGAATGGTAGAGCTGCGCCGCTGAGGGGTAGAGGAACGACACGGTGAACACGAGGCAAAACGCCGCGACCGCGGCTGCGATGAACCAAGGCTTCCTCACGAGGCGCGCTGCGGGTTTTTGAGAATCACCGCCGCGGGTGCGTCGCGATGCGGACGATGATTCCTCGTTCTGCATGCGGGAGGAACGGCGATGCGCCGAGCCCATTTCCCCCTTGTACACCGCCGCACGCGAACCGCCTTCTCCAGACGCAGCGTCGCCGTTGCCGCCGTACTGGCGCGCGAACTTGCGGTCAGCCTTGTCTTTCGCGTGCTTGCGCTTGAGCTTCTCGAAGCGGGAAAGCGTTTCGGGCTCGAGCTCCTCTTGCTCGACGCCTTCTTCGTCAAGGGAATCGTCCCAGGCAAGACGGCTGTCCGCATAAGCATCTCGGGATTGCGCGGAATATGCGCGCCCGCCAATGGGCCCCCTGTCGGAAGCGGAGCGTCGCGAATCGCGCGAGCGCGAGCGGACGTTGCGGGTCCCCTCGCCCGCATAGCGCGAGCGGACGTCGCGAACATCGTCTTCGGAATAGCGCAAGCGCCCCGCTGCGCGAGCGGCATAGTCGGAGTCCCGACGCGTGCGGGCAACCGCATATGTCCCCGAGTGCTCGCGGGAGGAATACCCCGTTCGGGAAGAGCGCGCATCGCGCGTTGCATATCGAGAAGAATCGAGTGAGCGCGAGCGGTCGCCTTGCGCGCGCCGCGCCTTGTCAAACGAAAGGATTTTCGCCTGCTGTGTCAATGAATGGCCCCTTAGTGCATCGTGGTTTGATAAGAGTGTGTGTAATGCAAGAAGCTCTTCGCAGGATACCACACAAACAAAGCGCCGGCACGTGGGAAAACGGCCGGCGCTTTGCAGTGTTTTGCCTTGCCCTCGACCCGCTGAACAGCCCAGATTCGTATCTAGGAAAAACGGGCAGTGGCGATAGGGGCCTTAAAGGTCAAGCTGCTTGATATAAGAATTCCATTTCTTGAAGGACTCGTCGCTGATGGCATGCTCCATCAGACACGCTTCCTCTTCGGCCGTGTCCTCGGGAATGCCTAAAACCTTGGTGAGGAACTTGCGCAGAAGCTCGTGGCGCTCGAGCACCGCCGCGCCGTAGCGATATCCGTCTTCGGTCAGCGTGACGTCGCCGTAATAGGGCTGATCGGCGAAGCCCTTTTCCTTCAGGGCGTTCATCGCCTTATTGACAGAGGCCTTGGAAACCCCCAGTTTGTTCGCGATATCGACCGAGCGAACAGGATTCTCGGTCGTTCCACCCAGCATGACGATAGCCTCAAGATAATCCTCATGCGACATGGAGACTTTTTCCATTCTCATCCTCCAATCAGCGCTTTTCCCCATGGTACCACAGTGCAAACGGGAGCGGGGAAGGTCTTAGCCGCAGTTAACTTTAGTAATACCTGTAGTATGCCGCGCAGCTGCCTTCGCTCGACACCATGCAAGGCCCCACCGGGTTCTCCGGCGTGCAGACCGTACGGAACAGCGGGCACTCGTTGGGAGCTATGCGGGCCCGCAGCACGTCGCCGCAGCGGCATCCCTTCGGGTCGCGCGTCGGCTCCACATCGGGCTCGAAGCGACGAACCGCGTCGAAGTTGGCGAACTCATCGCGAATGCGATACCCTGAGCCGGGGATGTCGCCCAAGCCGCGCCACGTGGCCGTGCAGGTTTCGAACACCTCGTCGATCGCGGCGAGGGCCACGGGATTTCCCTCAGGCATGACGCCGCGCGCGTACGCAATCTCGATTTCGGCACGACCCTCGTGCAGCTGCCGCACGAGCATGGCGATACCCTGAAGCACGTCGACCGGCTCAAATCCGGTGATCACGCCGGGAATGCCGTATTTCTCCGCCAGAAAACGGTACGGCTCGGCGCCGATGATGGTGCTCACATGACCGGGGAGGATGAGCGCGTCGAGCTCGAGCGTGGGGTCGCCCACGAGCAGCTCCAACGCGCCGGGCATGTTCTTGTGCGCCGCGAACACGGTGAAGTTGGAAAGCCCCATGGCCTTTGCGCGCTTGATGGCCATGGCCACAAGCGGCGTCGTCGTCTCGAAGCCGACGCCCACGAAGACGACCTCGCGTTCGGGATGGGCCTTGGCGAAGGCGAGCGCATCGAGGGGCGAGTAGACGATTTCGACCGAGCGGCCCGCGGCCTGTTCCGCAAGCAGGCTTGAGGTGGACCCGGGAACGCGCGTCATGTCGCCGAAGGTGGTGATAGTCACGTTCGGGATGCGCGCAAGCGCGATCACCGTGTCGATGTCGCGGTTGCAAGTGACACAAACGGGACACCCGGGACCCGACGCCAAACGCAGCCCCTCGGGCATCAAATCACGGATTCCGTTGCGAGCGATGGCCACGGTATGCGTGCCGCACACTTCCATGAGCGTCGCATGCTCGGGCGCAAGGCGGTGGATGGTCTCGATGAGGCCGCGCGCGAGCTTCGGGTCCTTAAAGGCCGAGAAATCGATGTCGGCCGCATCCTCCAAGGCGCTCATACGGCAACATCCTCAAGCTGTTTAACCAGTTCAATGGTCTCTTTCGCATAATCGGCATCGACGACTTCGATGGCGAAGCCGGCGTGCACCAACACGTAGTCGCCGACGTTTGCCTGCGGGGTGAGGTCAAGCGCAACCTCGCGCGTGACGCCGAGGATCTCTGCCGTCGCCAGATTGTCCGATTTCTTTTCCGTGATCAACGCGGGTATTGCCAAACACATAGGCTCTCAGTCCTTTTACTCGTTGCGAGTTATCTCGTCTTGGGCACATGCTATCACAGCCTGGCCATAGGAAATACATCCGTCGTTGGGCGGCAGCTCGCGATTGACGGCAACCGTGAAGCCCTCATCTTGCAAAGCCGCGAGCGCATGCTCGATTATGAAGCGGTTCATGAACACGCCGCCTGAGAGCGCCACCGTGGACACGCCGTAAACGCTGTACGCAAGCTTCGCCGCGTTCACGATGGCTTCCACAAAAGCACTGTGGAAGCGGCGGGCGATGGTCGCTGCGGGAATGCCCGCCTGCATGTCGTCGAGAAGCGCCTTGAAGGTGGGCGCCGCGTCGAAGAGCAGGACCGACGTGTCTTGGGCGGTCGACTTCGGCGTCGCGGTGTTCTTCGTGATGGCAATCGAATAGCGGCTGTTGACGCCCGCCTCGTCGGTCGAACCGCCGTCGGGAGATGCGGCCGGCCCCAGGGCGGCCTCCAGGAGAACCGCCGCCTCGCTTTCGTAGGTCGGATGCTCGCATATCCCCAAGATGGCGCTCGCCGCGTCAAAAAGACGACCGACCGACGAGGTCATCGGCGTGTTCAAGCCGCGCTCGATCATCTGGTCGCAAAGGTCAGCCTGCTCGCCGAGCGCGCCGAGTACCCGCTTTGCCGCCGGGTGCTCGAGCAGGTCGAACTCCCACAGCACGCCGTACGCCATGCGCAAGGGATTCTTCACGCAGGCGGCACCGCCCGGCATGGGAACGTAGGCGAAGTTCGCGAACCGCTCATAGGCCTGCGCGTTTGCGAGCAGCACTTCCCCGCCCCAGATAGAGTCATCCGCACCGAACCCCGTTCCGTCGAAGGCGATTCCGCACACCGCGCCCGAAAGGCCGTTCTCGCCTATGACCGAAGCGATGTGCGCATGGTGATGCTGCACCTCAACCAGTGGGATATCGAGCTTTCTCGCCTGCTCACGTGCCCATTTCGAAGCAAGGTACTCAGGGTGCGCATCGCAGGCAAGGCGCGTCGCGCGCAGCTCGAAGAGCTTCTCGAAGCGGCTTTTCGCGTCGAGCCAGGCGTCGAACGCCTCGGCGTTTTCCAGATCGCCCACATGCTGGGAGACGAACGCCTCCGAACCGCGGACGAAAGCGAAGGTGCTTTTCTGCTCCGAGCCCGCTGCAAAGAGCACCGGGGCGACCGCCTCGGCGTCGGGGCCGGCGGTTTCGGAAGCGTCTTCGGTGCAGGCAGCAGTAGTCGTTTTGGAGTCCGCGACAGTATCAGGGCTCGCGTCGGCAGCAGCCTCCGGGTTGGCGCTCACCCGCGCCAGCTTCAGCGGCACGGGCGCGAAACCGCGAGCGCGGCGGATCATCTGAACGGCAGCGCCCGCGGATCCCGCCGAGATGATGCGAACCACCGAATCGTCGTAGCGCGAAAGGATGGCGCGATCGTTGCCCAACACAGCGCACGCGATGCCGCCAAGTTTCCCGCGTGCCTCGGCATCGTCGGTGACGATCGGCTCATCGTGGATGTTTCCCGAGGTCATCACAAGCATCGGAGGTTCAGGAACGCCCATCTGCTCGAGGGCGCGGGCGAAATCGTGCAGCAAGAGGAGCTGCACCGGGGTGGCGGGGAGCATAACGCCCAGCTCGGGCAGCTTGTCGGCAAGGCCCGCGGCAAGCGCCACGCCCCGACGCTTCTTCAGCAGAACGATCGGACGCGCCGGATCGGAGAGGGCCTTCTCCTCCTCGGGCGTCACCTCGCAGACGCTGCGCGCCGCCTCGGCGTTCGCCATCATGACCGCGAACGGCTTGCCTCCGCGACGCTTTCCCTCGCGAAGCCGAGCGATTGCCTCTGCGTTGCGCGCGTCGCACACCAGATGGAACCCGCCGAGCCCCTTCACGGCCACGACTTGCCCGGCGCACAGCAGCTCGACCGCCCGCGCGATGAGGGCATCCGAGATCTCGCGCGTTTTTCCCCAGGCGATGCGCCAGCCATCGGGAAGCTCATCGGAGGACACGTCCCCCGCCCCGCGCGTCGGGAAGTCCTCGCCCGGCGTCGCCTCGCAGTCGGGGCGCCATGCCAAAGAAAGGTGCGGGCCGCACTCGAAACACGCGTCCGGCTGCGCGTGGAAGCGGCGGTCGAGCGGGTCGGCGTATTCGGCAGCGCAGCGCTCGCACATGGGGAAATCCTTCATAGACGTGCTCGCGCGATCGTAGGGCAGCGCATCGATAATGGTAAAGCGAGGCCCGCAATTGGTACAGTTGATGAAGGGGTAGCGGAAGCGGCGGTCGTTCGGGTTGAACAGTTCCGCCGCGCAGTCGTCGCACGTGGCTAAGTCGGCAGACACGAGCGTGGTCTCCTGCACTGCAGCGTCGTCCGAGAAGCGAATCTCAAACGAGTCGAAGTCCTGAAGGGGCACTTCCTTAAGCTCGATTTCCTTCACCTGGGCCGCCGCTGGCGCATTCTCGGAAAGCTCGATCACGAACTCGTCGAGCAGGCGGCTCTCCCCTTCCGCATGGATGTTCACGCCGTCCGCCGCGTTCAAAACCCATCCGTTGATCAGGTATTTCTTCGCCATTCGGTAGACAAAGGGCCGAAACCCGACCCCTTGGACGATTCCCGTCACATGAATATCGAGCGCCTCGATCATGCTTCTCACCCTCAAAAACTTGACAATACTGAAAACCGCGCCCCTCTTGCGACGGGCGCGGCGCGAATAAGCAGGACCCTACAGCTCGGCCAGAATCTCGCGAATGACGGCAGCGAGCGCGCGCAGCGTCACTCCCGAGTTGTCGGGGAGATGCAGGTGCACGCACCGTCGACCGCGGCTCGCCAGCGTGAGCAAATCTCCCGACGCCTGCGCCTTTGCAAGCGCGCCCAGGCTTTCCGCCTCGCGCTTGAGCGGGATGTCCTTCAGCTCGTCGGCAGACAAGATGAGGAACACGCCGCAGTTCGGGCCGCCCTTTTGCAGCTGGCCGGTGGAGTGCAGGTAGCGCGGGCCCACTTCCAAGCACGACGCGACGTGGCGCGATTCGCCCACCCCATGGCGGATGTCCTCGAGCGCCTCGCGACGCCCCTCGCCCGTGAACGGCAGAAACGCGTTCAGCGCGAAGAAATCGCCCGGCTGGATACTGCCGAGCAGCGCCCGCAGGACAGCTCGCACGTCGGTGCAGTCCTTAAAGCACGGGGCCAAACGCACCTCGACCTCGCCCATATGCACATCGCCGATGAAGTCCTGCACGAAATCGGGCTCGGGCTGGCCCTCGGCGAGGATCTTCAGGACCTCGGCCTTCGCCGACGCGACATCGGGCTGATCGAAGGGGCACACGCGCATGAGGTAGCCGCACATCGCGATGGCGTATTCCCACATCACGAAGTGCTCGGCAAGCTCGAGCGCGGAATCGATCTTGAAGTTCAGGCGCGGAATTGCCGGGTCGATATAGGCGAGGCTCATCTCGAAGTTCTTGCGCTCGTCCCACAAGTCGGTCTTCGTCTGGTACATGATGACGCTGCGGTCGCCCGCGTCGCGCGCGAGCAGGAGCGAATCGACCTCGATGTTCGGCAGGATGCCCTGCCCCTCCTTGCCAAGCGACTCGGCAACGAGCTGCTCAATCCAAAGGCCCAAGACGCGCCCGCGCTTCGGCGTGAGGAACGAAAACTTGTTGCGCCCCTTGAGGTAGTTGTCGTAAAGGAACGCGGCGAGGTTGATCGCCGGGTTGTCGATGGAGTCCTCGCTGCAGCGCTCTTCGGCGTCCTTCGCGTGGGCGGCGAACTGCTCCAGGTCGATGCCGACAAGCGCCGCGGGCAGAAGACCGAAGATCGACAGCGCGGAGAAACGCCCGCCGACGGTGGGCTCGCCGTTGAAGACGGCTAGCCAGCCCTCTTCGTGCGCCTGGCGCTCGAGCTGCGAACCAGGGTCGGTGATGGCGACCAAGTGGTTCGCGAAGTTGATTTCCGGTGCCTGCGCCTCGAAGGCATCGCGCAGCGCGGAAGAGAGCAGGCGCGGCTCGATGGTGCCGCCCGACTTCGAGGACACGATAACGAGCGTCGTCGCTGGATCGCAGTCGGCGAGCAGCTCGCGCATGCGCACGGGAGAATCGGAATCGAGCGTCTTGAACGAGACGCGGTTTGCCCGAACCGTGTCGGACTTGTTGTATTTCGTGATAGTCATGGGCGCTTGCGTGGATCCGCCCTGGCCGATGAGGACGACGGTCTTAATGCCGCTCGCCACCACATCGTCGGCAAAGCGCTGAACTTTCGCGAGGTCACACTGCGGGCGCATGCCCAAATCGACCCAGCCCATAAAGTTCTCGGCGGTTTCGCGCGCACCGTCGGAGAAATCATAAAGCGATGCGTCCTTGGCCAGCACGCGGCTGGCGACGCATTCCTTCACAAGCGTTTTCGCAGAAGGGTATAACTTTTCCATGTCGCTTGTTAGCATGTGAACCTTCTTTCGGTATCGTGTAGGCCCCCTCAAAGGCACGCACGGTATTAATTATCCTCGAACCCTGTGATGGAGTTATGGACAAGTAGGGGAACGGGTCGAAATCCCAGAGAGAATCGCCATCTGCGTGCGATTTCGCCCTCGACATTGCGCGGACGCGCTCTTGTCCGCGCTTTCCCTGTCCCATTCTTGTCCAGCTCGCAGTAGCTTGCTTTCTAGAGCAGGCGCACCCGCAGCCACGTCCACCGTGCGCAAAAAACGCCCGCCGCAAACGCGACGAGCGCTTTTGACTCAATCAAGGAACCTGCTGCAGGAGCCCTACCGCCTACAGCCCCAACGCCTTCTTCAGCGCGCTCACGCGTCTGCGGCTTACGGGGATCTTCTCTTCCACGCCGTTCAGCGTGAGCAGCAGCGTGCCGCCGGAGACCGATTCGATTTCCTCAACCATGGAAAGGTTCACCAGGTACCCGCGATGCACACGGAAGAACCCGTGGCCGTCCAAACGCTTCTCGAGCTGGGCCAAGCTCACCGTGGAGAAGTAGCGGTCCGTGTCGGTTTGCAGGTATGCGTAATCGTCGCGCGCCATGACGAAGCGAATCTTATCGATGCCGATGAGGATCTTCTTGCCGCCCTTTTCCACAGGAATGCGCTCGGACTTCTGGGCCTGCACATGCAGCGAAACGTGCTCGCGGACGCGCGCAAGCGCCTGGGAGAGGCGCTCTGTCTCGACCGGTTTCACCAGGTAATCGATGGCGTTCACCTTGAACGCGTCGAGCGCATGCTCACTGTAGGCGGTGACGAACACCACCGCGGGCGGGAATTTCAGATGCTGCAGCGCCTCGGCCAGTTGCAAGCCAGTGGCTTCCGGCATGTTCACGTCGAGGAACATGACATCGCAGGGGTACTCTTTGAGCTTTTCGATAGCCTCGCGCACACTAGCCGCCTCGGCAACAACCTCGGTCTGGCCAAGTTCGTCGAGCAGGAATTTCAATTCGGAGCGCGCGGGGGCCTCGTCGTCGACGATGATTGCTTTGAGCATATAAGCCTCCCAGTTCGTGTTCGATGATGCCGCTTCTGCGCCTTTCGCAGAGCGTACTCCTAACGGTCGATTATAAATCAAAGCATCCCGAATTTGTACGTTATGAGGCATCATTTCGAAACAGCGTAGAACACAATAGGGACGGTTGAGGGTAAGACAGGGGTCGGGTGATTCGTCTCGCTCCGCGGCGCGCCGACCGCAGGGCGGCCCGGCGCGCCAGCCCCCTACAAATCGAGTTCCATCAGACGGGCGATGGTGAGCGCGTAAATCTTGAACGCTTTCTTGAGCAGCTCCTCGGGCACCGTCTCGTCCGGGCCGTGCATGCCGCCCGCCCATTCGGGCATCTCGATCCACGGCATCTCGGGTCCGAAGCTCGCAGCGCAGGAGAACTTGCGCGCGTACGTACCGCCGCCCTGCGTGAAGGGCTTGGCATGCTCGCCCGTGGCCTCATTGTACGCGGAAAGGAGCGCCTGAACATAGCCCGATTCGGGGTCGATGAGGAACGGCTCGACCATGCGCGTCGCCTCGAAATCGGCGCCGACCTCGCTCGCAAGCGCGGCAAGGGTGCTCGTAAGCTCTTCAGGCGTGGTCGACGTGGGGAAACGGCTGTCAAGCGTCTGCCTTACGCGCCCATCCTGCATGCAGATGGTGCCGCCGACGACGGTCAGTTCCCCGAAGTGCTCGTCTGCCGTCTTGATTCCGAGGTTCGATCCATCGGTCGCACTCGTGAGCTTGCGCACCAGCTCGAAGAACGCCTTCTCGTCCGCCGTGCACACGTCGTTTTCCAGAAGGTAGGCGACGAGCAGGTCGATGGCGCTTTTACCGAGGTGGGGCAAGCTCGCATGGGCGGCCTTCCCCTGTGCGTCGATGCGCGCGGTGCCCTCGCCCGCGTCGGTGACGACGATGCCCTCGGCTGCGGGAAGCGTCGATGCGTCGGCGCGCACGATCGCGTGGGCAATGCCCGGGACCGCGTTCGGCGCGGCGCCGCCCTCGATGTCGATGATCGCACCGTCCTCGAAGCGCTTGCTCGTGAGCGTGGCGTCGTAGAGGCCCTTCTCGCCGTAGCTCACCGGGAACTCGGCGTCGGGCGTGAAGAGAAACGCCGGGTCGGCGAAGCGCTCGCGGTAATACGGGACGTCGTGCATGCCCGTTTCCTCGTTCGCGCCGAAGATGACTCGAATCGTATAGGGCAGCTTCTCGCCCTTGTCGAGCCAGAACTTCACCGCGTGGAGCGTCGTTACGATGGGGCCCTTGTCATCGATGACGCCACGGCCCATGAGGTAGCCCTCGCGGCGTGTGACAGCGAACGGCTCGACCGTCCAGCCGGGACCGGCGGGAACCACGTCGACATGCCCGATGATGCCGATCTGCGTGTCGGATTCGCCCGGCAGGTCGGCGTATCCCACATAGCCGTCGACGTCGTGAACCTCAAAGCCCATGCCGCGTGCGATGTCGAGCGCCTCAGTGAGAGCGGCTCGGGGACCGGGGCCGAACGGTGCGCCGGGTTTTGCCGCCGGCAAATCCTCCGTACTCTCGATGCGCACGACGCGCTCGATGTCCGCGACGATGCTTTCCCAATTCTTCTCGAGATACGAATCGATCTCGCCCGCAAGAACGTCTTCCACGAGGCAGCCTCCTTGGTCTTGTTGCTATCGCACCAACTTTACCCCAGCGCACAGCCCGCGAACAGACCGCAATCGCGCGATTCGCGAAAGGAAGATGAAGCCGAGCGGAGCAGACAGGAGCAATTTTTTCATGGACGCGTTTGCATGCTTCCGTTATACTGTGAAGGCTGATGTGCCCGAGTGGCGGAATGGCAGACGCGGCGGTCTCAAAAACCGTTGTCTCACGACGTGCGAGTTCGACTCTCGCCTCGGGCACCAGTTTTCTCGCAAATAAACCGCCGATTAGGCGGTTTTTTCATGCCTTCAAGCCCCACTCTCCTTGAGACGGCCGAACGTCTCAAGCCCAAGCGCGCACGTCATCGAACGTTCTTCGCAACTTGTTGCACTTATTTTGTTTGGTTAGGCTAACTTCTATCCACCTTTCGCGGTATACTGCCAACCATGTTAGATAGAGCGAACTTCTCATCATCGCCACTATACAGAAGGGAGTTCGAGCTGTTTACCTTGATAGGCCGGCACAAAGTCCACCGAAAGGCTCAATCCGAGATGAGTCAACAAGCATTGACGCAAACGCCCCGATGGGAAGAACGAGCAGCAACCCTTTCCTCTCCCGCGCCGTCTCGCCGCGCAGTGGGAGGGCGGGGGAATCGCACGCTGCGCTTGCTGCACACCCCCGCCATGCGGCGAGCAACTCCGCGCGTCCCCGCTCCGCCCGGCATGCCCCTCTTGCGACACATGGATGACCCGGCTTCGCACCTCTCGCTTAAGGCGGCTTCCGTATACAGAACTGACCAGGCAGGATACTGCTATCGCATCGAAGGGGGGAAAGCGTGCATCCTCTTTGCCGACTCCTCATCGAAAGACCTGGCCGTCCCCGAGGCCATCGACGGCGCTCCCGTCACCGCAATTGCCGCAGGCGCGTTCTCCGATCTTGTGGACCTCGAGCGCATTTCCCTTCCCGACTCGCTTACGTCCCTCGGCGCCGAGGCATTCGCACGCTGTGCGAGCCTTCGCGCGGCGAAGCTGGGCTGCGCCCTCGAATCCATTGGCGAAGGAGCGTTTCGCGGCTGCCGGCACCTCGAGCGCCTCGACTTGCCGAAGTCGCTGACAAGTATCGGAAACTCAGCGTTTTCGAACACGTCTCTTTCGCGGCTGGCTATCCCCTCCTCTTGCGTGAACATCGGCGACGACGCCCTGTGCACCGGGCCGTCCTTCCCTGGGTCGGCGGGACTTGCATACGCGTCTTCGCTCAACGAGGTGTCGGTCGCCCCGGGAAACCATACCTACAAGATGCACGGCGGCGTACTGTGCCGCGAGGTGCCCGACGGTCGACTCGATGCCGTGTTCTGCCCCGGATCAGCTGACGACGTCGTACTCGGCAAGCGTGTGCGATCGGTTGCCCCGAGCACCTTCGCAGGGACCCATCGCATCGCCCATCTGCTCATCTTCGAGGACGTCTCCTTCCCTGAAAAGACGCCGCCGCTTCCCAATCGCGCATGCGGCCGCCTTACCATCGGCTTCTCGACACCGCGCGGCACGTCCTGGGAAATCTCACTCGAGCTGCCTTCGGGCGCCGTCCGCAAGCGCATCATCGACGCGGCGTTTTTCGGTGGACGCATTCGCCCCGAAGCGCTCGTTTGCGCCTATAACGAATCGATTCCCCAGGTCAAAGATGAATTTGAGCAGACGCGCCTCATGGCTGCGCGCCTCGCGAGGCCCGTCATGCTCGATGAGGCGCACAGGGCGCTCTTCCGCAGCGTCGTCGACGAGTCGTTCGTGAGCCTTTGCGTTCACGCCGGCGCCCGCAACGATTGGGAAACGCTCGACAACCTTATGGATTCGGGAATACTCGACGGTGAGCGTGCCCCCGAGGCCGTAAGCGCGCTCAACCGGTTCGGGTTCACCCTCGCCGCCGCGCATGTGATCGACGGGAAGGAGAAACGTTTTGGCAGCCAGTGCATCGACTACGGAATCTAGCGCGCCTTTGGCAGCTGGATCCGTCCTCGCCGAAGCAGCAAGCATCGCGGAGGGGGCAATCGAAAGCGCGCGGGTTTCCCTCATGGCGCAGCTTCCCTTTATGGACATCGCGCTGTGGCGCATGCCGCTTGTGGCGCGCCTTCAGGAAAGCGCATTCGAAACCGACGGGCGCCTTCTCTGGTTCGACGTCGCGCAGGTGATAGACCTGTACCGAAAAAATCCCAACGAGGTATTGCGCGGATACTTCCACACCATCATGCACTGCGTATTCCGCCACCCCTTCGACGACAAGCACCCCGAACGCGCCCTTTGGGACATCGCATGCGATGCATCGGTCGAAGCGACCGCGATCGAGCTGCTCGGAACAGGCTTCCCGAGCGCGCAAGACGTCGCGGCAAAACGTATGCTTGGCAAAATCCGCGAGAACTGCCCGACCCTCACCGCGCAGAGCATCTATCGCGCGCTTATCGGAACCGGCGAGGAAGACCCGCCCGCGTTCTCCTGCTCTTTTGCCGCTTCGCTCGAAAACGTGTTCGCACGCGACGGGCACGAGGCGTGGCCACGAACCAGCGAGCGCGAGTCCTCGATGAAAAGCGCAGGCGACAAGCTCGCCCTGATGCCTTCCGACGGAACCGACAAGCTCGGTGGAAAATCAGACGACGATGCGGACAGCGAGGATAAGACCCGCTCGCCCGGAGCCAACATGCCCGGAATGGCGGCGCCATCGTCGAGCAGCAACGCGGTGCTCGGGGACATCGAGGACCCCGATGCGATCGTCGACGTGGAGTCCTCCGAGGAAGCCGAGGCAACCTTCGAATCGATGGACGGCGTATCCTACTCCGATTTCTCGGACATGAGCTGGCAAGATATCAGCTCGCAGATCGATATGGACATGGAGGCGTTCTCGGGCAAGATCGGTCTCAACGTCGGAACCTTCCAGGTGAACCTCACCGTCGCAAATCGCAAACGATACGACTACCGCGCGTTCCTCAAGCGCTTTTCCGCACTGTCGGAGGAAATGAAGACAAGCCCCGACGAGTTCGACTACATCTACTACACGTACGGGCTTTCGCGATACAAGAACATGCCGCTCATCGAGCCGCTTGAATACCAGGAGTCGAATCGCATCCGCGACTTCGTCATCGCCATCGACACATCGGCGTCGTGCGCCGGAAAACTCGTGCGCACCTTCGCGGAGAAGACCTACGACGTGCTGAAGAACTCCGAGGGCTTCGGACATAAGGTGAACATCCACGTGATTCAATGCGACTGCGATATCGATCGCGTGCCGAATGTTGGTGTAAGGGGCCGCTTCCCTGTCCGTAGAAAGCAGGAAGCGGTTATCGCCTAGAATCTTAATTGCTGAAGTTAGGATTCGTGGAAAGGCAATAACCGCATATGGATAA
>NZ_WAJR01000030.1 GCF_008831035.1 Ellagibacter isourolithinifaciens | reverse complement strand
ACGATGCCTGATTATACCATACATAGCCATACAACGGCATATAAAGTCGTAAAAACTTGACAAAGAAAAAGCCCGTTGAACTGGGCGAACAATCTGGAGTCTATTCAGTTATGCTGCAAAAGTCGGGAAGATGGTGGCGGAAGGCGCCGCCGAGGCCGATATCCGCCTGCGGGTGGAAGAGCTCGTGCGAGCCTACGACCCCTGCCTCTCCTGCAGCGTTCACTAAAGGCGAAAGCTGGCTTCCGAGATGGGCGGGCGGGTCTGGTGATTGTGCCCCTCATGGATTTTCAATCAGGTGAAATGCTGTGTGATAAAATCAGTCGTTACTTGAAACAACTGTGACCTCAAGGGGTTTTGCTTTTATGTCGTTTATGGATTGGTTCTCGAATCTTACGGGCCAGATGGGCACCGACATGGCCATCGACCTTGGAACCGCGAACACGCTCGTCGCGATGACGGGCGAGGGCATCGTCATCAACGAGCCCTCGGTCGTCGCCATCGAGAAGAGCACCCATCGCGTTCTCGCCGTCGGCCACGAGGCGAAGAACATGATCAACCATACGCCCGAGGCGTTCTCCGCCGAGCATCCGCTCAAAGACGGCGTCATCGCCGACTACGACGTGACGGAGGCCATGCTCTCGGCGTTCATCAACAAGGCGGCGGTCCGCAAGTACCCGTGGCAGGCCAAGCCGCGCATTGTCATCTGCATTCCCTGCGGTGCCACGTCCGTCGAGAAGCGTGCCGTCTTCGAGGCTGCCATCCAGGCGGGCGCCCGCCAGGCGTACCTCATCGAAGAGCCGATGGCTGCGGCGATGGGCGCCGATTTGCCCGTCACCGAGCCGACAGGCTCCATGGTTGTCGACATCGGCGGCGGCACCACCGAGGTGGCCGTCATCTCCTTGGGCGGCATCGTGACGTCCTCGAGCCTTCGCCTTGCGGGCAACCGCATGGACGAGACGATCGCCATGCACTTGCGCGATTTGCTCGGCATCAAGATCGGCGAGCGCACGGCAGAGGTCATCAAGATCAAGATCGGCTCCATCCTGCCCTTCGAGGACGGGCGCGAGCGCGACATGATTATCTCCGGCCAGGACGTGCTCACCGAGCAGCCGAAGGAAGTCACCATCCAGTCTGAAGACGTGCGCCAGGCACTTCAGGCGCCGTGCGAGGAAATGGTCGTCCACATCAAGGAAACGTTCAAGAAGACGAACCCCGACCTGGCTTCCGACATCATCCAGAATGGCATCCTGCTCACGGGCGGCGGCGGTCTGCTTTCCGGCCTCGACCGTTATCTGTCCGATAAGCTCGAGATTCCCGTGTGGGTGAGCGAGACGGCGCTGACCAACGTCGTTACGGGCTGCCTGAAGGTGCTCGAGACGCCCACGGCGCTCAAACAGACGCTCATGCGTTCGAAATAGGTGCTGAACAGCTTTTATGTCGCTTAATTTCCAAAACAGAAACGGAGCATCCGCCAATCGGATGCTCCTTATCGTTCTGCTCGTTGTCTCCCTCGTGATGGCGACGGTGTATTCCCGCGAAGGGGAGTCGGGGCCTTTGCACGCGATTCAGGGTGCCGTGGGCTCGATCGCCGCGCCCCTGAAATTCGTCGGCGCCTCTGCTTCCTCGGGCATGAGCGATGCCCAGGATGCGCTCACCGACGCCTCCGCGGACGACGCGACGCTCTCGCAGCTGCGCGAGCAGAATGCCGAGCTGCGCGAACTCGTCGCCCAGACCGAGGAATACCGTCAGGAAGTCGAGCGCCTCGAGGGGCTTCTCGATCTCAAGGAGAGCTCGGGCGCTGAAGGCATCGGCGGCCGCATCATCGGGCGCAATACCGACGCGTGGAACCAAACGGTCACTATCGATGTGGGAACCTCCTCCGGTGTGTCGACGGGCCTTACCGTCATGGGGCCGAATGGCGTTATCGGGCAGGTGGTCTCGGCGCAGGCCAGCTCGTCGACGGTGCGCCTTTTGAGCGACCCGCGCTCGGGTGCGGCGGCGCTTATCCAATCGAGCCGTGCGGAAGGCGTGGTCAGAGGCTCGCTCGACGGCTTGCTCTACCTTGAGAACATCGACTCCGACGTGCAGGTCTCGGTGGGAGATGTCGTGCTTACGTCAGGCTTGGGCGGAAGCTATACTCGTGGGCTGCTCATCGGCACCGTCGTGAAGATCGAAGGCGCGCAAAACGACGCGAGCCGCCGCATCGTCGTCTCTCCCAACGACGCCGCGACGTCGCTTGAGGAGGTTCTCGTCGTCACGAGTGCTTCCGAGAGCTCGTCGGACTCCTCGTCTTCTTCGCAATCGAAATCGTCTTCGAGCACGGGAGGTGCGCAGTAATGAACGAACCGATCACCGTCGTGCCCCGCGTCATCGGCGCGATCATCGTCGTGGTGCTCCAAATTGCGCTCGCTCCTAACATCGCGCTTTTCGGTGTGGTCCCTAACTTTATCATGGCCTATGTGCTCATCGTGTCCATCGTCTGCCCCGACCAATCTGGCCCGGTCTTCGCGTTCGTCCTGGGTCTGCTGTTCGACCTTCTGGGCACGGGCCCTGTGGGGGCTATGGCATTTCTGCTCACCGGCGTGTCGTTTCTCGCGAAGCGCATCTTCATGCTGGTGAACAACGACACGCTCTTCATGCCGTTGCTGCTTGCCGCCATATCGACGCTCGTCATCGAGCTCCTCTATGCTGCGTTTATGATGGCCTTCGGCGCGGGCGTGAGCGCTCTCGATGCATTCGTCTTCCGCGCGCTGCCGGGCACCGTTTACAACTTCCTTGCGGCGCTTATCTTCTACCCGATCGTCGTGCGTTTCCTGGCGCAGCCGATTCAGCAGCAGCCTGGAACGCCGCATCTTCGCTAGGGGGCGCGCATGCTGGTAGCCATCATCGCAGCAGTGGTCGCAGCGCTCGTTGCGGCTGCGATCATCGTCGCCGTGCTCTCCGTGCGCAACCGCACGAAGACCCCTTACGCGAACAGCGGGAAGAAAGAGGTGCAGCAGCTCTCGACCGTCGGCGTCGGCTCGAGTGGGGGCTTCACTCGTGGCAAGGGCACCTCTTTCCGCCCCGAGTCCGACGTGCAGGTGAAAAGCGGCCATGCCAACTCGAAGAAGCCCGCTGACAGCTTGAAGGGTCGCTTCACGGGCGTCAGCATCTTCTCCGTCGCCGTCTTCGGAACCTTGGCGGCGAAGCTGTGGAGCATGCAGATCCTCTCGAGCGAAGACTACGCGAACAAGGCAGCGAGCAACCTCTATACCACGGTGTCGACGCCCGCACCGCGCGGCTATATCTACGACGCCGACGGCATCGCGCTCGTGAAGAACCGATCGAGCCAGACCGTCCTCGCCGATGCGGACGTGGTCGACGACCATGACGTCGTGGCCCGACTTTCGGCCGTCCTCGGTATTCCTCAGGCGATCGTGCGACAGCGCATCCAATCGACCACGGCGGGCGCGCAGAGCCAGCGCGTCGTGGCGAGCGATGTCCGCCTGCGCGATGTCGCCTTCATCGCCGAGCACTCCGACGCCTTCTCAGGCGTGACGGTGGAGACGCGTACGGTGCGCGATTATCCTTTCGGCGCCCTGTGCGCCCACGCTTTGGGCTACACGGGCACGCCGAGCGAGGACCAGGTTTCCAATGCGCCGTCCAACCGCGATATCCAATTGACCGACGACGTGGGCAAATCGGGCATCGAGAGCGCGTACGACAACCTGCTCGCGGGCGACCATGGACAGCGTGTTGTCACCGTCGATGCGCAGGGCAACGTCGTGGATGTGGTGAGCGAGACCAAGGCGACCCGCGGGTCGGACGTGTACCTGACGATTAAGGGCTCGGTCCAATACGCCGCCGACGAGGCGCTCGCGAGCCTTATCGCGCCTGGTGACGGCGTTATCGGTACGGGAAAGGGCGTCGGTGGTGCGGTCGTTGCCATGGACGTGCGCGACGGCAGCATCATCGCGCTGTCGAGCTATCCCACGTTCGACCCGACGAACTGGGTCGGAGGTCTTTCCACCGAGGCGAACAACGTCTACAACTCCGATTCTGCGCACGCGCCGCTCCAAAACCGCGTGACGGCGGGTCTTTATGCCGCTGCCTCCACCTTCAAGCCCTTCACCGGACTTGCCGGCTTGGAATACGGCTTCGCGGAAGGACGCTCGTGGGACTGCACGGGCAAGTGGGACGGCTTCAACACCGGATCGCCCCAGTGGTGCTGGAACCACAACGGCCACGGGTACCTCGACTTCCGCGGCGGCATCGTTAACTCGTGCGACGTCGTGTTCTACGACATCGCGAAGAACTTCTTCTACGCGTCGAAAAGCCAAGGCGGTAACCTGTCCGACACCGCCATCCAAGAGATGGTGCAGCGGTTCGACTTCGGGAAGAAAGCGGGCATCGACATCGGCGGCGAGGTCGAGGGGCTCGTGCCCACGCCCGAGTGGAAAGCGACGCGCTGGCGCAACGTTCCCGCGAACGCTACGTGGACGGGCGGCGACTATACCAATATGATCATCGGCCAGGGCGATGTGCAGGTCACGCCGATCCAGGTCGCGGCGGCCTATGGCGGCATCGCGACGGGCAAGATCATGAAGCCGCATCTGTTGAAGGAAGTGCGTAACGCCTCGGGCCAGACGGTCGTCAGCTACGAGCCCGAGGTCGTCACCGAGCCCGACGTCGACCAGCGGTATCTCGAAATCGTGCGCGACGCCCTTCGCGGCGTGGTCACCGAGAACGAGGGTATCGCGTCGCTGTTCGCCGAGTCGGGAATCAAGGCGGCGGGCAAGACCGGCACCGCCGAGCATACCGACAAGGGCGACGATGCGTGGTTTGTGTGCTATGCACCCTACGACGACCCGAAGTACGTGGTCGCGACCGTTATCGAGCAGGGCGGCGGCGGCTCGGCCGTGGCGGCTCCGGTGGGTGCGAAGGTGATGGAGGCGGTCATGGCTGCCGATGCAGGTAGCAACGACGCGTCCTCGATGGGCCGCATCGCTGGGTCTTCGGGCCGCCAGATCGAAGGCTTCAGCACCAAGAGCGCAAGCCGCTCCGACTAGGGAAGCGAGGTGGAATAGCATGGCATTGCCGCAGATAGACAGCTTGAAGACGCCCGACGCGTCGCTTTCGCGTGCAGCGAGCCCGCGCAGGGGGAGGCTCCCCCTGATAAACCTCCCCTTTGTTGCGATTATCGTACTGCTTGTGGGGTACGGCCTGCTTGTATGCTGGTCGTCCATCGAGGGGTCGAACGACACGACCTACAGCTTCACGCGCCAGCTTATCTTCGCTGCGGTGGGCGCTATCGTCATGATGCTCATGTGGCGGGTGGACTACCAACGGTTCGCGAACGCGGTCATGCCGCTGTTCATCTTGAATATTGCGCTCATCTTGTCCCCGCATATCCCCGGCATCGGCACCGACGCCGGCATGGGCGCCCAATCGTGGCTGAAGCTCGGTATCCAGGTTCAGCCGGGCGAGTTCGCGAAGATCACGATCATCCTCATGGATGCGGCGCTCGTGGCGCGCTATGGCGGCCACCTCGATGACCTGCGAGAATACCTGAAAGTCGTTTTCTTCATCTTGGTGCCTTTCTTGGCCATCATGACGCAACCCGACTTGGGCACGGGCCTTGTGTATCTTGCAATCGGCGCGATGGCGCTCGTTGCAGGCGGTGCGCGTTCGAAGTACCTGCTCATCACGCTGGCGCTGGGAATCGCGGCAATCGCGGCGGTGTTCGCGATTGACCAGCTCATCTACAACTCCACGGGCGAGTACAAGCTGCTCAAGCAGTACCAGCGCAACCGCCTGCTCGTGTTCCTCGACCAAGACGGCTCGAACACGTCGTCGTCGGGGTATAACCTCCAGCAGGCGAAGATCGCCATAGGCTCGGGCGGGCTTTTCGGGAAGGGCCTGCTCAATGCCACGCAGTCGGGGCACGGCTTTCTGCCCGAGGCGCAGACCGACTTCATCTTCTGCGTGCTTGCCGAGCAGTTCGGCTTCGTGGGGTCGATGGCCCTCCTCGCGCTCTACGGTGCGCTCATCTACGTGAGCATGCGCATCGCACGCAACTCGAACGACCTCTTCGGAACCTTGATAGTCATGTGCGTTGTCGGCATGTGGTTGTTCCAGATATTGGAGAATATCGGCATGGATTGCGGGCTTATGCCCATCACGGGTATCCCCCTGCCATTTGTGAGTTACGGTTCGACTGGCATGATCATGAGCTTCATGGCGCTGGGGCTTATCGGCTCGGTCTGGCGCGGTTCGAACATCGACAAGAAGAAAGAAGGGCGGCTATGAAACTTCCCATCGACCTTAAGGCGGTCATCGAGGCGGCGACCGACATCGAAAGCGCGCGCAACACCCCAGTGTCTGTGAGTGTGCTCATCGACGATTCGGCGCCGGGCGACGTCGCGGCGCATGTTCGCTCGGCCTTCGTCGGCGCGGGTGCACATGCTCGCGTGACCGTGGGGTATTTCGTGGGCCCCGCCTTCTCGCCTTACGAGGGCGCCGACATGGTGGTAATCGTCGCCGGCTTCTCCGAAGAAGTGGGCCGTCGAGCTGCGGAAATTCGCGCTGCGGGCGTTCCTGTGATGGTCGTGACGTCGATGCCGCGCCTTGTGGCCGACATGGCAAGCGCGTACGGCAACCCCATTCCCGAGGGCGACTTGGTCGCGCCCGAAGGCGTTGAAGGTTGCGAGGCCGAAAGCGACGCCGCCTGCAAGAGCGGGGATGTCGCGGGCGTGAACGCGCAGTCGCCCGAGATCCTCGACGCTCCGATTCCCATCGATGCCGCCGCAGCGGCAGCGCTCGATCGCCGGATGGGCGAGTGGGTTGTGGCGGCGTGCCGCGAGAAGCGCCTCGCCCTCGCGCTGTCGTTCCCGTTCGTGCGCAGGCCGCTCTCGCTCGAGGCCGTGAGCGCGACGTCGCTTCAGAATGCTGGCATCGGCCTCGTACTTTTCATTCCTGGCGCCGACATGCCGCTCATGACGCTCAACCAGGCGAAGATGCTGCTCCAGATTGCCGCCGCATACGGCGAACCCATGAGCGTCGCACGCGTGAAGGAGCTCGCCGCCATCGTCGGCGGCGCCTTCGCGTGTCGCAGCGTCGCCCGCCAGGTTGCGGGCGCGGTGCCTGCCATCGGCTGGGCCGTAAAGGCCGGCGTGGGCTATGCGGGCACGAAGGCGATGGGCCTTGCGGCCGTCGAGTACTTCGAACGCGGCGGTAACATCGCAGGTCTTGCGGGCGTCGTTTCCACGGCGACGGCGAAGGCGACGCAGATTGCGGGCGATGTCGCGGCCACTCCTGCGGGGGCTCGCGTGCTCTCGACCGTGAAGACGGCGGTTCGCCAAGGCGCCGCGTCGGTTCTCAAGAAGACTGAATAAGGGCCGCACCTGCGGTTTTGGATATCGAGGGGGATACATGATCGACTTGTGGCCGCGGCTTGAGCCGCTGCTTGCGCGCGTTGAGCGACCGGCGCGCTATCTCGACCACGAATGGGGAAGCACGCGCAAGGAGGGTGCGGACTTCAACTATTGCATGGTCTACCCGGACACCTACGAGCTCGGGCAGCCGAACCAGGCGGTCCGCATCCTCGTGAACGCGGTGAACGCGACTGAACATCTCGCTGCCGAGCGTGCGTTTCTGCCTGCGGTCGACCTGATCGACCTCATGCGCGAAGAGGGCGTCCCGATGTTCTCGCTCGAAAGCTGCGCTCCGCTTTCGGAATTCGATGCCATCGGTATCACGCTGCCGCATGAGCTCGCGGCGACCAATGTTCTCGAAGTGCTCGACCTGTCGGGCCTCCCCCTGCGTGCGGTCGATCGCGCGCAGGACGATTCGATTGTGCTTGGCGGCGGGCCCTGCGTCTTTAACCCCGAGCCCTATGCACCGTTCTTCGACGCGATGCTCATCGGCGAAGGCGAGGAGTCGCTGCCCGAGGCGCTGCTCTGCGTGCGCGAGTGCCGTCGTGCGGGTGCAACGCGTCAGGATATCCTTCGCTCGCTTGCAGCGCTTCCTGGATGCTACGTTCCCTCGCTGTATCGCGTGCGGGACGAGGAAGAGGCGCAGCGTGCGGGCTCATGGGTCGAGCCTGTGGAGCCGGGCGTTCCCGAACGTATCGAGAAACGCCTGTTCTCGGGCTTTTCGGAAAGCTCCGGGTGGGAGCCGTGCATCGTCCCTTACACCGAATGCGTGCATGATCGCCTCTCAGTCGAGGTGCTGCGCGGGTGCGCGCGCGGGTGCCGCTTCTGCCAGGCCGGCATGATGTATCGCCCGGTGCGCGAGCGTTCTGCCGACAACGTGGTGTCGTCGGTGCTCGAGGGTCTTGCCGACACCGGCTACGACGAGGTGAGCTTGACCTCGCTTTCTTCGACCGACCATTCCCAGATTGCCGATATCCTCACCAAGCTGAACCATGCCTGCGACGGCAAGGGTGTGCGCATCTCGCTTCCCTCCCAGCGTCTTGACTCGTTCGGCGTCGACATGGCCGAGCTTGTCGCGGGGCAGAAGAAGGGCGGTCTCACCTTCGCGCCCGAGGCGGGTACGCAGCGCCTGCGCGACGTGATCAACAAGAACGTGACGGAGGACGATTTGTTCGGGGCTATCGATGCCGCGTTCAAAGCGGGGTGGCGCCGCTGCAAGCTTTACTTTATGATCGGCCTGCCGACTGAGACCGACGAGGACATCAAGGGCATCGCGAGCCTTGTGCAGCGCGCCTACGACCGGGCGAAGGCCGCCGTGCCGCCCGAGCATCGTGGCAACGTGCGCGTGAGTGCGTCGGTCGCGCTGTTCGTCCCGAAGTCGCAAACGCCTTTCCAGTGGGACGGCCAGATTCCGCCCGAGGAGGCACTGCGCCGTGTGAACCTTCTGCGCAACAGCGTGAAGTACAAGGCGGTCGATATCCATTGGCACGATCCGGCGACAAGCTTCGTCGAGGCCGTTATGAGCCGCGGCGGGCGGCAGGCGGCCGACTGGGTGGAGGCCGCATGGCGCCGAGGGGCACGTTTCGATGCGTGGACCGAGCTCTTCTTGGAGGACGCCTGGCGGAGGGCTGCGTCCGACGTGGGAATCGATCCTGCGGAAATCGCGCAGGCGCAGTGGGATACTTCGCGCGTCATGCCGTGGGCGCACATTTCCACGGGCGTGACCACGCGCTACCTGGCGCTCGAGCGCAAGCGTGCGGCGGCGGAGACCACCACACCCGACTGCACTTTCGAGAAGTGCACGGGCTGCGGTGCGTGCCAGGCGCTCGATTGCGACAACATGCTTGCTGGCGTTCGCTCCACGCCGAGTGCGCTTGCCGCCGCGGCTGGAGAGACCGCGGCGGATGTGACGCCTGCTCAGGCTGCGCTGGCTGCTGAGGTGTCGGCCGAGGTTGCTGCGCAGGCCGAGGTCGGCGACGCGCCCGCGTCCGAGATTGCTCCTGCGGGGGCAGAAGCTGTCGGCGCGCCCTCATCTGCTGCGGCTTCTCCTGCTGCCGCTGAGGTATTGGGAAACGATAGTTCCGCGGAGGCGGCGAGCGACGAGCGCCCGCTTCCCGTGTCCGAAGGGGGTGCGCGATGAGCGAGCCGCAACAGGTATTTCGCCTTCGCTTGACGTTTGCCAAGCAGGGACGCCTCGCGATGCTGTCGCATCTGGAAGTCGCCCGTGCGCTTGAGCGCACTGTGCGCCGTGCGGGTTTGCCCTATGCGGTGAGCCAGGGCTTCTCGCCCCATATGCTCATTGCGTTCGGCGCGGCGCTGCCTGTCGGCGTCGGAGGGACGCACGAGATCGCCGACGTCCGCCTGACGCATTACGTTTCCGCTGACAAGGCGCTTTCTGCTCTGCAGGAGGCGAGTGTGGCCGACCTCATGGTGAAGGATTGTCGCTACATCGAGCCCAAGGCTGCTGCTGCGTCAGTCGCGTTTCCCGTGAGCACGTACCGGGCGCTTCTGTCGTGCACACCGGCAGTGCTCCCGCTGCCCGATGAGATTCACGTGGTGCGCAAGAAGAAGGAGAAGGTGCTGCATCCTGCCGAGTTCCTCGTGGGGGACTTCCAACTCACGGGTGCCGTTGCCACCTTCAAGTTGGAGGCGAAGCCGACAGGTAGCTTACGTCCGGACTTGCTTTTGCGCGAGGCGGTCGACAACTACAATTTGGCTGCTTCGGGGGAGATTGTCCAGGGCGTGACCTGGGTGGAGAACGCAGTGGCCCCGGAGGCGATGATTGCGAAGAAGGCCGAGCGCGGGCTCGATTTGCCCTGCTGCGATGGTGATGCGCTTCGCATCCTGAACATCACGCGAATCGCGCAGGAGTAGGGGAGCGCGTTGCAGGTTGCCAAGCACTGAGCGCGACGATGGCTGTCGGGCTGGGGTGCGCTCAGTTTGCGATGTCGGGCTGGTTGCATTGAGGGAAAGCCGTTTCGCGCACGGTATCGCGTATGGGCAAATTGCTTCTTCGGGAAAAGTTTCGCCGCAATGGGGCAACTTGCGGTACAATAGCTAGCGCTGCAAATCGCGGGTGTGGTTCAATGGTAGAACTTCAGCCTTCCAAGCTGATAACGCGGGTTCGATTCCCGTCACCCGCTCCATGAAACACCAGGCCAGAGGTCTAAGTCTCTGGCCTTTTTTAGTCCAGCGGACAGTCTCAATAATAAATTGCGAAATTGTTTTCGGTCGCCTCGGTATGCTGTTAATTGCTTGGCGCGGCGCTGTTGCTTTTGCCTTTGGGCAAACGTATGGTTCGCCTGCGATTTAATAGAATCATGCACTTGCTCGTAGGGATGCGAACTTGTCGATAATCCTCGCTCGATCTGCTTCTGTACAAAAATGACGATAAGTTATGGAGGAATAGTGAATATAGCTCTCAAAGCGTCTAGAGTGTACCGAAAATGTCGCAGTTAGAGCATGGCTGAGATTAGTTACTCCACATTTGTATTGTCTTTGGGGAGTGATACACAGCTCCTTCACAACATATCGTCATTTTTGTACACGACCTCTTGCGGTCGGGGGCTTCGTTGTTCGCTTTCGTCGATTTCCGTGCTCCTGCTCCTTCAGGCAAAAGGTATCGACGAATTTCGGCCCGAGGGTGCGAGGGCGGCTGGGCGGTCTCGGTGATTTTCCGCCTCTGGCAAAGCGGCGCGAGTTCGAGTGTGTCGGGCTGAACGAATTCACGCTCTTGCGTCAGCTTGTCTTACGTGGCGGACTGGCGAGTTTCCTTCTCGATTTTTGGCAGCTGAGCCAGGATATGGTCGTCATTTCTTCCGAGTAGAGAAAAACGTCCCAGTGAGGGGCTTATTCTTGGGGTGAAACAATCGAGGCGAAGCTGCGTGCGCAACTTCGCCTCGAAAACATTTCAGTGGTGCCGCTCTTGCTTGCGGCGTGGCTCATGCGTGGATGGCTGCCCGATAACGCCCTTAATTGCGACGACGCTTCAGGGCGGTGGCGATCACGCAAGCGCTTGCACCCGCAACGAGCAGGCATCCCATGCCAATCGCGAATGCCTCATCGCCCGTCTTCGCTAGAGCGGTCTTTGCTCCCGGCTTGTTGGTGGCCGCTCCGTTGTCGGAAGGCTTATCGGTAGCGCCGGGTTGCGGAGCCGGATCGGGCTTGGCAACCGTGTAGTCGACGGTGGGAACTGGGAACTCGTATGCCTCGCCAGCCACGCCGTTGCCGTCAATCGGATGGAGCACCGCGCTCTCGTTGACCTTGAGGGTGTGGGTGCCGGGCTCGGTGGGCTTATTCACCAGCAGCTCGCTGTATTCCAGCACGACGGGCCTGCTCGGCGCGGCAGCCTCGTTCAGCGTGAGGATGAGCTTCTCATTTTCCCCAGCCTGGTACTTCAGGGTGAAGCGGTACGTGCCGTCGCTCTTCTTACCGAAACCGTAGGTCGTGGCGTCGATCTTCTCAGGTGAGAGCTTTTCGTCATTGGCGGTGAGGCTGATCTTGGCGGGGTCGTTGATGAAGTCGAAGTTGGCGCCAATAGTATCTTCAACCGTCGAACCTGCGGCGATCTTGTCCACGAGCTTGGCCTTGAGCTTGTCGAAATCGGTGTTGAGTTCGCCGTTATTTGAATTCCTGACGAGGTACTTCAGGAAGTACGAACCATCGAAGTCGGCTTCGTTCTTGTAGTAGACGTTCATGTCATAGCCGGCATTGACCATCGACTGGAACGTGTCGTCCGTGCTCCAGAACGCGACGTCGATGTTGCACGGCGCGGTCACGTCGACGGGGATGGGGTTTGTGGTGCCGGTATTGGCGGCGTCGTCGGTGTATTCGTAATCGTACTGAGCCCAGTTCTTCTCGGAGTTCTCGTACTGGTCGCGATAATAGTCGAGATACTGACCGAGCTTCTCGGAACTCTCCTTGGCCTGCGAGAAAATGAAGTTCGATCCGTCGGAGAACTTCTTCCAGGCGTTATTGGTATGGTACTCGCGGGACTCCCACTCCCAGATGCCACCCATCATGTTTCTGCCGCCCTCAACGCTGCCGAACGACCTGGTGTACGGTTTGGCGAAGTCGCCGCCCTTGCAGTAAAGGTAGGTTGCGCCGTCGCTAATCAGGATGACGTGCTTGTTCTCGGCCTTAACGGCGGTGTCCGCGTCGAGGATGCTCTTTGCGGCAAGAAGGCCGGCGTGCATGTTAGTACCATGGCGAACGCTGGAGTTCATCGCGGTCAGGATGTCATCATAGCCCGTGACGACGTCCGTCAGCGGCTGCTGGATGTTACCGACCTTGTTGAAGAGGACGACGCCGACCTTGATGTTGAGACCGTCGGCCTTTGCCTTCTGGTTAATCTCCTCAAGAAATGCCTTGGCCTGTTTGAAGATGTCCGTCTGCGCGGAAGCGCCGGACTTGTCCAGCACGAACACAACGTCGGCAGGCTCTGCCTCGCGCTGACCGGGGAAGGAAAGAGTGACCTTAGTTTCGAGGTTCTCGTCGAGTGCGGTCGCAGCCTTGACGTTTTGCGTTAGCGCTGTGGACTGGTCCGTTGCGCCAACTACCTCGTCAGCAGTGGCTGGGGGGGGGTAATCACTGATACCCCAAACGTCAAGGCTGCGACCGCGCAAACTGCCACGGTGCGTCTGAGTCCCTCTAGTAGCTTTCTTGGATATCTCATGGTGTCCGCCTCCCTTTCCCCGGCAAGAATGAGATTTTCAAAGAGTGTTCGCAATCTCATTCCGATGGAATTGCTGAGCGCAATTACTAACAGTGTGCTCAGTATAACCCGTCATGTGATATTTGACGTAAAAAAATGTGGTGCGTATATGCGAATGGTTGTGATGGTCTTGGTGAATCGGGTTGAAAGTGGTAAAGGACGCGCGAATTTCGTTAGGGGACGATGCTCGTAAGGTGGGTGCAGCGGGGAAGGGCAGAGGCTGATCGCTCGCAAAGTCTTCCTGCAGATTTCGATTCTTCTGCTATAATCGATGCCGCTGTGCAGCGTCGGGATGTGGCGCAGTTTGGTAGCGCGCCTGCTTTGGGAGCAGGATGTCGCAGGTTCGAATCCTGTCATCCCGACCATTCGATTGCCCGCCATGTGCGCCCATGGCTCAACGGATAGAGCATCGGACTTCTAATCCGACGGTTGCAGGTTCGAGTCCTGCTGGGCGCGCCAGATTTTCCCAGTTCATCGGCCTGATTCGGCTACTCTTTTCCCTTGTCGTTTAGCCCAATTTCGGGCTTTGGTCACAATGCCTCGGCCTAGGCGGTTTTCGCGGCCTTCTCGGGGTGCTCCATGACGGCGGCTAGCAGGTCCGCGGCCTGCTTGTCGTTGCCCGGCATGGCGTGCGCGTACCAGTTGAGCGTTATGCTGGCGTCCGCATGGCCGCAGTGACTGATGGTTTTCGGATGCTCGAAGGCGGACGCTGGGGCGGTAGCCATGCGAGGTTGCGCGTGCGGCGGTCGGCGTGTATCATACGGGGTGCGGTGCCCCGGCCTATCGGGCGGCATCGTGCGTAGATTACCCGGCTAGCTTTCCTAGGGCACGCCGGGTTTTTCTTTGCCTAAATGCTGTTTACTTGTTTCGGCCAAGGCCGACGATACCGATTACCACCGTGAAAATCGCACAAAGCGCCAAAACCGTGTTCGTATCCATCGGCAACACCTCCAATCATCCCGGAAATGCCGCCCAACAAGCAAAGCACCGCGAGGGGCATTATACGCGAATGCCGCCCCGCGGAAGGATGCGAGGGCATGGGAAGGCCCCGCCGAGGCGGAGCCTTCCCGTCAGTAGCAGGCGTTAGGGTCGGGTACGTGGTTCGACGGCTCGCCTCTCCTAACGCACTCCATGATATATTCGGGGTCTTTGACGCAGTACGGCGGCTTTTCCCCGAAAGCGACCTCGTAAGCTTCTACGGCCTTCTTGTACTCCTCCGTTACTTGGATCTGGGCCATACCCCTCCCTCCTCCGTATGTGCCTGCACCCGCTGATGGGGCCTTGTTGGCGGCTCTGCCGTGCATGTCGCGATGCGGCCGTACAGCTCGCCGCTCAAGTCCCTTGCCGTCCTCTTTGAGCTTGTCCAGCAGCGTTATGGGTGCCGCAAAGGATTGCCCCTCGATCGTGCTGCCAAGCTGCATATCGTACTAGTACATAATTGCAGGTTAGACGGGCGTAACGATGCGCGGACATACGCTGTTGCATCCAGAAAATGCGTCTTCTAATCCGACGGTTGCAGGTTCGAGTCCTGCTGGGCGCGCCATTTCTTTGTGCAGGTAAGCAGCTCTTTCCTTGCGAAAACAAGCGGTTCGCTAAAATTTGGGACTTATTAAAATGCGCCACTCGCGTGTCGTTTGCGAATGGCGCATTTCTTCACTTCCGATGATAGCCCAGGCAATTCGTGCAGGAAAACAAGGCGCATGTCGTGAGGCTTGCGGCCTGTAGTCCTGCCGGCGCCGCTACCTCGACAGCTTTTCGCGTAGCTCAACAAGGGCATTCCCGCGATGCGAGATGGCGTTCTTCTCCTCGGGCAGGGCCTCTGCCAACGTTCGTTTGAAGTCGAATACCTCGGCTAAGAAGAGCGGATCGTAGCCGAAGCCGTGCTCTCCGCGCTCCTCGTGCCCGATGCGGCCTTCCACCGTGCCATGCGCATCCGTCTCGTCGCCGTTCTCATCCAAAAAGACAAGCGTGCACACAAAGCGCGCCGTTCGCTCTTCATCGGGGGTTTCGCCCAGCTCGCGCAGCAGCTTCGCGTTGTTCGCGGCGTCGTCGCCATGCTCGCCGGCGTAGCGTGAGGAGAACACGCCCGGCGCGCCGTCGAGCGCATCGACCTCGAGCCCCGAGTCGTCCGCAAGCACGGCGACGGGATGCCCGAGCGCTTCTTTCGCGGCTTCCCAAGCTGCCTTCGCCTTGATGCGCGCGTTGCCGAGGAAGCTGTCGGCGTCCTCGGCGGGGTCGGAGTCGATGTGCGCCTCTTTGAGCGTGCGGAACTCCCATCCTGGGAAATCGAGAGCGTGGGCGATTTCCTCCGCTTTGTGGGCGTTGTTGCTCGCAATGATGACAGTTTTCGGGTTTGACATGGGGTTTCCTTACGGTAAATCGACGTGGTTGACCTGACCGATAGCGTGTCCGAAGGCGCGGCCGCCGAAGCGCTCGAAGCCCTCGATGTCGGTGCCAGTCGTGTTGAACTCGTGATGCGCGACGGCGTCGGGGCTGGCAAGCTCTCCGCGGCGGGCGAGTATCTCCGCCACGTCGATCGCGGTTTCGTGAGCGGACGAGATAAGTGTGACATCGCGTCCGATTACGCCTCCGATAAGCGCTTTCAGCAGAGGGAAATGCGTGCATCCCAGCACGAGCGTGTCGATTTCGCAACGGCGCAGCGGGTCGAGGTAGTCCTGCGCGATTTCCTGGAACGCAGGGCGGATGTAGACTTTCGACGCGAGTGAGGTGAACTCCTCGATGGGGCCTTCCGCCATCTTGATGCCTTGCTCAGCGATATCGACGAAGCGCGGTGTTGCCGTGGAGAAGACGGTGATGCCGGCGTCGATGTGACGAATCGCCTTGGTGTAGGCGTCGGATTCCACCGTTGCCTTCGTGGCGATGACCCCCACGCGGCGGTTCTTCGTTGCGTGGGCGGCGGCACGTGCACCTGGCTCGACCACGCCGATCACGGGTACGGGCAGCGTTTGCTGTGCGTGGGAAAGACCCGCCGCAGTCGCCGTGTTGCAGGCAATCACTATCATTTTCACGCCGCGGCTCACGAGCCACGACCCGATTTGCTGCACGAATCCGTCGACCTCGGAAAGGGGTCTGGGACCGTAGGGGCCTCGCGCGGAATCGCCCAGGTAGATGAGGGATTCGTTCGGCAGCTTCTTCGCGATGTCGCGCGCGACGGTAAGCCCGCCGAATCCGGAGTCGAAGATGCCGATGGGCGCATCGCTTGTGCGGGTGAGAATGGGTTGGGTGTTCGCTGTGGGTTCCATGCCTGGAAGTATACCCCAGCTGTTCGAGCGTGCTCGGTGCACCACAATATGACCAACGGCTTGTTCGTGGAGTGCGCGCAGGGGTCCGCGAGCGGGCGTTCGCGGGTCGGGCGTGGGGTGTGCCGTTGGGCGAGGCTGCGGGGAGGGGCGTGCCGAAGGGCAGTCGCGGGTCGCGATTGGCAAAAAGTTAAAAAAAGGGCTTGCGCACATTTGGAGGCTAGTGTATTCTAATCAGGCTGCTGAAGCACGGGGTGTTAGCTCAGTTGGTTAGAGCGCCGGCCTGTCACGTCGGAGGTCGCGAGTTCAAGTCTCGTACATCCCGCCATTTTCTTCAGTTGCCCGAATGGGGTGTTAGCTCAGTTGGTTAGAGCGCCGGCCTGTCACGTCGGAGGTCGCGAGTTCAAGTCTCGTACATCCCGCCATTCGAATTCCAAAGCCCGCGAAAGCGGGCTTTTTTGTTGCGTGTGCGGCGAAATGATGGCGATACGAAGAATTGCAATTTCGTCTAGGCAATTATTGTGCGACTGCAACCTGAATTTTCATTGCACGTCATTGCGTATCTGCCCGCTTTCAGCTTGCGTGCTTTGAATGAGGTTGTTCCCGCGCTGCCGATTCTCGTTTAGCATAGAGCAGTTACCGAAGGAGCAGGCAACGTCGAAGGACCATGGGGCAGGCGCATTAGGAGCAGGCAGCTTCGGGAAAGGCGTCGGGCGCTCTAGGGCCAGGCGTCTTACGACATAGCGGGAAAGGAATGCGCGGGTGGCGGTATACCCCTCGAAAGATATCGATCGCGAAGCTGCGGGCAATGCGCGCACGGCAGGTTCGCGTGCGAGCAAAAAGCTCCCGCCCCGCGCCGAAATTGCGTTCGTTGCCCCCGAAAGCCCTGCCGACGACGCAGGGTTCGAACCCGGCTGCTTCATCACCACGGTCGACGGCGAGCCGGTGCACGACCTGATCGACTGGCGCTGGCTTTCTGCCGAAGACGAGATTACGGTGGGATACATCGACCTCGACGGCGAGGCGGGGGAGGTCGAGCTTTTCCGCGACGAGGGCGAGGACTGGGGCTTCGAGTTCGACGGCGTGGTGTTCGACGGCGTGAAGCAGTGCCGCAACGCCTGCATCTTCTGCTTTATGCGCCAGCTCCCCGATGACATGCGGGCGTCCCTCACGCTGCGCGACGACGACTTCCGTCTGAGCTTCCTCGCGGGCACGTTCGTCACCTTCACGAACCTCTCCGCCGAAGACGAGGCGCGCATTATCGAGCAGCATATCAGCCCCCTGCGCGTGTCGCTGCACGCCTCGAACCCCGAGGTCCGCCGCCGCATCATCGGCAAGCACGCCGCCCATGGCATCGAGGTGCTCGACCGTCTGCTCGCTGCCGGCATCGAATTCCACGCGCAAATCGTTCTCATGCCCGACGAGAACGATGGGGAAGTGCTGCGCGAGACGCTCGGGTGGGCTTACGCGCGGCCGGGGATCCTCGACGTCTGCATCGTTCCGCTCGGGTTCACCAAACATCAGACGTGCTTCACGAAAAGCTTCGACGACCCCGACGCCGCCTATCGCGCGATGGAGGTTATAAAGCCTGTTCAGAAACGCGCCCTCGCCGAGCGGGGGACCCTTTGGGCCTTCGCTGCCGACGAGTTCTACTGCAACGCCTATGGCGACGCGTTGCTCGAGCATCTTCCGCCCGCCAGCTGCTACGGCGAGTTCGAGATGTTCGAGGACGGTGTGGGAATCGTGCGCTCGTTCGCCGATGATTGGCAGCGAGCCGTGGAATCGGGCGCGGACGCCGTTTGCGCGCAAGCGCTTCGCAAGTTCAACGTTGTCGCGCGCCTGGTGTTCGGTTACGCTACGCGCGGGTTCGCGGCGCGCCTTGTGGGGGAAAGCGCCGTGGCGGGACTTGCGAGCCCGCTGTTCGTGAAAAACGACTTCTTCGGCGGAAACGTTGACGTGACGGGGCTTCTCTGCGGCTGCGATATCGTGCGTGCGATTCGAGATGCCGCCTTGGGGGAGGGGCCGCTTGACGAGCCAGCCTCACTCGAAGACGCCGACTCGCCCGCTCCGAGCGACTCGCCGCTCGCCCTCTTCTGCATCCCGCGCGTCGTATTCAACGATGACGGGGTGACGCTCGACGACATGACGCTTGCGGATATCGAAAAAGCCACAGGTGCGCATGTGGCCGTGGTATCCTGTAACGGTTCGGAATTTTTACCGGAAATCGCCCGCCTGGCCGCTGATTTGCGCGCCAAGAGCTTTGAAGGATAGACCAATATGGCATTACCAATCGTTGCGGTCGTAGGCCGCCCGAACGTGGGCAAATCCACGTTCGTCAATCGAATCGCCGAGGCCGATGAGGCTATCGTGCACGAGATGCGCGGCGTCACGCGCGACCGTTCGTACCACAAGGCCGACTGGAACGGCATCGAGTTCAAGCTGATCGACACCGGCGGCATCGAGATGGGCACCGAGGACCAGTTCCAGGGCTCCATCCGCTCGCAGGCGTTTGAGGCGACCAACGAGGCCGACGTGATCGTCTTCATCGTGGACGGCAAGACCGGCATCAACGCCGATGACGAGGAGGTTGCGCGCATCTTGCGCAAGACTTCCAAGCCGGTTCTGCTCGCAGTCAACAAGCTCGACACCCCCAACAAGCTCGATGAGCTGTGGGAATTCTATCAGCTAGGCCTGGGCGACCCGTTCCCCATCTCCGCCACGCACGGTCATGGCACGGGCGATTTGCTCGACGAGGTAGTCGATCACCTGCGCAAAGTCGATTGCAGCTTCGAGGATGAAGAAGACGACGAGGACATCATCAACGTCGCCATCATCGGCCGCCCGAATGCGGGCAAGTCCTCGCTCACCAACCGCCTCACCAACAACGACCGCTCCATCGTCTCGGACGTGGCGGGCACCACGCGCGACGCCATCGATACGGTGGTTGTTCACGACGGCAAGAAGTACCGCATCGTTGACACAGCGGGCCTGCGCCGCAAAAGCCAGATCGACGAGGACGTGGAGTACTACGGCTTCGTCCGCGCGATGCGCGCCATCGACCGCGCCGACGTCGCGCTGCTCGTGATTGACGGCTCGATCGGTCTGACCGACCAGGACCAGCGCGTGGCGGGCTTTGCGGCCGAGCGCGGATGTGCCATGATCATCGTGCTGAACAAATGGGATCTCGTGGAGGGCCCCGAGGCGAAAGCCGAGGTCCGCGAGCGCATCGAGGACCGCATGACCTTCGTTGGCTATGCGCCCGTCGTCGCCACCTGCGCACTCACGGGCAAGAAGGTCGACCGCATCTGGGACGCTGTCGACAAGGCCTACGCCGGTTTCAGCCAGACGATTTCCACCAACAAGCTCAACTCGTGGCTGTCTTCCATCCGCGAGACCGGGCATACGGTGTCGCAGGGCAAGGCAGTGCTGCGCATGAAGTATGTCACGCAGACGGGCACCTGCCCGCCGCATTTCACGGTGTTCGTGAACCGTCCGGATCTGGTGACCGACAACTACGAGCGCTTCCTGGAGAACCGCCTGCGCAAGACGTTCGATTTGGAGGGCACGCCCATCCGCCTCAAGTTCAAGAAGAAGGATTAGCCGCCGCCTATGTCCTATCCTGAATCGCCCTGGTCATACACGGATTTCTCGTTCCTTGCGGCCATCGCTTTGGGCATGGGTGCCATCATCTGTGTCGTCAGTCTTGCAAAGGAGTTTGTTTTGGTCGCGCTTGCGCTGCTTGTCGTCGTTTGCTTCCTACTCGGGTCGATTCCCTGGGGAGTCATCATCTCGAAGTCGGTGTTCCATACCGACATCCGCGAGCACGGCAGCGGCAACATCGGGACCACCAACGCCATGCGCACCATGGGCAAGAAGGGCGGTGTCGCGGTGTTCGTGCTCGATTTTGGCAAGGGCCTGCTCTCGGGCCTGATTGCCCTTTTCGTGCTGGCGGCGTTCATCCCGGGCGCCGGCGTGGCGGCCGATTCGCCGGTGAGCGCTTCTACGGTAGTGGCGCTTGCCTTCCTTTGCTGCACGCTCGGGCATATCTTCAGCCCCTGGCTCAAGTTCAAGGGCGGTAAGGGGATTGCGGTCGCGGTTGGCTGCCTGTTCGTGACCTTCGGCGTGATGGGCGCGCTTTTGGAGATTGCCGTCTTCGCCGTGGTGGTCGCCATCTCGCGATTCGTGTCGGCGGGCTCGCTCGCGGCGGCGATCGTGAGCCCGATTTTTGCTGCATACTACTTCCTCTTCCAGGCATTCGACCCGATTGCATGGGTGCTGTGCCTGGTCACTGCACTCGTTGTTATTTGGGCGCATCGCGGCAACATCCATCGCCTCGCAACGGGGACCGAGCGCCGCATCGGAGACAAGGCAAAGGAGTAGCGCATGAAGGTTTCGGTTATCGGCGCGGGCTCTTGGGGCACCGCGCTTTCGCAGGTGCTTGCGAACAACGGCCATAACGTGGGGCTTTGGGCGCGCAAGCCCGAAGTGGTGAAGGCGATCAACTCCGAGCACAGGAACCCTCGCTACCTAAGCGATGTCGAGCTGAATCCCGACGTCGTTGCCACACTTTCGTATCGCGATACGTTGCTGCGTGCACGCGCGGCCGTTATCGTGACGCCCTCGACGCTCGTGCGCGGGGCGGCGCGCGCCTTAGCCGACGTGGTCGACTCCGACTTTCCCGTCATCGTCTGCTCGAAGGGCATCGAGGAGGGCAGCGGGCTTCTCCCCATCGATATCCTCGACGCCGAGATGGGCAACCGCAGCCGATTCGCCGTGCTTTCGGGGCCCAACCACGCCGAGGAAGTGGTGCGCGGCGTTCCCGCTGCCACGGTTATCGCGAGCGAATCGCCTGATACGGCGGCGTTTTTCCAGGAGCTGTTCGCGTGCGAGTCGTTCCGTGCCTATACGAGCGAGGACGCGTGCGGGGTGGAGCTGTGCGCCGCTTTCAAGAACGTAGTCGCGATTGCCGTTGGCATGTCCTACGGGCTTGGGTTCGGCGATAACACCGCGGCGCTCCTCGTGTCGCGCGGCCTGGCCGAAATGAGCCGGCTCGTGGTGGCGTGCGGTGGCAACGCGATCACCTGCATGGGGCTTGCGGGCACGGGGGACATGGTGGCCACATGCATGTCTCACCATTCGCGCAACCGCACGTTCGGCGAGATGCTTGCAGCTGGCAAGACGCTCGATGATTTCACCGTCGAGACGCACATGGTCGCCGAGGGCGCTAACGCATGCCGCAACGTGAAGGTGCTCGCCGACCGCTACGGCGTCGATCTGCCTATCGCTGACGCAGTCCGCTCCGTGGTGTGGGAGGGTGCTGACCCGAAATCGCTCGCTCGTGATTTGACGAGCCGTTCGTTGAAGCCTGAATTCTACGGAATCTAACTTATTTTCCCGTTTATTTGCGGTCGAAGCTGCCGCGGTGAAGCCCCTATGCGTGACGGGTCATCGTTCGGTTGCCTCGTTTGGCAACGGGCGACATGCCGTGGGCTCGGTTGGTTTTGCTTGCTGTACTCATCACGCAGACAGGTGCCGGTTGCTATGCGGGTGCGCTTACACGAGCTTCTCGAATGCGATCCGTTGCGCTCCCGCATCGTTTCCCTCCACTAGGGTGATGACGCCGCATAAGCTGAATCCGGCTTTACGGAGGGCACGCTGCATGGGCTTGTTGTCGGCATGAGTGTCGATGCGGACCGAGGCAAGCCCCATCTGAGCGGCTTTGTCGCACGCGAAGTTGAGCATCGTTCCCGCGATGCCTCTGCCCTTTGCCTCCGCGGCCACGCCTACGCGATGCACTGCGGCGTATTTCGCCTCGGGCGTGAGCCATGCGCCGTCTATTTCGCCGTATGAGGGCTCCGGGTCGCGCGTCTCGGCGTTGGTGACAAGGGCGAACATTCCCACAATCGTTCCCTCGTCGGTTTCCGCCACGTACGCGAAGCCTTCGTCGACATCCGCCTCCCAGCATGCGCGGTTGGGGTAGCCGTCTTGCCACTGATCGATACCCATGTTCCGCATGGCTGCCTTCGCCGCCTCGCAGATCTCGTCCATACGCTCAACGTCGGAATGGGTTGCCGGTCGAATAATCATGCGCTCCCTCTCTCGCATATGATGCTCCGATGATGATACCAGCTGGCGCGACTTGTAGGACGAGCCGTTAAGCGGCCGTTTCCCTTGCCTTGTCAAACGGAGGGGGAGACCTGCCAGAAATCGGCTGGTTTTCATCATCTGGAAGCTGTCTCTTATAAAAATCTGACGCAGCCTGCCGACGACCCTGTGCAGATACCGGCTGTCG
>NZ_WAJR01000029.1 GCF_008831035.1 Ellagibacter isourolithinifaciens | reverse complement strand
TGATTCCTTTCCGTCTATCGCATCCCGGATTGGATGCTTGCGACGGATTCTATGGCGGTACCGCAATTGGTTGATTCGCAGTACCGGAATTTGCTGACTGTCAGTACCAAGAGGGCTTACTACTCAGGTTTTGCTTCTGGAGAACAAACGCGATGGAAACGTATATGATTATGAACGAAAAATGATTGTTGACCTGCATTTTCTTGAGCATTGAGACTTGTCTGGTCAGGTTGTCCGTCCCCTCCGCAGTGGGGGAATTTGTTCCAATGGTTTTGGAGCAGTGTCAATCTGACTGGTAATCAAACAACCTCGGTACCCGTCCCGCCGCCCGCATTGTTTTGGAGCAGTGTCAATCTGACTGGTAATCAAACGGCTTTTTCGTTACCGAGAGAAAGGGGCAAGTTTTGGAGCAGTGTCAATCTGACTGGTAATCAAACACGCCTGCTCTACTCGGCTTCGAGTATCGTGTTTTGGAGCAGTGTCAATCTGACTGGTAATCAAACTTTTCCGCAACACAGTTTAACGATTTTATTGTTTTGGAGCAGTGTCAATCTGACTGGTAATCAAACCCGCATCCCCTACCGGGGGAAGCCTGCCGAGTTTTGGAGCAGTGTCAATCTGACTGGTAATCAAACAAGCTTGCGCAGAAGATCTTGCAGCGAGGGGTTTTGGAGCAGTGTCAATCTGACTGGTAATCAAACTCGTATTTGAGTAGTGGCACTCCCGTTCTGGTTTTGGAGCAGTGTCAATCTGACTGGTAATCAAACCGGCGAAGAATTCTAACAGTTTCGATTATAGTTTTGGAGCAGTGTCAATCTGACTGGTAATCAAACTGGGAACGCGGCGAGACGGATATATCCCTGTTTTGGAGCAGTGTCAATCTGACTGGTAATCAAACCGCCGTCGCGGGCGGCAACGCCGACACCTTGTTTTGGAGCAGTGTCAATCTGACTGGTAATCAAACTCTTCAAGTTTGAGCGTGATAGAATCGACGTTTTGGAGCAGTGTCAATCTGACTGGTAATCAAACTGCAGACCCTTACGGTTCCCGTGACTTTCAGTTTTGGAGCAGTGTCAATCTGACTGGTAATCAAACCTTTATTATAACGTAGTCGTGTACCGCTGTGTTTTGGAGCAGTGTCAATCTGACTGGTAATCAAACGGGGTTGCAAGGTGAGTCAGGACTCATGTAGTTTTGGAGCAGTGTCAATCTGACTGGTAATCAAACTTCTCGCGATCGCGCGAAATGGTTTTGTAGTTTTGGAGCAGTGTCAATCTGACTGGTAATCAAACGAAGAACGCGTTATAGTGGTCGCGGCCATTGTTTTGGAGCAGTGTCAATCTGACTGGTAATCAAACCCGTCCTGCACGCCGTCATTGCAATCAAGAGTTTTGGAGCAGTGTCAATCTGACTGGTAATCAAACCACGCGGTCGCGACGTCGGTTTCTAGCCGAGTTTTGGAGCAGTGTCAATCTGACTGGTAATCAAACCGGCTTTTATTCTCGAAAGTTCAACGCCGAGTTTTGGAGCAGTGTCAATCTGACTGGTAATCAAACGAAATAATATGTGCCGCCATGCACCTTGCAGTTTTGGAGCAGTGTCAATCTGACTGGTAATCAAACGTATCGAGGAAAACGAAAAACAGATCGTCCGTTTTGGAGCAGTGTCAATCTGACTGGTAATCAAACATGTTTTCACAGTCATGCGCGGCGTGCTCGTTTTGGAGCAGTGTCAATCTGACTGGTAATCAAACCAATCAATGGCGGATCATTCTACCCATACGGTTTTGGAGCAGTGTCAATCTGACTGGTAATCAAACATTTGACGGTGTATATAGCGACGGAATCAGTTTTGGAGCAGTGTCAATCTGACTGGTAATCAAACTTAACGCTGGCAAGTACAACCACCGAATCGTTTTGGAGCAGTGTCAATCTGACTGGTAATCAAACATGCAAGGCGCGCAACGAGGCGCGCGGAAGGTTTTGGAGCAGCGTCAATCTGACTGGTAATCAAGTTTTTCCGGATGTTCCGAGATTTAAGCGAAGGGGACCAAGCTATCGCCTGGCTGAGGCGGCGACTAGCTGGTTTGCCGCATCCGCTTGCTGCGGGCTTGCTTGAGCCAGTTCTTTTTGAAAGGGCCTATGCCGCCGAAGAACTTGTTGTATGTTTCGCTGCCCTCCTTGCCCTCATACTTGACTAGAGCCAGCTCTATTGTGCAGAGGTAATCGGCGACCTGCTCGAGTCGGTAGTCGGTCATCGATGTCTTGCGCCGCTGCACCACGCCTTTGGAGAGGATTTGACTTACGGAACGGTCGAGCGCCTGCTTCACGATGTCCTGGCCGTTGTCGTAATAGACCTTCACGTCGTCGAACGACTGGAAGAAGCCCAGATGGTTGAGCAGGACTTCCGAGATATCGCGTCTCATGCGCTCCGTGAGCTTGCCAAGGTCGGCGAATTCGCTTCGGCGGTAGACGAACGTCGTGTAGAGGATGGGCAGTTTGCGAACGAACGACGAGAAGAAGGCGAGCATGGCTTTGCGCTGCGACATGTCAAGGTTGGCATAATCCTTGTGGCCGTTTATGAGGGGCTCGGAATGGAATGGGATGTTGGGAAGATCGGCTCTTGCAAGCTTCGCTTCGTAGCTCGTGACCGCGTCGGCGATGCTCTTCGCTTGGTCGTGGAAAACGAGAGTGAGTAGGTAGTAGCGTGCCCTCCCGCCTCGGTCACCGCTCTCGTCAACAAAGATGCTGAGCTCCTTGGCCACTGGGCCTCCTACAGCTTTGAAAAAAATAGCCGGGGGACTCCCCCGGCACTTGGAGGTAGCTTTTAGCCACCAATAATTTTATACCACGCATTGAGAAGTCGCGCAAGGTTTGTGGCTGGCATGGTGGGATTCGCGCCGGCTGGCAGGATCGCAGGCGTTCGCGGCTAGGCCGCCTTCCCCTCCCTCGGGAGAATCTTGTAGAAAGCGAGATAGACAAGCCCGCCGAGGAAGTACATGAGGGCGTCGATGGGGTCGGCGGTGCCGAAATGCAGGACGCACGAAGCCAAGACTTCCCAACATACTGTGCACAATGCCGAAAGAAGGAGGGAAGACCCCAGGCCGCAAATTATCTCTCTGCCTGAAACAACCCTGGTCAAGACATTTACGTAAGCGGGGAAAACGATGCCGCCGCAAAGGTCGGCGAGGTGATAGTTGGCGAATTCGTACGGCAGAACGCAATCCAGCGAGAAGGCGAACCTGTTGATGAGGTAAACGAGGGTGGCAAGCAAAGGGACCAGATTGCTCCACGAGAACAGTGCTGGCCCAAGACGCCTTATCATGAATCGGAGCTGCCTAGCCACAGAGACCGAACAGCGTGAGGCCGAGACAGATTCCGAGGGCGATAATGATGATTTGGGTGCAACCGCTCTTTTCTGCCATGGTTTTCCTTTCGATAAGCAAGTACCAGCATTCTATCACCTCAGATTGTTTCCCAACGAGGAGTTTCGCGAGCGGGGGCCCGCGCTCTGGGCTTGCTCGTCAGGCGGCGAAGGCGGCGTATGCGTGCTAGGACCCTCCGTGCGCCTGGCGCTTGTCCGATGGTCACGGCTGCGAAACGAAGCCACGCAGACCCCCGCGCGCCGCGCTGGCACCAGAGTCGCTAAAAGAAACGAACTCGTAACAAAAGCCCTGGTTGATTCATAAGATGCCCACGTGTCGAACATAAGGGATTCAAGGGTGGTTGTTATACTGCAAGTAGCAGGTGAGAAGGCTCCCCCTTCCTTCGAGAATCCTGCAGTTGCCTTCTTTCGAAAGCAGCAGGCGGTCCTAACCCCGACCGTCTAATCCCCTCCTTGGGCCCGCCGGACCTCCCTTTCTGGCGGGCCATTTCTTTTCTCCTCCTTCGCCTCTGGGCAAACAAACGTTCGCATGGTATGATACGCGCCATGGAAACCTTATTCACAGCAATGGAAAACGAGCGTCGCGCGGAAGTGGCGCCTCTTGCGGTGCGCATGCGCCCGCGCACGCTCGACGAGGTCGTGGGGCAGATCGACGCGGTCGGTCCCGGCAGCTGGTTGCGCAGCGCTATCGAGGGAGACAGCTTAAGCTCGGTCATCCTCTTTGGGCCCGCGGGCACGGGGAAGACCTCGCTCGCGCACGTCATCGCCGAACACACGAAAGCCACCTTTGTGGAGGTCTCCGCCATCGGCGGCACCGTGTCCGACCTGCGCCGCGAGATCAGCGCCGCGGAAAAGCGCCTGACGATGCAGGGCCTTCGAACCATCCTGTTCGTCGACGAGATCCATCGCTTCAACCGCAGCCAGCAAGACGCGCTGCTCCATGCGGTGGAGAACCGCGTGCTCGTGCTGGTGGGAGCCACCACGGAGAACCCGTTCTTCGAAGTGAACTCAGCACTCATCAGCCGTTCTCGCGTGGTTGAGCTTCACTCGCTCACCGATGGGGAAATCGCGCAGCTCGTTCGTCGTGCGCTGGCCGACGAGCGCGGGCTTGCCGGGCGCTATGCGCTTGCCGACGACGCCCTTTCCGCAATCGTGCTGCTTGCTGGGGGCGACGGGCGCGCCTCGCTTACCACGCTCGAGCTCGCCTCGCAGATGGTGGCGCCCGGCACTCCCAAAAAGCCCGCTCTCATCAGCGTCGATATCGTGCGCCGCGCAACGCCTCATCGCGCGCTCGCCTATGACAAGAACAAAGACATGCACTACGACGTCATCTCCGCGTTCATTAAATCGATGCGCGGGAGCGACCCTGATGCTGCGCTCTATTGGCTCGCGCGCATGATCGACGGTGGGGAAGACCCGAAGTTCATTGCGCGCCGCATGATGATTCAAGCGTCGGAGGACGTGGGCAACGCCGACCCGCAAGCGTTCCTCATAGCAGAAGCCGCGTTCAAGTCCGCCGAGGTCATCGGCTACCCGGAATGCCGCATCAACCTGGCACAGGCGGCGATATACCTAGCGCTCGCTCCGAAAAGCAACGCCGCGGAGGCGGGAATCGATGCGGCGCTCGCCGAGGTGCGGCATGGGCCTGCGCGCAAGGTGCCCGACTACCTGCGCGATAGGCATCGCCCAGGATCCGAAAACTACGGAACCTACAAATATCCCCACGACTACCCCGAAGGATGGGTCGAGCAGCGCTACCTTCCCGATGGCTTGGAGCGCGGCTGCTTCTATCATCCGAGCGAGCGGGGTTGGGAAGCTTACCGCGCGGATGCCGCCGCTCGCGACCGCGCGGCGGTGCTCGGCCGCACGGCGGAAAGCCGCGCCGCGGCAGGCAATTCCTCGCGAGGGTCGAAGCGCAACGCGACTGCTGCTTCTGCTGAAAGGAAGCCCTCCTCCGAGGACAAGGCGCTTTCGGACGCCTCCGCCCAAACGGCACATCCGGCAGACGCCCCTGCCCCCGCCGGCGAAGTCGGCACCATCTGATTACAGCAAGGCGGCGGCAATCACCGCCCGCGCGCTTGACGGTGACGTAGCGTCACGCGCGATAATAGGATGTTGGATTATCCGATGATCACACGTGCAAGAAGGACGCGGCATGCCTGCAAATGAAGACGACCTGATGACAGTTGGCGAGCTCGCCCGCCGCGTGGGCGTGACCGTGCGCACCATCCAGTACTACGACCAAAAGGGCCTGCTCCACCCCAGCTCCAAAAGCGAGCAGAACCAGCGCCTGTACTCCCGCGACGACGAGGAGCGCCTCTATCGCATCCTCACCCTCAAGTACCTCGGCTTCTCGCTCGCGCAGATCAGGGAGGCGGAGGCGCTCGACGACCGCCAAGAGCTCTCCGGTGCGCTCGAGCACCGCATGCACGAGCTCGAGCGCGAGAGCGTCGAGGTCCTGCGCAACATCAGCACCGTCAACAGCCTCCGAGAGCAGCTCGCTGCAAGCGAGCACGTGCGCTGGAGCGACTTTGCCCAGGCCATCAGCGATATGCAGAACCGCGAGGACGTGCTGTGGCTGGCCATCAATGGCGAGGGCTGCGACGAGAGCAGCGTCCCGGAGCTCACCCACGAAGAGGTCAGCCGCTGGCACCAGCTCATGGGCGACACCATCGAGGCCATGCACGACGGCGTGCAGCCCGGCGACGAGCGCGGCCGGGAGCTCGCCTTGCGCTTCGAGCGCCTCGGCGGCATGTCCGGCGCGCTCGCCGGCCTCAAGCGCCTCGCCAACCAGCGCGCGCAAGGCCCCAAGCAGTACGACCGCGACTTCTACGCGGGCATCCAGCGTAGGACGCTCAGCTTCCTCAAAGACGCGCTCGAGGCGCTGCGCGGTTAGGGGCGCCAAGCCGTAACAACCACAGCCATCCCGTGCCGGCACCCGTCCCACTTGGGCCGGGTGTTGCTTTGCATCGCCTGCCATTCGCCCAGCTCAACGCTTTAATCGACAAATCCCGTCACTCGCCAACTTTTTCTCGCGCAGCGCTTGCCCATGACGCAACGTCGCCCGTTAGCATCCTCAATCGGTTACGAGAGAGGAGAGACGATGATCGTATCGTGGATGACAACCAACAGGTGCAACCTCAAGTGCGAGCACTGCTACCAGGACGCGGCGGAGTGTGACAGTCGCGAGCTGACGACGGCCGAGGGCAAGGCGATGATCGAGCAGATCGCGCGCGCCGGCTTCAAGATCATGATCTTCAGCGGCGGCGAGCCCCTTATGCGCGACGATATCTTCGAGCTCGTGGCGCACGCTGCAGCTCAAGGCCTGCGCCCCGTGTTCGGCAGCAACGGCACGCTGATCACCGACGAGGTCGCGCGAAAGCTCAAGGAAGCCGGCGCGTGCTCCATGGGCATCAGCATCGACAGCCTCGACGCGGCAAAGCATGACGCCTTCCGCGGCGTCGCAGGCGCCCACGCCGACACCCTCGCGGGCATCGAGGCATGCAAGCGCGCGGGCCTCGACTTCCAGATCCATACCACCGTGGTCGACTGGAACCGCGACGAGGTCTGCGACATCACGGACTTCGCGCAGAGCATCGGCGCGGTCAACCACTCGATCTTCTTCCTCATCCCCGTGGGGCGCGGCAAGTACATCGAGGAGACGAGCCTCAAGGTGCTGGAGAACGAGGCGCTGCTCCAAGACATCATGCGCAAGGCCGCAGAGGTCAACATCGACGTCAAGCCCACCTGCGCGCCGCAGTTCACGCGCGTCGCCGACCAGCTCGGCATCCCCACCCGCTACACGCGCGGCTGCCTGGCCGGCCTCACCTACTGCGTCGTCGGCAGCGAGGGCATCGTGCGCCCGTGCGCGTACATGACCGAGGACGCCGGCGACGTGCGCGAGCAGCCCTTCGACGAGATCTGGGCGACGAGCCCCGTGTTCGAGCGCCTGCGCACGCAGGCTTACGGCGGCAACTGCGGCGAGTGCGACCACAAGGAGCATTGCGGCGGCTGCAGGGCGCGCGCGGCGTACTACCACGACGGCGACTACATGGCCCAGGACGACTACTGCGCCTACGGGCAGAAACTCGGCTGCAAGGGCGCCTAGGCGAGAGCCCGACGGCCGTCCCCTGCCCCTGCCGCTGCGATGACAGGGGCAGGGGCAGGGGCTGACAGCAAATGCGACGGATGCGACGGCCGCATGATCGGCCGCCCACATCAGATGAGGAGAACCACATGAAGAGGATTGTAACGAAGGCATGCGCGTGTGCGTGCGCTCTGGCGCTGGCGGCAAGCGGCAGCGCGATGATCGGCTGCTCTGGTAGCAACTCCGGCAACGACGGCGCACAGCAGGGCGCGACGAGCCAGCAGGCCGGCTGTACCTTTACGGACGATTTGGGCAACCAGGTGACCGTGAGCACGCATGAGCGCGTCGTCGCGGGCATGGGCAGCTTCGCGAACATCTGGGAGCTGGCGGGCGGCACCCTCGTCGGCGCGTCCAGCGACGCGTTTTCCGATTACCACATCGAGTCAAAGGCGGAGAAGATCGGCGACTTCTCCTCCCTCAATGCGGAGTCCATCATCGCGCTCAACCCGGACTTCGTGATCTTGACCGGCGCAAGCTCCGGCCGCGGCGGCGGCGTCGCCCAGACCGACCTCAAGGACGCACTGCAGGCAGCGGGCATCCCCGTGGCGTACTTCAACGTTACCACCTTCGACGACTACCTGCGCATGCTCAAGACCTGCTGCGACATCACCGGCGATGCCGAGGCGTACAAGGACAACGGCACGGAAGTTGCCGAGGACGTCGACGCCATCAAAAAGAAGGCCGAAGGCAAGAGCGCGGGCAGCGTCGCGGTGCTGACCACATACTCCGGCGGCACGCGCGTTCAGGCGTCCTCGACGCAGACGGGCACCATGCTCGCCGAGCTGGGCGCGAGCAACATCACCGACGCCGACAAGAGCCTGCTGTCCGACTACAGCCTGGAGTCCCTGGTCAAGGCCGACCCCGACTTCATCTTCCTGCTGCCCATGGGCGACTCGAGCGAGGCTGCGCAAAAGGCGCTCAAGGACCAGACCACGGCCAACCCGGCTTGGAAGGAGCTGACTGCCGTCAAGGAGGGCCGCGTCATCACGCTCAACCCCAAGCTGTTCCTCTACAAGCCCAATGACAACTGGGATGACGCATACGAAGAGCTGTATGCGGCCCTGTACGAGACGCCGCGCGAGCAGAAGTAGCGCCTGATCTTGAAGGAGGTGCAGGTGGCAAACTCATGCGGCAAGTGCGGGCGCGCCTTGCAGGCGGACGGGCGATTCGCAGTGGCCATGGTTGCCACAGTAGCGCTGCTGGGATGCGCGGCGGTGCTCGGCATCGTCATCGGCTCGACCTCCGTCGGCCTGCCCGACGTGCTCGCCCTCGCCTTTGGCGCACCTGCCGAGCAGACGGCGGCAAACGTCATCTGGAACATCCGCCTGCCGCGCGTGCTCGCAGCGCTTCTGGCCGGCGCCGCGCTCGCGCAGGCGGGCGCGCTCATCCAGGCGGCACTCGACAACCCTCTGGCCAGCCCAAACGTCATCGGCGTGAACGCGGGTTCGGGTTTCTTCGTGCTGCTGGCGGCGTGCGCCTTCCCCAACGCCTTTGGGTTCGCTCCCGTGGCGGCCTTCCTCGGCGCGTTGTGCGTGGCGGGGCTTATCTTTGCCGTGGCGGGCCTTGGGGGCTCGTCGCGCCTCACCGTCGTGCTCGCCGGCATGGCGTTCACGGCGATCTTCACCGCCGGCATGAACACGATCCTCATCGTGAACCCGGACGCCTACGTGGGCGCCTCGGGCTTTCTGATCGGCGGGCTGTCCGGCGTCAAGCTGAGCGAGGTCATCGTCCCCGGCTGCGCAATCTGCGTGGTGCTGGTGCTCGGCCTGCTGCAGGGCACGCGGCTCAACCTGCTCTCGCTGGGCGAGCATCAGGCGCACTCCCTGGGCCTCAACGTCCGCCGCACGCGCCTTGCCGCACTGGTGTCCGCCGCCGCGCTCGCGGGTTGCGCGGTGAGCATTGCGGGTCTCGTCGGATTCGTGGGACTCATCGTCCCGCACGCGGTCCGCGCTCTGGTGGGCCACGACAACCGCCGCGTCCTCGCGATGGCGCCGTTGCTGGGTGGGCTGCTGGTGTGCCTGTGCGACCTGCTCGCCCGCACCATGTTCGCCCCGTACGAGATCCCCGTCGGCATCGTCTTGTCCCTGCTGGGCGGGCCGTTCTTCGTCTACCTGATCTTGCGCCGTGGGAAGGGAGGCCTCAATGGCTAGCGTGCAGCTGAGCGACGTCAGCTTTGGCTACGGCGAGCGCGCCTTGTTCAGCAGGCTGGACCTTGAGCTCGCGCAAGGCAAGGTGACGAGCATCATCGGCCCCAACGGCTGCGGCAAGTCGTCGCTGCTCAAGCTGGCAAGCGGCATCTGCAAGCCCTGGGAGGGCAGCATCCGCGTGCTGGGACACGATGCCAGCGCGCTTTCCTCCAAAGAGCGCGCACGGCTGCTGAGCTTGCTGGCGCAGGAGCACGCGGCACCGCCCATGAGCGTGCGGCGGCTTGTGGAGTGCGGGAGGTTTCCGCACCATGGGATGTTCGCGACGATGGACGCAGCGGATTACGAGGTAGTTGACCGGGCGCTTGCGACATGCGGGCTTGCAGAGCTCGCCGAGTACCCCGTGGCCGAGCTCTCCGGCGGGCAGCGTCAGCGTGCCTTCATCGCCATGGTCCTGGCGCAGGATGCGCCCGTGGTGCTTTTCGACGAGCCGACCTCGTTTCTCGACGTGTCGGCGTGCTACGAGGTGATGGAGCTGATGCGCTCGCTCAAGGAGGAGCACGGCAAGACCGTCGTCGCGGTGATCCACGACATCAACCTGGCGCTCAAGTACTCCGACGAGGTCTGCGTCATGCGCGCCGGAAAGTTGCTGGCGCAAGGGGCGCCGCATGAGGCCGAGGTACTCGCAGCTGTCGAAGACGCCTTCGACGTCCGCATCGAGCTGCTGCATGGCGAGCTGGGGAGCTCGTATGCGCTGTGGCGGCGCACAAAGCGCTGACGCTCGCAGGCCAGGCGGCAGGCTACCGGCACGGGCACGGGTACGGCGAATTGTCTGAACGATTCATCGTTCAGGCTTTTTGGCTTTCGAGGATCTAACCGCGCTTGCGACCGTGGAAGACGCAAGCGCGTTGCATGCAATCGAGATGTAGAGGATTGCGTTCTCGCCGTGGCGATCCATCAACTTGCCGGTAATCGGACGCGTCCGGATGAGTTCGAGAACGAAATCGAAGTGTTCGGATGAACTTGCGAATCAATCCCGCCGGCGAAGCCTATGAACAGCAGGTGAAAACGCCTCAGAAAGAGCCTGATGGAACGGGTGAAGTGTTATAGTTAAGGCTTCGAAACGAAGGAGGCGCGGATGGATTTCTTCAGCGTGATAAACGTTGCTTTGCCGGTGGTATATGTGCTGGTCGGCATCGTTTTGGTGTGGTTTGTTATCGAGCTTGTCATGACGATTCGCAAGACTCGCGAAACGGTGACGAGCGTGCAGAAGCAACTTGAGCCCACGCTCGAGCACGTGGAGAAAATTACGGCATCGCTTGAACCCGTGTGCGACAAGATCGATCCCCTGGTCGATCGCGTGTCCCTCACGGTCGACGCCGCGAATTTGGAGGTCATGCGCCTCGATCAGATTCTCGAGGACGTGGGGGAAATCACCAGCTCGGCATCGAGTGCCGTGAACGCGGTCGATACGGTGGCCAATGCGCCCCTCGAGCTCGTCAACTCCGTCACCAAGAAGGTCCGTCGGAAATTCACGCCGAAAAAAGCGTCCGACGAGTCTGTCGCCTTAGGACAGGGCGCACCTGATGAGCCTAATCCTGTCAGCGACTTCGTCGATGCGACCGCTGATGCCGCAGCTGCCGCAGTTGCGGCCGGCAAAGGCCGAGTCGCCGGCAAGGCGTCTAACGAGGAGGTTTCCGCTTCCGCCGTGGCCGCGACCGCCGCAACCCCCGCAGCCGCGACCGCCGCGCAGCCTGAGCCCGCGCCCATAGTCGAGCCCGCCTCTTCCGACGAGGGCAAATACTTCACCTATGCCCCAGAAACGGGCGCTGCCGCCTCATCCGATGCCGAGAAAACGGCGTCTTCGGAGGAATAGGCTTTGAGCGACGTGGCACAGAACAGGCAATCAGATAAGACGGACAAGGCTCGCAGGCGTTTCTTAAACGTTTGGACTATCGTGGGTGCCATCGCGCTCACCTGGGTCGTTGTGCAGCTATTGAACATTCTCTCGGTGCCTGTCGCCATCGTCATCTGGACGACCATCATCGTGTTCGTCCTGCGCGGCACGGTGAACAAGCTCGAGGAGATCGGCATCAATCGAACGGTGGGCACGGCTATCGGCTACGTGATTATGTTCGCGGTGCTGGCGCTCGTGGCATTCCTTTTGTTCTCGCCTGGCGTCGGCATGAACACCCAGTTCGCGAACTTGATCGAGAACGTCCCTGTCTATGTGCAGGGCATCTCCGATTGGGCGAATGACATGTACGCGCGCTACGCCTACATGCTCGAGGACGAGTCGGTCCGTGCGTTCGTCTCCGACGTGCAGGCCTCCGCCATGGAGTGGGCGGGCGACTTCGCGAAGAACAGCGCCTCGGGCGCCATCGCGTTCGGCACAGGGCTCGCCAACGCGTTTATGGCCATCGGCTTCGCCCTCGTGGTCGCCTTCTGGATCCTCATGCAACTGCCTCAGCTCGGGCGCGAATGCAAGCGCCTTGTGGGCGACGCGCACGCCGAGGACCTCGAGATGCTCCACATCACGTTCACGCGCGTGATGGGCGGCTACATCAAGGGAACGCTTCTGCAGTGCGCGATCATTGGCGTGGCCTGTGGAATCCTCTTTGCCGTGCTTGGCATTCCCAACTCGATGGCCTTGGGCGGCATCACGGGCATCTTAAACATCATCCCGATCATCGGTCCCTGGCTGGGCGGCGGTCTTGCTGCGATCGTCGGCATCTTCGTAAGCCCGCTCGTCGCTGTCATCGCCATTCTCGGTACCATCGTGATCCAGCAGTTCGTCTACACGTTCATCTCGCCGAAGATCATGTCCGACTCGGTCGACATCCACCCGGCGCTCACGCTCATCGCCCTCATGGCGGGCTCGGCGCTCGGCGGTGCGATGGGCGGACTTCCCGGCTCGCTTGTGGGCATGCTGGCATCTATTCCCGCTGTTGCCGTCGCGAAATCCGTTTTCGTGTATTATTTCGAGAAGCGAACGGGTCGACGCCTCGTCTCGAAGGACGGCGTGTTCTTCTTGGGCACTCCCTCGTCGAGCGAAGACGGCGACGCACCGAATCCTATCGCCGATGCTACGTCCCCGCACCCCGATGGATCGGCGGAATTCGAGCGCGCCGAGAAGAAACGCGCCGAAAATGCCGAGAACAGGCGCAAAATCAGGGAGCGCCTGCGCGGAAAGGAAGAAAAGAAATAGCGGCGCTTCGCGCCGTTGACAACGTGGAAACGAACGCTTTCGCATTCCTGCGGGGCGTTCTTGAGTGATAAGGGAAGAACAACCACCATGAAGTACATGACCACCGCAGAAATCCGCGAGAAGTACCTCGCTTTCTTCGAGGGGAAAGGATGCAAACGCATGCCGTCCTCCTCGCTCATCCCCGACGATCCGTCGCTGCTTTTGACGAGCGCCGGTATGGTGCAGTTCAAGCCCTACTTCCTTCACCAGAAGGAGCTCGACCCGGCCTACATCGGCACCACGACCGCGCAGAAGTGCGTGCGTACCAACGACATCGACAACATCGGTGACGCGCGTCACCTGTCGTTCTTCGAGATGATGGGCAACTTTAGCTTCGGCAAGTACTTCAAGAACGAGATGTGCGCCTGGGCCTTCGAGTTCTCCACCGAGGTGCTCGGCCTGCCGGCGGAAAAGCTCTACTTCACGGTGTTCGAGGACGACGACGAGACGATCGAGATCTGGAAGTCGCTCGGCGTTCCCGAGGACCATATCTCGCGCCTCGGCGAAGACGATAACTTCTGGCGCGCCGGTCCCACCGGCCCCTGCGGCCCCTGCTCCGAGATTTACTTCGACCAGGGTCCCGAAGTCGGCTGCGGCAGCCCCGACTGCAAGCCCGGCTGCGATTGCGACCGCTACCTCGAGTTCTGGAACTGCGTGTTCACCCAGTTCGACGGACAGGAAGACGGCACGCTCGCACCGTTGCTCACCAAGAACATCGATACAGGAATGGGCCTCGAGCGCATCGCCGCCATCATGCAGGGCGTTACCAACAACTACGATACCGACGTGCTCCGAAGTCTCGTCGGTGTGGGCGAGCGCCTTTCGGGCAAGACCTACAAGCAGGACGCGGAAGTCGACAAGTCGCTGCGCATCATCGCCGATCACAGCCGCTCGGTCACGTTCATGATCGCTGACGGCATCCTGCCCTCCAACGAGGGCCGTGGCTACGTGCTGCGCCGCCTACTCCGCCGTGCCATCCAGAAGGCGCACATGATCGGCATCGAGGGGCCGTTCTTGAACGACTACGTCGACGAGATCGTGGAACTCATGGGCTCGGTATATCCCGAGGTCGTGGAAAACCGCGAGCTCATCCGCCGCGTGATCCTTTCCGAGGAGGAGCGTTTCGGCGCCACGCTGCGCCAGGGCCAGGTCTTTCTCGCGGAAGCACTCGACAAGCTCGAAGGCGACACGCTTTCGGGTGAGGAGGCTTTCACCCTGCACGACACCTACGGCTTCCCCGTCGAGGTGACCGAGGAGATGTGCGCCGATCGCAACGTGAAGGTCGATATGGAGGGCTTCGAGCGCTGCATGGACGAGCAGCGCGAGCGCGCCCGCGCCGCCAACACGAAGGACGCCGAGGCGGCTTGGAGCACCTACGGCGGTATCCATGCCGACGTGCTGAAGGAAGTCGGTGCCACGGAGTTCGTGGGTTATAGCGAGCTGGAATGCGCGGCGAAGGTGGTCGCCATTATCGCTAACGGTGAGCGCGCTGACAAGCTTTCTGCAGGTGAAGAAGGCGAAATCGTGCTTGACACGACTACCTTCTACGCTGAGATGGGCGGCGAGGTCGGTGATACTGGCACGCTTCGCAGCGCTGGCGCCGAAGCCGACGTGCTTGACACGAAGGCGCCCGAGAAGGGTCTTGTGTGCCACAAAGCGAAGGTCGTGTCCGGCACCATCGCCGTGGGCGATGAGGTTACCGCGGCGGTCGACGGTGCGCGCCGCGCTCGCATCACCCGCAACCACACCGCGACGCATATCCTGCATGCAGCACTTCGCCGTGTGCTGGGCGACCACGTGAAACAGGCAGGTTCCTACGTCGGCCCCGACCGCCTTCGCTTCGACTTCACGCACTTTGAGGCCACCACGCCCGAGCAGCTGGCCGAGGTCGAGCGCGTCGCGAATGAGGAAATCATGTCCGCCGTCTCCACCAATATCTACGAGACCTCGCTTGACGCTGCTCGCGAATCCGGCGTGACGGCGCTCTTCGGCGAGAAGTACGGCGACGTCGTGCGCGTTGTCGAGTGCGGCGAGTTCTCCCGCGAGCTGTGCGGCGGCTGTCATGTGGCCAACACCGCTGAGATCGGCCTGGTGAAGATCACCTCCGAGACCGGTGTCGGCGCGAACCTGCGCCGTATCGAGGCGGTGACGAGTTTCGGCGCTCTCGAGTACGTGAACAAGGTCGAGGCCGAGCTGAAGGAAACTGCTGCTGAGCTGCGTGTTCCGCTGTTCGACGTCTCCGAGCGCACGGCCGCCAACATGAAGGCGCTGAAGGAATTCCAGAAGACTCGCAAGGCCGCGAAGACCGCCATCTCCGACGACGGCGTGAACATGCTTCTTTCGGCTGCTAAACAGGCGCAGGGTGGCTATCCCGTCATCATCAGCCGCGTGAAGATTGCCCAGCCGGGCGCGATGCGCAACATGTGGGACGTCGTTCGCGCGCGCATGGAGACGCCGGGCGCTGTCGTGCTCATCGCTGACAACGAAGGGAAGGCCACGCTTTTGGCCGCAGGCACCGACGAGGCTGTGGCCGCTGGCTTCAATGCCGGTGCGGTGATCAAGGAAATCGCCCCGTGCGTCAAGGGTGGCGGCGGCGGAAAGCCCACCATGGCCCAGGCGGGCGGCAAGGACGTGTCCGGCATCGACGCAGCGCTCGAGTCGGCCAGGAAGATGCTGCTCTAAGCTGTGCGTATACTTGCTCTCGATATCGGGGAAGTCCGCGTGGGGATTGCCGTATGCGATCCCGGCGAGCGCGTGGCTTCCCCCGTTTGCGTTCTTCCTGCTCGGGAAGTGACGGACAACGCGAAGCCGTTCAAACGCGTGCTCGAGGACTGGGAGCCCGAGCTGCTGTTGTGCGGGCTTCCCAAAACGCTTGCAGGCGAGGAAGGCCCGCAGGCGAAGCGCATTCGCAAGGTGGCCGACGCCATCTCCAAAAACTGTGGCATTCCCCATGAATTCGCAGATGAGCGCCTTAGCTCGCGCGAGGCCAAGCGCAGTTTGCGTGAAAAGGGCCTCAGCGAGAAGGACATGCGAGGCAAAGTGGATATGATAGCGGCAAGTCTGTTTCTGCAGGCATGGCTCGACGAACGGGCTGCTCGCAATCTCGAAAGGTAACCGATGGCTCCATTCAAACGCCAAATCACCTATTCTTCGCGTCCAAATCATCGGGCGCGCGTTGCGCATTCCATGGGCGATCGCCAGTTTCGTACCTACGACACGAGCGCGCTGCAACCGAAGCGTTCGAAGGGGCCGATGATCGCCTTCGTCGCGGTCATCGTTGTCGTTGCTCTGCTTCTCATCCTCGGTGTGTCCACGCTTGTTCGCGGTTGCACGTCTGGCAATCTCGCCGCCGACGGCCAGCAGGTCACCGTCGAGGTCGCCGATGGCGAGTCGACGTCTTCCATTGCGCAATCGCTACAACAGGCGGGCCTTGTCTCGTCTGCGGGCGACTTCACGAAGAAAGTCTCCGACCTCGGCCTCGATGGTTCACTGCAACCGGGCACGTACACGCTGACAGGTGGCATGTCGCTTGAGGACCTCGCGAAGACGCTCTCCGCGGGCCCTGGCTTGACGGGTCCTTCCGTCACCATCCCCGAAGGCCTTACCTTGGCGAATATCGCTGGTCGCGTAAGCGATGCCACGAATGGACGCATCTCTGCCGACGACTTCAAGGCGCAGGCATCCAATGCGAGCGTGTACGCGAGCGACTTCCCCTTCCTGAAGGATGCGGGCACGAACTCGCTCGAGGGCTTCCTCTTCCCGAAAACATATGCGGTGAGCTCAACCGATACTGCTGACTCGCTTATCCGAGCGATGCTCTCGCAGTACCAGACCGAGGTGGCGACGCTCGATTATTCGTACCCCACCAGCAAGAACTTCAACTCGTACCAGACGCTCATCCTCGCTTCAATTATCGAGAAGGAAGCGAGCGACGACGCCGATATCCGTGCGAAGGTGTCGGCGGTCTTCTACAACCGTTTGCTGAACACCGGTGCGCCGACGTACGGCCTTCTGGGCTCGGACGCCACGACCGCCTACGAGATCGGCGGCGATCCCGACAACTACGATTGGACCACAGACAGCGCCTACAACACGCGCCGCCATGCCGGTCTGCCCCCGACGCCCATCTGCTCCCCGAGCATTGGTAGTCTTCAGGCGGCATGCAATCCGGCGCCCGATTTCGACGACTACTACTTCTTCTCGTTCTGGCCGAACGACCAGGGCACGATTGACTATTTCTTCGACAAGACCTACGACGAGCACCAGGCGACCGTCGCCGCTCACTCGTAGGCGCTGTTGCGGCAGTTCACGCAAAGGAAGTCCATGGCATATTTCAAACCCGATCGATATTTCTCCCGTCTTTCCCAGATCTCTATCGAGAAGGACATCCTTGGATGCGGGTTTGAAAATGTGCTGCTCGACATCGATAACACCTTCGTCCCCCGCGACACGCAGGTGATTCCGCGCGATGCTCGCGTGTGGCTCGGCTGCGCGCGCGAGGCGGGTGTGACGATCTGTTTGCTGTCCAACAACTGGCACAAGGTGGTGTACGACTTCGCTGACGAGGTGGGGCTTCCCATCGTTGCCAAGGCGATGAAGCCGTGCCCTCCCGCGTATTTCACCGCGATGCGCAAGATCGGGGCGAAGCGCAAGAACACGGTCGCAATCGGCGACCAGCTTATGACCGACGTGCTCGGTGCCCATACGGTGGGAATCAAGGCGTACCTTATTCAGCCGCTCGTTGAGCAGGATCTGCCTCATACGCTGTTCCTGCGCCACTTCGAGCGAGTGCTTATGGGCGATGCTCAGCCAGAGGCCCCCGTCGCATGCGAGCGGGGAGAAGAGGTGCGCATCTAGCTATGGAAAACGACGTTCGCAACATCCCGCAGAAGCTCTATGTGCTCGGACATCCGGTGGCTCACTCGAAGTCGCCCGTGATGTACAACGCGGTTTATGGGAAGCTTGGCTTCCCATGGGAGTATCGCCTGATGGATTGCGAGACGCCTGCCGAGGCGAAAGCGTTTCTCGCGGCGCGCGACTTCCTCTCCATAAACATCACGACACCGTACAAGCCCGAGGCGCTTGCGGCTGCCACGGCGCGAGCGGCATCGGCGAAGCTTGCACACGGTGCGAACATCCTCGTGAAGAAGGGTGACGCGCTCATCGCCTTCAACACCGACGGTCGGGGCTGCGTGGGGTATCTCGAGCGGACGGGCTTCTCCTTCGACGGCGCGAAGGTCGCCATTTGCGGCACGGGGCCCACGGCGCTCGCCATTCTCCACGCCGCGGCAATCGCGGGCGCTTCCGAGGTGCTTTTGCTCTCGCGCGACAAGGAGCGTGCACGCGAGGTTCTCGACCGGTATGTGGATGAGTTCGGCACGCTCGCTCATGCGACGGTCGACTTGCAGGCCGCCGTCGACGGGCACCGAAGCTTCCTCACCGCCTACGATGAGACCGCGTTCAAGTTCGGCAGCTACACCACGTCGACCCAGGCTATCGCCGCAGCCGACCTCGTCATCAATGCGACGCCGCTCGGGATGTGCGAGGGCGATCCGGCGCCGTTCGACGTATCGCTTTTCCACGAGGGCCAGCGCGCCTTCGACGTCGTCTACGCGCATGGGGAAACCGCCTTCGCGGCGGGTGCCAAGGCTGCGGGGTGCACGTTTGCGGACGGTGGCGGAATGCTTGTCGCGCAGGCGGTCGCTACCGTGCAGGCCGTGTGCGACGTGTCGGGCATCGATTGCGAGCTCTCGTTCGACGAGCTGTTCGAGATTATGGCGAACGCCGCCGGCTTCAACGTATAGAAGATTAAATCTGGGGACTGGATGTAAGGAGAAGAAATGCCGCAGCACTATCGAGGGCCCAGCCCCCAGGGAAAGACGCCGCGTACGTCGAAGTCGACAAACGGCGCGAGCCAGGCAAACGGGGCGCGCAGCGCGAAAGCGGCGCACGGTGAAGGTCGGGCTCGCAGCGCGAAGGCGGCGCACGGCGGGTCTCGGGCGCACGGCGAGCCCCAAAGTTTCCCGCAAGGGGCGTACTCTGCCGTCAAACCCGCTGGTTCACAGCGAGGCAACCCCTCGTCCACCTCGCAATACTCCCGTTCGAATCCTAACTATCAAAAGAAGAATCGAAAGGGCTCGCACGGGAAGAAGATCGCGATTGCGGTCGTTCTTGCCGTGCTCGTGGTGTTCGTTGGGGCGGGTACGGCGGCCGCCCTGTGGGTGAACAGCGTGAACGATACGCTCACCAAGGGGCAGAAAAGCGCGACCGAGCTCGACGAGATTAATGACGTGCTCGTTAAGACGACGAGCTTCGACGAGCCCTTCTACATGATGCTCATCGGCTCGGACGCCCGTGCGGACGACGAGTCCATGGGCGCCCGCTCCGACACGAACATCGTCGTGCGCGTAGACCCGACGACCAATTCCGCGACACTCGTTTCGATTCCCCGCGACACGATGATCAACATCGACGGTTACGGCTACTGCAAGTTCAACGCCGCGTATTCCTACGGCGGAGCTGCACTTGCCATCAAGGAGGCGAGCGAGCTTCTCGGTGTGAACATCTCGCATTACGCCGAGGTCGATTTCGACAGTCTGATTGGCCTTGTCGACACGGTGGGCGGGGTCGATGTGACGGTTGACCAGCGCATCAACGACCCCGATGCCGATGGGTCGGTCATCGGCCAGAAGAAGATCATCATCGAGGCCGGCGAACAGCATATGGACGGAGAGACCGCTCTCGTGTTCGCGCGCAGCCGTGCCTACGCTGATGGAGACTTCACGCGCACGGCGAACCAGCGCAAGCTCATCGCGGCGCTTGCGGAGAAGATTCTCTCGATGCCGCTGGCGAAGCTTCCGGGCATTGTGCAGACGGCCGCGGGCAGCATCACCACTGACATGTCCGTTACCGATCTGTACAGTCTGGCTACCCAGTTTCAAGATGGCGGCGAGCTTTCGATGACATCGTGCATGGTTCCGTCAATCACCGGTATGTACAAGAGCGCATCGTATGTGTTCTGCGACGAAAACGCCCTTGCGTCGATGATGCAGACCATCGAGGCGGGCGGCGACGCGAGCGAGATCACGGGGGCAACGAGCAAGCTCGCCCAGCAACTTGGCGTGAAATAGAAGCGGGCTGCTCGCGCGGAGGACGGACCCGCGGCATGCAGTGCGCTGGCGCGAAGCCTCGTCGGATACGCTCGCGCTGGATTGCGCATGCAAAAGGCCGCTCGCGCTCCCCATATTGGAATCATCCTGCACGTATGCGCCTGAACAGGGTGCTCGTGTTCCCATGCGCTACAATGTGCCAGAAACTATACGAACTCGATAGGAAAGCGATTCTCTATGCGTTACGTCTTTGCCGGGGAAAGCCACGGCCCATGCCTTACCGCCATCGTCGAGGACGTGCCTGCGGGCCTACGGGTCTCCGAATCCCAGATCAACTCCGACCTGGCTCGCCGCCAATCGGGCTACGGGCGCGGCGGCAGGCAGTCCATCGAGCGTGACACCGTGCAGGTTACGTCGGGCATCCGTTTCGGGAAGACCATTGGCTCGCCGGTGACGCTTACGGTCCGCAATCGCGATTGGGAGAACTGGACGGACCGCATGGCCGTATTCGGGGAGGAGCCTGAGGGGCTGGTGCGCGAAGTGACGCCGCGGCCGGGGCATGCCGATCTGGTGGGTGCCCTGAAGACGAACACCGACGATTGCCGCAACATTCTCGAGCGCTCGAGTGCCCGCTCGACCGCCGCTCGCGTGGCGGCGGCCGGTATCGCGCGCGAATTCCTTGCTGATCTGGGCGTCGAGGTGTTCTCGTATGTGAATCGCATCGGCGAAGCCGAGTTTCGCGAGGAAAGCCCCTTCGTCAACTGCGTGAACTACACGCCGCTCGACATCGAGACGAGCGAGGTCCGCTGTCCGAACGCGCAGGCGACTCGCGCGATGATTGCGGAAATCGAGCGCGCGAAGGCCGAGCGCGACACGATTGGCGGCACATTCCGCGTCGTGGCGACGGGCCTTGTTCCCGGGCTTGGCGGCTATGCGACGGCGGACGATCGCTTGACGGCACGCTTGGGCCAGGCGCTCTTTTCCATCCAGGCGATGAAGGGCGTCGAGTTCGGGATGGGATTCGAGGTTGCTCGCCGCTTGGGGAGCGAGGTGCACGACCCCATCGTGCTCGACCGCGAGCGCGATTGCTTCACGCGCACATCGAACAACGCAGGCGGCCTCGAGGGCGGCATGACGACGGGGCTGCCGCTTGTGGCGACCGTCGCGATGAAGCCCATTCCCACGCTCATGCGCCCGCTTGCCACGGTGAACATGGATACGCTGGAGGTTGCCGACGCATCCAAGGAGCGCTCCGACGTGTGCGCTGTGCCCGCCGCCGCTGTGGTTGCGGAAGGCGAGGTGGCGTTTGTGCTGGTCAACGCATACCAGGAGATGTTTGGCAGCTCCTGCATGTCGGACATCAAAGCGAACCTCAAGTCGTACAAGGCGCGCCTGAGGACGATGTCCCGATGACGGCGGAACCCATGCAACTCGCCTGCCCCGTATTCTTCGTGGGCTTCATGGGCGCGGGGAAAACGAGCGTGGCACGTCGCCTTGCGCGCACTTGCGGTATCTCGTCGGTCGACATGGACACCTATCTTGAGCGCCGCGAGGGCAAGCGCGTGAAGGAAATCTTCGCGGAAGGCGGCGAGGATGCTTTCCGCGCCATCGAGACCGATGTCCTGCGCGAGCTTTCCTCGAAGGAGGAGCCGCTCGTCATCTCGTGCGGGGGCGGTGTCGTCCTGCGCGAAGAAAACCGCGAGATTCTTGCCGAATCGGGGTTCGTCGTGCACCTTCAGGTGACGGTGCACGAAGCCGCGAGCCGCATCTCCGACAAGTCGAGCCGCCCGTTGTTCCAGGATATCGACGCCGCGCGCAAACGCTGTCTGGAGCGGGCCCCGCTGTATTCGGGTGTGGCAGATGTGGAAATCGACACGGCGGGCAAGAGCGTCCCGCGAATCGCGCGCGAGGTCCAGCGCGCACTCGAGAAAGAAGGCGTATTGTGCCAGCGACGAAAGTGATCGTGAACATCCCCGATGAGCGACCCTACGATGTGCGCATTGGCGCCGATGTGCTCGATGGGCTGGGGAACTACCTGCGCCGCGTCGATGCGACGGAAAACGCGCCGCGTATCCTGGTTCTATCCGACACCAACGTGGCTCCGCTGTATCTCGAGGAGGCGAAGGCGTCGCTTCGCGCAGCGGACTACCGCGTGAGCGAAATTGTCGTCCCCGCGGGGGAGAAAACGAAGTCTGTGGAGGTCGCGAGCGAGATTTGGGAAGCGATGGCGGGCTTGAAGCTCGGCCGCGACTGCGCTGTTGTAGCGCTTGGCGGCGGGGTAGTGGGCGATCTCGCCGGATTCACCGCGTCTACCTTCATGCGCGGTATCACTGTGGTGCAGGCGCCCACATCGCTGCTCGCCATGGTCGATTCCTCGGTCGGCGGCAAGACGGGCGTGAACCTTTCCGCAGGTAAGAACCTCGTAGGCACCTTCACGCAGCCCGCCTACGTGTGCGCTTCGACCAAGGTGCTCTCCACGTTGCCCTCTCGCGAATGGGCATGCGGCTGCGGGGAAATCGCGAAGTCGTCGGTGATCGACTCCGACGAGTTCTTCTTCTGGCTGAGCGACAACGCCTCCGCGCTCGCGTCGCGCGATCACGATGTGACCGCCGAGGCCATCGCGCGCTCCGTCGTGTTCAAAGCCGACGTCGTTGCGCAGGACAAGACAGAAAGCCGCGGCGTGCGCGAGTGCCTGAACTATGGTCACACGCTGGGGCATGCGGTGGAGTCGCTTGCTGGCTACGGCACGTATTCCCATGGTGCGGCGGTTGCGGAAGGCATGCGCTTTGCGGCACGTTTGGGCGCGGCGATTGCGGGAACCTCGATTGATGTGGTGCGTGCACAGGATAATCTCCTCGATGAGCTGGGGCTTCCCGCGCTTTCTTGGTCGGCGGCGCCTGAGGACATGCTTGCCGTGATGAAGCGCGACAAGAAGGTGCGCGGCGGCGTGGTGAAGTTTGTGCTGCCGCTCGACATCGGGCAATGGGAGTTGAGGGAAGTGGAAGACGACGTGATCCTCGAGCATCTCGCTGCGTGGGCGCGGAGCAAGTAGCTTGCGGTTCCGCGGAAGGCGTTTGACCTGTGAGTCCGCGGAAGGCGCGCGGCAACGCTCAGTCGCTCAGACAGTCCTCGCTGCGCTGCGGAACTCGCTTGGTGAGCGCCGCCGCACGCCTTCCGCTCGTCGGGGTCGGAGGGGGTCGTCAGGTGCCTTTCGTGGATCTTCGGGATATGACTGTTGGTTTGCCTTCGGGCTCGAGAAGTTGATTGCGGTTCCTTCACAAAGCGAGTTCCGCACGAGCCAAACAGCCCAGTGGGCTGTTTGCGCGAGCAGGACTGCCGAGCGACTGAAGGGACCGCAATCAACTCGCAACGCAAGGAATGGAGCGGACGGGCGGCAACGTCGTCTTCCCCTTCAGGAAAAGGACAAAAGGAAGCAGAGCATGAAGATTCTTCTGGTGAATGGGCCGAACTTGGATATGCTGGGTGTTCGCGAGCCTGCGGTATATGGCAGCAATACGCTTGCTGACCTCGAAAAACTTGTGGTCGATTACGGTGCTTCCAAAGGCGTTTCCGTAGAGTGCTATCAATCGAACCATGAGGGCTGCCTCATCGACAAGATCCACGAGGCGCATACGACCTACGACGGTATCGTCTACAACCCTGGTGCCCACACGCACTATTCCTATGCCTTGCGCGACGCGGTGGGCGGCATCGACACGCCGTGCGTCGAGGTGCATATCTCCAATGTGGATGCGCGCGAGGCGTTTCGCCATATCTCGGTTATCGCGCCGGCGTGCGTGGCGCAGGTAAAGGGACGTGGGTTCAAAGGCTATTGCGACGCCATCGATATCCTGCTTGAGGGTCCGCGCGAGCGGCTTGGGGAAGGGTTCGAAGAGCGCTATCCTACGGGTGAGGTTATCGCCGCGCCATTAAAATAAGGAACGAACGATAAAGGGCGCCTTTGCGGGCGTCCCTTTCCATTGGAGGCTTCGCACTATGGAAAACATAAGCTTGAACAGGATAAACAAGCTTCGTGAGGCATGTGCCGACGCGGAGATCGACGCGTTTTTCGTACGCGAGACATCGAACGTCCAGTGGCTTTCGGCTTTCGACGGCGTGTTCGACGAGGAGGGCGCGCATGCGATGCTTGTCATGCCCGACGGTGCGATGCTGCACACTGACTCGCGCTATTCCGAAGCTTGCAAGAAAGCGGCGGGCATTCATGGCGGTGTGGTGGAGGTGAGCGACGAGCGTGTTTCGCATGCGAAGTTCGCAGCGGTCGCGCTCGGTGGTGCGTGCGAACTTGCAGGAGGCAAGTCGTGCTCGCTCGGTGTCGAGGACTCGATCGCGCTTTCGGGCTTTCGCTCGCTCGAGCGCGCTTTCTCCGAATCGCTTCCCGATGTGCAGCTGCGCGAGACGTCGAACTTCATCGTGGGTCTTCGAGGTGTGAAGGATGCGGACGAGATTGCTCGAATGAAGGCGGCGCAAGCTATTACCGACGCGGCGTTTTCCCATATCATCACCTTCATGAAGCCTGGTATGACCGAGCGCGAGGTGCAGATTGAGCTGGAAGACTTCATGGTTCGCCATGGGGCCGAGGGTTTGGCGTTCCCCTCGATCGTGGCGTGTGGCGCGAACGGTGCAAGTCCCCATTCTGTCCCAGGTGCTACGAAGCTCGAAGCGGGGCAGTGCGTCGTCATGGACTTCGGCGCACGAGCGCAGGGGTATTGCTCCGACATGACGCGCACGGTGTTCCTCGGCGAGCCGTCGGAGCGCCTTCGCGCGGGCTATGCGGCGATCCGCGATGCAAATGAGCAGGTGGAGGCTGTGCTTCGTCCGGGGATGACGGGTAAGGAAGCGCACGAACTTGCCGAGCACGTGCTTGCCGAGCACGGCTTCGCGGGCAAGATGGGCCACAGCTTGGGGCATGGTGTCGGGATTGACATCCACGAGGAGCCGCTGCTTTCGCCTCGCAACGGCGCGCCGCTCGCGCCCGGCAACGTCGTCACGGTGGAGCCTGGTGTCTATCTGGCAGGCGACTTCGGCATGCGTCTGGAAGATTTCGGCGTGATCACCGAAAACGGCTACGAGGTGTTCACCCAATCAACGCATGAGATGATTGTGCTGTAAGGCTGATTCTGCCGCGCGTCTTTGGCACACGCGCCGTTACCACAGCCGCCACATAACAAGAAAGCCCGACAGCGTTCAAGCTGCCGGGCTTTCTGGAAAATACGTTCGCTTGCTTTAAGCTACATGCGCTTGATGAAGCGGCCGTCGCGGGTGTCCACCTGCAGGACGTCGCCGATGTTCACGAACATCGGGACCTGGATGGTGGCGCCGGTCTCGAGCGTTGCGGGCTTGGTGGAACCCTGCACCGTGTCGCCCTTGAAGCCCGGCTCGGTCTCGGTCACTTCGAGCTCGACGAACATCTGAGGCTCGATGGAGATGAGCTCCTCACCAGCGTACAGCAGGCTGACCTCGTCATTTTCCTTGAGCCACTTGGCCTGATCGCCCACGGTCTCCGCGGAGATGGGCATCTGCTCGAAGGTTACGGGGTCCATGAAGTTGAAGTCGGCACCGTCGTTGTAGAGGTACTGCATCTTCTTGGTCTCCAGGCGGACGGAGTCGAACTTCGTGCCGGAGTTGAAGGTGTAGTCGACCACGCGGCCGGTCTTGATGTCGCGAAGCTTGGTGCGCACGAACGCGCCGCCCTTGCCCGGCTTCACGTGCTGGAATTCAGCGATCGTCCAAAGCTTGTTGTTGTACTCGATGCACATGCCGTTCTTGAAATCGGCGGTAGAGATTGCCATCTTTGCCAGTTCCTCCCACTATACTTTGCACACACGGCCGCAGAGCGCGAACCGCGCGCGTTGGCTCTAACCGCCCCATTATACTCGCGCGCCACTGTGCCCCTGCGAAAATCAGCTTACCTGCAGAAAAATCAAATAGTGGGTTGGCATTGCTGGCGTGGGGCGTTGGCGCGAAGACTACGCCCCACGCCAGCTTGCGCATGGCGTGTGTCAGCGAGAGTTCGACGGGGAGCCGCTACGAGGTTGCTGCAAGCGAGGTGGCGAGCTCGGTGTCTCGAAATCGCCGAGCTGCATGGCGCAGGCTGGCGCGCTTGCGCTCGCGAATTGGCGCGGGCTGGCGAGTGTATGTGCAGCGCGACACTATCTCGCGGGTTCCTGGGAGTCCCTTAGGATGTCGTCGTAGCCTTTGAGCGCGGCGAATGGCATGAACTGTCTGCCTCGATCGTCGCCGGGGACGGCAGTGTGGACGCCCTCCTCGGCTACCCTTCGTGCGATGTCATCGAGTACGCGTTTACGATAGGCGCGCTCATCGGCAGATATGCCGGCCCAGATATCGGGTGAGGGAATTCCCGACGTCTGGATTGCTGTCTCGTTCGCCGCCCGTCTTGCCGCCCTGCACGCCGCCTGGCTTGTCGCTCTTATCGCCGACTCGCGCGTCGCTCGGCCTGACGTCCTGTTCTCGTCCCGACTTGTCGACCCGCTTGCCGCCCAGCTCTCTGCCCGACGCTCGTCGCTCGAAGTCACTCTCATCATGCGCGATGGCCTCCAATCTGCAGGTTTCGCTCCCGCGCGTTGGCCTCGGGAAGTAGGCTCGTGCCCGCGAGTACCGCGTTCTTTCCAAACCGCTCCCGCACGGCCACCATGGTCTGGGCGAGGGCGGCTTCTCTGGCTTCTTTTCCCTGTTCACCAAAGAGAGATGGCTGCACGCTGTCCTTCTCGACGAGATCTTCGAGCGAGATGTTCACGCGCCTTATGGCGAGCGGGGGGCTGACGTGCTCCTCATAGAGCGCGAGCAGCGCGCTTGTCACCTGCGATGCAGAGTCGGTCGGCTGCGGAAGCTTCGCGCTGCCGCCCGCACCCATGAAAGGCGCCCGTCCGCCGCCCCACGCGTGATGGCTGAAGTTCGACGCCGAATAGCCAACGTAGAGGCCGACGCCCGTTGCGGCGAGCCCCTTCTCGGTGAGCTCCAGACACGACGCGAGCGCCATCTCGCGGATGAGCGTTTGCGCTTCGCTGAATTGGTAGTCGCGCATGAGCACTTGCCCGTTCGAGATGGAGCGCCCGTGTCGTTTGTAGTTCCTGGCCTGGGAAATCGTGCAAGGTTCCTGCCCCCATGCGTGATCGAGCAGGAGCAGCCCGTTCTTGCCGAACTCCTTCACGATCGATTTTTGCGGCAGGGTGCATATGCCCGCAAGGTCGAAAACGCCGCGCCGCTCGAGTCGTCGTGCGATGCCGGGGCCGATCCCCCAGATGTCGGTGATGGGGCGGTGAAACCAGATCTCGCGCTTCCACGAGTCGTCGTCGAGCACGCCGATGCCGTCGGGGGCGTGCTTGGCGCACACGTCGAGCGCCACCTTCGCCATGAGGAGGTTCGGGCCGATGCCCGCCGTGGCTGTGACGCCGGCGCACTCGAAGGCCGCATCCATAAGCGTCCTTGCGAATGATTTCGCGTCCATGCCGTAGAGCTTCAGGTATGGCGTTGCGTCGATAAACGCCTCGTCGATTGAGTATACGTGCATGTCATCGGGGGAAACGTAGCGTTGATAGGCGCCTACGATGTTGGCGGACACCTCCATGTAGCGGCTCATGCGCGGCATGGCGCAGGTGAACTCGATGCCGTTGGGAATGTCGCCGAGGCGGCAGCGGTTCTTCACACCCCGTGCCTTCAAGGCGGGCGTGATGGCAAGGCAGATGGTGTTGGCGCTGCGGGTGGGGTCGGCCACCACGAGGTTTGTGATGAAGGGGTCAAGCCCGCGGTCGGCGCATTCGACCGATGCGTAGAACGACTTCAAGTCGATGCACAAATAGGTTCTTTCCTCGCTCTTCGAACTGCCGTCCAAGGCGCCTCCTTCAATCTCCATAGTCTGTTCGCTGTTAAATTTCGAACCCATGTTCGATAATAACAGACTATGCAAGAGGATTGGGTGAAAGATGGGGAAGGGCGGCGACGGCGGGCGCACAAGCGCTACGTCGATGTGTTCATGCGCCTTACCGACGAGGGGAGATTCGATCCTCTTATCGTCATGTGGCCTGATGGAAGGGCGTTTCCGATTACCGAAGTGCTCGACCGGGGGAGTTTTGGCCCTGCGTATCGCGGCGTGTCGACCGCGCGTTATCGGGTGCGCGTCGGGAGCCATGTGACCAATCTTTTCCTCGAGCGACACGTATTCGATGCGACGCTCGGCAAGCCGCCCGTCGTGCGATGGTGGGTGGAGGCGTACGGGTGAGGTTGCGAGGTCGGCGGGGCCAGGGGGTGTGAGAGCCAGGGGTGTGAAGGCTTTGGGGTTGGTCGGCTGCTCGGCTTGCGGGTGGGGCGGCTGGTGTGTTCGATGCGCGTCTTGGGCGCGCTTTCGAAGCGCGCTACCCTGCCCAGGCGCGGATACGGTAGCGCACGCCGAGCTTCTCACAGATGGCGCGGCACTTCTCCTCGTCTTCGTGCGAGATGGTGGTCTCGACGGTGGTCATGACCACGTTGGGCACATAGCGCTTGACCTCGCGCGCGAAATCTATCACGGCGTCGAACGACTTCTCGCCGAACGAGCTGTGCACGATTTCCTGGTACGTTTTCGCATTGGGAGTGTTCAGGCTGATGGATACCGTGTCGATGATCCCCTCGAACTCCGGCGCGATGTCCCGTCCGCAGATGAGCGACCCTAGGCCGTTGGTGTTCACGCGCGTGGGCAGCCCAAACGTCTCCTTCACGTAACGTGCGACGCGCGTGAGTGTATCCCACGCTTCGGTTGGCTCACCGAAGCCGCAGAACACGACTTCGGTGAACTGGCCCATGTCAAACCCCCCGAACGCTGCAATCACTTCCTCGTAGGTCGGCTCGCGGGAAAGCCAGAGGCTCTCCGCCTCGCCGACGCTGTCGGAAAGCCCGCGCACGCAGAAGGTGCACGCACATGAGCAGCGGTTGGTCAGGTTCACGTACAGCCCATGGTGCACGCGGTAGAGGATCGTCATGTCCTTGTTCACGGTGGTGCTTCTTTCGGACGCTCTTGTTGTTCCCGCCTACTCTAGCGCAACCACCCCTTGGGAGTAGGGGAAAGTCGCGAGAGGCTTAGTTCCGCGCGGTGAGCAAGGCTATCTTCCGCGCCGCCCGCGGCGTTTTGGTCGCGTTGCGGCTGCGGTCAAAACGCTAGGGGCTGCGGCGTGGTGGGGATGGGCTTTTCGTCTAGAGATCAGCGTCCGTTGAAGGTTCGTTCTGCATCTCTTTTTGCGCGTTGCATGCGTCAGTCGCCGCCTGCCCCTGTGCCTTCCACGCGTCGGCCATCTCCTGCTCTTGGAACTTCTGCACCGCCTCCCACGCCTCGGCCTGCTCCTGCTTCTGGAACTCCTGGAGCGCATGGTTCTGCACCGCCTCCCACGCCTCGGCCTGCTCCTGCTTCTGGAACTCCTGGAGCGCATGGTTCTGCACCGCCTCCCACGCCTCGGCCATCGCCTGTTCCTGCATCTCCTTGATCTCCTTTAGCGCGTCGGCCATCGCCTGTTCCTGCATCTCCTTGTATGTGTCTGTCATCGTCTGCTTGAGATTGCTTACCTCGTCTATCAAGTCGGCGACTGCGTTCGTTTGGGCAGCCTTCGCCGCGAGTTCGTCGTGCTCGCTCGTCATCTTGTCGAGTTTCCGCTGAAGCTCGTCGGCGCGCTTGGTCTCGGCGGCGAGCTTCCTCGCGAGAGCATCGCGCTCAGTCTCGGCGGCAAGGATTGACGCCTTACGGCGCGCTTCATCCTTTCCTAGCAGTGCCACCATCTGCGACACGGCCGTGGTCAGCGTCTCTTGAATCTCTGCCAGCTCGGAGGCATGGTTTCCGGCCGCCATGCCTCGCGACTCTTCGTATGCGGAGAGCATCGCTGCGAACAGTTCGTCGTTTTTGAGGTCAACCTTGTCCTTCAGCTCCGTCCAGCGCTCCTGCACCTCGTCGCTCGTGCGGAAGTTAACTTGTCCCATAATCGGGCTCCTTTCCCTTGAGGGCAATACCCCTGCATTCGATTATCTATCACTGATAGGCATGATATCATCATATAACAATGATAGCAAGTGATATATATCATGCGTGCGAGTTAAGTTTTGCGGGAAAAGCCGACCGGAAGCCTTGCCGGTGCGACGGGGATCGGGGCGCCATCGGCGCTGCGGATGACCGCATTCTAGCACGACCCGGCGCGGAAGCGCGCGTTGGACCT
>NZ_WAJR01000028.1 GCF_008831035.1 Ellagibacter isourolithinifaciens | reverse complement strand
GATTCCCGGCAGGAAGGCGGCGTAGCATGCGCTAGAATGACGGCATTCTAGGTGATTCTCGGCTCCTCGGGCAGCCTGCGGCTACCCTCGAGAACCGAGCTCTACACCAACATTCGGGACACTACCACTCGCCTCCGTCGTGGGGTGTCGATGGTCGGGAATGGGACGCACGAGTGGGGCCTTTCTTGCGGTCCTTGCGGGGTGAAGAGGTTTTCACCTGGCGTTATGGAGGGGGCACGCAGGCGAGGGCGGTGGCGAGGGGCTCTCATGCTACAATCGACGCTGTTTTATGTTCTCGCGATCGGCGGGTTTGCGAATTCCCGCTGCAGGACGAGGGGCGCGGCCTTTCGTCCGGATAAGAGGTTTCATGGCTTCTCGACCGTCTCGCTTTCTCAAGGGCCCCGTCGCCGTCACCTGCACGATAGCCCTCGCTTCCGCGCTCTCCCTTCCGCCTGTCGCTCTGGCGGCAAGCGATGGCTCCTCGTTGGATGCGGGCGAGGCTCGCATCGCGTTGCAGTCGAACGGGCGCATGCTCAAGTTCGACCAGGCCCTCATCAATCAGGTGGGGCTTCAGCACACGGGCGGGTCGTGTTTGGGCTACGCCGCGGCGTACGCGAAGACCATCACGACGGGCACGGTGCACACGTGGGCGGAGTTCGACTACAACGGCGGCGCCTATGGCGAGAGCGGGTTTTACGGCAAGAACATGACCGACGAGTTCGACTGCCGCGTCATCGGGAGCGAGTCCGAGGTGCTGCGTGCGCTTTATAATGCCATCAACGATGGTCACCCGGTCGTCCTCTACGTGACCACGGGAAGCGGCTCGCAGCACTGGGTCACTGTCATCGGCTACGAGGGCGTGGACAACCCGGACAATCTCTCCACCGACAACTTCATCATCTTAGACCCTGATAGGACTTCCGGTCTTGAGCCCGAGTCTCTCTCCTCGCGCGGGCTCACGCTGCGCTACGGCGATTGGATGGGCAACGTGCGCATTTCCTATGCGTCGGCCGACGTCGACGACGGGCGTGTTCCCTCCGAGCATTTCAGCGACTGCTTCTACGGCGACTGGTTCGTTGACTCGGGCGTCGTCGATTACGTCTTCGACCACGGCTACATCACTGGCTATGCGGGCACGACCCTGTTCGGGCCTGCGAACGGCTTGCGGCGCTCCGAGGCGGTAACCATTCTTTGGCGCGTGGCGGGCAAGCCCCAGGTCGCTTCTGAAAAGCCTCAATTCGATGATGCGAACTACGAGGACTTCTACGGCCAGGCGCTTACCTGGGCACGCGAGGTCGGCGTCGTGAACGGGTGGGACGGGACGAACGATTTCGCGCCCGACATGGAGGTCTCGCGCGAGCAGCTCGCCAAGATGATCGCGAACTACGCAAACAAGATTGCAGGTGCGAACACCGCAGCCGACCAGTCGAACCTGGACATCTTCGATGACGCGGACGCGATCTCGCCTTGGGCGCGCGATGCGGTTGCCTGGTGCGCCCAGGCGGGCGTTTTGACGGGCTCGCCCGCGAACGACTCGAACAATGCGCTTCCGCAATTCGTGGCCGATCGTGCGGCGACGGCGAAGATGGTCACCGTCCTTGCGCGCGACGTTCTGGCACTGGGGTAGTGCGCCGCTCTTCTTCGTTACTGATGTGTTAAATGCCAGGCGCGCTCCCCGCGCGATTTTTCCTTTCGAGTAAAATGAACGAACGTTTGGAGTTCGCCTGGCCGCGTCCGAGCGTATCGGCTCGCGCAGCCTGAGGCCGTAACTCATGAGGTTGGATAGCATTTCGGTTGCGCAGCAGAAGGAGAATCATGGCCAAGCATATTTTCGTGACGGGCGGCGTTGTCTCATCATTGGGCAAGGGCATCACGGCGGCGTCTTTGGGGCATCTGCTCAAGGCGCGCGGCTACAAGGTGACCATGCAGAAGATGGACCCGTACTTGAACGTCGATCCGGGCACCATGAGCCCGTTCCAGCATGGCGAGGTCTTCGTTACCGATGACGGCCACGAAGGCGACCTCGACCTGGGCCATTACGAGCGCTTCATCGACGAGTCCCTTTCGCGCGAGTCCAACTTCACACAGGGTTCCATCTACCAGACGCTTATCGCGCGCGAGCGCCGCGGCGACTTCCTCGGCGGAACCGTGCAGGTCATCCCGCATGTGACCGAGGCTATCAAGGAACGTCTGCGCCGCATTGCTTCCCAATCGAACGCCGACATCGTCATCTCCGAGATCGGCGGCACGATCGGCGACATCGAGTCCCAGCCGTTCATCGAAGCTGCCCGCCAGTTTAAGAAAGAGAAGGACCCGGGCGATGTGCTCTTCGTGCACGTGACGCTCGTTCCCTACATCGCCGCAGCCCACGAGGTGAAGACCAAGCCGACGCAGCATTCCGTGAAGGAGCTGCGTTCCATCGGCGTGCAGCCCGATTTCATCGTGTGCCGCTCCGACCACGAGATTACCGACAAGGTGCGCGAGAAGATCGCGCTGTTCTGCGACGTGGCGACCGAGGACGTGCTCGCCTGCGTCGACTCGCCGTCCATCTACGAGGTGCCGCTTGCTCTCGATGAGCAGGGTTTCGACGTGAAGGTCCTCGACAAGCTCGGGCTTGAGGTGCGCCCGATCGACCTGACGCCGCTGAAGTCGTTCCTCGAGGCGGCGGACAACTGCGAGGGCCAGGTCGACATTGCGGTCGTGGGCAAGTACGTTTCGCTTCCGGACGCGTATCTCTCCGTCATCGAGGCGCTCGGGCATGCGGGCGTCCACGAGGGACGCCACGTGGAAGTGCATCTTATCGATGGCGAGGAGCTCACCGACGACAACGCCGAGGAGACGCTCGGCTCGATGGACGGCATTCTCGTGCCGGGCGGCTTCGGTCAGCGCGCCTTCGAGGGGAAGATCGCCGCAGCGCGCTATGCCCGCGTGCACAAGGTTCCGTTCCTCGGCATCTGCCTGGGGCTTCAGGCGGCGGTATGCGAGTTCGCCCGCGATGTTGCCGGTATGCCGGGCGCCACGTCGGCCGAATTCGACGAGCAGGCGGAATACCCCGTGATCGACCTTATGCCCGAGCAGGAGGACATCGAGGACAAGGGCGGCACCATGCGCCTGGGCGCCTACCCCTGCAAGGTGTCGCCGGGCTCGCGCGCGTTCGAGGCGTACGGCGAGGAGATCATCTACGAGCGCCATCGCCATCGCTACGAGGTGAACAACGCCTTCCGCGATCGCCTTCAGGATGCCGGCCTCGTCATCTCCGGCGTGTCGCCCGATGGCCGCCTGACTGAGATGATCGAGCTTCCCGATCACCCGTGGTTCGTTGCGAGCCAGGGCCATCCCGAGTTCAAGAGCCGCCCGACACGTCCCCATCCGCTGTTCAGCGCTTTTGTGCACGCCGCCGCGATCGGCAAATATCGTGGTTGATCCGATTTCGGAATACCTGACCTGTCTGCGCATTGAGCGCGGGCGCTCGCCGCGGACGATCGAGGCATACGGGCGCGACCTCGCTGATTACGCGTCGTTTCTGGGGCGCAATCGGCTGGGGTCCGTTGTCGATGCCGATCGTGCGGCGCTCGCTGCCTACGAAGCCGACCTTTCCGAGCGTGGGTTCGCTCCCACGTTGGTGAAGCGTCGGCTTTCGGCGATCAAGGGGCTCTACCGCTATCTTGTGAGGGAAGAGGTTATCGCCACGAGTCCCGCTGACCTGATCGCCGTGCCCAAAACTCCCGACCGCTTGCCTGATGTCCTCTCGATCGCCCAGGTGAGCGCGCTTATGGAGCGCACTGATGATTCCACGCCCGCCTCCTTGCGCGACCACGCCCTGCTCGAGGTGCTCTACGGGTGCGGCCTGCGCGCGAGCGAGGCATGCGGTTTGAACCTCGCCGACCTCGCGCTTGACGAGGGGTATCTTCGCATTCGGGGGAAGGGCGACAAGGAGCGTGTTGCCCCCATCTCCGGTGCCGCGCTGCGCACGCTGTCGATGTATCTCGACGACGCGCGCCGGATTCTCGACGGAGGGCGCGGGAAATCGAGCGGTGCGGTGTTTCTGAATGTGCGCGGCGGGAGAATCACGCGGCAGAGCCTGCACAAGATCGTCGCACGCGCCGGGCTTTCCATCGGCGTCACGAACTTGCATCCTCATACGCTGCGCCATTCTTTTGCGACTCATCTCCTCGAGGGAGGGGCCGATCTGCGAGCTATCCAGGAGATGCTCGGCCACTCCGATATCTCGACGACTCAGATCTACACGCATGTCGACCGCTCGCATATCCGCGAGGAATATCTCGCGGCGCACCCGCGCGCATAGGTGGATGCCCCATCGCGCTTCGCTGCTCTGCCGCTCGCCCCACTTTCTCCCACACCCACACAAACCCCCCACATCGCCCCACCGCGATGCACAGCCCATATCTTGGGCTCTTTTATTTTTCCGCCCCATATCTTGCGCTGCACGACGCGTCCAATGAAGACGGTGCAGCTCAGAGCGTCCAAAATGAGCATCGAATCCCATGAAATGATTGAAAAGTGGGAGATTGTGGGATAGAATGCAATGCATTGGAAGCCACTGCAGGGTTTCGAAGGGAACAGATGACGGACGATGCCAAACAGATCGAGGAGGTAGCCGAAGAGGTCGCGCCGCGTCGCGACGTGGTTCTCAACGGCGAATACCGCTTCAAGGTCGACGGCAAAGGCCGCGTGTCTCTCCCCGCGAAATTCCGAAAAGTGCTTTCAACCCAGCTCGTCGTCGCCAGGGATCTGGACAACGAATGCCTTTACGTGTTCGAAACGCCCGATTTCGAGGCATGGATCACCAAGCTGTTCGATTCGTTCGTCGAGAAGAAGCACCCCACCAAGCGCGAGTGCCGGCACATCATGCTGAAGCTCAAGTCGCTTGCGAAGGACGTGGAGGTCGACAAGACCGGCCGCATCATGCTTCCCGCCGATGCCCGCGAGAAATGCGGGATCGACAAGGACGTCGTCGTCATCGGCAACACCGGTCGATTCGAGATCTGGGACGCGAAGCGTTACGACGAAGTGATCGACGACACCGACATCTCGATGTTGCTCGACCTTGCGGAGTAAGACGTGAGCGAAATGACAAGCGAATATCGGCACACACCGGTCCTGCTCGCCGAGTGCCTCGAACAACTTACACTACAAACACAGCACACGTTCGTGGACGCCACGCTCGGCGGGGCAGGGCATTCCTTCGAAGTCGCGAAGCGGCTTGGGCACGAGGGGACTCTCATCGGTATCGACCAAGACGAAGTGGCGCTTGCCGCCGCTCGCAAGAAGCTTGAGTCGCTGCCGGAGCAAACCCGCCCCGCGCTCGAATTGCTTCACGGCAACTTCGGGGAACTCGATGGACTTCTCACCTCTGCCGAGGTGCCCGGAATCGACGCTATCCTGTTCGATCTCGGTGTTTCCTCCGTGCAGATCGATACGCCGTCACGCGGCTTCTCCTTTAAAGAAGAAGCCCCCCTTGACATGCGGATGGATCCGAGTACACAAACTCAAACCGCAGCAGAGATCGTCAACACCTACAACGCAGCAGATCTCACTCGGATAATCCGCGCCTATTCGGACGAGAAGTGGGCATCGAGAATCGCCGACTTCATCGTGCGCGAGCGCGAGAAGGAGCCATTCGAGACCAGCGGCCAGCTGGTGGAGGTCATCAAGGCCGCCATCCCCGCCTCGGCCAGGCGCGCAGGCGGGCATCCCGCGAAACGAACCTTCCAGGCTCTTCGGATTGAAGTCAACTCGGAGCTGGATGTGCTGCGTCGAGGTTTGGACGCCGCCATTCGCTGGCTGAATCCGAAAGGCAGGATAGCCGTCATCAGCTATCACTCGCTGGAAGACAGGATTGTGAAGGACACGTTCGCCTCGATGGCGAACCGGTGCACTTGCCCGCCGGACCTGCCGGTCTGCGTGTGCGGGAAAGAGCCGATACTCAAGGTTGTCACGCGGAAGCCCATACTTCCGACGCCTGAGGAGATAGAGAGCAACCCTCGGGCCCGCAGCGCGAAGCTACGCGTCGCGCAGAAGCTCTAACCGAATAGCGAACCCACGTCGCCCCTTCGGGGGCGTCGTTGCCTGAAATGCCGATTATACGAAAGAAAGGGGTGGGGCATGAGCGCTGTTCCTGCATATACGCGCGCCGCAGAGCGAGTGCCCGAGCGTTACCCTGAACGCCCCCGCATCTCTGTCGTTCCTGGTGGCAAGCCCCATGTCGAGACGCTTTCCCCGGCGATCGTCGCGCTCGCCCGAGTGGTGGCGGCAGCCCTTGTGGTGCTTGCGCTCGTGGCCTTCGCCCGCATCGCGCTTACTGCCGCCGCCGTCAATGTCGAAATCGAGTCGAAGAGCTACGACAGCCTTATCGACACCGCGCGCTCCGAGGGTAGCTCCCTCGAGGTGGCGCAGAGCAGCCTTTCCAATCCCTCCCGCATCAAATCCGAGGCGACCGCCCTTGGCATGGCTGCGCCCGAGTCGACCAGCAAAATTGTGCTGCCCGAAGACATCGTCGCGACCGACGGCTCGGGCAATCTCTCGCTTTCCCAGAGTCTGGCCGCTGCCGCGCGGAGCTAGCGGGCGGATATGGCCGACCGCAGACGCGACATGCGCGACGGGGATTATTCCCGCAGGCGCGAAGAGGGGAGGGCGAATACTTCTCACAGTGAGGGGCGATCGTCCCGTACCCGCTCGCAGGGCAGGGGTTCCTCCCGTCTGGGTGAGCGCTCGCATCGCGGGTCCTCCTCATCACGCACTTCACGTTCATCGCGCGAGGCGGGCTCGTCGCGGTCGGCTCGCGATGCGAGAGGCGCGCGCGGTACCCGCGATGAGCGTTCCCCTCGCGGGGCGGCTTCTTCCCAAAGCACGCTTTCCAGTATCATCGGCACCGTCGGTACCGTTGGCGGCTCCATTGGGAGAGCGGTTGGCGGCGCTGCCGAGCGAATCAACGCAAGCCATACTGCCGAGAGGGTGAATTCGAACCGCCCCTTCGTCCTTCTGCTTATCTTTGCCGCCATTGCCGCAGTTTTCTTCCTGCGCTTGGGATATCTCCAGGTCATCGAGTCGGCCCATTATTCGGCCATGGCCGAAGAGGCGCGCACGATTTCGTTCACCACCACACCCCACCGAGGCACGATCTACGACCGCAATGGTACGGTGCTCGCGAAGAGCGTCGATGCGACGACAATCTATGCGAACCCTGCCGAAGTCACCGATGCGGCGGCGGAGGCGCAGGCCATCGCCAACGTGCTCGGCGGCGACGCGTCGACGTACCGGGAACTGCTTTCGAAGGAGTCCACCACGTTCGTCTACGTGAAGCGCCAGGCGGATGTCGATGCCGCCGCCGAGGTGAAGAAGCTTGCCCTCGATGGCGTCTACTTCATCGCCGACACGCGGCGCGAGTACCCCTGCGGGCAGATCGGCGGCCAGATTATCGGCTACTGCAATGTCGACGGCGAGGGCATCACGGGTCTTGAGCTGCAATACAACGACATTCTCTCCGGCACGCCGGGCTCCTACACCGCCGAGCGCGGGGAAAACGGCCTTCCCATCCCCGGCGGCGTCAAGGAGGAGACGCCTGCGGTCGACGGCCAGGACATCATGATCTCGATCGACATCGAGCTGCAGGAGTATGTGGAGAATCGCGTCGCCGAGGCCGCCGAGAACATGACCGCCGCCGGCGGCTCCTCGGTCGTGATGGATGCGGGTACAGGCGAAATCTACGCCATCGCCTCGTTGCCCTATATGGACCCCTCCGACATGACAAGCGCGAAATCTAGTTCCGACCAGGTAAAACCAATCACGCAAGCCTTCGAGCCGGGTTCGGTGTTCAAGACGGTGTCGGCAACGACCATCTTGGAAGAAGGGGCAATGACGCCTGACGACACGCTCTTCTGTCCCGCGGTAATCGAGGCCGACGGCTACAAGGTCTCCGACGCGCACGAGCGTTCCGACCAGACCTTCTCGTTCCGCCAAATTCTCGACCAGTCCTCAAACGTCGGTATCTCGCTTTCGGTGCAGAAGATGACTGACGGGTTCACCAAGCTCTACGAGCATATCCAGAAGTACAACCTCTGCGAGAAGACGGGCGTCGACTACCCGGGTGAGGCCTCGGGCACGCTCCAGCCGCTTGAGAATTGGGCCACGATCACGGGATGGAACGTGAGCTTCGGCCAGGGCGTCGCGGTGACGCCGCTCCAGCTCGTGCGGTTCTACGGTGCGCTTGCCAACGACGGGGTCGAGGTGACGCCTCACTTCTTGGTGAGCAAGCCGCAGACGGGTGAGGTTCCTACCTACGACACCGAGGACGTGATCGAGAACAAGGCCGCCATTCCGACTATCACCGACATGCTGAAAACGGTGGTCACCGATGGTACGGGTAAAAATGCCCAGATAGACGGCTATTCGGTGGCGGGCAAGACCTCGACTGCGGAAATCGCGGAGGGCGGCGTGTACCGCCAGGGAGTCTACAACCTGTGCTTCGAGGGATTTTTGCCCGACTCGTCGAGCCAATTAGTTTGTTTTGTGGGACTCAATGAGGTCCCAAGCCAAGGAAACGTGTCGAATGTTTTTAAGGATATAATGGCCTTTGCCATCGATCGATATAAGATTCAGCCGGAGTGAGGTAGACAACATGGCCAAAACGTGTGCGGATTTATTCGAAGGCTTCAATTGCACCATTCTCGGCAATCCATCTGAAGAGGTTTCGGGCATCGCCTATCGCTCCAATCGCGTGCAGCCCGGCGATGCGTTCTTCTGCATCGTGGGCCTCGCTGTGGACGGACATTCTTTCGCGCAGGACGCGATTGACCGCGGTGCGAAGGTGCTCATCGTGGAGCGCAAGCTCTACCTGGCCGATGCGACCGACGTGACCGAGGTCGTCGTCGCCGACTCGCGCAAGGCGCTCGCCTATGCCGCCGCGCAGTTCTACGACAACCCTTCGCGCGCCTTCTCGCTCGTTGGCGTCACGGGAACCAACGGCAAGACCACCACAACCTACCTCGTCGAGCACATTGCGCGCATGGCGGGGAAAAAGACGGGCGTCATCGGCACCGTTGGGACAACCATCGGCGATGTGCACGAGAAGTCCGAGCACACCACTCCCGAGTCGAGCGACTTACAGCACCTGTTCGCGCGCATGCGCGATGCGAAATGCGATTGCGTTGCCATGGAGGTCAGCTCCCATGCGCTCGATTTGTGCCGCACGTGGGATACGCGTTTCTCGGTGACGGCGTTCACCAACCTGACGCAGGACCACCTCGACTACCACCACACGTTCGAGGCGTACTTCGAGGCGAAGGCGCTGCTGTTCTCACACGACTATCCGGCTCGCCGCGTCATCTGTATCGATGACAAGTGGGGAGCCGAGCTTAACCGCCGTTGCACGGAGGCGGGCGACATGGTGGTGACGACCGGCTTTGATGAGTCGGCGGCTATTCACCCCGTGAAGGTCGACTACGGCGTGGCGAGAACCGATGTCGTGCTGTCCGTTCGCGGCGAGGAAACCGCGTTCTCCTACCCGCTCGTCGGGCGCTTCAACGTTTCCAACATCATGACGGCCTTCGGCGTCGGCCTCATGCTGGGCATCCCTGCGGCCGATATCGCGAAATCGCTGGAGGACGCCAGCCCCGTGCCAGGTCGCCTTGAGCGTGTGCGCACGCCCCACGACGGCGGCGTGTCGGTATACGTCGACTATGCACACACCCCCGATGCGCTTGAGAAGGCGCTCGGCTCCATCATGGCGCTCGGCCACGGCCGCACGATCGTCGTCTTCGGCTGCGGCGGCAACCGCGATGCGGGGAAGCGACCGCTCATGGGAAAGAAGGCCCTTGCTGCGGACTATGCCATCGTCACGAGCGACAACCCGCGCCACGAGAACCCCGACGCCATCATCGCCGACATCGTTGCCGGTATGGGCGATTCCCAGGACAAGTACGAAATCGTGCCCGATCGCCGCAGCGCGATTCGCCGCGCGATTGAGCTTGCCGACGCGAACACGTCGGTTCTCATCGCTGGCAAGGGGCATGAGGATTACCAGCTTGTAGGCGACGAGGTCTTGTCCTTCGACGACCGCGTCGTTGCGCGCGAGGAACTTGAGCGCCGTTTTGTTGGCGCTGCAGCGGAGGCGAACTAGCTTGCAACTTTCCGTAACCGAAATCGCAGAGGCGGTCTCTGCGCGCATTGTCGCGGCTCCGAACCCGGATGCTCAGATTGCGTCCGTTACGTGGGATTCCCGCACTGCCAGCGAGGGCTCGCTCTATGTCGCGCTTGCTGGCGAACGAGTCGACGGGCACGATTACGTTCTCGCCGCCGTTTCCGCAGGCGCGCGCTGCGTGCTCGTCACGCGGTCCCTCCCCGATGAGGTGGTTGCCCGCGTGCAAGAGCTCGGGGCGGCGATTCTTCTTGTGGATGACGCGCAGGTCGCCATCACCGATCTCGCTCGCGTATGGCGCGGGCGCTTGCAGGGTCGGATCGTGGGCCTTACCGGCTCGAACGGCAAGACAACAACCAAAAACCTCGTGCGCGACGTGCTCGCATGCGCAGGGAGCGTTACGGCTACGCGCGGCAACCAGAACAACGAGCTCGGCGTGCCGAACACGTTGCTTGCCGCCGATGCCGACACTCTCAACGTTGTGGTTGAGATGGGCATGCGCGGCAGCGGCCAGATCGATTCGCTGTGTTCCTTCGTGCGCCCCGATTGGGGAATTGTCACCCAGGTCGGCGAGAGCCACATCGAGCTGCTGGGCAGCCGCGAGAACATCGCGCGCGCCAAATCCGAGCTCATCGCCGCGCTTCCCGAAGGCGGTGTTGCTTTTCTGAACGGCGCCGACGATATGTCGGACTTCGTGTGGGAGTGCGCTCGGGGGGCCGAGCGCGGAGTCGGCGCGGTGTGCTTCGACGGGTCGGGTGCTTATCGTGAGGATGCGGCTCGCGGCTGGCGTGCGGGGCGCGCGGTTTGGGCGTCTGATATCTCGCTCGACGATGCGGGCCGTGCTTCGTTTACCCTTTTCGCGCGTGGGTTCTCGGGCGATGCGGGATGCGAGAGCGCTACCTGCTCGCTTGCGCTCTCCGGCCTGCACAACGTCCACAACGCGTGTGCTGCGGCGGCGGTCGGCCTCGCTGCGGGGCTTTCCCTCGAGGTGATCGTCGAGGCGCTCGGCGCTGCCAAGCCCGAGTCGGGGCGTCAGGAGATGCTCACGGCGCGCGAGGGCTTCACGGTTGTGAACGATGCGTACAATGCGAACCCCGATTCCATGCGCGCGGCGCTCAATACTTTCGCCGCGATGCACGTCACGGGTTCCCGCATCGCTGTGCTCGGTGACATGGGCGAGCTGGGGGATTTCGGTCCTGCGGGCCATCGTGAGATGGGTGCTCTTGCGGCGGCGCTCGGCATAGATCGGCTCGTGAGCGTGGGCGATTTGGGGTCCCTTATCGCCGAGGCCGCCGAAGAGGGCGGCATGCCCGAAGATCGTGTTTTCCGCACTGCTGACGCAGCGGGTGCGCTTGAAGTTGTAAAGGGACTCGTCGGGCCAGGGGACGCGGTGCTCGTGAAGGCGTCGCATTCCGTTGGTCTCGAGAGGGTCGTTGAAGGATTGGTCGACTGATGTTCAACATATTCTCGCAATATCCCACGTTTGTCGTGTTCCTCGCCGTCGTGCTTTCTATCGTGATCACGATGGTGCTCATGCCGGCGTTCATTCGCGCGCTTCGCTCGTACCATATCGGCCAACAGGTTCGCGCCGACGGCCCCGAAAGCCATCTCGTGAAGCAGGGCACGCCGACGATGGGCGGACTTATCATGCTGATCGCAGTCGTGGCCACGGTGCTGCTCATCGGCTCGCCCTCGCCCGAGACATTCGCCCTCGTCATCGCGACGGTGCTTGCCGGTGCCCTCGGTCTTGCCGACGACGGCGAGAAGGTCGTGAAGGAACGCTCTCTCGGGCTTACCCCGAAGGCGAAGCTTATCGGGCAGTTCCTCATCGCGACGGTCTTCTGTCTTGTCGCGGTGAATTTCCTCGGCATCGAGCCCACCGTCGACATCCCGTTTATCGTGAACCTCGACTTTGGCATTCTGACCACGCAGATTGGCGACTTCTCCATCCCGTGGCTCTATCTTATCTTCGTGAACATCCTGCTCGTGGGCATGTGCAATGCTGTGAACTTGACCGACGGCCTTGACGGTTTGGCCGCTGGCACGGTCATGATCGTCATGATCGTCATGGCGGCGATTGCCTACCGCACCGACGCGCTCGACTCTGCCATCGTGGCCGGTGCGCTTGCCGGCGCATGCATCGGGTTTTTGTGGTTCAACTCTTATCCAGCCGATATCTTCATGGGCGACACAGGCTCGCTTGCGCTTGGCATGGCGCTCGGTTGCCTTGCCGTCTTCACCAAGACCGAGTTCGTGTCGGTCATCATCGGCGGCTTGTTCGTCGCCGAGGCGCTCTCCGTCATGATCCAGGTGTTCTACTACAAGAAGACGCACAAGCGCATATTCCTCATGGCGCCTTTGCACCATCACTTTGAGAAGAAAGGGTGGAGCGAGACGAAGGTCGTCGTGCGCTTTTGGATCGTTTCGGGCGTATTAGCGGCAATCGGCTTCTCGATCTACTTCGCCGAGTCCCTTGTGGCGGTGGCGTAGCGCATGCAGGTTTTCTTGGAAGGAACGTCCATGCTGATCGAAGGTAAGAAATACGCGCCCGAGCATCTGGGGCGCGTCCTTGTTTTGGGACTGGGCAAAAGCGGACATGCGGCCCTCGATTACCTGTTGCCGCTTTTGGGCACGCGTGTGGATGCGCTTGCCGTGGCGGCGGGCGGTGATACTCCGGCGGCCCGTGCCGACGCCGAGCGGGCGAATGCGGCGGGCGCCGCGGTTGAGTTCGGAAACGACGCTGTGGCCCCTCTTGTGCAGGCTGTCGGCGGCTCGTTCGATTTGTGTATCGCGAGCCCGGGCATTCCCGAGATTTCTGAATTCTTCCAGTCCGCGAAGGCGGCGAGCGTCGAGTTGGTGAGCGAGGTCGAGTTCGCGTGGCGCGAATCCGACGAGTCGAGCACGTGGGTCGCCATTACGGGCACGAACGGCAAGACGACTACGACGTCAATCGCCGCCCATCTGCTCGAAGATGCAGGTCTTGCGGCGCGTGCAGTCGGCAACATCGGCGACGCTTGCATTGCCCGCGTGGCTGCGGGAGATACCGACGTGTACGTGGCCGAGGTGTCGTCTTTCCAGCTCGAGTCGACTTCGCGCTTCGCCCCGAACGTTGCGGTGCTTTTGAACATCACCCCTGACCACATCGAGTGGCATGGGACGCTTGACGCTTATGCTGCGGCGAAGTGGAAAGTGATAGCGAACCTCTCGCAAACCCCGAACTCCACCGCCGTCCTCTGTGCGACCGATGACGCGGTCCGCGCGCGCATCCGCGAGTTGCGCTCCGCGACGCCCGATGAGCGCGGCTTCGATTACGTTCCCGTCGGCACCAAAGACGGAATCGCTGGTGACATGCGTGCCCGCTGCGGCTCCGAGAACGCCGCGTTCGTCTCAGCTGACGGCGTGCTCACGGTTTCGTTTCAAGGCGTGGAGCATCGGCTGTGCGCTGCATCCGACCTGCAAATCAAGGGCGATCACAACACGGAGAACGCTCTTGTCGCGGCATCTTGCGCGATCGCGCTCGGTGTTGACGATGCGCTCGTCGCTCAATCGCTTCGCTCCTTCGCGCCGCTCGAGCATCGCATAGAGCCCTGCGGCAGCGTTGCCGGTGTGGCCTGCTACAACGATTCCAAGGCAACCAATGTCGACGCGACGCTCAAGGCCTTCTCGGCCTTCGGCTCTGCGCGTCCGATCGTGCTGCTTGGCGGGCACGACAAGGGAACGGACCTTGCTCCGCTCGTTGCCGCTGCTCATGAGCACGCCAAGGCCGTCGTGATCTTCGGTGAGGCGCGCGAGCGCTTCCTTGCGGCCTTCGGCGGCGAATGCTCGGGCGAGGACGGTACGCTTGCCGTCATTGCGGCGAATCATATGGAAGATGCGCTCGACGCGGGCCTTGCGGCAGCTGCGCCGGGAGACGTGCTCTTGCTTTCCCCCGCATGTTCCTCGTTCGACGAGTTTACCTGCTACGAGCAGCGCGGTGATGTATTCAAGGAACTCGTCGCCGTCCGCTCGGCTAAGGCATAGCGGGGTAGTTTCGCATGCCCAGAACCCAGCGTTCCCGCAACGCCGTCCCCGCATCGATACACGGCCCGCGCATCGGCTTTCTGCTCTGCGTGCTCGCGCTCGTGCTCATCGGGTTCGTGATGGTGTACTCGGCGGGATCGATCTCGAACATCAACAACGGGGTCGATGCGCTCAAAAGCCTGACCGACCAGGTGATGTATGCCGTTTTCGGTGCGCTTATCGCGTTCGCGATTTACCGCTTCATTCCGGTGTCGATATGGAGAACTAAGTGGCTTTGGGCAGCATTAGCGCTGCTCGTCGTCGTTATCTTGCTGACGGCTCTCGTCGGCGTCGACAACTACGGCGCTAAGCGCTGGCTGCGTCTCGGTCCTGTGACGATCCAGGTCTCCGAGTTCGCGAAGATCGTGTTCGTCTTGGTCTCCGCGCGCATCTACACCGATTTCGTTTCGGGCGAGGTCAGCGGGAGACGTTGCGCTCTCGGCTTCACTCTGCTCGTGCTAGTGCCGCTTGCACTCATCTACAAAACGCAGTCCGACCTGGGCACCACGATGATCTGCATCGTTGCGGTACTTGCGGTGCTGTGGTACGGTGAGCTTCCAATCGGATTCATCGCCATCATTCTTGTCATAATCGTCGTTTTCGGTCTAATCGCCATGTTCGGCACGGGCTATCGCGCTGACCGCTGGTCCTTCCTCAATCCTTGGGACGACGGTCAGGGCGGTTACGGCAGCGGCTACAACATCATGCACTCGTATTTTGCGTTTTCCGAAGGCGGCATCTTCGGCGTCGGCCTCGGTAACGGGCATGAGAAGTACCAGTATCTCTTCGCAAGCGATAGCGACTTCGTGTTTGCGGTCATCGGTGAAGAGCTCGGCATGGTCGGCTGCCTTGCCGTCGTCGCTCTCTTTCTGGGCGTTCTCTACACCGGTACGCTTATTGCCCGATCGGCTCGCGACGATTTCTCCATGATGATTGCGGGCGGGCTTACAATTGCCCTCGTTTTCCAGGCGTTTTTGAACATCGCGTGCGCTATCGGCGTGTTCCCCACGACGGGCAAGCCCCTGCCGTTCATCTCGTCGGGAGGCTCATCCATCTTGGCGTCGCTCATTATGGTGGGGCTTATCCTGTCCGTATCGCGCGATGCGGCCTCCTCCGATGAGTTCGATCGCCGCCGCTCGAGTTTGCGCGTTGTCAGGCGCGAGGAAGATGGCACGGGCGATAGCCCGCGGGACGCCGCCCGCTCGGGGGCCCGCAGGTCCACGAGGGGTCGGTCCTACGATGGTGGCCGTGGGCAGAGGACCGCATCGAATCGCACGGAATCTCGGACGGCTGCAGGGCGGCCGTCTTCTCGAAGGAGGTAGTCGAATGCTCGTCGTATTGTCGGGTGGGGGAACCGCCGGCCATATCAATCCTGCGCTTGCGCTCGCCGAGGTGCTTGAAGATCGGGGGGTGGAGGTGCGTTTCGCCGGCACGCCGCGCGGGGTAGAATCGCGCCTTGTGCCTGAAGCAGGCATCGCGTTTCAGCCCTTCGAGGCGTCCGGTTTCAACCGCAAACATCCCCTCTCGCTCGTGAAGGCGCTCAAGCTCATCTCGCACTCGACGAAGGAAGCCAAGCGCTGGTTCGCCGAGATCGAGCCGAGCGCGGTCGTAGGCTTCGGCGGATATGTCTCCATTCCGGTCGCCCGCGCGGCCGAGCAGATGGGCATCCCCGTGGTCGTCCACGAGCAGAACTCCGTGATGGGCCTTGCGAACAAGGAACTTTCCAAGAAGGCACGTGCGGTGTGCCTGACCTACGAGTGCGCGAAGGAGGGCGTTGCCATTCCGGCTGCCACTCAGGTGCACGTGACGGGTAACCCGGTGCGCAAGAAGGTGCTTCTTGCAACGCGCGAGGAAGGCCGCCGGATGCTCGGGATACCCGACGATGCGCTCATGCTGCTCGTTTTCGGCGGAAGCCTGGGCGCGCGCCAGCTCAACGAGGGTATCGCGGCGCTCAAGTCCGAGCTGCTCTCGCGGGAGAACCTGCATGTCGTGCATATCACGGGCCCTAAGGAGCTTGAGCGCACGACCGCCGAGCTCGCGCTCACCGAGGAGGAGGCGAAGCGCTGGCATGTCATGGGGTATCAGGACCGCATGGGCGAGACGCTTGCCGCGACCGACGCCATCGTGTCGCGCGCAGGTGCGACCTCCCTGGCCGAGATCTCGGCACGCGCCATCCCGGCTCTGCTCGTGCCGTATCCCCATGCGACAGCCGATCATCAGACCACGAACGCCCGCGCCTATGTTGCAGCGGGGTGCGCGGAGATGATTCCCGACGCTGAAGTGGGCTCAGACAAGTTCGCGCAGCTCGTCTTCTCGCTTATCGACGACGAGGATTTGCGCGCGGGCATGACCGCGGCCGCTCGAGAGCAGAAGACCGCCGATGCGGCGTCGAAATTGGCTGATGTTGTGATGGGCGCCGCGTCTTCGGCGAACCATGGACTACAATAGGCTCTTTGGAATAACGGGAAACCAACGGGTGGGATCGATCACTATGAGCACTGAACGTTTGCATTTCATCGGCGTCGGCGGCGTGGGCATGAGCGGTATCGCGCATGTGGCGCATGACCAGGGCATGGTCGTCACCGGCTCGGATATCAAGGAGAGCCGCTACACCAAACAGCTGAAAAGCTATGGCATCCCCGTGGCCATCGGCCAGGCGGCGGAGAATGTGCCCGAAGGCGACGATGTCACCGTCGTCATTTCGACGGCGATCCTCGACAACAACCCCGAGCTCGAAGAAGCGCGCCGCCGCAACCTCAACGTCATCCACCGTGCCCAGATGCTCGCGCGCTTGGGCGAGCGGCTCGACACGCTCGCGGTAGCGGGCACGCATGGCAAGACCACCACGTCCTCTATGCTTGCGAGCACGCTCGACGGCATGGGGCTCGATCCGACGTTCCTCATCGGCGGCATCGTTCGCTCCTATGGGACCAACGCTCACTCCGGCACGGGAAAGTACTACGTGGTCGAGGCCGACGAGTCCGACAAGTCGTTCACCTTCCTCTCTCCCGCGGGCGTCATCGTCACCAATATTGAGGCCGACCATCTTGACCACTACAAGGACCTCGGCGAGATCTTCGAGAAGTTCAAGCAGTTCATGGCCTCCGTCCCCGAGGACGGTCCCGTCGTCGTGTGCGGCGAGGAGGAAGCGCTCGTCTGTGCGGCGCGCGAGGTGCACCCCCGCGCGATCACGTATGGTCTGGGGGAGGAATGCGACGCGCGTGTCGTGTCTTACGGCCCGCATGGCGTGGGTTCTTCCTTCACGCTCGAGCTTCCCGACGGTACGCAGGTCGAAGGCAAGGTCAAGCAGAACCCCGGCGTGCACAACGTGCTTAACGCCGCGGCAGTGCTTACGCTCATCTGGGCGCTCGGACTTGACGTGCAGAAGGCAGCTTGCGTGCTCGCCGATTTCGCGGGCGTCCGTCGCCGCTTCGACTTGGTGGGGGAGGCGCAGGGCGTTACCGTGGTGGATGATTACGCCCATCATCCTACCGAGATTGCGGCAACCATCGCCGCGGCGAAGACGCTCGACTTCAGCCGCGTTCACGTTCTGTTCCAGCCGCACCGCTACTCGCGCGCGCCGCTGTTCACCGAGGTGCTCCACGACGAGTTCGGCGCAGCATTCGACGATGCCGACACGGTGACGTTCATGGACGTCTACCCTGCCGGCGAGGCGCCGGTTCCCGGCGTATCGGGAAAAACCTTCTTAAACGTCGTGCTCGACCATAGCGGGCATCCTGCGGCAAGCTATGTTCCGCGCCGCCTCGATGTCGTGCCCCACATGGCCGCCCTCGCAAAGCCGGGCGACTTGGTCATCACGATGGGCGCGGGCGACGTCACGGCGATCGGCCCGCAGCTTGTCGAAGCGCTCGGCGCGGCGGACGCTGGTGCGGGGGAGTAACTCATGGTCGCACGTCACGCCTCGCCGCTCGAGGCGCTGCTCGTCGACGAGCGCTTCGACGGGGAAATCAACCCATTCGAGCCTATGTCTCGTCATACCACCTACCGCATCGGTGGGCCGGCCCGCTATTTCGCCCGCGTCCACTCGGTGGGCGCGCTCGCACGCGTGCTCGAAGCGTGCAAGGCCGTGGGCAAGAAATGGTACATCGTCGGCCGGGGCTCGAACCTGCTTGTCGCCGACGAGGGCGTCGACGCGGCGGTCATCGTGCTTGGACGCGACTTCCGCAGCATGCGCTACGACGAGGAGAAATCGCGTCTCATGCTCGGTGCCGGCGTGCCGCTTTCCGCCGCTGTGCAGGAGGCTTTCCGCCGCTCGCTCGCGGGGCTCGAGTTCGCTGTGGGCACGCCGGGGTCTGTCGGTGGGGCCTTGCGCATGAATGCCGGCTCTCGAGATGAATGGCTCGGTGCGCGCGTGGAGAGCGTCACCTCGTTCTCGGCCGAGGGGGGCCTTGTGCGCCGCCACGGCAGCGAGATCGAGTGGGGATATCGCTGCTCGTCGTTTCCCGCCGACGAGATACTGGTCGAGTGCGAGCTTAATATGGAACCCGCCGACCCCTTCTACATCAGGGGGAAGATGGAGGCCTCGCTCAAGCGCCGCAAGGCGACCCAGCCACTGCGCCAGCCCTCGTGCGGGAGCGTTTTCAAGAACCCCGAAGGCGCGTCAGCGGGTGATTTGATCGAGCGCGCGGGGCTCAAAGGTAGTGCCGTCGGCGGCGCGTGCATCTCCGATGTCCATGCGAACTTCATCGTGAACACGGGGAATGCGACGGCCCGCGATGTGTTGTCGTTGATCGAACTTGTCCAGGGGAAGGTATTGGAAGCTTATGGCGTTGCGCTCAAGCCGGAAGTCAAGCTCCTCGGCTTCGAATAGGCGTCCCCAAAACGCACCGGCCCCGCGCCCGCGGTCCTCTGCGCGTCCGCAGTCGTCGCGCACGCCGGGCTCGGGCATGCCGCGCTCCGTCCAAGGCGGGCGCACGGTTGAGAGCGGTTCGGTGCGCTATCGCTCCCGAAGCGTAGGCGATATCGAGCGCGCGAGCCGCGCTGAGCGCGTGCGCGCAAGCTACCATCGCCATTTCGTGAAGCTCGGGATTGTCCTCGGGGCGATCGCAGTTCTCCTCGCCTGTGCCGCGGTCTTGTACTTCTCGAGCGTCTTCTCAATCGACGAGGTCAAAGTTGAAGGAGTCGAGCACCTCACCCAGTCTGACCTGCAGGCGCTCGTGTCGGTCCCCGAGGGTGAGACGCTGCTGCGCGTCGACACGAAGGCGATCGAAGACAGCCTTCTGCGCGATGCGTGGGTGAAAAGCGTCTCGTGCAACCGCATCTTCCCCCATACGCTCCAGATCGTTGTGACCGAGCGAACAGTGGCCGCGGTCGTTGAGGTCCCCACGTCGGATGCGAAGTCGACCCAGCCGTGGGCAATCTCCTCGGACGGGATGTGGCTCATGGCCATTCCCGACCAGGACACCCAGCTCGGCCAATCGCTCAACCAGCGCATCTACGACGACGCGCAAAACGCGCTTCACATCACCGACGTGCCCTATGGAACCTCGGCGGAAACGGGGACGAAGTGCACCGACGAGAACGTGAACAACGCGCTCGCGATCGTCTCGGGCATGACGACCGATCTCGCTAATCAGGTGAAGACCGTGTCCGCGACCGATGCGGAATCAACGAAGCTCACGCTCGAAAGCGGCGTGGAGATCGCGTTCGGACCGGCCCAGAGCATCCGCGAGAAAGAGCGTGTGTGCCTGCAGATTCTCAATGACAACCCGGGCAAGGTCGCCTACATCAATGTGCGCGTGGTCGATCGCCCGACGTGGCGGTCCCTGTAAAGCTGCCCAATAGTGGCACTTTCATGGACTCGGTCGAAGGCCTCGACCCGCGCAATTTGCAATCGAGGTATCATCGTGTACAATAACGCAGGTAAAACTGCACCCACAGTGGGAAACGCAGCATTTTAATCGCAGCAGGTGTGGAGGATACAATGCCAAACACAATAGGTTCCGAGCATTTGGCGGTCATCAAGGTCGTCGGCGTAGGCGGCGGCGGTACCAATGCCGTGAACCGCATGGTTGAAGCGGGCGTGAAGGGCGTCGAGTTCATCGCCGTCAACACCGACCGCCAGGCTTTGCTCATGTCGGATGCCGATAAGACGATCCACATCGGCGATGAGCTTACGCGCGGGCTTGGTGCGGGCGCGAACCCCGAAGTGGGGTGCCAGGCAGCCGAGGAGTCGCGTGCAGAGATTCGCGAGGCACTCGCCGAGGCCGACATGGTCTTCGTCACTGCCGGCGAAGGCGGCGGCACGGGCACGGGCGCCGCTCCCATCATCGCAGAAATCGCGCGTGAGGAAATCGGCGCGCTGACCGTCGGCATCGTGACGAAGCCCTTCTCCTTCGAGGGTCGCCTTCGTCGCAACCAGGCTGATCAGGGCATTGATTTGCTCTCCCAGAAGGTCGATACGCTCATCGTCATCCCGAACGACCGACTGCTTGAAATCGTCGACAAGAAGACGAGCATGCTCGACGCGTTCCGCATCGCCGACGATACCCTGCGCCAGGGCATTCAGGGCGTCACCGACCTCATCACCATCCCGGGCCTCATCAACCTCGACTTCGCGGACATCCGCACGGTCATGAAGGACGCGGGCACGGCGATGATGGGCATCGGCATCGCGACGGGCGAGAACCGTGCGCTCGACGCGGCGCAGCAGGCGACCAACTCCAACCTGCTCGAGGCATCCATCGCGGGCGCTTCCCGCGTGCTGTTCTCCATCGCTGGCGGTCCCGACCTCACGCTGACCGAGGTCGACGAGGCTGCGCGCACCGTCGAGGCATGCGCCGACGAGAATGCGAACATCATCTACGGCCAGATCATCGACGAGTCGATGGGCGATCAGGTTCGCATCACCGTTATCGCCACTGGCTTCAAGATGAACGCCCCGCAGCAGTCATCGCTCGACTTCTCGCGCAAGGATCTGTTCGCGTCGACGGATCCGACCCCGGCGCCGAGCAGCGCTCCGGTTACTTTCTCGACCACGCCGAGCGCAGGCCGCTTCGCCGACGAGGATTACATCCCTGATTTCTTGAGACGTCAGCGCTAAGGAGGTAATCGGCTATGGTGGCATCAAGCCTGCCGTTGCCGCGCCTCGCTGCCCGAACAATCGATTCGATCCCGATTTTCACCGACGACGCGTTGTATGACGCGTCGTCGGTTCGTATTGCCTTCACAGGCCGTGCGGGAGGGGCAAGCGAGGGCGATTACGCAAGCCTTAACTTGGGAACTCATGTTGGCGACGACCGCGATGTCGTCCTTGGAAACCGACGTGCGCTCCTTTGCGCGTTCGGCGAGTCCGATATGCCGCTCGTCGTGCCCAACCAGGTACACGGAACCGACCTGGTGGACATCGAGGCGTCCGACCCCGAAGCGCTGCGTGGCATCCAAGATGCCGCGGATGCTGGTGCCGATGGGCTCGTTGTTTCCTGCCCTCGCGTCGCTGCGCTCCTCTGCTTCGCCGATTGCGTTCCCGTGATCATCGTGTCGCCGACGGGGCGTATGGCGGTGGTCCACGCGGGCTGGCGCGGAGCCGTGGCGCGTATCGCCTCTTCAGCTTGCAAGCGCCTTGCCGCCCTCGATGCGCGTGAGCTCGGGTATGACGCCCCGGCTTCTTCCGAGTTCAACGCCTATATCGGACCGCATATCTGCGCATCGTGCTTTGAGACGGGGCCCGATGTGGCACAGCGCTTCGCAAGCGAGATCGGGCCAGGCTGCGTGCCCGATGCGCGCCATGTCGATTTGGAAGAGGCGCTCATCCTCGATTTCGAATCGGCGGGCCTTTCGCGCGAGCGGATTGCGTCTGCGCACGCCTGCACGAAGTGCGAGCCCGACAAGTTCTTCTCGTATCGTGCGTCGGGCGGCGTATGCGGTCGCCATGGTGCACTCGCTTTCCGTTCAAGGTAAGGAGTTTATGGCAATGGGAATAGCCGAGCGTTATGAAAAGGTCGAAGAGGAACTTGCGCAGGAGTGCGCCCTTGCGGGGAGGGACCCCAAAGAGGTGCGACTCGTCGCGGTCTCCAAGACGGTCGGCGTCGAGGGCGTGGGGGAGGCGTACGCTGCAGGTGCGCGGGACTTCGGCGAGAACCGACCCGACCAGATCGTTCCCAAGTCACAGGCGTTCCCCGATGCCCGCTGGCATTTCATCGGCAACATCCAGTCGCGGCGCATCCGCGATATCGTCGACTCCGCCTCGCTTATCCACTCCGTCTATCAGGAGAAACATGCGCGCAAGATCGACGAAGTCGCCCGCGAGAAGGGCATCGTGCAGGATATCCTCATCGAGGTGAACGTCTCGGGCGAGGAAAGCAAAAGCGGTGTCTCGCCCGATGAGGCAGAGGCTCTCGTCGATGTGTGCGAGACGCTTCCCAATGTGCGCGTGCGCGGGTTCATGACGATGGCCCCGCAAGGCGACTTGGAAATCGCGCGTCGCTGCTTCGAGGGTTTGGCGAAGCTCGCGGAGAAGGTTCGTGCCTCCCTCCCTGCATCAAGCGCCGAGGCGTTCGATGAACTTTCTATGGGCATGAGCGAAGATTGGCGAGAGGCGGTTCATGCGGGCGCTACCATAGTTCGCATCGGACGGGCGATTTTCAGCGACTCGTTTTAGGTCGCCTCCTTCCACCCCTGACGTGCGGTTAGCACGCAAAGCGGCTTGTAAACGATGCAAGACAACCCACTACTGGAGCTGCCAGGAAGAAAGGAAACGGAGTTAAGGCATGTTGGACGAACTTAAATCGAAACTCGGTTTCGGCGGTGGTGGCGTGCGCGGTCGCTCGAGCGACCGGTACGACGACTACGACGATGACTACGGCGACTACGAGGATGATTACTCGGAATACGCTGAATACGCGGACGACTCCGAAAACGACTACGATCCTTATGCCCCGGTAACGACCCGCAGTGCTCGTTCGAATTCCACCATCTCGAATCTGGTGTCCATCAACGACGTGCGTGCGCACTCGCGCGGGGAGGGCTCATCGAGCACTTCCTCGTCTGCCGCGCGCCGCATGACGACGGCGCACACCCCGTATCGCGGTGAGCGCACCACCGTCGACAGCTCGCTGCCCCCGACGATGACGCCGGAAGGCTCCGCTGCCGTTGCGGCAGCTGCTTCGCGCCCGACTCGCTCCGAAGGGTTGAACTCGCTGTTCGAGCCGACGGCGGGCGAGACGAAGCCGGCGGGTAAGCATGCGGCGACCACGACCTCGTCCTCGCACATGGGTGTCACGTCCGGTGCGACGAGCGCGTCTGCGGAAGGCTCGCTCGGAGCCTTCACACGCCAGCCCGCGCAATCGAGCGCTGCCGCGGCAATGAGCGAAACCGCGCGGAAGGCTTCGGCGCAGGCGAGTTCCGCTTACGACCCCCAGTCCGCTTACGCTCAGGCGCAGGGCGCGCGCTATGTGGCAAAGCGATCGTGCACGGTGCTCAAGCCGGCGAGCTACGGCGAGGTTGAGAAAATCGCCCGGGCTCTTAAAGGTGGCGATGCGGTCATTCTCGCGCTCCGCAATACGCCCGACTCGCTTTCCAAGCGCATCCTTGATTTCTCCTTCGGCGTCTCGAGCGCGCTCGATGCGGGAGTGGAATGCGTCGGGGACAAAGTCTTCGCGATCACGAAGGGCGACGCCTTAACCGACGCGGAGAAGCTTGCGCTTCGAAACCAGGGAGTGCTGTAACGTGGCGAACATCTCGAGCGTGAAACGCGCAGCTGGGGAGGCTATCTCGTGCTGAGCCTGAAATACCTGATCGTATCGCTGTCCGACGTGTACTCGATGCTCATCTTCGTGTACGTCATGCTGTCCTGGTTCCCGACTGATCGCGGTATCCTCGCCGACATCAACACGGTTCTTGGCAAGATCTGCGATCCGTACCTTAACCTTTTCAAGAAGTTCATTCCCCCGATTGGAGGAATGGTGGACGTGAGTCCAATCGTTGCGTTGCTTGTATTACAATTTGGTGTAAGACTGCTGATAGGCTTGCTGTAAAGATGCAGGCTTTGCTGGCGAAGGGAAGATAAATGGCTATCACCTCGGCTGAAATCCACAACCAAAGTTTCTCGATTGACCGCAAGGGTTACGACGTCGACGAAGTCGATGTGTTCCTCGAGCATGTCGCCGATGAGATCGATAATCTCAACAACCAGATTGCCGATCTGCAGGATCAACTGAACGATTCGCGCTTCGACGGGTTCGACGCGCCGGCGAAGCCGATTGAGGAAGCCCCTGTCGCCGCGCCGGCGCCTTCGTCTGCTCCGGCTCAGGACTTCTCGCAGGAACTCGACGAGGCAAACGCACGCATCCGCGAGCTCGAGTCGCAGCTTGAGGAGAAGCAGGCCGACGGCAACGCCATCGCGCAGGCGCTTATCATCGCGCAGCGCTCCGCTGACGAGATTCTCGCGAAGGCCAACAACACCGCGGCCGAGACCATTCAGGACGCGAAGGACGAGGCTCAGCGCATCATCGACCGCGCCAACAACGACAAGCAGGACGTCATCGATGCCATTCGCAAGCTCGAGGACGATCGCGAGGACGCGCGCGAGGAGTATCAGGAACTTCTCACCGACTTCATCAACGATGCTTCCCGCAAGCTTGCCGAGATTGGCGGTGGCTCTCAGGCTTCCGTCGCTGCGGCGCACTACGCCGACACCACCGATGCGACGGCGCAGGTCCAGGTTCCCATGAGCGCCGAGCCTGTGGCGTATTCCACGCCCCAGACGGGCAACGTCGCCGTGGCGGCGGCAACCCCCATGCCCTCTGCGGTGGAGAAGGACCTTTCGGGTTTCGGTGACGCCGACGACGACTTCTCCTTCGACGAGCTCGACTAGGGGGAATATTCCAAGAAACGCGAAAGGGGCAGTTCAAGCGAACTGCCCCTTTTTAATGCCCCGATGCGGGATTTGCGCCTCAAAGTGCGAGTGGGTCGATAAGCCGGGTTCTGTCGTTGGGACGGCCATTTATCTCGAACGCGTGTCACCACGCGTCTCAAGCACGCAACCCGAGCGCACGGAAGGGCACCGTATCGCGTTCCTATTTGCGCTTGCTCCAGATGGGGTTTACCAAGCCACGCCGTTGCCGACGCGCTGGTGCGCTTTTACCGCACCGTTTCAGCTTTTCCCTCAAGAAGAGGGAGTCTTCTTTTCTGTGGCACTAATCCGTCGGGTCGCCCCGCCCAGCCGTTAGCTGGCATCTTGCCCTTTGGAGCCCGGACTTTCCTCACGCCTTGCGGCGCGCGACCGTCAGGCCCACTCGCGTATAATAGTGTACCACGAGCATGCTCAAAGTGACGGAAAGGACAAATCAACCATGGGAACCTGTGCGCTTGTCGGTGCGGTCGACTTCAACGCTGAGCATTTCAAGGCGATGGACGCCGCGGGCGCCTTCGATTTCGTAATCGCGGTCGATGCCGGGTTTGCCTCCCTCGAGGCGATCGGGCGCGAAGCCGATATGGCGATCGGCGACTTCGATTCCCTTGGCTACGTGCCCCGGTGCCGTCGCGTGTCGCGTCATCCGGTGAAGAAGGACAAGAGCGACATGGAGCTCGCTATGGAGAAGGCAGTCTTTTGGGACAACCAGGAGCTCTTCGTCTACGGTGCGCTCGCCAAGCGCCTCGACCACACGATCGCGAACCTGCAGCTGTTCGCACGCTACTCCGAGCGGGGCATCTATGTCACGGGGGTAGGGGACGACTTCGCGGTGCGCTGCGTCACAGGTCCCGACGTCTTCGAGCTGCCCGAGGGGCTTGATGCAGGTGTGGTGTCGGTGTTCTCGGCGAACGACACGGCGCGCGGCGTCATCGAGCGCGGCCTGGAATACTCGCTCGATGACGAGCCGCTTTCCAACCGCACGTCGCTCGGGCTCTCGAATGAGCTTACGGGAAAGCCGGCGGCGGTGAGCGTCGAGGAGGGCACGCTCTACGTCTTCTATCCGCTTGCGACGGGTGAGGCTGCCACCGTGCCGTCGCCCGCCATCGTGTGACGCTTGTCGGCTTTTCGGCGATTGCGCGGCGGGCTTTTCCCGCTGTCGTATAATTCGCCTAGCATCTTTGCATAACCGGGGAGCTCGCATGCGGCGCTGTGCTGCGCGGTGGGCTGAGAGGAAGCGCGCTTTCGCTTCGACCCGAAACCTGATGTGGATAATGCCAACGAAGGGAGTCGGATAATGGCGAACAGCCAGGTAGTTTCGCATACCAAAATCACGCAGATCGATTTCGCGCGCGCAGGGGAAATCACGTCCGCTATGCGCATCGTCGCTGAGAAGGAAGGCCGCGCGCCCGAGTTCATCCGCGAGGGGGTCGCAGCCGGCCGCATCGCCATCCCCGCGAACATCCACCACACGTCGCTTTCCCCCGAGGGCGTGGGCGAGAGGCTTCGCACGAAGGTGAACGTAAACTTGGGTATCTCGGGCGATCTTGCTGATGAACAGGTCGAATGGGAGAAGGTCGACATTGCCTTCGAGCTTGGCGCCGAGGCGATCATGGACTTGTCGAACAGTGGGAAGACGCAGTCGTTCCGCACGCGGCTTATCGAGAAGTCACCTGCGATGATCGGCACCGTTCCCATGTACGACGCTATCGGGTACCTCGAGAAGGCCCTCATCTCCATCACTGCCGAGGACTTCCTCGACGTCGTGCGCCGCCACGCTGAGGACGGCGTAGACTTCGTCACAATCCATGCGGGCATGAATCGCCGTACCATCGAATCGTTCAAGGAAACGGGGCGGCTCATGAACGTGGTGTCGCGCGGCGGGTCGCTCATCTTCGCGTGGATGGAGGCGACGGGCAACGAGAATCCGTTCTACGAGTACTACGACGAGGTGCTCGATATCCTGCACGAGCATGACGTGACCATTTCCCTCGGCGATGCGATGCGCCCAGGTTGCAATTACGATGCGACCGACGCTGGACAGATCTCCGAGCTCATCGAAATCGGCAAGCTCACCAAGCGTGCGTGGGACGCGGGCGTGCAGGTCATGGTCGAGGGGCCGGGGCATATGGCAATCGATGAGATTGCGGCGAACATGAAGCTCGAGAAGCGTCTGTGCCACAACGCGCCGTTCTACGTGCTCGGCCCGCTTGTGACCGACATCGCCCCTGGATACGACCACATCACCGCAGCTATCGGCGGAGCCGTCGCGGCAAGCTCTGGCGCAGACTTCTTGTGCTACGTTACGCCTGCCGAGCACCTTCGCCTTCCCGATGCCCATGATGTGCGCGAGGGTCTTGTCGCGACGAAGATCGCAGCTCATGCGGCCGACATTGCGAAGGGTATCCCGGGCGCGCGCGAGCGCGATGCGCGCATGTCGGATGCCCGTCGTCGCATGGACTGGGAAGAGCAGTTCTCGCTCGCGATCGATCCGGTGCGCCCGCGCAAAGTGTTCGAGAGCGCCCCTCCCGAAAACGAGGGGACCTGCACGATGTGCGGCAAGATGTGCGCGGTTCGCACGGTGAACAAGATCATGGATGGCCTGGTCATCGATCTCGACAACGAATAGCAAACGACGAAGGGAGACGCAATGCTTGGAGACGAGAACAACAACGAGCTGTTCGACCTCGCGAACTTCGATGCGAAGAAGACGGCACTGCTCGTGATCGACGAGCTCGGTGACCCGACGGGAACCCCGCTCGAGCAGACGCTTCTACCCGCAATTGAGAACACCGCCCGCATTGCGGCGGCTGCCCGGCGCGCAGGCGTCCCCGTCATTTTCACGAACGACGCCCATATCCCCGGTCTCGATCGCGAGTTGCTGCTCTGGGGCGATCACGGCATCGCCGGCACCCCCGAGGCGCAGACCTCGCCGCTGCTTGACCCCAAGGAGGGCGATTTCACCATCGAGAAGCGCCGTTACAGCGCGTTTTTCCAGACGGGACTGCGCCTTCTGCTCGACGAGCTCGGCGTCGACACGCTCATTTGCACGGGAATGGACACTAACATCTGCGTTCGTCATACGCTCGCCGACGCGTACTTCAACAACTATAACCTTATCGTTGCAGGCGACGCGACGGCGACGTTTCTCGTAGGAAACCAGGAGGAGGGGCTTGATTACTTCAAGACCTGCTATGCCGCCTGCGTTCTTTCTACCGACGACGTCGTGGCGCTGCTCGAGAAGTAGGGGGCGCGCATGAAGGCGGTCGTGAGCATAGCTGGATCGGACTCAAGCGGCGGCGCGGGCATTCAGGCGGACATCAAGACGATAGCGGCGCATCATCTGTTCGCCGAGACGGTCATCACCGCGCTCACCGCGCAAAATACGCTTGGGGTAACGGGGGTGCACGAGGTGCCCGCCGCGTTCGTCTCGGAGCAGATCGACGCGGTCTTCTCCGACATCCGCCCCGATGCGGTGAAGGTCGGCATGGTGTCGTCGGCCGAGATCATCCGCGCGATTGCCGGCGGCCTCGACAAGTGGCATGCGGAAAACATTGTGGTCGATCCCGTCATGGTGGCGACGAGCGGTGCGCGTCTTATCGGCGAAGACGCGGTGTCGGCGCTTATCGGGGAGCTTCTTCCCCGGGCGAGCGTCATCACCCCGAACATTCCCGAGGCGCAGGTCCTTTGCGGTTGCGAGTTGTCGGACGAGGAATCATGCGAGCGCGCGGCTGTAAGCCTTGCCCGCTCGCTTGGGGTCAACGTCCTGGTGAAGGGAGGGCACGGTGCCCACGACGCCAACGACGTGCTCGCAACCCGTTCGGGCGAGACGCACTGGTTCCGCCATGAGGCGATTCCGACGAGCAATACCCACGGGACGGGCTGCACGCTCTCTTCCGCCATTGCATGCGGTCTTGCCTGCGGGTTATCCGTTCCCGATGCGGTTGCGGCGGCCAAGGAATACCTCACGGGTGCACTCTCGGCGGGCCTCGATCTGGGAAAGGGGAGCGGACCGCTTGATCATATGTGGCAAAATGCCTGACGAAAGTGATGTATCGCCGTTGCCTTTCAAGTTTTTCAAAAAAGTTGAAATAAAGGCTTGACGGCATAGGGGAATGCGCGTAATATACTTTCCTGCGCTTGCGCCTTGCAGAACAGCAAGAGACGCACCGGCAGTAAGTTGGGGTGTCGTCTAATGGCAGGACAGCGGTTTCTGGTGCCGTATGTGAGGGTTCGACTCCTTCCACCCCAGCCATTACGATTCCAAAGCGCTTATGTGGCTCCGTCGTCTAGCGGTTTAGGACGCCGCCCTCTCAAGGCGGAGGTCGAGGGTTCGAATCCCTTCGGAGCTACCAAGAAACAACAGGCCAGGGCACATGCCCTGGCCTTTTTCTTTTCTCTCAGGCGCCTTCTCGCTTATAGGACAAAATGGGGCTTCTCGCTTCCCAGCAGTCCTCTGCTTCATGTCTCAAGAATCGAAGCTCGCGGTCCGCGAGTCGGACAGCTCGAGAAGCTTGAGAGGCGCAAAGCCATTCCGCGTAAGTCTTGCCTGTGGGGTTATAGGGGAAAACGGGTACCCTAACCCTGCAAATTTCGCTGCAGTCGTTCTCGTATGGAATTCCGCGCTACTTCGAAAGGTAGTCGAGGAGTGCGCTCTTCTCGTTGGGAACCCTCTCGTCGATGACGGCGTCGAGCGCTCGCGAGAGGGCCTTGCCGACTTCCGGCCCGTGGGGAATTCCCAATGCCATGACGTCGCGCCCATCGATGGCGAGGCTTTGCAGCGTGAACGCCTCGTTCGTCTTCTGGATATCGGCAAGAACCTTCTCAAGCTCGTACGCGGCATCGATCCTGCCCGCGCAATGGGGGGCCTGCCCGCGCGCGTCGCCGCGCTTCAAGTCGCAAAGGGCGCAGAAGAGCTCAACATCCCCGTCGAGTCGCGCGAGCATGCGTTTCACCGCGCGAGGAGTCGGCTCGACCACCTCATCGTGGTGCTTCACGAGCGTGAGCACACGATTCGCGAATGTCGGCGACATCTTAAGTCTTGACATGATGCCGCGCGCGAGCATGACGCTCACGTTCGCGTGCCCATAGAAATGGCCGACGCCGTTTTTCCCGAAAAAGAAGCAGGCCGGTTTCCCCATATCGTGAAAGAGAGCCGCCCAGCGCACGAGGCGGTAGGCGGGCACGCCGTCGACGACATGCGCCGTATGCTCGAGTACATCGTAAATATGATAGGGAGTGTGCTGCTCGAACCCCTTCATGGAGACAAGCTCGGGCAGCACGCACGAAAGCACGTCGACGTACTTCGCAAGAGCGCTTCCCGCGAAGGGGGCGGTGAGAAGGCGATCGAGCTCATGGGTGACGCGCTCCGCGGAAACCCGGTAGACGATTCCCTTGTTGGAGAGCATGCCGAAAAGCGTCTCATCCTCGATGTCGAACCCGAGCTGCGCGGCGAAGCGGCACGCTCGAAGGATCCTCAGGGCGTCTTCGGAGAATCGCTTGGCTGGGTCTCCCACCGCGCGAATTGTTTTCGCCTGCAAGTCGCCGACGCCGCCGTAAGGGTCGAGCAATCCGCGGAGGGGGTGGAAAGCAATGGCGTTCATCGTGAAATCGCGACGCGCGAGGTCCTCTTCAATAGAAGACACGAACTCGACGGAGCTTGGGTGGCGCGAGTCGCTGTAGGCCCCGTCGCGCCGGTAGGTGGTCACTTCGAACGCCTCGTTGCCAACAAGTACGGTGAGCGTACCGTGGACGATTCCGGTTTCGTGGGTCTTAAACCCTGCAGCTTCAAAGAGCGCCTGTGCTTGCTGCCAAGAAGCGTTCGAGGCAATGTCGATATCGGAACAGGGGCGCCCGAGAAGCGCATCGCGAACGAATCCGCCCACAAACCACGCCTCGAAGCCTTCCGCTTCAAGAATGCCGACGACACGGATCGCTGCATCGGGCAGGTGGGAGAATGCGTTCTCAGATACCTGCTGTGCGGGATCGCCCGAAGCTTTGTTGCTTACAAGAGAAGGGAAAGAGCAGCTATTATCAGGCACGGTAAAAGTTCCTTACATTATTTTGAAAAAAAGCCTTGCATCATCGTGGAACACTCGGTAGTATACACAAGCTGCATTTGCAAGGAGGGTGCAGCCGCGAGCCATCGCGAGGGCTTTTCGAAGCTTTCAAAACCGCTCAAAACTTTTTGAAAAAAGTTCTTGACGGCGAGCGAGAGGTCGCGTAATATATCTCCTTGCGCCGCGGACGGAAGGAAGCGGCGGGGCGGGGCGCTAGGCGCCCCGGGAACCTTGAAAACCGGATACCGAGGAAAACGGATAGGAACGCGTGCGGGGCCCCCGCCGGCATGGAGCCGGCGGAGATCTCCGACGAGAGACCAATTCCATGAGGAACCCGATCCCGGGTTCCGACCATCATTCCGATGGCTTTTTCTTTATTTTGAACTTAAGGCGCCCCTCGGGGCGCCCGAACGAAGAGTTTGATCCTGGCTCAGGATGAACGCTGGCGGCGTGCCTAACACATGCAAGTCGAACGGTTAAGGCGGCTTCGGCCGCGGATAAAGTGGCGAACGGGTGAGTAACGCGT
>NZ_WAJR01000027.1 GCF_008831035.1 Ellagibacter isourolithinifaciens | reverse complement strand
GATTCCCGGCAGGAAGGCGGCGTAGCATGCGCTAGAATGACGGCATTCTAGGTGATTCTCGGCTCCTCGGGCAGCCTGCGGCTACCCTCGAGAACCGAGCTCTACACCAACATTCGGGACACTACCTGTAAATGTGAGGGCATTAGCTTGCAATTCTGATTCGACAGCCTGCAGACCCTTCAGAGCTTGATTCGCGCGAGACTTAACCTGTGCGCCCCCTACCGCTGGCGAACCTGCTTGCGAATCGCGTCCACGATGACGAGCACTGCACCAGCCCAGATACACGCGAAGCATACCGCATGCGCGCTGGTAAACGGCTCGCCGAGCACGAGAACGCCCGAAAGAAGGCTGATCGTCGGGCTGATGTACTGGATGAACCCGATAAGTGAAAGCGGGGTCTTGTTCGCTGCGGTTGCAAACAGGATGAGCGGCACAGCGGTAATCGGACCGGTCAGCACCAAAAGGACGCGCGTCTGCCATGCCTCAAGCGACATGTCCGGCGAGAAAAACACACTTTGACCAGCAATAGCCACTGCAACGAGAGCCACGATCGCAAAAGGCAGCGCAACGATTCCCTCGACCGCAATGGTGGGGACTGCCGGATATCCGCCGCGCTTCTTCACCGCTCCGTATATGCCGAACGTAAAGGCAAGGACCAGGGCTATCCAGGGAAAACTGCCGTAGTTTACCGTGAAGTAGATGACGCCCGCTGCCGACAGTACCGTAGCTGCAATCTGCAACGGCGTCAAACGCTCGCGGAACACCACGAGCCCCAGGACAATCGATACGAGCGGGTTGATGTAGTAGCCAAGCGACGCCTCCACCACATTGTTCGTCACCATAGCAACGATGTAGAGGCTCCAGTTCAACATGATGAGAAGCCCCGAGGGAATAAGGAATCGCCGTGCGCGGGCATCTCGTAAAAGCCCGACGAAATCGACCTTCAGGATGAATTTGCACGCAACGACGGTGAGGACGAGCGACCAGACAATTCGCTGTCCGATAATCTCGATGGAGCCCACATTGTCGAGCAACGCCCAGAAGAGAGGGCAAAAACCCCAGAGGAGATAACATCCAACCGCAGCAAGGGCACCGCGCCCCGCTTCTGCCCGACTTGCCTCCGCCTCAGACTCCATCTCGTTCTTCCTCTCCGACGCGCCCTCTCCGAAGCCGTTCTTGCCCTCAAGAAATGACTTCACCTTGGCATATCCACCTTAACACGCAAAAGAAAACGGCAGCCTGCGCGAGCTTTCGTCGCCCAAGCCGCCGCATTGCAACCTCTAGCGGATATGACCCAGGAAGTCCTTCGTGCGGTCGCTCTTGGGGTGATCGAACACCTCATCGGGCGTACCCTCTTCGACGATAACGCCGCCGTCCATGAAGATGACGCGATCGGCCACGTCGCGGGCGAAACCCATCTCGTGTGTGACCACGATCATCGTCATGCCGCCGCGCGCGAGCTCCTTCATGACACCCAGGACATCGCGCACGAGCTCGGGGTCGAGTGCGCTCGTCGCCTCGTCGAATAGCATGACGTGCGGGTCCATCGCGAGAGCACGGGCGATGGCCACGCGCTGCTGCTGACCGCCGGAAAGCTGGCTCGGCTTGTAGTCGACGCGCTCGGCAAGCCCCACCTTCGTGAGCTGCTCAACCGCGACCTTGGCCGCTTCCTCTTTGGAGCGCTTGAGCACCTTCTGCTGCGCGAGCATGACGTTGCCCTTGGCGGTGAGATGCGGGAACAGGTTGAAGCTCTGGAACACCATGCCGACCTTCGCGCGCACAGCGTTGATATCGGTGCCCTTGGCGGTGATCTCGGTGTCCTCGAAGAACACCTGGCCGCCCGTGGGCTGCTCAAGCAGGTTCACGCAGCGCAGGAGCGTGGATTTGCCGGAACCCGAAGGCCCCAGGATGACCACCACTTCGCCGCGCTTCACTTCCAAATCGACGCCACGCAAAACCACGAGGTCATCGTAGCTTTTATGCAAATCGCAGATGCGGATGATGGGCTTGCCGTCGTCCGCCGCCTGTCCGTTGGTCGCCACGTGCGCCACACCCTCGCCCGCGCCGTCGGCAGTTTCATTCGTCAGGTTCTTCATAGTCTCAGTCATTGCTCACACCCCTTACAGACTCGACATCTGCTCGGGCGTGATGCCCGTTCCCTCGACCGCGTCAGGCCGCTTGGCCGCCACAGCGTCGCCCGTTGCCCGCGCCTCGGCGGCAGCAGTGCCCGCGCCCGAACCGAGCGCACCCGCAGCATCGCCGGTACCAATCGCATGTTTCTTGCTCTTGCGCTTCTTCTTACCGCCCTTGCCCGTGTCGTTGCTGGCCAGGCGCGACTCAAGGTTGCCTACCACCTTCGCGAGCGGCAGCGTGATGATCAGATAGAAGCACGCGGCCACGACATACGGCGTGATGGAACCCGTCGACGCGACAATCGTCTTCGCGTTCATGACGATTTCCATCGTGCCCACGGCGGCGAGCATGGACGTGTCCTTGTACAGCAGGATGAACTCGCTCGTCATCGTTGGAATCACGCGGCGCACGGTCTGCGGGATGATAACGAAGAGCATCGTCTGCGCGCCGTTCATGCCGAGCGAGCGGGCGGCCTCGAACTGCCCCTTGCTGATCGACTGGATGCCTGCGCGGAAGATTTCGCACAGATACGCGCTCGAGTTCATCGCGAGGACGATCACGCCGAGCGGGAACGTGGGAATCTGGATGCCCGCAAGCGGCAGGCCGAAGAAGGCGATGTAGATCTGCAGGAACAGCGGCGTGCCGCGCACCACGTTCACGTAGGCGGTGGCGATGCCGCGCAGCACGCGCAGCTTCGACATGCGCATGAGCGACAGCAGAAGGCCGAACGGGATAGCGAGCGGGAAAGCGCAGGCCACGATGCCAATCGCCATCAAAAAGCCCCAAAAGACCACCGGTAGACTCGACACGAACACCGACGGGTTCAAGAACAGCTTCAGGAAAAGCACGCTGTTCCACGATTTCACCCAGTCCTGCTGGGCGAGCGAATCGGAAAGCGACTCGAAGAACGAATGCGACTTCACGGTGATTGCAGGCAGCGTGTCCATGGCGACCTCGGTACCGTCCGCAAGCGTATATGCGCCCGTAAGCTGCATGTCGCCGCCCATTTCGGAGAACTTCACCTTGTAGATTTCCACACGGAAGTAGCCGCCCGCCTGTGCCGGCTCGGAGAAGTTCACGGTGAGCTTGCCGTCCTTGTAGTCGACGGAGACGTCGAGGTTCGTTCGCGTCATCAGGTCGTCGCCGGTGAGCATCGTTGCGCGCGTGTCGCCCGGCTCGCAGGTCGTGCCCTCAGGCAAGGTGAAGGTGACGCCCGCGATCTGCTCGTCGGGATCGGCCTGGCCTTCCCAGGTGATGCGCGTCTCCACGCCGCCGAGCACGTCCGACGACCCGCTGACGTTGGGTTTCGCCGTGCATTTGGCGGTGTCGAGCGCATACGCGTTCGTCGGGGCGACGGCAACCTGCGCCGCACCGGCGAACACGAGCGCGAACGAGACGAGCAGTGCGCAAAACGCGGTGCGCACGGTATTCGCTTTCAAGTTCTGCATGTGCATGTACGTTCCTCTACGATTAAAAAGCCCTCTCCGCCAATGCGAAGAGAGCCTCATCCAGTTCATAGCCCTGCGGTTAATTACATAATAAAGGCCATGCAATTCTAGCACGTCCACAACCTGCGTTTTGGTATTTCCGATAACTCCAAAGGCTATTACAAAACCTATCTCTGGCCCTCCAAACGCCCCTGGGTGCTCGCAGCGGGATTTCCTTGCCAGGCAGCGCCCTACACGTCTGACCCACACACCCCGTCGCTCGGCTTGACGCTGCTGCAATCTCTTCGAGCATGTCGTGGGTAAAGGTCTTGTTTTGGAAATGCCTCGCACCAACTCGTCAACATCCGACCAGCCGTGCTCGTCCAAGGAGATTCCGATTTCCTCGGGCTTGCGCCGAAGGGTAAGCGCAATGAACTTGCTGTCGGCAGCGCGAACTTCCCTAGACACCATAAGATTCCTCTTCTTTCGATCGATCGACCTGTTCGTCGATTGCGCCTCTGAGTCAATCCCAAAAGTTGGGGTACTCGGAACGCCACGATACACCGCAGACGACTTTATCCGGCAAAAAACGTGGCTGGCTTATTTCCACTCAGTGACTAATCCAGTCCGAGTGTTATCGATGCGTGCCGTGTCATGCCGCCGAGGGGTTGATTCATGCGCAATTTGGGCGAATCAGGCCCTTGATTCGCGATTTCAGGAATGACTCAATTGATTCGCGAAACCGCAGGTCGCTCCTTTAATCACTCCCGGGTTTCCGTAGGGATTCGTAGCGAGTGGCTCGGAGAGGGGTGATTCGGTGCGTGCGGACTCGGCAGGCGGATTTGCTATAGCCTCACATCTATCGGCGACGGGTGGTCATCGAGGAATCTCTCAATCGTCGTCTTGCCCTCGTTGCCGTAAAGGCCTTCGTAAGCCTCCGGCGATAAAGCGCGGAACAAGGCGAGCATCACCGCGTCGACCCTTGCGGGCGAGCACCCGTCGGGTCTGGGATTGAACAGGCGCTCGCTGTGCGCGACACGGTTGCGCAGCTTGTTGATTGCCTCGAGCTGCAGGTTGAGCTTCGCCCTGTCGGTTCCAGCTGGCCATGCGGCGTGCAGATACGGGATCCAAAGGTCTCGTTCGCGGCTGCGGTCGGTCATGTGCGCCCAGAAGCCGAGCATAAGGCCCGCGATCACCTGATTGGGGTTTGCCGGGTCGTGCGCCCGCCCGCGGGCATCGTCGATGGCTCGGCGGTTCACCATGTTCACGTCGCGCAGTTTATTCGCCTTGCTCTTTCGCATGATGGGGCGCGTCACGGGTGAGCTCGCGTCGAAGAGCCAGTGCTCGTCGCCTTCGAAGCGCTCGGTGAGGGCCCTATCGTACGCATTGCGCAGTGCGAGCTCGAAGTGCGCAATGTCGCCCATGAGGGCGCGCCCGAGCATGAGGTTCCATTCGTGCAGATCGAGCGCGAGTTCGACGTCGCCGCCGCAAAGGTTCAGGTAAGAGGAAAGCCTTGATGGCGAAAGCCAGCGCTCGGCCCACTCGAGCCGCACTTCGGTTTCGGGGTGCTCGCATGCGTCTGCCATAAGGTTTCTCCTGAAAATACAAATTTAGGCCCGGTGACTTGAATCAGCGGTCATCCCGGGCCCATCGACGCATATTATATACACCCTTGTTCGATTTGGCAATCTCGTGCTACGTGCCACCTGCTCGAGGCGGTAGCCCAACCGCGAAAGTCTTGCGACGCTCGACGACGCCCTTCGGCAGGACAAAGACAAACGATTGGTCGAGCGCTTGCCTAACAATGTCTTGACCATCGTCGTAGTAGACCTTCATGTCATCGAAAGACTGGAAGAACTGGAGGAGGACAAACTGAGGGTTGGATATGTCTCGTTTCATGCGGGTGGTGAGCTTCGCCAGGTCCTCGAACTCGCTCCTTCGGTACGAAAACGCGACGTAACCGATGGGGAGGCGGCGCACAAGCTCTGAAAACATGGCACGCATCTTCCTGCGCTGATTAACATGAGTCCTTCATATCCCTTGAGGCCGTTCAGCGGTGGCTCGGAATTGAGCGCGACATCTGGCAGGCCGTTCTCGAGCAAGCGCTTCTCGCAGCTGCGGGCCTCGTTCACGATGTCGTCGGCCTGGTCGTAGAAAATGAACGTGAGAAGGCATTAGCGAGCCTTGCCTTTCCGGAGCCTGTTCTCTCGTGGAAGTGATTGCAGGCAGATGTCCTGATTAATAACTAGCGTCTGTGCCGAAAACGCCAAACTTCGCATCTGCTTTTTTCACGGGTTTCGTGCCTTTATTTGTCGAATGCGCTCGTTCCGCCGGGCGATACCCTGATGAGCCTTCTTGCTCCCAGGAACCTGAGGCTGGTTAATCCCGCGTTGCCGCATGCGCCGCTCTGGCACGGCGCATGCGCATGGGTTGAGCCTCTGGTTAACGAGCCCGCTTCTTTGCTACGCTCCGCCCGTGCCGCTCCACGACACGTTCCACGTGCCGCTGCTGCATTCAATCTGGATGTAGTAAGTACTTCCCACCGACGTGGAGATACTCTTGTCGAGCTTGTGGTCTCCGATCTCGTTGCAAACGAGACTCGCAAGGTCTTGGTTTGAATCCAGGAGCTTAACAATAAAGTTACCAGACCCCGTGAAGGAACCCAGGAAATGAATGCTCGAAGAGGTTGCCTGGACTTTCCACACGGTCTTGCCGTCGATCTCAGTGATCTTTTCGTCCTTCGGCGCGCTCTGGCTCAAACTGTTTGAGGAGGAGCTACTGCTGGAAGCCTTCTCGCTCTCCTGGCGACCGCTTAGCAGGGCATCGTATAGTTCGAAGTCCTCACTGCGATCGTAGTTCTTGAGCGCTGATTCTGCATTGGAAGCGAAGCAGTCAGAAACCCAGACGTTAATCATCGGATAGTCTCCGACTGACGAAGCCTCCAAGTGGTAGATCGCATACCAAGTCGCGCCATCCTTCTTGCCGCAGGTGTACCAAAGCCCGGCGTCGCTTCCGCCCTGGGAGGTCTTCTGCCCGAGGCCCGCGTAGTCCGTAATTTTGTCGAGGATAGCAACGGCCTCGCTTTCACTGCTAATCTCGGGCACGTCCTGCACTTGGAGCTCGAGGTTGGTCGGATAGTCGTCTCTATCCAGGTAGTACCAATTGTTCGCGTTTATCTGGGTGATGACCTCCTTCCCGAAAATCTCATCGGTCGCCGACTTGACGTACTCGTTGCTCGCACTCAAGCACGGAACCTTGCAGACTCCGTATTCCGCCGTGCTTTCCGTCATGCTGATGCCAAGCGCATTTTGGAAGTATTCCTCAATCTCTTCTTCTCGGTCGAGGTCATCCGCCTGGCGCAGGGTCATCCTCCCCTTGCCCGCCATGCGCCAGAGCTGGTACAGGTTCGCATACGGCGTGGGGATGCCCCCCAACTCTTCAATAGCCCTCTTTGCCTCGGAGTCATCCTTGTTTTGCGCCAGGAAAGACCAGCCCTCTATTATCTCCGACGGCACGTCGGAGGCGATGTCTGCCTTCGCGACCTCGATTTCGTCATGAATAGGGGATTTAGCTCCGCTGCACCCAGCCAAGGAGAAAAGTTCCGAGAGCGCATGCGAGTGCAACTGCCATGCCCGTCGCCAGTTGCTTTCCAGGGATCCTCATCGCGTGTTCCTTTCTTCTCGCATTTATCACATAGTTTAAAATATCCGTTCGTCAAATCAAAATCGAGGAGGCCGGCGGGTACTCAGGAAAAGAAAAGCCCTATCCCGGCTTCGAGCTTGCTCGCTTCTCGGCGAGCCGCTCTCGGACAGGATAGGGCGTCAATGGCGATTCTCGAACGCTATCGGCACGCGAGCTCTCGCCCGTTACGGGCGCTCAGCGTGCGGCAAGGGGCTTACCCGAGCCACTTGGCAGCGAGCTTCTCGACGGTGCCATCGTCCTGAAGCTTCTTGATGGCCTCGTTGATGGCCTTGGTGAGCTCCGGGTTGTCCTTGTTCACGGCAATGGCGTACTCTTCGCCGGTCGCAACCTCGAGGACGACCTGGGCGTCGCTGTAGGCCTCGGAGAGCATCTTCTTCACGACGGCGGCGTTGGTGCACACGGCAGTCGCCTGGCCAGCCTGCATAGCGGCGAAGCTATCGGTGGAGTTGCCATAGGGCTGGATGGTCGCGTTCGGGAAGTTCTCGCGGCAGTAGGTCTCACCGGTGGTACCGGACTGCACGGCGATGATGACGCCGGCCTTGTTCAGCTCTTCCTTGGCGTTGTCCTTGGTGATCGCGCCGTCCTTCATAACGGCAACAGCCTGGTCATCGACGTAGTAGGTGTCGGTGAAGTCGGCAAGCTCCTCACGCTCGGGCTCGACGGTCATGCCAGCAAGCACGACGTCGAACTTGCCGCCCGCGGCAAGGCCGGTGAGCAGCGAGTCGAACTGGTTGTTGACGACTTCGAACTTGAGGCCGAGCTCGTCGGCAACAGCCTTGCACAGATCGACATCGAAGCCGACAGCCTCACCGTTCTCGAGGTTCTCGAACGGAGGATAGTCGGCGGAGGTGCCCATCGTGAGCGTGCCATCCTTGACAAGCGTGTAGCTCGTATCGGCCTTGGCGGAATCGTCCTTCTTGGTGTCGTTGCCCGCGGTGCTGTTCGAGGAGCATCCGAACAGGGCAAGCGAAGCGGCAAGCACGCCAGCGGCGAGCACCACGCCCAGCTTCTTCATTTTCATCTTCCTTCCCCTTTCCATATTAAAAGCAAGATGAGATATCTCGTTCACTATAAAGGCTTGCAAAGGCTTTGTCGAACAAGAAAAGGCCAGATGCTGTTACATCTTTGTTACAGGCGTGAATAATCGGGGTGCGGCGCCGCTGCACGCAGCCGGGAGCGCATCTGGGCCCAGCCGCACCCAAAGCCCGCTCGACCTTACTCGAAGTGCTCGACGGCGGTCTTCAAGTTCTCGATAATGCCGATCTGCTGCGGGCACATCGACTCGCACAGGCCGCACTCGATGCAGTCGGAGGCGCGACCGGGCTTCGCCTGCCAGCTGTACAAGTCGCTCACGAACTTGTTGTTCTCGACCTGCGCCTCGAGGTTCAAAAGCCCCATGATCTCGGGGATGGCGACTTCCTGCGGGCACCCCTTCACGCAATAGCGGCAGTTCGTGCAAGGAATCGCCGCAATCGACTCGAGGATTTCGCGCGTCTGGGCAAGCGCCTCGGTTTCCTCCGGGGAAAACGGCTCGTTCGCCTTGAAATCAGCGATGTTTTGGCGAACCTGGTCGATCGTCGACATGCCAGAGAGCACCGTGAGCACGCCCGGCAAGTTGTAGCAGAAGCGATATGCCCAGGACGCGAGGCTTTTCTCGGGGCTGCAGGCAACCAGCGGCGCCGCAACGCGATCGGCCAGGTTGACGAGCATCCCTCCGCGGGCTGGCTCCATGATGATGACGGGGACATCGTGCTCGGCAGCCACTTCCATGCAGCGGCGCGATTGCGCGACCGGGCTTTCCCAATCGAGGTAGTTCACCTGCAGCTGCACGAACTCCATCTCGGGATGGTCGGTAAGTACGCGATCGAGCGTCTCGGGGCCGTCGTGCATGGAGAAGCCGACGTGGCGAATCAGGCCGTCCTGCTTGGCCTTCTGCGCGAAGTCCCACATCCCCCAATCGTCGAAGACCTTCGTGCGCTTTCCGCCCACGTTGTGGAGCAGGTAGAAATCGATGTAGTCGGTTCCCAGCCGCTCAAGCGACGTGGGCAGATTCGACTTCGCCGTCTTCTCGTCGGGGCACGCCCAGGCGAGGCATTTCGTGGCGATGGTGTAGGACTCGCGCGGGTGGCGCGCGACGAGCGCTTCCCCGAGAGCCTTCTCGGATGCGCCGTTGTGGTAGACGAACGCGGTGTCGAAGTAGTTCCCGCCGCCGGCCAAGTAGGTATCGACCATCTGCTTGACGTGCTCGATGTCGATTGCGGTGGGATCCTTCGGGTCGGTCTGCGGCAGGCGCATGCAGCCGAAGCCGAGCTTCGACACGCGCGCGAAATCTGAGTTCATGGGTGCTCCTCTCTCTGGAATGCACCCATGATAAAACCTCGAGCTTGCTTCAAGTCAAGAAAAACCGCGAGAACGCGGCGGCCGCGCGGAGAAATGCCCCTGCTATTCGGAGTCGAGCGCTCGCGCGAGGATCTGCATGCGCGCTTCGACGTCTTCGATGATGCGGCTGCAATCCTTCAGCTCGCCGTAGGAATCGATGCCCTCGATCTCGCGCTTCGCCTTGTACTTCAGGTCGTGCTCGAGACTTGCCCAGAAGTCCATGGCGACGGTGCGCAGCTGAATCTCGACCGGCACCATCTGCTTGGAATCGAGGAAGTACACGGGAATGCGGACGATCACATGCAAGCTGCGATACCCGTTGGGCTTGGGGTTAGCAATATAGTCTTTGACCGTGACGATTTCCAGGTCGTCCTGGCGTTGCAGCAGGTCGAACAGGTTGTACACGTCGCTAATATAGGAGCAGATCACGCGGATGCCCGCGATGTCCATGATGTACTTCTCGATGTTCTCGAGCGTGCGCTCCTTGCCGTAGCGGCCAATCTTCTCGATGATGCTCTCGGGGGTCTTCACACGCGATTCGACATGATGGATGGGCGTGCGGTCTTTGCGCAGGTTCAAATCCTGATCGAGAATCTCGAAGCGGACGACCATCTCGCGCAGCGCGGCGCGGTAACGCTGGCTCAGCTCGCGAAGCTTCGCTCCCGCCTCGCGCACGAACTCGATATCCTCATCCGACATGTCCTTGCCGATCGTAAGCGACCACGTGTCCCTATGGTCCTGCTCGCTCAAAAGCTGCGCGGCGCTCGTCATCTTATCTCCCCTTCACTTCGCCCCAGAGCTCGTTTTGCTCCGAGGTCGAGAAATCTTGCATACGTTTCCCCTGTTCGGAGGCTATTTCCTCCATCGCTGCCCAGCGGGCGCGGAACTTCGCGTTCGAGGCGCGAAGGGCGCTTTCGGCATCGATCCCCATGCGCCTGCCCACGTTGACCAGGGCGAAAAGCACATCGCCGAACTCCATCTCCGCCGCCTCGGCACGACGAGCCGCCTCCTCTTCGCCAAGGCCGAACTCACCCGCCACCGAGGTGTCGATCTTGCCGTTTGCGGCATGCGGGGCAGCGGCGTACGCCTCGATGAGCTCGGCTTTCTCCTCGGCGACCTTGTCCCACACGTCCTCGATGGAGTCCCATTCGAAGCCTACGGCAGCAGCCTTGCGGGAAATCTTCTGCGCCTCCATGAGCGCGGGGAAGGTACGCGGCACGCCGTCAAGCAGGCCCTCGGGTTCGCTCGCACCCGAGCCGTCGGCGCCGCCTGTCGCCTGCCGCTCCGCAAGTTTCACCTGATCCCACACATCGAGCACCTCGCTCGCGTTGGAGGCCTCGACGCTGCCGAACACATGCGGATGGCGGCGTACCATCTTGGCGTTCACGTCGGCGCACACGTCGTCGATTGTGAACTCCCCCGCATCGGCGGCAATCTGGCTTTGGAGCACCACTTGCAAAAGCACGTCGCCAAGCTCTTCACGCAGGTGGGCGACGTCCTCTTCCTCGATCGCGCAAACGGCCTCGTAGGCTTCCTCTATCATGTTGTGGGAGATTGATACGTGCGTCTGCTCGCGATCCCATGGACAGCCGTCCGGGGCCCTGAGGGCCGAAATCGTGGCGACGAACTGGTTGAACGATGGATGATCGGCCGGATTTCCGTATCGGTCGAGCGCGCCGTCGGGTGCCTGGGCGTCCGATTCGGCGGCATTGTCTTCGTGTGACACTGTTCCCCTTTTCCTTCTTTGAGAATACGAGTATACCCGCATTCCCAACACAATCCCATACCGTCACCGATTCCGTTGACGAATCGCTAAACCGTCCAAGAACCCGCACGCGTCCGCGCCGGCCCAAGCCCGAGCGCGAGGCGCTATACTACGAAGACCGACCATGAGGAAAGCGACTCTATGATAGAACCAACACGTGCAGCATTCCTGCTGATAGACATGCAAAACGGCTTCATCGACCCAACGAGCGCCCTGTGCGTTGCGGGTGCTGCGGACACGGTGCCCGCCTGCGCCCACGCTCTCGATTTCGCGCGCTCGATCGGAATGAGCATCTTCCATATCCGCCGCATCTACAGCGCCGACGGCGCGAACGTGGAACCCGTGCGTTATCGGCAATGGCGCGACGGGGGGCGCCCGCTTTCCCCCGCGAGCGAGGACGAGAGCTCGCTCAACTGGCCTGACATGCTGACGCCCGCAGACGGCGACCGCGTGATGGTGAAGCCGCGCTTCTCAGCGTTCTTCGACACGCAGCTCGACGACGTGCTCTCGCGCGAGGGCATAAACACCGTGGTGCTCGCGGGCACCACGACTCCGAACTGCGTGCGCTCGACCTGCTACGACGCACTTTCCCTGAACTACAACGTCGTCGTCTTGGAAGACGCCACCTCCTCGCGCACGCCCGAGGTTCAGCGCGCAAACATCGAGGACATGGCCTATATCGGCGCGCACATCATGAGCGTGGCTGAATTCCTCGAACAGGGGCTCTCCCAGGTGCAGGACATCGCAGGCGACACGGCGCGCGCGATCGAAGCGGAGTACTACGCAACCGGCCAGGCGGCAGATCAAGCCGACCGAACGACGGGCGCAGCCGCACCTTGCAACGCCCCCACGTCGGGCCACCATCCCCGCACGCTCGGTTCCCGCACGTTGGCGCCGACGGGCACGACCGCGCCGCCCGCAACGCGCACTTCGACCGATGCAAGCGAACTTCCCGCAATGCGCGCTCCGAAGGGGATTTAGACCATCATGATTGCGAGAATCGACACGCTTGAAGACGAGCGCCTTGACGTCTATGCACGGCTCACCGAAGCACAGTTGCGCAACAAGCTCGAACCCGAGAAGGGCATCTTCATCGCCGAGTCGGGAAAGGTAATCGAGCGCGCCCTCGAAGGGGGAATGCAGCCGTTGTCGCTGCTCATGGAGGAGAAATGGCTGCCCTCCATGGCGAGCATCGTCGAGCGCATCGAACAGATCGACCCCACCATCCCCGTGTTTGTCGCTCCCCACGATGAGCTGCAGAAACTCTGCGGCTTCGAGCTGACGCGCGGCGCCTTGGGGGCCTTTCGCCGACCACGCCCGTTAAGCGTCGCCGAGGCATGCGAGGGAGCGCGCGTCGTCGCGGTCTTAGAAGACATCACGAACCACACCAACGTCGGGGCGATCTTCCGCTCGGCAGCAGCACTCGGGGTCGACGCCGTGCTGATCACGCCGGCATGCTACGACCCGCTCTACCGCCGCGCGGTGCGCGTTTCGATGGGCACTGTGTTTCAAATTCCCTGGGCGCGCATCGGGGAAGACGCCCACGATTGGGCACAAACCGGCATCCCCTTGCTCCACGAGCTCGGCTTCACCACGGCAGCGCTCGCGCTTTCCGACAACTCGGTGAGCTTGCGCGACGAGAAGCTGAAGGAATGCGAGAAAATTGCGCTCGTACTGGGCACGGAAGGCGACGGCCTGGCCGAGAGCACCATCGCCCGTTGCGATTACACGGTGAAGATCCCCATGTACCACCAGGTAGATTCCTTGAATGTCGCTGCCGCAAGCGCGGTTGCCTTCTGGGAGCTTGTGGTTCCGGCGGTCTGACGACCGCCGGAACGGGCCGACGCTGCGCGAGGCTCTGGCGGCACAGCTGGCGTTCCAAAGATTTCTCGCGTACCGAAGTACGCTTCGAACTCTTTTCACGCCATCTGCACTCGCCAGAACCTCGCTCGCTGACTTCAAGGCGAGACGGGAGATGGAAAACTTCTCGACACTTCTAAGCGAGGCGGGAGACAAATCTTCGCCCGCCCAATTCCCTTACTTATCGATTTCCTCTCGCGGGTCGTGCAGGTCGTTGGGGGGAACGCGCACTTCGTCCCACCCCATCTCCTTGAGCGCCTGGGCCGTGCGCCACGGCGGCGTGACGTCGTCGTATTGCGCGCAGTAGTTGAGCGCCTCGACGAGCGTGATGTTGTGCATGAGGTCTGCCATCGTGTCCACGTCGGGAATAGGCGGCAGATAAAGCGCAGGGAGCCCCTGCTTTCGCGCCTTGTCGATATAGGCGGGAAGTACCGTGAGGCCCTCTTGGTTGTAGAACACGCCCGAGTGGTCGAAGTCGGTCTCGCGCGTCCAACCGATCACCGACACGCCCATCTCCTGGTCGGGAGCGAGCACGATGCCACCGCCCGCAACTCCATCGAGCTTGTGGAGCGCGTTGAACCCTGCGCGCACGTCGGCCTTGGTGAGAGCGGGCATATCGGCGCCCATCGAGAGGATGCAATCAGCACCGCGCGCCCACGTCTTCTCGAACGCCTGGTTGTAATGCTCGTCGAAGCTGGCGCCTTCATCGCAGAGAAACACCAGCTCGCGCGGCCATTCGCCCGCATCGGAAAACAGCTTGCGCATCACCTCGACGTTCTTTGCGGGCGTCGTCGAGATGATCATCTCGTACTCGTCGCGCACCACTTCCTCGCCTGCGGCCAGGGCCGCCTGTGCCCGCTCGGCGCTTTCGCGCTCCAAATCCGCCATCGCCGCGCAGCAGATTTCCACCACATCGAAGAGCATGCAGTGGTAGAGCCCCGAGGCGACCTCGGGCTGGAACACACCGTCTTTCAGCACGGTCAGGCGGGTTTTCACCAAACCCGGAATCGGCGGCTTGCTGAACAAAAGGAGCGCGTTTTTGCGCACGCGCTCCTTTTCCCTGCCGCCCTGCTCGCTTTTCGATTCGCTCACAGAACGCTCCTTGTTTCGAAGTCTGGCTTACTTGGCGATGAGCACCGGCACAGAGGAACCATGCAGCACCTTATGGCTGACGCTGCCCATGTACTCCTTCATGCCCGAAAGCCCGCGGTTGCCGATGACGACGAGGTCGTAGTCGCCCTGGTCGATCAGCTTTACAATCTCGGTAGCGGGGTTCGTTCCCGTGATGAGCAGCGGGTTCAGGCGATCGGCCGCATCCTCGTGAGCGCCGACCAGTCTCTCGAGCAGCGATTTCCCATCGTTCATCATCATTTCCAAGATGGAGCGGAAGCTCGTCATCTGGGAATCGTCGAGCAAGGGAATCGGCACCACGTACACCAAGTCGATGACAGCATCGGGGTTGTTCTCGGTCACGCTGATCGCAAGCTCCAACGCCTTGCGACCGCCATCAGTTGCATCCACCGCAGCGAGCACTTTGTTCATAGACATAACGCGCTCCTTTCTCCCCGCACCCTTCGGGCACCGGGTTGCCGTTGCAAACTGCCAATCACTGCAAGAAAGTATAACACCATGCGGGAAAGCGTCGCCGAGGAGCTTCGCTAGAGAAACTCCACCTCGATGATATCGCCCGCCGCGGGAGGCTCGATGCCGGGGCCCATGCCCATCATAGTGAAGGCGTTCGCTCCCCATGCCGTCTTCGACCCGGGGCGACCGTCGATCGGCGTCGCCTCGAGCACGCCGTCGGCACTCGGCTCCACACGGAGAGGGCGGATGCCGAAGAATTCCGGCTCCCCCGGCGCATGGTCGGGATGCTCGCGCGGGCGATCCTCGCCTGCGGGCTTGCCGTTCTTCGCACCCGGGCCGTGCTTCGGAGCCGGGAACGCCTCGGTCAAGCGGGCCGCCGTCTTCGGCACGATAGGATTAAGCCCCAAATACTTGCGCATAAGCGGACGCAGGTAGAAATCAAGGGTGAACGACGCGCCGCCCGAAGGACCGGAGATGCCCACGATGGGCACGTTGTCAACGACGGCGTAGGAGCTGTGATGCCCGGGGCCGTGGTTCGTCTGATGGCAGATCATGTGCCCCATCTCCTCCATGACCTCACACGACCAGTCGTCCGAGCCCTTCGAGGAGCCCGCGTTTAGAACGACGATGTCGGCAACCTCGCATGCGCGCTTGATGGCGGCCTCAATTTCGGGGCGCTCGTCGCACACGATGTCGAAGGGAACGAACTGTCCGCCCCACGCTTCCACCTTCGCGCGCACGAGGATGCTGTTCGTCTCGAAGTTGCGGCCGCGGGCGGCAAACTGATCGACGCGCGTCGGATCGAGGGGGATACCTGCGGGAACAAGCTCGTTGCCCGTGGGGATGAAGGCCACGCGGGGCTTGCGAACCACAGGAACCACGGCATTGTCGCCCGTACCCATGCGCGCCGCAACGTCAGGCGTCACAACCGTGCCGGCAGTCGCGAGGACATCGCCGCGTTTCATGGTCGAACCCGCAGGACGCGTGCCCGCACCCTGCTTCGAGGGGGCGGCGTCGATGGTCACGTGCTGCTGGTCTTCCGACACCTGCACGTGCTCGATGACGATAGCGGTGTCGAACCCTTCGGGCATTGCGACGCCCGTGTTCGCGAACTGCCAATCCACCCCGCGGACCCATGCGCTCGTGTCGGGAAGCTCGCCTTCCGCGAGGTTCTCGAAATCGGACCAGTGCAGGGCGATCGAGTCCATCGCGCACGTGAGCGCGGAGGGCATGTCGCACCGAGAGACCACGTCATAGGCGAGCACACGCCCCACCGAATCGGCGAGCGCCACCTGCTCGCAGCATTTTCGAGCAACCTCGCCGCTGTGCAAATCCTCGCCCGCGGCGATGTTCGCCCACCCGAAACCCGCAGGTGCCGCATCCATCGCCTCGAGCATCGACGAAACCGCCTGCTCACGGGAGAGCTGGATATGCTGGGAATGATCTCTCATAGTTCCTCCTGTTCATGTGCCGCAGTACAAGCTTGCGACCCTTATCGCTCATGCTCCATTATAGTGAATGACGAATAGAATCGGGCAAAAAGAAAGCCCGCCGAGAATCAATCTTCCCGACGGGCGATATGGCCGCAATGTGGCGTGATATGAGTTGGAGCTAAGCGAGCCCCAGCTCAGATGTCATTTTCTAAATCTTGTACATGTACTGGAAGACGTCTTCGCGCTGGATGATGATCTGCACGCCGAGATCCTCGCCCACCGCCTTGAGCTTGTCCTGCACGGTGTCGAAGTCGGCCTTTTCCGTATCGAGCGTAGTGAGCATCGTCATCGAGAAGATGTCGTTCAAGATGGTCTGGCTGATATCGTCGATGTTCGCACCGCATTCCGCAAGCGCCACCGCCACTGCCGCGACGATGCCGCTGCGGTCCTTGCCCAGAACAGAGATAACGCACTTCATGGTTGCACCTTTCATCCGTTTCTTGTGGTTCCCATACTACCCGATTCGCCCGCCGGCGACGACGTGCGCTGCGCCTAGCGAGCGTCGCGAAGGATAAGCGACATGGCCTCGCTGCGAGAAGCGCGCGAAGCGGGCGTCGATCCCGCGAACACGCCGCGCACTGCGCTCGTGACTGTGCGGCTGCCCGGCTTCTTCACGCCGCGCATGCTCATGCACATGTGCTCGGCCTCGAGCACCACGATGACGCCCTGCGGATGGAGCTGCTCCACCAGGGTGTCGGCAATCTGCCCGGTCAGGCGCTCCTGCACCTGGGGACGCTTCGCGAACACCTCCACGAGGCGCGCGAGCTTCGAGAGTCCGCACACGCGGCCGTCCGCGGCGGGGATGTAGCCGATGTGCGCCTTGCCGAAGAAGGGCACCAGATGATGCTCGCACATCGAATAGAAGGAGATGTCGCGCACGAGGACCATCTCGTTGCAGTGCTCGTCGAAGGTCTTCTCGAAGTGGACGGCGGGATCTTGCGCGAGCCCCGCGAACACCTCTTCGTACATGCGCGCCACGCGGGCAGGCGTTTCGCGAAGCCCTTCGCGATCGGGGTCCTCGCCTACGCCCTCGAGAATGAGGCGCACTCCTTCTTCGATTTTCCGAGTATCCATAGGCCGTTAATCCTCCAGTGCTATGTCTATGCCCACCGGGCAATGGTCGCTTCCGAATACTTCATTGTAAATGCTCGCGTCCTCCACCTTGTCGGCGATTCCGTCGCTCACCAAAAAGTAATCAATGCGCCACCCCGCGTTGTTCTTGCGCGCGTTGAAACGATAGCTCCACCACGAGTACGCACCCGTCGTATCGGGATGAAGGGTGCGGAACGTGTCGGTGAAGCCTGCGGCGAGCAAGTCGGAGAATTTGCCGCGCTCCTCGTCGGAGAAACCCGCATTGCCCCTGTTAGGGCCAGGGTTCTTCAAGTCTATCTCGTTGTGGGCCACATTGAAGTCGCCGCACATGATGACAGGCTTCGGCGCGGCAGTCTCCCCCGCCTGCGTCAGAGGAAGCACTTCTTTGGGCATGTGCCCCGCCCCGAGCGAGTGGCGCGGGGTGTCCTTGGGGGCGTCGGGGCCGAGAGTGACCATCCCGTCGGCGTCGGCGCGCTCGACGGGAACGTCCCCGGGAAGCACGCCCTCTTCAAGCCCCTTGCAAAAGTCGCGGAACGCGTCGTCCCATTCCATGCGATGCCCGATGCGGGCGAGCTCGTTTTGCGCGTTCGGCGTGTACACATCGACAAACCAGAACTCGGGGAACTCGAGCGCGACGATGCGCCCCTCAGTATCGAGGTATTCCGAACCCAACCCGTGGAGCACCTGAAGAGGCGCGCGCTTGGTGAAGACCGCTGTCCCCGAGTAACCCTTCCTCTCGGCATAACTCCAAAACTCCAGGTATTGGGGGAGATCGAGCGTCGCCTGCCCCGCCTGGAGCTTCGTCTCCTGCAGGGCAAAGACGTCGGCGTCGAACTCGGCCACGATATCCTCGAACCCCTTCTTCATAACAGCGCGCAGGCCGTTCACGTTCCACGAGATCAGTCTCATCGATTCACCTTTCCAAGCGAGAAGCGACGCGCGGGCATGCCGCCCGTAGCCGAGGCGGACACACTGCCCGCAATCGCACCAGTATAGCGCGAGCGCGCAGTGCGACATGCATGAAATACCGTAGATTGGCGCTTGTCATTTATTGGCATACGTCCTATACTTGAAGAGGTCTGAAACACACCAGGCGAGCGTCTGTGTCCTCCTTATGCAAGCGCTCGCCCACCTTCCCGTTCATTACCTTCCAACTGCGGGGGCGGCACACTTGACTTTCTATCTCGCCGCCCCACACTTCCCAAGACCCGCAGCAAACGGCCGAACACGCATGTTCTACACGTCGGCCTGCGCATTTAACGGAGCGGCGGCTCTGGCAGCACCCACGATGCTGGTCACTTTAAGGGCGCGAAGGCGCCGCTACAATACGATAACAAAATGCCAGATAGTTTCCCGTTGCGTTATCATCGGCTTATCCGATCGACGCGAAAGGGGACCGATGGCGCGTTTGCTTATTGTCGAAGACGATGTCTCGCTGCGGGAAAATCTTGTGCGCATGCTGCAGCTCAAGGGCCACGAGTGCCTTTGCTGCGAGTCGTTTACGAACGCCGCGGCCGAGGCTTTGACTGCCGCCCCCGACTGCATCCTGCTCGACCTTTCGCTTCCCGGCGCGTACGGCCACGAAATCTGCCGAGCGATTCGTCAGGAAAGCAACGTCCCCATCATTGTGCTGACTTCTTCGGACAGCGAGTTTGACGAGGTCATGAGCATGAACGTCGGCGCGGACGATTACGTGGTCAAGCCGTATCGCCCCGCTGCGCTGCTTGCCCGCATCGACCGCGCTCTCGCCCGCAGCGGGTCTGCCGATTCGGCGCGCGGGCAAATCGATCATGGCGGCGTTTCCCTCGACAGCGTGCGGGCCGTGGTTTCGTACCGCGGCAAGCGCGTGGAGCTCTCGCGCAACGAGCTTCTAATTTTACGCATCCTTATGGAGAACGCGGGATCCATCATCTCGCGCAGCGAGCTGATGGACGAACTGTGGCAGACCGACGCGTTCGTCGACGACAACACGCTCACGGTGAACGTGAATCGCCTGCGCCGCAGCCTGGAGTCTGCAGGTGTGCCCGACGACTTCATCACCACCCGCCGCGGCCTGGGGTATGTGGTTCGATGAGCAGCTCGAATCGGGAAAAGCCCGACCACGCGGCCTCTGGTTCGCCCTACGATCCCGCGTCTACGTCGTTCCCCGCCGAAGACCGCCCCGATCGCGCGTACTCGCTCGGGGCGTATCTTCGCTCGCGCGCCGGGTTTTTGCTCGGCATGGTCGCCCTCATGCTCGTTGTTGCGGGCATCATGGTTGTGACCAGCTCGAACGCTTCCTCAATCGCGCTTGTTTCCATCTGCGAGGCCCTGTTCGCCTGCATCGTACTTGCTGTCGGATTCTCGCGCGATCGCGAGTTCTACCAGCAGCTGAACCTGTTCTGCGATTCGCCCGACAACGCGCGCTACCTCTCGTCGATTCTGGACAAGCCGCGCACGCTGGAGGGATCCATCGCCTATCGCGCGCTCGCCGTGCAGGGCAAGGCCGCCTCGGACGAGCTCGCCGTCCGCTCCCGCGACATGAAGGATTACCGTAACTACATCGAGCTTTGGGTGCACGAGGCGAAGACGCCCATCGCGTCGGCGCAGTTGGCGCTATCGAGCCTTCACGGGCCCGGGGTCGATGAGGTGCGCGGTGACCTCGATCGCATCGAGTCGCGCGTCGAGCAGGCGTTATACTACGCGCGCTCGGCAACACTGAGCGAGGATTTCTCCATCGAGGAGTTAAACCTTGCGGCACTCTCGCGCAAGGCGTGCCGCCAAAAGTCGCGCACGCTCATCGGCGCGGGAGTATCGCTTGATTTCGCGATCGACGAGGCGCTCGAGGTGTTCGCCGACGCGAAATGGGTCGACTTCATCATCGGGCAGGTTCTGGAGAACTCGGCGAAGTACGGCGCGAAGACCGTTCGCTTCGAAGGCGCGGTGAAGGACGCAGGGACGAAAGACGGGTGCATCGAGCTTTTGATCAGCGACGATGGTGACGGCATTCCCGCTGCCGACGTGCCGCGCGTGTTCGACCGCGGATTCACGGGAAGCCAGGGTCGCACGCACCACAAAGCGACGGGCATGGGGCTCTACCTTGCCGCTGTCGCCTGCGAGAGAATGGGCCTTGGCCTGCGCGTTTCCTCGGAAGAGGGGGCGGGTACGACCATCGCGCTCACCTTCCCGCTCGACCGCACGCGCATAGACTTGGCTGCCAACCTTACAAAACCGTAAGATTGCGGTAAGGCCCTTCGATGGCTCCGTTTTCGCACTCGTCGCATCATGGGGATGTGCCGAATCGAAGAGAAAGGAATCCCCATGTCTGTGGTTACCGCAACCCCTCCAGCAGGCATCGCGAATGCGAATCAGTCCAACAGCCGCAAGGTTTTGCTCTCCGTGCGCGACGTTTTGAAGGTGTACGGCTCGCGCGAGGCCGTCACACGTGCGCTTGATGACGTGTCGTTCGATATCTGCGAAGGCGAGTTCGTTGGCGTGATGGGCCCATCGGGCTCGGGTAAGAGCACGCTTTTGAACTGCATTTCCACTATCGATACTGTGACCAGCGGAAGCATCATCTTGAACGGCCGCGACATCACGCAGCTACGCAGCCGCCAGCTCTCCAAGTTTCGCCGCGACGACCTGGGCTTCATCTTCCAGGACGCCAATCTGCTCGATACCCTGACCGGTTTCGAGAACATCGCTTTGGCCCTCACCATCAAGGGAGAGAAGGCCGACGCCGTCCGAACGAAGGTCGAGCGCACCGCCACTCTTTTGGGCGTGACGGACGTTCTGCGGAAGTACCCGCGCCAGATGTCGGGCGGCCAGCGCCAACGCGTGGCTGCAGCCCGCGCCATCGTTGCCGACCCGAAGCTGGTTCTTGCTGACGAGCCCACAGGAGCGCTCGACTCACGCAACGCCGCCGTTCTTCTTGAAACCCTCGAGGTTCTGAACACGAAGCTGCACGCCACTATCATGATGGTCACACACGACGCGGTTGCGGCATCGTACGCCGATCGTATTCTGTTCATCAAAGACGGCAAGCTGTTCAACGAGCTGCGTCGCGGCGATAACAGCAGAACCGACTTCTACCAGCGCATCCTTGAGGTCCAGGCGTTCCTTTCCGGCAAGCAGGGCTCATCCTCCGCGGTCGGTTTCGTGGCATCGCACGTCACCGCGCTCGGCAACTAGGCGGCGGTCATCATGTTGTTGAAACTTGCCTTGCGCAACGTGCGCCGCAGCGTGCGCGATTACGCTGTATATTTCGTTACCCTGACTTTGGGCGTGGCGGTGTTTTACGCCTTCAACGCCATCGGGGACTCCCGTGTGCTGTTCGAGGCCCAGGAAGGCGCCGAAAACATGTTCCTCGCGTCGGGCGCGAGCGTTTTCGACATCCTGTCTCAGGTCATGACCTATTTCAGCGTGGTCGTCGCCGTCGTTTTGGGCTTTTTGGTCCTGTACGCCAACCGGTTCGTTGTTCGGGCGCGCAAGAAAGAGTTCGGCACCTATCTTTTGCTTGGCATGAGCCCACGACAGGTTTCCTCGGTGGTCCTGACGGAAACGCTGATCGTCGGCGTGCTTGCGCTGGTGGTGGGCCTGGAGCTGGGCTTTCTAATCTCACAGGCGATCGCCTTCGCCACAGCGGGCCTTATCGGCGTGGCAATCAGCGACTACCACCTGCTGTTCAGCATCCACTCCGCGCAGCTGACCCTGGGCTGTTTCGCGCTCATCTTCGTCGTGGTTGCCCTGTTCAACGCCGTGCAGATTTCACGCTGCAAGCTTGCCACACTGCTTTCGGCCAACTCCCGCAACGAGCGCATGCCCGTGCGCAACCCCCTCATCTGTCTGATTGTGTTCGTGCTGTCGTGCCTCATCTTGGCAAAGGCGTACGCCGAGCTCAACATCGACGGACTGGTCTACTTCGGCGAGCACTTCCGCATCGCAACCCTGTTGATGCTCGTCGGCACGTTGGGCCTATTCTGGTCGGCGTCGGGGTTCTTCATCCTGCTGATCCAGCGTTTGCGGGGCGTGTACTTCAAGGGTCTCGCCATGTTCACCATGCGCCAGATCGCAACGAAGGTGAACACTGCGTTCGTGTCGCTGTGGGCCGTGAGCGTCCTTCTGTTCTTCAGTATCGTCGTGTTCTCGACGGGCTTTAGCCTGGCGTCGGTGCTCTCCGATCAACTGGAAGAGAATACCCAGTTCGACGTATCTATCCGCGCGAGCCTGATGGCGCTTGACACCTCCGACATGGAGGCGGTGCCCGCCGGGCAGTATGGCGGGGAAAAGGAGAAGGCCGCAGCGATTGAGGAAACCAAAGCCCAGCGCAACGAGATTTGCCGCCTTTGGCAAGAGAACGGCGGCTCCACCGCTGCGTATCTCAAATCGCTCATCCCTGATTGGGACGAGCGCGTGACCGGATCGGCTCAGGTGGACACATGGCTTGCGAACGATTTGACAAACAAGCAGCTTGCCGATGCGTGCGGCTTCACGCTTGACCAAATCGGCTCCGACGAGAGCTCCAGCATGGCCGACGAAGGCGTGCAGTACGTGTCGTTGTCGCAGTTCAACGCTGCACGGCAACTTGCAGGCGAAAAGCCGATCGAGCTTGCTGCAGACGAATACTTGGTCGACAACACGGTTGACAAGTCGGCCAAGTACGCGCAGGCCCTCGGCCAGAAAGGGCGGACCATTACCGTCGATGGACATGAGCTGACCGCATCAGGGCAGGTTGTTTCGCAGTCGCTCCAGGTAAGCAGCATGAGTTGCCTCCTCGCTGTGCTGGTGGTTCCCGATGAGTTGGCAGCCGACAGGTTCGCCGCTGGCGATCTGCCGTACTTGAGCGAGCTGAACGTCAATCTGGCAAGTGATTCGCAAGAGCAGGCCATGAAAGACATAATGGCTGAATACGGGAAGGCGGCACCGCCGAGTGAAGAGCTTGCCGAAAAGGGCTGGACTTACGATCCCGGCGCATGGCCGGTGTCCTATTACGACACGAGCGAAAGCGTTGTCGCCGACAGCATGGGGCTTACGCTGCTGTTAGTTTACCTGGCGCTCTACATCGGGTTCATCTTCCTCATGACCACGGCGGCGGTTCTTTCCGTCCAGCAGCTCTCCGAGGTAGCGGACAGCATTCCGCGCTATCGTTTACTCGCTCAGCTGGGGTGCGACAGAGGCATGGTTCTGCGAAGCCTGCGCACGCAGGTTGGCATTTACTTCGGGGCGCCGCTTCTCGTTGCGGGATGTCATTCAGCCTGCGCGATCAGCATTCTGTACGAGAACTTGCTGTCGATTTGGGGCGCTTCGGCGGTTGCCAGCACGCTTGCCGTTGGTGTCGCACTGGTGATTGCGGTGTACGCCATCTACCTGGTGTCGACGTATCTGGTTGCACGATCGGCGGTTGCTTCCGGTGCGGGCAAGGGGCTGCTTGCATAAGCGGACAGCTCACGCAGAGCGCGGAACCTGAGTTCGACAGACGGCTGGCCGCCTTCCCGCGGCCAGCCGTCTACTTGTGGTAGGGCTCGCCGTGCGAAATCTTCTGCGCGCGGTAGAGCTGCTCCAAGAGCACGACGCGCGCCAGGTTGTGGGGCAGGGTGATCGGGCCGAATGACAGCAGTTCATCGGCCCGAGCGCGCACCTCCGCGCTCACACCATCCGACCCGCCGATGATAAACGCGAAACTGCTCTTCCCCGCAAGCGCGAGCGAATCGATCCGCTGCGAGATACCCACGCTCGAGCGTTCCTTGCCATCGATCGCTAGAAGCGCCACATGAACGTCCGGGCCCAGCTTATCGAGCTCCGCGCAAATCGCCGCGCCCTCTTTGTCGCGCGCACCCTCGACGCCTCCCGCACGTCGCGGATCAACGTCGGCGATTTCGCGCACCTCCGTCTTCGCATACGGCTGCAAGCGCTTGAGATACTCCGCGCATGCTTCCGTCCAAAAACGCTCCTTGAGCTTCCCCACCGCGATAACGATGAACTTCATCCACGCTCCTTCCCATAAAAAACGCGCGGCCCGCAATGCGGCTGCCGCGCGTGTTCCATCCATTCTCCCTGCGCCCGCAAGCGCGCAGGCGCTATTTCCAATCCGAGCCGATGACCACGAGGAAATCGGTCGAGAACGTGTAGCGCCCGTCGTTCTTGGTCGCCACACCGTTGCCGATCTGTTTCACGATTTCCTCAGCCGCTTCCTTCTGGCTGTCGTTGCTGTACACGACGACCGTCGTCGAGAACGAGGAGCTCGCGTTACCGGTCTCGGTGGTGTAGCCGAGTTTCTCGATCTTCGTCGCGGCAGTTGCGGCGGCCCCGTCGATGTTCGCGCCGTTCTTCACGGCCACCTTGCCCGACCTGGTTGCGGTCGTGGTAGAAGACGTGTTAGAGGTTGCACCCGCCTTGTCGCCCGTGCTGGCGAGCACCGTGCCGCTCTTCTCGTCGATCTCGTCCTCGGTAGTCGGAGGAAGGCCCTGGTCGACGCGCTGCATCATGGTTTGCCACTCTTTTTCGTTCACGTATTCGTACCAGGTACCGTTAACGAGCTTCGAGGTGGTGGGCTCCATCGCCGAGTAGATGCCAGTGTCGGTGTTGAGCCCCTTCATGCTCGACGCGAGCGAGACGATGTCGGTCACGTTGAAGTCGGTCGTGATGTACTTGGAGAGCGCCTGAATCGTGTTCGCCATGGTAATCGGGTCGGAGGAGAGAATCTTCTTCGCGACAGCGGAAAGCACGAGGCGCTGGTTGGCAGCGCGATAGCGGTCGCCATCGCCGTAGGCGTCGTAGGCATGGCGCGCGCGACACAGGATGAGCGCCTGGTCGCCATTGAGAGTCTGCAGGCCGGCGTCGAGATGACCGCCCGCATCCTCGTCGTTGATTTCCATCGGGACGTCGACTTCCACACCGCCGAGCGCGTCGACCGCTTCCTTGAAGCCGTCGAAGTCGATTTCCGCATAATGCGAGATGGGAACGCCCGCGAACTTCGAAACGACCTCGATCGTGTAGGCCGCGCCGCCGATCGAGTGTGCCGCATTGAGCTTCTGCTTGCCGTTCGTGCCCATGTCGATGAGCGTATCGCGGTGAAGCGACACCATGGTGACCTGCTTGCTCTGCGGGTCGATGCGCGCAAGGATCATGCTGTCGGAGCGGAACTGATCGCCCGCGTACTCGGCAGACTCCGAGCGCTCTTCCGAGCCGTCGGTGCCCATGAGCAGCATGTAGAACGGGTCGCCGGCGTACTTCGTGTCGACGAGCGCATCGCGAAGATCGTCGTCGACGCCCTCGTTGAGGTTGGCGTTGATAGTGTTGATGTAGGCGAATGCGGCGCCGACTCCTCCGAGCACCACCACCAGAAGGGCGATGCACACTGCAAGCACGATCTTCTTGCGTTTCTTGCTCTTGCGCTTCTTGGTATATTCCGCCTGCGTCACGCGACGCGAGTAGGGATTCTGCACAGAGCCAGGGGTTTCGCCGTCACCGAAGGACGCCACCGCATGGGAGGCGTGGGGCGTCGGGGACTCCCGGTCGAAGCTCGCGAACGCTTGGGCGCCCATCGTGTGTTGACCGTGCTTCCCGACGGCATTGGGGGATTTTTTCTTATTTCTTCTCATGTTAAATAGATTTTGCCGACTGCCTTAATTATTGACAAGCGAGGATGCCCCAATTCTGGCAAATAGCCGCAGGACGCCCACTGAAAACCTACAATTTTCGGCTCCCCTTCCCTACTTTGCAGGTAGAACGAACAAGACGAAAGCCTACTTCGCCCCGGCCTTATCCGCCATGAATGCGTTTGCCGCCAGCTCCTCGGCGTCGTCGAGTCGAGCAAGCGCAGGCTCGCTCTCACCCGTTCGCCGAGCATGGCGTTCGCATGCGGCGACCAAAAGCCAATCGGCGATTTCCGGGTTCTTCGAAAGCAGCGGGCCGTGGAGATAGGTGCCGAGGACCTTGCGGCAGAGTGCGCCGTCGGCCTTGTCAGCGTCGTTGTTGCCGTGCCCGACCGAGGAAACCACCGCGCCGAAAGGCTTCACCCCTTCCGCGAGGTACGTTCGGCCCGCGTGGTTCTCGTATCCCACCACCGGATGCGTCGCCAAAGGCGAAGAAAGAACGATGTTGTCGATGAGGCGATCGGCAGACGTGCCAGGGCGGCGCGTCTCGATGCCGACGATATCGAGCCCGGGGACCTCCTCGTCGCCGAGCAGCCAGGTCTTGCCGAGAATCTGATACCCACCGCAAATGGCGAGCACCGGCCCGTCCTCTTTCACATAGGCGGCGAGCTCGTCTTTCATGCGCATGAGCTCCGCCGACGCGAGTTTCTGCTCGCGGTCGGGGCCGCCGCCGAGAAACACGAGGTCGACGTCGCCGAGGTCGACGGACTCACCATACTCGACGCGCTTCACTTGGACGGGAATCCCGCGCCATGCAAGACGCTCGCTCAGAATGCGCACGTTACCGCCGTCGCCGTAGAGATTCAGCAGGTCGGGAAACATGTGGGCGATTACGATGGGAGTCCGCTCCTGATCCCGCGCGGGGGACTCCCCCGTCTCGGTGGGTTCGACCGCGTTCAGTCGCTCATTAGACCCTGTCCGCTCCCGATCCTGCGCGGGGGACTCCGTGCTCAAACAGTCCTCGCTTCGCTGCGGAACTGCGCGCGGAGCCCCCCGCGCAGGCTCAGGAGCTGCCGCAATGATAGACGAAGAATCATCCGCGCTTGAAGACGACCTGCCATCGGCCCGCGCAGGATCGCCAGCCTCGCCTTCCGCAGCATCGAGAGCAGACTTCACGCTCGGCAGCGCCGTGTAGTTCGCGATGGCGTAGGCATTCATCTCATGAGGAAGTTTCGCCAGTTCATCGAGGAATTCCTGCGTGTTCTTCACCACTTTGGAGGGAATGCCCGCATACTTCAAGCGCACCTGCATGTCGTTGCCGCGGATACCCCCGGCGAACACGACGCAGCCCTCCTGGCGCGAAAGTTCCTCGAAGTCGATATCCCACAGCCACGAGATGTCGCGACCGTCAGCCTCTTTGTCGTTGATGAAGAAAGCGACCGCTTTAGGAGAAGCGTCCTTCTCTATGATCTTGAGGTTCTGGTTGAAGCCCGTGGGATTCTTCGCGAGGTTGAGCAGGATGCTTCGCCCCTCGACAGAATAACGCTGCAGACGGCCGTTCTTCGGATCGAAGGACTCGATGGCGGCCTGAATCGCGTCGTTTCCGCAGCCCACAAGGTCGGCTGCGACACCCACCGCAAGCAGGTTGTACACCATGTAGGCACCGCTGAATGCCGCGCGGATCGGCCTTGCAGGCGCGGACTCGCCCGCGTTCGGCTGCGGGCGGGCGATATCGAAGGAAAGCTCGCGCTCGCCAAGTTCCACATTTTGCGCCGCGAAATCGAGCGAAGGGCGGGAGAAGCCGCACGTCGGGCAATGCCAAGCTCCCAGCTGGCCATATTGGCGGAAGTCATACTCGAACATCGACGAGCACAGCTGGCACATCGTGGCGTCGGAGACCGTGTTCTGCGCAAGGCCCATGCTCTCGCTCACCCCGAACGCGATCTGGCGCGTCCGTTCGCGCCCAGGCAGCTCGGAGGCGCGCTTAGCGATGGTTGCGCACAGGGGGTCGTCGGCGTTGAAAACGAGGATGGTCTCAGGCGACGCGGCGAGCGCCTCAACAATACTATCCTGGATGCGATCGATTTCGCCGCAACGATCGAGCTGGTCGCGGAACAGGTTCAGAAGAAGCACGTAGGTCGGCTTGAGCTGCGGCGTCATCTTCTTCAACCACAGCTCGTCGGACTCGAAGACGCCCCAATCGGCCTCTTTCGCATGAAGAAGCGCCGTCGATACGCCGGAATCGAGATTCGCGCCCGTCCGGTTGCACACCACGCGGGCGCCCGACCCCTCGAGGACGTCGGCAAGCAGATTGGTCACCGTCGTCTTCCCGTTGGTGCCCACCACCATGATTGAACCGCGAGTGAGCTTCCCCCGCAGATTCGCGAGCAAACGCGGGTCCACATAGAGCGCAATCTTCCCTGGGAAGTTTGCCGCCGGCCTGCGGAACACGTGTTTCAAGCCCCACGTCGAAATGGAGCTTACGGCTTGAGCTGCGGCAAATCTAATGGACATGGACACTCCTCGCAAACGCGGCGAACCTCTCGGGCGATATGCCCGCAATCAAATGGTACCGATAAAAGAGTACAACGGCTTTGCGCGACGGCACCCAGGTGCGCGGAGAAACCAAAGAAAAAGGAGCCGCATTGGGGATAACGGCTCCTTAAAGGGGCTCGCCGACAGGATTGAGGAGGGCGACGAGCCAAAGGGGATAAGGGAGTGCAACCGACGGTTTTGTAAGGAGGGGATAACACCGTCGGATGTTTCTCGCTGGGATGATTGTAGGCGACTTCCCGCCGACCTGGTGATTCGCATTCTGCAAGCGTTGTTGCAATATGCGGAACAACCCCGTTTGCGATTGCGCAACAGCCAGCTTAGTAGAGCGCGCTCACTCGTGCCCGCCATTGCACGCGGGCGTTTTCGAGCACAGAGAAATCTTCAAGATAGGCCTGACAGCTCGCAAGCGCCTCTTTGCATGCCGTGAGCGTGCGACCGGAAAGCGAGCGGCCGATGTAGGCGTTCACGTCGATGCCGGCATCGACGCCCTTGATGGGGAGATATACTACCTTGCTTGAACCGTATGCCCAGTTCGCGCTTGTGGAAATGCCGACGCTGTTGGATGTTTCCACCTAGATGTACATCGAATCGACGTCGCGGAAGCTGCGAGCGCGCTCCATCAGAAGGGAAGGCTCGGTTTCGAGCACCTTCCGCATCCGCTCCTGCAGGCCCGGGAAATCCTTCTCGCTTGGAAGGAGCAGGTCAAGACCAACAAGACGCGAAAGTTCGATGCCGTCGGCGCAGTCTCGCGCAAGCCGGCTGTTCGCCCGAACGACCACGCAGAACTGATCGCGATACATGGTCGCGAGCTCATAGCGCTGCTGGTGGGGCGAATACACGTTGAGCATGATGTTGAGGTCGGCCCTGTTGTCATCGAGCGCGGTGTAGAGCATCTTGTACGGCATGCCCTTGAACTCGATCTCGATTTCCGGGTAATGCTCCTTCAGATACGACGTGAATTGCAGGATGAACGGGCGCGCCGCATTGTGCAAGTAGCCCAAGCGCACCACGGGCTTTCCGCCTTCGTCGAGGCGCGACATCTCGGCAAGGGCGGCGTTGTATTCGGAAAGGATGGCCTTCGATCGGTCGAGGAAAACGGTGCCCGCGTCAGTGATGGCGACCGATTGCTTCGAGCGGACGAAGAGTTTGGTGCCGAGCTCGTCTTCCATAGCCGAAATATGGCGGCTGATAACCGACGGACTCACGAAGAAATGGCGCGCAGTATCGCGGAAGCTCAGGTTCTCGGCGAGGTATTCGAATTCACGCAGATGCTCGATGTTCATGCTCCCGCCTTTCTCCACCTTGAGCGCTGTCGCCTTCTAAAGCGCCCCGTCCGACAGAGAATAGCAGAGTCAGCCCCCCTCCCCCCGAAAGAAAACACGAACGAGAAAGCCCGTCCGACAGCGGGAGGTAAAACCACCAGGAAGGACCACCATATCCGCCCGCCTCGCGCTCGACAACAAAACAGGCCGCCAGCTTAATGCCGACGGCCTGTAAGTTTCTGGAGCCAACGAGCGGATTCGAACCGCTGACCTACGCATTACGAGTGCGTTGCTCTACCAGCTGAGCCACGTTGGCAAACGAGTGAAGCACAAGCTTCAGACGCGAAAATAGATAATAGCGAATCAATCGCGCAAGCGCAAGGGTTTTCTTGAACCGATTCCCGATTCTCCTTTCGGCGGCCGAGTCCCCGTTCGCGCCCTGCGCCCTGCAGCCTACTTCATCAACTTCGTAACCGCCTCAGTGTAGGCAACCGGATCGTCCAGCGGAATGCCCTCGACGAGAAGCGCCTGATCGTACAGGATGCCCGAGTACAGCTTCACTTTCTCGTCGTCGCCCGCTTCCTGTGCCTTCTGCATGACCTCGAACACCGGGTGCTTCGCGTTCACTTCGAGCACGCGATGCGATTTCACCGCGCTCTCCTCCTCGGCGCTCTTCGGCGCGCCCGCGAGAATCTTCTCCATCTTAAGCGACACGCCACCTTCGGTGGTGATGAAGGCAGGGGCGTCGGTCTGGCGCGTGGACACCGCAACCTTCTCCACCTTGCCGTCGAGGGCGCTCTTCATGGCCTCGAACAGGTCTTTGTTGGACTCGGCCGTCTCCTCGGCTTCCTTCTTCTCCTCGTCGGATTCAAGGCCGAGGTTCTCGCCGCCCACATTCTTAAGCGGCCACGCGGTGAGCGAGTCGGGGTCGGCCGCGTCGGGCACAGCGTAATCGGACATGGCCATCATGCAGAACTCGTCGACATCCTCGGGGCACAGCAGCACGTCGTAGCCCTTCGCGAGCACCGTCGTCACGATCGGCAGCTGCGCCATGCGCTCGACGGAGTCGCCCGTGGCGTAGTAAATGGTCTCCTGGCCATCGGCGGCAGCCTTCACGTATTCCTTGAACGTGATCATCTTCTTCTGCTTTGCCGAGTAGAAGAGGAGCAGGTCGCCCAGCACGTCTTTCGCCGTGCCGTAGGAGGTGTAGAGGCCGTACTTCATGCCGCGGCCGAAGTTCTCGAAGAACTTCTCGTAGCCCTCGCGATCCTTTTCGAGGAAGTTCTCGAGGTCGGACTTGATCTTCTTCTCAACGCGGCGGGCGATTGCCTTCAGCTGGCTGTTGTGCTGCAACGTCTCACGCGAGATGTTGAGCGTGAGGTCCTGCGAGTCGACGATGCCTCGGACGAAGTTGAAGTAGTCGGGCAGGAGGTCTTCGCACTTGTCCATGATGAGCACGTTGGAGCTATAAAGCGCAAGGCCCTTCTTGAAATCCTTGCTGTACAGGTCATACGGGGCGCGGCTCGGCACGAACAGCAGCGCGTCGTAGGTCAACGCGCCCTCGGCATGCAGCGAGACGGTGCGCGCAGGGTCGGCGAAATCGTGGAAGTTCGTCTTGTAGAACTCGTTGTACTCCTCGTCGGTCACATCAGACTTCTTGCGCTTCCAGATGGGAATCATCGAGTTGATCGTGTCGGTCTCGGTGTAGGTCTCGTACTCGGGCTTGTAGTCTTCACCGGCGTCTTCGGGCTTCGGCTTCTCGCGCGTCTTGGAAACCTCCATCTGGATGGGGTAGCGCACGTAGTTGCTGTAGCGTTTAATCAGGTCCTTCAGGCCGTACTCGGAAAGATAGGTGTCGTAGTTGTCCTCGTCGGTGTTCTCCTTGAGCGTAAGGATAACGTCGGTGCCGTGCTCAGCGCGCTCTGCCTCGGCGATGGTGTAGCCCTCAACGCCGTCGGATTCCCACGCCCACGCCTCGTCGCTGCCGAACGCGCGGGAGACGACGCGCACCTTGGAGGCAACCATGAAGCTGGAGTAGAAGCCGACGCCGAACTGGCCGATGATGTCGATGTCGTCGCCCTGCTGCTCGGCGTTGTCGGTCTTGAACGCCTGGGAATCGGAGTGTGCGATGGTGCCAAGGTTCTTGTCGAGCTCGTCTTTCGTCATGCCGATGCCGTTGTCGGAGATGGTGATGGTGCGAGCACCCTCGTCGAAGCCGACGTGAATGGCCAGCTCATCCTTGGAAAGCTGCACGTCGGAATCCGTCAGGCTCTTGAAATAAAGCTTGTCGACCGCATCGGACGCGTTCGAGATAAGCTCGCGAAGGAAGATCTCGCGATTGGTGTAGATCGAGTTGATCATGAGGTCGAGCAGTTTCTTGCTCTCTGTTTTGAATTTCTTCATGGCGTTTCGCTTCCTGTTCTCGAAGAACCGCTTTCGCATTTTGCTTTGGCAGTCCCCGTCTTTGAGTGCTAAAAGGCATTGTAACGACGCGATACGTCATGTCAAGTAATCTAAGTGCGATAGACTCAACTTTTCGCAATTGCATTTGTGCAATCAGACTTTAGAATTTGAACGCATGCCAATTGCGTTTGAACGCAAGAAAATACTAAAGTGAAATCAGAGCCAACGAAAAAAGAGCCCCGAAATGAACTGCCTCCCAGTTCTTGGACAAGAGAAATGGGAGGCTTCTTTATGTCTGGAAGACCGCTTTACGATGCGGGGGTTCGACGGCGCGCCGTCGAACTCTACGAGGAGGGCCACGGGCGCGACGTA
>NZ_WAJR01000026.1 GCF_008831035.1 Ellagibacter isourolithinifaciens | reverse complement strand
CGACAGCGCCCGCCGCCCCCACCAAGCCACCCGCGCCATCGAGCGCGCTGCGCCCGGCAGAGAAGACCCCGGGCGTGGAAAAGTCGGGCTTCAGCGGCTCGTCGAAGGGGAAGTTCGCGTGCACGGGGCCCGCCATACGCGAGCACGCGCGCGAGGCGACAGCATCGCCTTCGAGGGGGAGACGCCCCCCGGGAAGCGCGCCCAGGACAAGCTCGCGAGCAGCCTGGCGCGCGAAGGCGACCGCTCGGGGCGATCCCTCCGCAAGGGGCATCTGGATGAAGCGGCGCACGTGGTCGCTGTAGGCTTTCACCTGGTCACATGTTTGCGGTGCGCCAAGTCCCTGCAGGTGGGGCGGCCTGTCCCCCGAAAGCACGATCAGCGGCACGCGCGAGGTCTCAGCCTCGAGCACCGCGGGGTAGTAGTTCGCGAGCGCCGTGCCCGAGGTGCACACAAGCGCCACGGGGCGACCCGACGCCTTCGCCAACCCCAGCGCGAAGAACGAGGCGCTGCGCTCGTCGATGTCCACATAAACAGTCATGCGCTCGGGCTCGCGCCTGCCGAGCTCGTACGCGCACATGGCGAGCGCCGTCGAGCGCGAACCTGGGCTCACCACCACCTCGCGAACACCCCAACGTGCAAGCTCGTCGAAAAACGCCGAAACGACGAGCGCCGTAGCCTGCTGTACCGAAGATGTCTCTGCCATCTCGCATTACCTTCCTTCGCCCGAGCCCGAAAGCGCCCGCACGCAACAGCCCCGCGACCTCATTTTTCGCGGAGCATGCCGATGATTGACCTTGAAGAAGTATACTTTCGCCAACGACGACGCAAAAGGAAACACGAGGAGGCCGGCGTGCTTTTCATACTGACAGGTGATATCCAGATAGGCAAGACGCGCTGGCTTAAGAGCACGTGTCGAAAGCTCGCCGCCGACGGCATCCCCTGCGCGGGCGTCGTGGCGCCCGGCGTTTGGGTACCCTCAGAACACGGCGACGCCAACGGGTTCGAGAAGCTCGGCATCGACAACCTGCTCCTGCCGCAAGGCGAGCGCATTCCCTTCGCCCGCAGGCGCGACCTAGCGCAGGCCGAGGGAATGTTCGACCCGAACAGCCAAAGCGCGCAGATTCAGCTGGGATGGGAAATCTCCGACGATGCGATAGTGCAGGTGAATGCCCATTTCGACCTCATCGCCGCCCGCACCCACCACAACGGACGCCAAAGCCTGCTCGTCGTCGACGAGCTCGGGCGTCTCGAGCTCATACGAAACCAGGGGCTCACAAGCGCGCTCGCCCTGCTCGACGAGGGTCCCAACCCCGCCTTCCCCCACGCGCTCATCGTGGTGCGCGACGTGCTCGTCGACCCGGCGCGCGAGCGGTTCGCGCCCTCATGGGGCGACCCCGCGCTCGTAAGTCCCACGCAAGATGCGGAAGAGGCAATCCGCCGCGCGTTCAAGGCGACCCGCTAAACGCAAAATCGGCCCACCACGTCCGCCATGCGACCCGCCAGATGCGGGGCGTATCCGGCGCGCAGGCCAAGCGAGCAATTCGCGTTCCGCGCTATCCCACAACATAAGACGGGCCCGAGGCGGCAAAGCGCTCGGGCCCGAACATCACCGCTCGCAAGGAGCAGCTCGCAACCTACTTCGTCGGAACTGCGTGAGCCATCAGCTCGGAAATGTCCGCATCGGTAAGGTCGTAACCGTAGAACGTCTTGTAGTAATCCTTCGCCACGTCGGTCACGCTCGTGGAGAACTTGCCCGGGTAAAGCACGCGGGGCAGCCACTGCATGCCGAGCACCTGGTTCACCGACGGCGGGCTCGACAGCCAGTTGTAGGGCGTCTTCGGTACCTGATAGTACGACCCGCTCTTGATAGCCTCGAGGGAAGCCCACGTCGGATCGGTACCGGCGGCCTCGTAGAAGTCTCCCGCATCCTTGCCGTTCGTGGCGAACAGGATGACACCGGGGTTCCAGTTGGCGATCTGCTCGAAGCTGACCTCGTTGCCCGTGCCCGAACCGGTCGCCTTCTCGACGACGCCGACGTTATTGGCGCACATGTCGACGACGCCTCCCTGGTAAGCGCCCTTCGCGATGATGTTGAGGCCGGAGTCGCCCACGCAATAAAGCACGTTCGCGCGCTCGGATTCGGGAATGCCTGCCATCACCGAAGTGGTCTCGTCGTAGGCCTTCTTGCAGTAGTCCGCAAGCTCCTTCGCGCGGTCGGTCGTACCCAGAAGCTCGCCGAGCATCGTGTAAGCCTTGTCGTAGGAATCGAGCGACGACGCGATGTGGACGACGGGAATGCCGATCTGCTCCTGCAGCGTATCGAGGTCATCCTTCATTCCGTCTTTCGCCTCGCCCACATCGATCACGACCTGCGGATCGGCTGCGGCAACGGCTTCCTTGTTGAAGTCACCCTTGCCACCGTAAATCTGACCGAAAACATCGAGCGACGCATATTCGCTACCCAGGTATTTTGCCTGATCGTCCGCGATTTTAGTTGCAAGGCCGACCATCTTCTCGGGAGCGATCGTCAAAAGCACGTTCTGCGCGAGCGGGCCGGAAGCCGCCACGCGGTCGATCTGCGCGGGAAGCTCCACTTCCCGTCCGAGCGAGTCCGTGAAGGTGCGCGTTGCCGGCGCCTCGGCCTGCGCATCGCTTTTCTGGTCGCTTGGCTCCTTCTGCCCACCGGAACACCCGGCAAGCGAGAAGGCGAGCGCGAGCGCCATCGCAGTCGCCGCGATTGCGAATCCGATGCCGCGCTTCTTCGTCATCTCCATTCTTCCTCCTACAATCCTATTCTTCCCTGATTTCGCTTGTAGGCACGCATACGCGCACCTTGTCGCCATAAAGTGAGTTGACCTCGACCTCCACACCGTAGATGCGCCCCACCAACTCGGCGGTGATCACATCCTTCGGGTCGCCGTACGCCTCAACGGTGCCGTCGTACACCACGAGCGTCTTATCAGCAAAGAGAAACGCCTGGTCAGGCTGATGAGTTGACTGCACGATGGAAAGACCCTCGCGCGCAAGCTGCTTCACGCACGACAGTACGCGCACGGTGTTGCCGTAATCGAGCGCGCTCGTAGGCTCGTCCATCACGATCGTCTTCGCGTTCTGGGCAAGGGCGCGGGCAATCAGGACAAGCTGCTGCTCTCCGCCGGAAATGTGGGTGTACATGCGGTCCGCCAAATGCCCAATGCCGATGCGCTCAAGCGCTTGTTCCGCCCGCTCGACCTGCTCGCGGCCAGGCGTCCCGAATATTCCCACGTCGGCGCCCGTGCTCATGAGCACGACGTCGCGCACCTTGTAGTTGTACACAGGGGCGTGGGTTTGGGGGATATAGGAAATCTCCCGCGCACGTTCGCGCACCGAAAGATCGCGCAAATCCTTGCCGTTTACGCGAATGACTCCCTCATAATCGCTGTTCAGGCACAGGATGCAGCGAAACAACGTCGACTTGCCCACACCGTTGGGCCCGAGCACGTTCACGAGCACGCCGTCCGGAATGCTCGCATTCACGTCGCGCAGCACCTGATGTTTCCCGTAGGAGAAGCTCACATGTTCGATATCTATACTCAAATCTTACGCTCCCTCGTGATGAGATAGAGGAAGAACGGCGCGCCGACGAACGCGGTTAGGATGCCGATGGGAATCTCGGACGTGGCCACAAGGCGCGCGATGTCATCCACAAGCAAAAGGAAGCTCGCGCCCATGAGCATACTCGCCGGCAAAAGTTTGCGATAGTCGCAGCCCACGAGCATGCGGCACAAATGCGGGATGACCAGGCCGACCCAGCCCACCATACCCGACACCGCCACGCTCGACGCGGTGACAAGGGTGGCCGCAAGCAGAACGACAACGCGCATCCGCTTGGCGTTCACACCCATCGTGGCGGCCTCGTCGTCGCCCATGGTAAGGATGTTGATGCGCCAGCGCATGGCGAACAGCACGACGCACCCGATGATCATCGGAGCAGCGACCAGCGTAACATCGGACATCTTAGCGCTCGTTAAGCTTCCCATCAGCCAATACGTAATTGCGGGAAGCTGGTCGGTGGGGTCTGCGATCAATTTGGTGAACGAGACGCCCGCCTGGAACAGCGAGCTCACCATAACGCCCGCGAGCACCACGACAAGAATGCGGTTCCCCTTCGCCCGACTCGATATGAGTAGCACGAGAAACACCGTCGCGATAGCGAAGCAGAACGCGAACAGGCTTGTGGCAAACGCGCTCGCCCCCAAAAGAATGGCAATCGCGGCTCCAAGTGCCGCGCCTTGGGACGCGCCCAGGATATCGGGCGACACGAGCGGGTTCTGGAAGGTTCCCTGGAACGCCGCACCTGCGGCCGCAAGGCAGCACCCCACCATAAGCGCGAGCAGAATGCGCGGCAGGCGAACGTTGAAGAACAGCGTCTGCTGCTGGTTCGTCCAAAACTGGTCGATGGGAAATACCTGGCCAAGCAGCATGCAGATGGCCTCATGGGGCTCGATGGGGAACTTGCCGAGCATGAGCGAGACCGACGTGATGACAACCAAGATCACGGCAAGAGCCATGATGACGAAATCTTCGCGCAGGGAGATTCTTCTCCCCGTATCTGTTCCCTCGAGTTTCGGCACATCGCTCCCTTCGAATAATGCTACTCCCGAAATATATACGAATATGCAGAATTACGCAAACGGGAATATCCCGAAATAGGGATGGTTATGAGATGCGCAACGAGGAAGATTCCCAAGTGGAGAACGAGATTGCGCTGCGTTGATTATTCGGATAATGGGCTATTCTATTATTTAGATAATTATTGACGCGCACAGGCACGTCCTCGCCACAAGGTCGCCTGCATTCGGTCTTCACCTGCGCATGCAGCCGATCCCGTGATGCCCGCTGGACGCAGGCCGCGCGGCACCTATTCTCCGAACGCACTTAAGATGGTCTTGAGCTTCATGTCGATCTCGTCGAACTCGTCGTCGGCCACGCTGCCCTCGACGATACCGCACCCGGCGTACACCCAGCCGCCTTCCCCATCGAAAACGCCCGTGCGAAGACCGACCGAAAATGCACCGTCACCTGCACCGTCGATGTAGCCGCACGCGCCGGCGAAGAACCCGCGGTTGTACGACTCGATCTGGCGGATGAGCATCTTCGCCTCGCCGACGGGCGTGCCCGCTACCGCAGGCGTGGGGTGCAGATCGCCCACGAGCTCGGGCAGGTTCACGCCCTCGAGCACCTTCGCGCTCACCGGGGTGTGGAGGTGCTGCACGTGACGCAGCGAGAGGATCTGCGGCTCGCGCGGAATGCGCACGTCATGGCAGATGCGCCCCAGAACCTCGCGCATGAAGTGGACGACGTGCTCGTGCTCAGCGCGGTTCTTCTCGTCCGCCATAAGCTCGCTTGCCAGCTCGCGAGCGCGATCAGGGTCCTCGGAAGCGGGGCACGTCCCCGCCAGGCACATGCTCTCAAGCTGCTGACCGCGCTTGCGAACGAGCAGCTCGGGCGTGCAGCCGCAGAAGAACACGTCGGCGTAACGGTAGAGCAGCACCGTGCCGCGCGCGTCGCCGTCTATCAAGTTGACCAGCAGGTCCTTCGAAGAGAACGGGTGCTCGGCAAGAAGCCTCTGCCTGCGCGAGAGAACCACCTTATCAACGCGCCCTGAGCGAATCGCCGAAAGCGCAGCATCCACTTCCGCCCGCCACTGCTCGCGCGAATCGCGCTCCAACGTGAACGGAACTGTCACGCGCTCGCGACGCGGGGCGCCTGCCACCTGGCGCGCGAAACGCGCGATGCGGCCCGGATACACGGGAGAGAGGCTGTTCACTTGCAGCATGCGCCCGCGCTCGTTTTCCACAAGCACCACTTCAGGCAGCATGAACTTAAGGCGCGGGAACGCTTCGAAGAGCTCATCAGTCGCCTTGGGGTTCTCCGCGTCGAAGCGATTGAACGAGAAGAACACGGGCGGCTGGTCGATGGGCCCCTCGATTTCGTATTCCACACCTTCCATCTGCGGTAACGCGATGCAGCGCCCCAAGCCCATGTAGCGGTTCGCGCTTTGCTTGTCGTAGTAGACGAACTGGTCGGTGAACCCTTTCTGCAAAAGGCAGAACCCGTCGACGATGTCGGAATCGATGGGCTGGGAATACGAGTAGATGCGCGTCATGAACAATCCTTTCGGGAAACTTGTTGCCGCCAATTATATCGATACCGCGCGCCCGTGCCACAGCATGCGCGAAGCGAGGATACCGAAAGCGCGGGCGGAACGGGGGCGGAACGCGGTCTGGCCCGCCCCTGATCGCCCGCCCGCGTACCCCGCCCACACCGCTCGAGCAAGACGGGGGTCGAGCGATTGCCTCGTGCCCCCGCTCGCCCGCCCCCGCGCCCTTCCCGTCACCTCCCGTTCCCCTGCGTTTTCCCGACGCGAATCCGCTGATTAAATGACAATTCGGTAAAGCTTGAGCCCTCTTGCCCGCTTTGTGGCAACATGGAGACTTCGAAAACACCGCGCGAAGGAGATGAGATGGGCTTCCTGTCCAAATTCGAAGGCAAAATGGAAGACACGTTCGAGGGCGCAGCCGACAAAATGGCGAACTCGCCGTTGTCGCCCGTGCAGATTGCCAAGAAGGCGGAAAAGCAGATGCGCCGCAACAAGATGGTCGGCGCGGGAAAGCAATACGCTCCGACGCTCTACACCGTGCTTGTGAACGCCGACGATGACGAGCGCCTGTTCGGCTACTACCCCACCCTCGCGGGCGAGACCGAGACCTATCTTTCCGCAAAGGCGGCCGAAGAGGGACTCCTCATGGACGGACAGCCGCTCGTGCGCTTCATCGTCGACGAGGGCCTTCGCCACGGCAAGTTCGACGTGGTAGCAGAGCCCGTCGCCGCGCCCCTTATCGCGCAGCTCCGCGCCGAGGAGATGGCGCGCTACGGCATCGGCGCCGCGCCGGCGGCCAACCGCTACGGCGCCCCCGCTGGCGGATATGCCCCTCAGCCGCAGGCCGCCCCGTACGCCGGCGGCTACGATCAGCCCGCATACGACGACTACGCCGAAGGCGACGGCTATTCCGACTACGACGATTACGATGGCTATGACGGCTACGACGATTACGACGACTACGACGACGACCAGCCCTTCGAGTCGCAGGAAGAACCCAGCTGGGCAGAACCCCCGATGAACCGAGGGGAATCCTTCGCCGGCGCAGGCGCCGCAATCGCGGGTGCCGCAGCGCAGGGAGCACCCCAGACCATGGTCTTCCCGGAGACGGCGCATCGCGAGCAGCCCCGCGCCCAGCAAGGCGGCGCCGCTCTCATCGACACAACGCACGGCAAGACGTTCCCGCTTTCCTCCGCGCGCCAGCTCATCGGACGCGAGTCCAACTGCGACATCGTTATCCCCGATATCAACGCAAGCCGCACGCACGCCGAGCTGCGCTTCGAGCAGCCGGGCGTATGGGTTCTCACCGACCTCGGCTCCACGAACGGCACGCTCGTGAACGGCCGCCAGATCACCTCGCAGGTACTGCAGGGCGGCGAGCGCATCGTCATGGGAACCACCAACCTTCAATTCGTGATCGGATAACGCGAAAGGCACATCGTGATCGACACCGTATTGCTCATCGCGCGCCTGCTGTTCGTGGCGCTTCTGTACCTGTTCCTGTTCGCCATCATGAAAACCGGCGTGGGACTCGTCCGCGGACAGCGCAAGAAGGAGCGCTCGTGGAACCTGTCGATCGAACGCGGCCCGAAGGAGCTTCGCGGTGTCTCCATCGCAGTGCGCGGGCCGGTTGTGGTCGGCCGCACGCCTGGCGCCGACATCGTGATCGGAGCCGGGTACGTTTCCGCACGTCACGCATGCTTTAATCCCATGGGGCAGAACCTGTTCATCGAAGACCTCGGCTCCACCAACGGAACCGCAGTCAACGGCAAGCTCATCGCCGGGCCCGTAGCCCTGAAGAACAACGACGTCGTGAACATCGGCGACGTCGCCATCCGCGTTAGGTTCGCATAATGCCAGCTCAGAACGAACAATCACTCAATCACGACCCGCATCGCGCAGCGCGCGGGGAACGCCCCTCGAGGGGGCACCGCCCGAGCGGGCGCGGGCGTCGAGCTTCTTCGGCGACGTTCGGCAGCAGAACCGACGTCGGCTGCGTGCGCGATCACAACGAGGACTCGCTCGTCGTGGCGCCGCCGCTGTTCGTGGTGGCAGACGGCATGGGCGGCCACGCCGCAGGCGAGGTTGCATCCGAAATCGCCGTCAACGTCATCGCCGAGCGGGCGCCGGAGCATCCCGATGCGAACGAGCTCGGGCGCGCCGTCCAGGCCGCGAACCACGCGATCCTGAAGGCGGCGCATGAAGGGCGCGGTCGCGAGGGCATGGGCACCACCTGCACCGCCGCGATGCTCGAAGGAGAGCGCCTCGTCATCGCGCAGGTAGGCGACTCGCGAGCATATCTGCTCCACAAGGGAAAGATCCAGCAGCTCACGCGCGACCACTCGCTCATGGCCGACCTTATCGAAGCCGGGCAGCTCACCCCCGAAGAGGCGCGCGTCCATCCGCAGCGCTCGGTCATCACGCGCGCGCTCGGCAGCGACCCGCGCACCGTGGCCGACCTCTACGAGATCAACGTCGACGCGGGCGATCGTCTGCTTTTGTGCTCGGACGGGCTTTCAGGCATGGTGCTCGACCAGGACATCGAGGCAATCTTAAATCGCGTCTCCGATCCGCAGCGCTGCGCATCACAGCTGGTAAACGAAGCAATCGCCGCCGGCGGCCACGACAACGTGACCGTCATCGTGGTCGACGTGAAGGGCTTCGCTGAGAAACGCCGTCGCAAAGTGGCGCGCAAAACGAAGATTACCATTGCGTTCGTCCTCATCCTCCTCGCGGCGATCGTGGGCGGTGCGGCATACGGGCTGAACTACTGGGTCAGCACCGCGGCATACCTCGGCGTCGACCAGGGGAAGGTCGCCATTTACCGCGGGGTTCCCGGCGAGTTCGCGGGAATGAGCTTCTCAACGCTCGAGAAGACGACCGACATCAACGTGGACGACCTGCAGCCGGGTCTTGCCAATCGCTTGACGGAGAACTCCATCACCTGCGACAACGTCGAGGCTGCCGAAAGCCTCGTCGCCGAATACGAGCAGGAAGTCTTGAACAAGAAGCAGACCGAGGACGAGCGGGACCGCACGCACGACGAGGCGCAATCCGACGACTCGAAAGCCTCGGGGCAAAGCGCTTCCGCCACCGCAAGCACCGCCTCCAGCGAGAAGACGCAAAACGACGACACATCCCCCAGCACATCGGGAAGCGGTGATGCCGCATGACGAGGCGCAACATAGAGCTCATCTTGCTGCTCATCGCGTCGCCGCTCGTCATCTTGATGTTCGCGATGCTCGCAATCAACGAGGGACAAGCGCTCAACATGCAAACCCTCGGCGTCCCGGTCGGCATCTTCGGCGCCTTCATCGTGGCGCATATCGCCACGCGCATACTTGCCCCCGAAGCCGACCCCGCCATCCTGCCTATCTCGTTCGCGCTCTCAGGCATCGGCATCGCCTTCATCACGCGCGTAGCGCCCTTCTCCGACAGCCCCAACATGGCCATCAACCAGGTCGTCTGGCTGTTCTTGGGCGTCGTGCTCATGATTGCGGTCATGGTGTTTTTGCGCAACCCCGACCGGCTCGCCAACTACAAGTACACGCTCGCCATCGTCGGCGTCATCCTTTTGCTCTCGCCGATGATCCCCGGCATCGGCCAGGAAATCTACGGCAGCCGCATCTGGCTGCATGTAGGCGGATTCTCCTTCCAACCAGGCGAGATCGCGAAGATCATTATCGTGCTCTTCCTGGCCGGCTACCTTGCGCAGAACCGCGAGATGCTCTCGGTGTTCACCTGGCATGTGGGCCCGTTCCGCTTGCCCGACATCCGCACGCTCCTGCCGCTGCTCCTCATGTGGGGCGTGGCAATGCTCATCGTCGTGTTCGAGAAGGACCTCGGCAGCGCGCTCGTCTTCTTCCTCGTGTTCCTGGTCATGCTCTACGTTGCCACGGGAAAGAAGTTCTACCTGGTCATCGGCCTGGGCCTCGTTGCCATCGGCGGCGTAGGAGCCTACTTCGCCTTCGACCACGTGCAGACGCGTGTCGCCACCTGGCTTAACCCCTTCGCCGACGCACAGAACACCGGCTACCAGCTCGTGCAGACCATCTATTCGCTTGCCGACGGCGACCTGTTCGGCACGGGAATCGGGCGCGGCATGGCAGGCGGCGGCAACGGCATCACCCGCATCCCAGTCGTGGAAAGCGACTTCATCTTCGCGGCCATCGGCGAGGAGACAGGGCTTCTGGGCGCAGCAGGCTTGCTGCTTTTGTACCTGTGCTTCGCGATTCGCGGCTTCGTGACCGCAGCGCGCGCGAAATCGGACGTGAGCTCGCTTATCGGCGCAGGTCTCACCTCGATCATCGTGCTCCAGGCGTTCATCATCGTCGGCGGCGTCACCAGGCTCATCCCCCTCACCGGCATCACGCTCCCCTTCGTCAGCCAGGGCGGCTCGTCTCTGCTCGCCGCGTTCATTATTGTCGGATTCCTCCTGCGCTGCGGCGACGAGGGCACGGGCTCGTCCTCCGAGATCATGAACACCACGACCATCATCAGCGCGAACAGCGTGCTCGGGCGCGTCTCGCTCGGCAAGCGCCTCACGCACACCATGATCGTGTTCTCGCTCATGTTCGCGGCGCTCGTGGCGAATCTCACGCTGATCATGGTCGTGCAAGCAAGCGACTACCAGAACATGGCAGCGAACAACCACACCATGGCACGCGAGTCGAAGACAGAGCGCGGCACCATCTCCACCTACGATGGGGCCATCCTCGCGCAGAGCGTCAAGAACGACGACGGCACATACTCGCGCGTCTACCCAGCGGGCGATCTCGCAAGTCACGTGGTGGGCTACACCTCGTCGAAGTACGGAACGAGCGGCATCGAGGCCAGCTACAACGATACGCTCAAGGGCGAGAAGAACTTCGCGTCGATCACCGATGTCGTGAACTCGCTTTCGGGCGTAGGCACCCCCGGCAACGACGTCACGCTCTCCATCAACTCGCAGATCCAGCAGGCGGCGCAAGACGCGCTGGCCAACGACTCGGGCGCCTGCGTGGTCATGGACCCGAAGACGGGCGCCGTGCTCGCGATGGCCTCGGCCCCGACTTACGACGCCGCCGACATCGACCAGGTGATCGCCGACGCCGCAAGCTCGGGAGCGAATTCCACAAGCTCGAGCGAGCTGTATAACCGTGCGACGCAGGCGCTTTACGCGCCAGGCTCCACGTTTAAGATCATCTCGCTCGCCTGCGCGCTACAGGAAGGCATCGCCACCGAGACCACCATGTTCGAGTCGCCCTCGTCGATGGACATCGGCAACGCCGCCGTCACCAACTTCGAGAAGCACAACTACGGCACGATTTCGCTCGCACGCGCGACCGAACTTTCCTCCAACGTCGTCTTCGGCCAGCTCGGCGCGCAGATCGGCGCGGAGAACCTCGTGAACTACGCGAAGCTCTTCGGCTTTAACATGGACATCGATTTCGATCTGCCCCTCGCGACCTCGGTCATGCCCGACGCGAAGGACATGACCACGTGGGAGACCGCCTGGGCAGCGGCGGGCGAGCCCGTCGGCGAGAGCAAGACGACCAACCACCCGAGCCCCGCAGGCCCCCAGGCCACCGTGCTCGAGATGGCACTCGCCGGTTGCGGTATCGCCAACGACGGCGCGATCATGCAGCCCTACTTGGTCGACGGCATCTACAACGCCGACGGCAAGCGCAGCTACACGGCCACCCCGAAGAAGCTCTCGCAAGCAGTGAGCGCCGACACGGCAAGCCGCGTGCGCACTGTGCTCGAGGGCGTCGTGAACAACGGCACCGGCACTTCCGCCCAAATCAACGGCGTGACCGTAGCGGGCAAGACAGGCACCGCCGAGCACGACGGCTACAACGACGTGTGGTTTGTCGGCATGGCGCCATCGGAGAATTGCAACGTCGTCGTGGCAATCGTGATCGAGAAGGGGCAATCCAGCGAGTACGCCGCCAGCAAGGCTCGAGATGTGATGAAAACGGCGTTGGAAGTACAAGGCGATTTATAATTTGGTATGCTAATGCGAACCGGCATAAAACGAAACAAAAACGCAGCACAGCAGGGAAGTTTAAGGAGCAAACGTGTCTAGCGCAGCGATGACAGGCAGAATCTTCAACAACAGGTACCAGATCACCGAGCGCATCGGGATCGGCGGCATGGCCGAGGTGTACCAGGCTCAGGACAACGTCCTCGGGCGCCGCGTTGCCGTAAAGGTGATGCTGCCCCAATACGCATCGGACGCCGCATTCGCGCAGCGCTTCCGCCAGGAGGCCGCGTCTGCTGCCAACTTGCAAAGCCCCTACATCGTGAACGTTTACGACTGGGGCCAAGACGACGGCACGTACTTCATCGTCATGGAGTACATCCGCGGCACCGACCTCAAGACCGGCATCGTGCAGCGCGGTGCGCTCAACCAGCGCAAGGTCGCCGAAATCGGCTCGCAGGTATGCCAGGCGCTTTCTGTCGCCCATAACCAGGACATTATCCACCGCGACATCAAGCCGCAAAACATCATGGTCCAGCCTGATGGCAACGTGAAGGTGATGGACTTCGGCATCGCGCGCGCAAAGAACTCGGTGAACGCCAAGACGTCCACCGTTCTCGGAACGGCGCACTATATCTCGCCCGAGCAGGCGCAGGGCAAGGAGCTCACCGCCGCAAGCGACATCTATTCGCTTGGCATAGTGCTCTTCGAGGCTGCGACGGGCAAGCTTCCCTTCGACGGCCCCGACGCCATCAGCGTCGCCATGAAACAGGTCAACGAGGAGCCGCCGCTGCCCTCCGACTTCAACCCTGACATCGACCCGGGCCTTGAGAGCATCATCGTGAAGGCCATGCAGAAAAACCCCGCGGACCGCTTCGCCACCGCGAACGACATGCGCCTCGCGCTGAACGACTTCTTGGCAGGCCGCCCCGTGAAACTTGCGGGCGCCGCGGTGCCGGGCGGTTTCACGAGCGCGCAGACCCGCGTGATGAGCCCCATCGAGGGCGGTGCAGCGGGTGCCGACAGCACGATGGTCATGCCTCAGCCCGTGAAGCCCGTAACCCACAGCGGCCAGACCAACTATCACGGAGCCAACACTCCGAACATGCCCGAGAACAAGGGCGGCAAGAAGACGGGGCTCATCGTGGCCATCGTGGCAGCCATCGCCGTCATCGCCATCGCCGCGCTCGTCTTCTCCGGCATCTTCGCGTCGGGCGACCCCGTACCCGACGTGAAGGGCAAGACGCTCGAGGAGGCCACGACCATCATCGAGAAGGCTGGCTTCGAAGTGGGCACCACCAACGCCGTGCACGACGACAGCGTCGCGGCGGGCAGCGTTGTGAGCCAAGATCCCGCAGCGGGAACGAAAAAGCCCGCGGGAACGAAGATCAACCTGAACATCTCGCAAGGCACCGAGCAGGTCACTGTGCCCGATTTGACGAACAAGACGCCTGACGAGGCACAACAGCTCTGCGACAAGGTGGGCCTCACCATGAAGGCGGGCACGCCTGCCTACGACGACAAAGTCGAGAAGGGCAAGATCTCCTCTCAGGATTTGAAGGCGGGCGACAAGGCAGCGAAGGGCTCCGTTATCACCTATGTGCTCTCGCTCGGTTCCGAAAAGGTCGCGGTGCCCAACGTGGTCGGTAAGTCGCAAAGCGATGCGATGGCCGCGCTGAAGAACGCCGGCTTCGAGGTGTCTGTTTCCGAGGAGGCAAGCTCCGACGTCAAGCAGGGCAATGTCATTCGCCAGTCGCCCACTTCCGACGAGAGCCTCGAGAAGGGCAGCACCGTCTCCATCACGGTGAGCTCCGGCAAGAAGTCCTCCGAGGTGCCCAATGTGGTCGGCAAATCCGAGGGCAGCGCGCAAACCACGCTCGACAACGCTGGGTTCAGGGTATCCACCGAGTACCAGAGCAGCGATTCGGTCAAGCAAGGCAACGTCATCAGCCAAACCCCCGACGGCGGAAGTTCGCTCGAGCCGGGCAAGACGGTGCACCTGGTCATCTCGACCGGCCCCTCTTCTTCGGGCGGCTCGTCAAACGGCGGATCCGGCAATGGCGGATCGGGAAGCCAATCGAACGGCAACAATTAGAATCAGCAAAGGGCCTCGCACTGCGGGGCCCTTTCTCGTTCAAGGCTGAGAAACTAACTCTCTATGGGCACGCGCCAAACCGGGCAACAGCCCCTAGAGCGCAAAAAAGCTCCGCCCCCGACAAGTCCAGGGTGAACCCACCTCGAAAGGTGGGTGCTCGCAGCCAGCTTTCCGGCTTTCGCATCAACGGACGCGAATCTCCGTTCCACAGGCTATCTTGAGCTCCCTGCATATAAAACGTCGGTCCACCGCATGTATGACTGCGGGAGCGGAACCTACCTTCAGTATAAGGACGATGGCGCTCAATTAAAGTCTTGACATGGCGCGGGTTCCATAGTTTGATGAAGAAAGAGCGTGCCGTTTCAAGGCACCTCAATCTAGGCCGTAGGTATCCTCAGGATGAACACGGTGCCCTTACCCTCTTCGCTTTCCACGCGAACGCTGCCCTTGTGGTACATCACGGCATGCTTCACAATCGCAAGCCCAAGTCCCGTGCCGCCGGTCTCCTTCGAACGACTTTTCTCCAAGCGATAGAAGCGCTCGAAGATCTTCTCCTGCTTGTCTTCTGGGATGCCCGGGCCAGTGTCGCTCACGCGCACAACCGCTCGCATGCGGCCGCGCTCCCCCGCAGGCAGCGCACGGATATCGTCGGCCTGCTCCGCCGAAGTGGGAAGCTCCAGCCGAACCGAAACGCTCACACTTCCACCTTCATGGTTGTAGCGAATCCCATTCTCTACCAGGTTATACAGCATCTCCTCGACCAGCGTCTCGGAGCCGGCGATGCACGCGGAGTCTCCGCTCACCTCAACCGACACGCCGCGGTCGTGGGCAAAGCTCGATAGTCGCCCCACCACGCGCTTGGAGGCTTCCAGCATATCGATAAGCGTCGCCGACTCGCCATCGAAGGACGTCTCATCAAGCCGCGAGAGCGTCAGCACCTCGTCAATCAGCGCTCGCATCGATTGCGCCTCGTCGTAGATGAGCCCCGCGAACTTCTGGCGGTCGGCGGGATCGACCATGTCGTTTCTCATGAGCTCGGCATACCCCGAGATTACCTGAAGCGGCGTCTTCATCTCGTGGCTCACGTTGCTCGAGAAGTCGCGGCGCATCGTCTCGGCGCGCGCGAGGTCTTTGTTCTGCTCGCGAAGCTGCCGCTGCTGGTCGTCGATTCGCTCGAGCAGCGGGTCCATCTCCTCGTAAATCTCGTTCTCGAGCGGATTGGCGAAGTCAAGCGCGTCAATCGGCTGCATAATGCGAGACGTCAGCCGCTGCGACAGCAGGAATACGAGCATAATCGCCACGAGAAGCGTGAGCGCAATCGGTCCCATCATGCCGCCGAAGAACGCGACCAGCGACTCGCGCGTCTCGGACAGGCGCACGACGTCCCCGTTCTGGAGCTTCACCGCAGAATACAGCGTCACGGTGCCAAGCGTGCTCGAGTAGCGGGACACCTCTCCGCGCCCACGCTCGTCGGCTTCGCGCACCTCGGGGCGGTCGGCGTGGTTTTCCATCGTCGAAGCATCGGCCACGCTGTCGTAGAGCACCGCGCCATCCGTATCGATAAGCGTATAGCGGAAGGCATCGGAAAACTGCTGCGAAAGGGCCTGCTCGCACGCCTGCGAGTCGAGGTCGCCCAGCGATGTTGCGATATTTTGCGCTGCAGAGGAAAGGTCCTCTTCCGCATCGCGCTCGTAGGTGGTGTAGAAGATCGCCGACATGACGGTGCCGAAGACGAACAGGACAATCAGCGTGAAGGTGAGCACGCTGCGGAAGATGCGGTTCGATAGGCTTTTCACGTTGTTGTGGGTCGGGCTCACGATGCGCCCTTCATCGTGTATCCGACGCCGCGAACGGTGCGGATGAGCTCGTCAGCACCCGAAGATGCCGCGTTGAGCTTCTGCCTCAGCGTTTGAATATGCACATCGACCGTGCGCGTTTCGCCCACGTAAGTCACTCCCCACACGTCCTCGAGTAATCTGCCGCGCGAAAGCACTCTGCCCTCGCTGCGCATCAGCGCGCGCAGCAGGTCGAACTCCTTGAGCGTCAGCGCTACGGGGGTTCCCCCGACGCTCACCGTATGGGCAGACGAGACCAGCTCAATCGGCCCGTTAACGAGCGTGTCGTCGGCGCTCACAGCCGGTGCCTGCGCGCGACGCAGCAGCGCGTTCACGCGAGATACCAGCTCCATCATGCCGAACGGCTTCGCCAGGTAATCGTCGGCGCCTGCATCGAGCCCGCACACCTTGTCGAATTCGGTGCCTTTCGCTGTGAGCATCATAACAGGGATGTTCTTCGTCGACGGCAGACTGCGCAACTCGCGGAGAATCTCAAGACCGTCCATTTCGGGAAGCATGATGTCGAGCAACACCAAGTCGGGCGCCTTCTCGTCGCAAGCCTCGAAGAAATCGCGACCGCACGTGAACCCAGCAGCCTCGAACCCTGCCTGCTTGAGGGCGTAAACGGTAAGGTCTCTAATATTTGTATCATCTTCGACGTAGTAAATCATTCGCGCATCCTGTCCAACGGCCCGCGCGCTGGCGCACACCATATTGCCTTTTCAACGTGTAGCTATCATCTCGCCAATGCGTCAAGCGCGCGTTGAAGCTTTGTCATGGATGCGTAAAGATGGGAAGCGGGGCAGAGTTTACGCTCCGCCCCGCATGAGAAAAGGGCAACTACTATACGATTCGGCCTTCGAAAAACGCCCGCGTCCAATAATCCGCACTTGCGGAATTGAGCTTGGGGAGAGGACCGGCCTCAACGGTGCGGCCTTGCACGAAGACGACACCTTCATCAGCGCAAATCCTCGCAAAGCGCGGATCAGACGTCGCGACCACCACAGCACATTCCGTCTTGCGTGCAACCGATTGCAAAGCCTGGCTCATCGTGAAGGAATCCACTTGATCAAGCCCCGTTGCCGGGTCCGAAACGAGCAGCGCGAGGGGACGCTTCGCGAGCGCGCGGGCTATCGAGGCAAGGCACCTCTCAAGTGCAGGAAGCGAGCTCACTGCGCAATCGAGATGGTCTCCCAAACGCCTTTCCGCATCGAGTGAGCGCAGCACGCGATTGATCTCGGCGGCAATCGCGGCATCGTCGTGAACGCCTCTCTGGCGGATGGAGAACGCGATGGCATTGCGAACGCTCTGCAGCTCGAAGGAGCCGCCAAAAAACACGCGGGCAACCTTCTCGCGGGCGCGCTCAGCACCGAGCGTGCGGTAAGCGTCATGTCCGCAAAGCTCGATCAAGCCGCCCATGTCGACAGTCCGAGCGCCGGGAAGCGTGCATCCCAGTGCGTCAAGCATGGCCGCGATACCGCATCCTCGCGGGCCGCAAAGCGCCGTGACCTTGCCTTTCGCAATATCGAAAGAGACGTCCTCCAACGAGGTGAATGCACCGAGACGTAAGGTGAACTTGCGCACACGAACGAGCGGCGTTGCGGATTCGTGGCTTTCGCACGCCACGCGACGAGCCAAGACACCGAGACCATTGCGAGCAGCACATGAGGAATGCGGAGGCTCACAAGCCTTCTTCACATCCCTTGCGGCTTTGCGAGGCGCCGCACTTTCCGCAAGCAAGCGCTCTGCAGCCTCAACGATCTCTCGGGTTTCGGTGCTTCTCTTCTCTACGAGCATGGCGTTCGCTTTCCGTCATTCGTCATCGGCAGATGCAACTATGTTCTCGCATGCACGTCAAAGCCTTGTTGGATGCTCGTTATATCTAAGTAAAATGAAGGGAAATTAAAAAGCCAGCCGAGAAAGGCTGGCGAGTGCTCAAAATGGTGCGGGCGAAAGGACTTGAACCTTCATGGGGTTGCCCCCATACGGACCTGAACCGTACGCGTCTGCCAATTCCGCCACGCCCGCACATCTGCCTCAGTTATTGAAGCGGTTGATTATGTTACTCCACTTCCTTGATGCGCGCAAGGGGGTTTTGCTCTTTTTCTGCCATTGCCCGCGCGGCTTGACGCTCGGCGCGACGGCGGATCTCGTCTTCGCGCTGCGCCCGCGCCGCTCGCTGCTGCTCGACGAGGCGCTGGGCCTCGAGGGCCGCACGCTGGGCCTCGCGGTCGGCGCGCTGACGCTGAGCAACCCTCGACGCCTCGGCACCATGGCGCCCTCTCACGGGCACTCCCTCGCCCGCACGCGCACCATCAGGCGAAACACGGGATGCTGCTGACGCCTCCTGAGGACTGCTTGCCCGCGACGACGAGCCCTGAGCGCTGTGTGCCTGGGAAGCCGCATTACGAGCGGAGCGAGATGCCTGGGGAGAGGCTTCTCTCGCTGCGGCTGCTTGAGTGCGCACACGCGACTGCGGCCCTGTCTCGCCAGGCCAAGAACCCTTTTCCTCGCCGCGAGGGACATCGATGTTCGCTCGGCGCTCGGCACGAGCCGGGGTGTAGTCCGCCATGGCGGCGCGACGCTCCGCACGAGCTCTCCGCTCGGCCCGACGTTCGGCAAGAGTTGACTGGCGTGGCGTCGCTTGCGTCGCCCGAGGGCTTTGCGCCGCCTCCGCCCGAACCGTTTCACGAGCAGACGCCGTCGCAGCCGACGGGCCCTCGGCACCACGAACCGGAACGCGGTAGCTTCCGGGAACGTATCCTTGAGCGGCCTCGACCGGCATACCCGCTGCAGAGCCGGGTGAAACGACCTCTGCGTTCGCGGGCACGGGAGGCGTGGCGGGGTTGCCCGCAGTGCGCACCGCTTGCTGAGCAGCAGCCTGAGGACGCCCCTGCTGGGGCACGCCGGCCCCCGACGGCCGCTGCTGCCCGCGAGGACGCGGCGCTCCCAAACGTTTTCCCACCTCATGGTTAAGCTTGGCGAGATTCTGCCGATCGATTTCCACATCTTCGGCCAGATTGCGAACTTCCTGATTAAGCTTGAGCGTCATCGCAATCACCACGACGACGGCAATTGCCATCACGATCAAAATCGCCATCATCAGCAAGGGCGAATTCGGCAATGCGCCCACCTCCGTCTTTCGCATGCCTATTTCCACAGATGATACCACGCCTCATCACGCGAAATGAAAAAACGCCCCGAGCCGTCAAAACGAACAAGCTCGGGACGTAGTCAAGAAGCAAGCAGGACTCGAAGACACGCCTGTCAAGACTCCGCGATTGACGCATGCCTTTAGAGAGCCTCGCCACGCACGGAGAAGGTGACCACCTCGAAGGGAAGCTTCTTGCCGCTGGCGTCGAGCGCATTCTCCACGGCACGCTGCAGCCCGCCGCAACAGGGAACCTCCATGCGGCAAACGGTCACCGAGCGAATGTCGTTCATCGCGATGATGGCCGACAGCTTCTCGGTGTAGTCAACCGCATCGAGTTTGGGGCAGCCGATGATCGTGACCCGACCGCGCATGTAGCGATCGTGGAACGATGCGTAAGAAAACGCCGTGCAATCAGCGGCGATGAGCAGGTCAGCTCCCTGGTAGTAAGGAGATTGCAGGGGCATGAGCTTTATCTGGCACGGCCATTGGGCGAGCTGGCTTTGCGCCTCGGCTTCGGGGGATGCCTGCGTCTTTTCGGGAGTGTGAAGCATTTGGGCGCGCGAGCCGGGGCAACCCCCGCCAAGATCGCCGGAACCGCTCTGCCCCGTATGCGCGGCGTGAGCTTTCGCCGCCTGAGCTGCAACCACGGCCGCCTCATCATAGGGAAGCGCCTCGCGTTCGACGAACGTGATGGCACCCGTCGGACACGAGGGCAGGCAATCGCCCATGCCATCGCAAAAATCGTCGCGCAAAAGCTTCGCCTTGCCATCGACGATGCCGATCGCGCCTTCGTGGCACGCGTTCGCGCACAGGCCGCAACCTGTGCATTTGTCCTCATCAATATGAATAACTGTTCGAATCATGAGCTCCCCCTCTATCGTTTTGCCTTGCCACGGATCGATGCCGATCAACCCGCGAATCGAGCGCCCCATCCACCACATGTTAACCCGACCCGTGATTTCTGCGAATTATATGCTACTGATTTACTACCATATACGCATTCACGCCATCGACAACAAATGTCCACGATAGCTCGCGAGCAGTAAGCCGAGTTGGTGGTCAACTGGACGAGTTGTGCGCAGCTGCCCCCGCCTACTCGACGGTGCCGTACTTCTGTCCCCAGGCATGCCCCCCGACAGCGGAGTTCAGCTGATCGCACAAACGGCGGCGCGTGAAGGTGCTCGGAGGCAGCAGGTTCACAATTTCTTGGAGCTCATCGGGCAGATCGACCGCCTCGGCCGCCAGAATCACATCGAGCCTGCGCACCTTGCGCGCGCCAGGGACGCCGGCCATATCGGCAATGCGCTCCTCTTCCGTCAAATCCGCGAACAGAGAGTCGACCACCTGCTGCAAAGAACCGTAATAAGGGCTCTTCTCTCGAGACGACATGGCACCTACGCCTCCCCGCTCTCGCTGAATGCCGCGGCGACTTTTTCGCGCAGCGCATCTGCCAGCGCGCTCATCTGCTCGTCGGCAGCGGACGCAACCTGGGACTTTCCTTCGCTTCGCCCATCGTCACTTGAGGGCGACTCAGCGACAACGGACGCATCAGCCACAGGCACGCCAGCCGTGCGGCACGCCGCGACATCGAGCCCCGCCGTCGTGGCAGCGAGCGCTCCTGTGTAGGCGGGAGTGGCGGCGCCGGTCGCGCGCAAGAACTGAACGCCCGAAGCTCGCAGACGCACCGCGGCGTCGACAACGGCGTCGGGGCAGTAGTACGGGTTCGCATCCGTGGGACCGCCCTGCTTCGGCTTGTGTTCGGCAACTGCCAGCTGCACGAGAATTGGCAGGTCGCAGGCAGCTTCGGCGCGCTTCGCGAGCGCGCAGGCATCCTCGATTCCGGATGCCGTGGAAAAGCCCGCCACCGAAGCGCCATACTCGCCCATGATCGAGCAGGCCTCTTCGAGGGTCCCGCGCCCACTCGCAAGCGTGCCGTCCGCAAGCACATCGACCGACGCGAACGCGGGCATGTCGCTCACCTGACGCACGCCCATGAGCGCGCACAAAAGGTCGCTCGCCGTGGTGAACCCGTTCAAGAAGAAGGCGTCGAATTGCTCGCCCGCAAACAGGCGCGCGGCGCGGGCGTACTGGTCGCGGTTCTCGTTGAGCGACGCCTTGCTCGATGCGTCGAGGGGCAAGTCGCACGGCCCGATCTCCACGAGCACGTGCTGCGGTTTCAGTGGCCGCAGAACCTCGAGTGAGGCGCGAGCCACGTCGTGGGAGCGGTCCTCCATTCCGACCTGCGCCATTCGAGCGGGCGTGATTCCCGCGGTAGTCGTCACGAGGCATTGGGCCCCGGCCATGGATTCCAGGCGCATCGCTTCCTGAATCGAATCGGGCTCGAGGACGGTCATCAGCTCGAGGTCGCGGTCGACGTCGACGCCTTGGCGCGCGAGCGCAGCGGAAACGGGGGCGGAAACGACGAGCATATCTTTGTCGAAGCGAAGGGCTATGTCGGGCATGGGGCATCCTTTCTCGTTTTCCCCATCATAGCGTATGCGTACGCGAGGAAGAGTCTCGGGACCCCGCGCCTCACATCTCACATAGCGTGGAGCGCCGGCGGATGGAGCGACCCTAGAAACAAGCACGCCAGAATAGCGACCCTGGAAGCTCGGCATGGTCGGCTTCAACGCTATCCTCAACACATCATAATAGATTGGCGCAACTATTCTCATCCAGGGGTGAACGGCGCGCTTTTGGGGGTGAGCGGAAACGTTATCGCACTTCACCGCCCATATCGCGCCGTTCCACCTCGGAGCGCGTTTTTTTCGACATCCCTTCATATAATGACCTCAGCAGCTGAGAAGGCTCCCCTCCTTCCTCACTGCACTGCTTTCATACCCCTAGAAAAGCAGAGGCGGCGCATCTATAAGCGCCGCAAATCCCCTCCTTGGGCCCAGCGGGAGCTCCCCTCTCCCCTGGGCCACTTCTTTCTCCAAGATGGTGCTTGGCGAGCCATTATCTTCAAGCTGGCTCGCCAAGCACCATCGAACCTCCCACTTTGCGAACGTGCGAAGCCAGCCAAATGCAGCAGGCAAACGCGAAGGCGAAACCGACCGAATGCGAAAGCCTTGCGCGAGTAGGCAGCTCGAGGCGTGCTTTGTCCGACTTTCTGGTAGAATCGGCTCTGCCGCATTATGCGCCCCTGTAGCTCAGCGGATAGAGCGTCGGTTTCCTAAACCGTGCGTCGGAGGTTCGAGTCCTCTCAGGGGCGCCACTTTCGTGCCTGCGGTTTTCGGCTTTTAGCTTCCTAATGCCTACCTTTCGCATCAGTATTTTTCCAATTACCCAAAAAAGCACTTGCGCGTGGTGGAGCGATGTGCTTACAATGGCTCCACAATTTCAAAGCGTCACCCCTTATGACTCGCTCTGGATCCTTCGGGAAACAGGGTGCCGAAGGGGCCTCTGGAGAATCCCAGGCAAGCTGGGTGCCGAAGGGGCAAGGCGAAACACCTGGTCACAGGCTTTTCGTTGAAACTCTCAGGCAAAAGGACAGAGAAAAGCTTACTGCTTGTCGCATCTGCGTGTCGCATTTCGCTTTTCCCTTTCCTTTTGTTGCGCCCACATCGCTTGCCACGCGCGTGAAAACTCGGAACGCGCGAGTTCCTCCACGGCCTTTTCGAGGGTCGCTTGAAGTTGCGAAACGTAACGGATATCGAGGAGGAACAGTGGAAGACTTCTTCAGCGCGTTCAACAACGTGCTCAATGCCATCGATGGCTTCATCTGGGGCGTACCCTTGATGGTGCTCATCTTGTTCGGCGGCATTCTTCTGACCGTGCGCCTGCACGGTTTGCAGTTCAGCAAGCTGCCGCGCGCCCTGCGCTACATGCTGAAAAACGAGAAAGGCGAGGACGCGACCGGCGAGGTGTCGTCGTTCGGCGCTCTGTGCACCGCGCTTTCCGCGACCATCGGCACCGGCAACATCGTCGGCGTGGCGACCGCAGTCGTCGCCGGCGGCCCGGGCGCCATGTTCTGGATGTGGGTTGCCGCCCTGTTCGGCATGGCGACCAAATACTCCGAGGGTCTGCTCGCGGTGAAGTTCCGCAGCATCGACAAGGATGGCCATGTGCTCGGCGGCCCGTTCTACTACATCGAGCGCGGCATGGGAAAGCGCCTGCCCCAGATTTCCTGGAAGTGGCTTGCCAAGATCTTCGCGTTCTTCGGCATGTGCGTCGGCCTGTTCGGCATTGGTACGTTTACGCAGGTCAACTCCATCAACTCGGCAATCACCGGCTTCTTTGACCCCAACAAGTCGGCAACTGTGAGCATCCTTGGTATGGACTACTCCATCGCCACCGTGATCGGGTCGCTTATTGTCGCGATCGTCGTCGGCCTCGTCGTCATCGGCGGCCTGAAGCGCATCGCGAGCGTTTCCGAGAAGGTCATTCCCGTAATGGTCGTGATCTACGTGGCGTTCTCGCTCATCCTCATCGTACTGAACATCACGGCGCTGCCCGACGCGCTCGTCACCATCGTCCAAAGCGCCTTCGGCCTGCGCGCTGCTGCAGGCGGCGCGCTCGGTGCGATCATCATCGCCATGCAGAAGGGCATCGCGCGAGGCATCTTCTCCAACGAGGCAGGCCTGGGCTCCGCGCCTATCGCCGCCGCGGCTGCGCAGACGAAAGAGCCCGTGCGCCAGGGTCTTGTGTCGATGACCGGCACCTTCCTCGACACCATCATTGTGTGCTCCATGACTGGCCTCGCGCTCGTCATGACCGGCGCCTACCAGATTCCCGGACTCGAAGGTGCCGCCGTCACCACCGCGGCATTCCAGATGGGCCTGCCCTTCATTCCCGCTGAGGCTGTGTCGTTTGTCCTGATGGTGTGCCTGGCGCTCTTCGGCTTCACCACCATCCTCGGCTGGGACTACTACGGCGAGCGCTGCCTGGAGTACCTCTCCGGCGGTTCGAAGAAGGCCGTGAAGACGTACCGCTGGCTCTACATCCTCGCCGTTTTCATCGGCCCCTACATGACCGTTTCCGCCGTGTGGACTATCGCTGACATCTTCAACGCCTGCATGGCCATCCCGAATATGATCGCCTTGATCGTGCTGTCCGGCGTGGTTGTGAAGGAGACGAAGGACTACTTCAAGCGCCTCGACGAGGCCGCAGGCGACGAGGACAACCTTGCGCCGCGCGACACCTCCGACGATTGGAAAGCCGAGGAGGCAACGGCGTAGGACGCGCCTGGCAGGGCGCAATCACCTGACGCTTATCGTCTCCCTTGCTGCGAAGGCGGGTTGATTGGCCGATTAGGCTTGTCAACCCGCCTTCTCGCTTTCTATACTTGCGCGTGCATCGATAATCGAACAGCCCGCGGTGTCACGCCGCGCGGTTTGCGCATAGTAAGGCTTGACCCCATGTCAGACAGCCCGGCACCGCCCGATAACCGCACCGACCGCTTGGGAACCGAGCGCGTCGGAAAGCTGCTCCTCGAGTTCTCCATCCCTGCCATCGTGAGCATGGTGTTCAACACGCTCTACAACGTGGTCGATACAATCTTTTTGGGACAGGCGCTCCCCGACGGTTCGGGCGTGGCGGTAACCACCCTCGCCTTCCCCGTGATGACCCTCCTTATGGGCTTCTCGATGATCGCCGGCCAAGGCGGCAACGCGCTCGCGGCAATTCAGCTAGGGAAGGGAGAGAAAGACCAGGTTGAGCGCACGCTCGGGAACTCGGCCACACTGCTTGTAGGCATCGCCGTCGTCATCGCGGTGATGTCGGGACTCCTCATCGACCCCATCCTCGCGGGCATCGGCACGACCGATGAGCTTTGGGACCTTACGAAAACCTTCGTGCAGATTATCTGCTTCGGCTTCATCTTCCAATCGCTTGGCATGGGGCTCAACAACTTCCTGCGCACTGCGGGAAGGCCCAACCTCGCGCTCGGCACCATGATCTTCGGCACGGTGATGTGCATCATCTTCAACTACCTGTTCGTCATCGTGCTGGGGTTCGGCGTTGCAGGCAGCGCATCGGCTACGATTCTCGGTCAGGCATGCGGCATGGTGCCCGTCGTCTGGCATTTCACCATGAGCAAAAGCGCCGCCTTCAAGCTGCGCCTTCGCTGCTGCGTGCCCGATGTGAAGCTCATGGGAACCATCCTCACGATGGGCATCGCGTCGTTTGTGATGCAGGTCGCGTCCATGCTCGTCGGCATCGTGTTGAACCACGTGGTGAGCCTGTACGGGTCGACCGACCCCATCGGCACCACGGCCGCGCTCGCGGCAATCGGCGTGGCACAAAAGGCGGCGATGTTTGCGTTCACCCCGCTCATCGGCCTGATCATGGGAGCGCAGCCCATCATCGGGTTCAACTACGGCGCGAAGCTGTGGCAGCGCGTGCTTGACACGCTGAAGTGGGCGAGCATCACCGGCGTATGCATCGGCGGAGCGTTCTTCCTGATTGCGGAGGCCATTCCCGCGCCGATCGTGGAGCTGTTCGGCGTTTCGGGCGACCTGGAGAATTTCGCCGTGTATGCGCTGCGCGTGTACGTGATTTTCTTCGCGCCCGTTGGATTCCAGATTGTGGGATCAAGCTACTTCCAGTCAAGCGGCCAGCCGATGAAGGCCGCGATTCTCGAGCTCACACGCCAGGTGCTCTTCCTCATCCCTCTGTACCTGCTGCTGCCGCCTGCGCTGACAGCGCTCTTCGGCACGACGGGACTTGAGGGCGTCATCATAAGCGCTCCGGTGTCCGACGCGCTTTCAGTATGCGTAACCAGCGTCTTCGTCGCGCGAGAAGTCCGCAAGCTGCGCCGCCTGCGCGACAGCAGAGGAATTGCGTAAGGGAACGGAAGCAAGAAAAAGCGCGGGGCGGACCCGCGCTTTCAATAGGAACCGAGAATCTAATGCCAGTTAGTGCTAGATGCTGCAGCATTCGCCGACCTGAGAACGACGGCGCTTTCGAAATCCAAGCTCATCGAATTCCCAGCGCTCCAAAATCAAATTCCTTCCGGCGCGATAAATATCAAAGGTTCCTTCGAATTTCTGCTCATACAATGTGAATGGCCCACTAATCGATCCGTAAAAATCAGCGACATCAGTGTTAAAACTGTCGTCGGCAAACACGAGTATGTCGGCGGTTCTGTCCTTCGCTCGAATGCCGCGAACAGGAACGAGGAACATAGTGTCCCCCGCTTCGAAAACAACGCCACCCCGTTCGATAAGGGCGCCTTCCAAAACCATTTCGGCTTCGAATCTTATACGCCAATCCTTTTCATCCAGCCTTGCCCAAAGACCCCAAAGCTTCTCGAAGCGACAGGCGTCATCGTCGTATACCGCGTCAAGAAATTCTCGCAGCGTGCAGGCATCCTCGAGATGCTGCTTCATGGTCGGCCAGACGTCACCCCCTACACCCGCACAAGCGACTATCTCGTGGAACGCCGGCCTTTGAGAAGCTGGCATCTCGTTGATCTCTTTCAAAAGATCGTCGTACTTCATAGCCTTTTCCTTTCTCTTCAGCTCAATCGCAAATAGAATTCCGTATGTGGCGAGACCTTAAAGGAGCGGAAAAGGCCTCGCCACCAAAGCAAGGATGTCACTTTGCCGAAGGAAGGGGAGCAAAATGACACGGCCGGGTCAGGCGGGATGCTACCGACCCGAACACGGGGAGCTATTCAACCTCTTTCGATACATGCGGGCGAAGCAGACAGCATCCGCAAGACCCACAACGGCCAATACAGCGAAAACCATCCAGACCGTAGCATTGCTACTCGTCCCATCAGGACTAGCCATGGAAATCAGCCCAATGCTGAGAAACGACCCAATAGCAGCAGCCATGTTGATTGTTGCAAAATTGCGTGCGTAATCCTTCGCCCCGTAGCATTCTTTCGCAAAGGCTGAGGCGATAACGGGGATCGATCCATACCCAAATCCGACACAAAGCGAAGCTGCAATATAGACAACAGCGATGCTGCTCGCATACGAAAACGTAATGGCAATTGCAGAGATGGTAATCAGCAAGCCAGAAGTAAAGATCGAGACCAAGAGCCCGAACTTGTCGTAAAGCGCGCCAATTGCAAGACGGCTCACACCGTTCATCGTAGAGCAAAGCCCAACGACGAGGGTCGCAAACGCCCCGTCAACCCCAAGCACAAGAGCACCCTGCTTAACGCCCCCAATCAACGTTATGCCAACGGCAATGGTGAAGATAGCCCAAATCATGTACACATAAAACAGCGGGGCTTTCAGAGGGGCGCAATCGCAAAGTCCATCATTTGAAGCATGGGGCCCAGACGAGCTCCTCGCCAACAGCGATGCGGCATCCGCAGGAGCAGGCTTGAGGACCGTCGACAACGCGATTACCACCGCGAATGCAACGACCGCAAGAACAATAAAGCCCAGCTCAATGCCGACAATTCCAATCAAGGAATCTGCCGCCGAGCCCAGCAGAAGGCTGCCTAACCCCATCCCCATCATCATAACTCCCGAAGAAAAGCCAATCTTATCAGGAAACCAGGAGTTGACGGCAGAAATAACGAGGTTGTAGCCCATTCCGCATCCAGCGCCGCACAAAAGACCGTAACTGAAATACATCCCTACAAGACTCTTCGACGCAAAGAATGCGGTGCCCAGAAAACCGAGCGCAATCATCGTTGCCGCAATAGCAAGAGCGCCCTTCAATGGAAGAACCTTCATAACGTATGACCCCAGCAATGCCGCCACGCAAAAGCAGATCATCGCAATGTTGAAAACAAGCTGAAGCGACCCTTTGTCCCAACCATATTGGACAGCGATAGGCGTGGCGAAAATGGACCACGCGTAAACGAGGCCAAGCACAAGAAGCCCAGCGGTTGCTAAAGCCAAGTATGCAACCCTTTTCCGTTTAACCGTGACGGAGCTGCCACTCGATGCCGGACTTCCCATCGTCTCTCCCTCCTTACAACTCGATACAAGCGTCCTTATTCCCAACCAGCTAGAACAAAATCAGCAGATAGATTGTCGACAAAGCAACAGTGACCAGCATCAAGGGGAATGCAACCTTCGTAAAGCTCATGAACGTGATGTTGTAGCCCTCCTTGTTCGCAATTCCCGAAAGGACCACATTGGCTGATGCACCAACCAGAGTTCCATTTCCGCCAAGGCACGCGCCGAGCGAGAGAGCCCACCAGAGGGGATATACATCGATGCCCGACGCCTCCATCACCATGATGATGGGAATCATCGTTGCGACAAACGGGATGTTGTCGAGGATGGAAGAGAGAATTGCCGAAGCCCACAGGATGACGATCATCATGAGAACAACGTTTCCTCCCGTTGCATCCACGATGGCGTTCCCGAGCATCTCGATAACTCCAGTGTGCTCCATTCCACCAACAACCATAAACAGGCCGAGGAAGAATCCGATGGTCCCCCATTCGATGCCCTCGATCGCAACTTCGATGTCCCTGCCCGAGATGAGGATTATTACAGCAGCGGCCGTCAAGGCGATCACAGAGGTCTCCAGGTTGAAAACGCCGTGCAACATGAACGCAATTGCGACCAGGACGATCATCACGACGCTCTTGTGGAATAGCGCTTTGTCGATAATCGCATCCTCTGCCGACAGCTCCATTATGTTCAGCCGGTTCTTCTCATCGACCGCAAGATGACGACCATACATAAAGCGGAATATAATAAGAAGAGCCACCATGATAACAACAACGATGGGGGCGTTGACCATGATGAACTGGGCGAAAGAGAGCCCAGCTTCCGAGCCGATCATGATATTTGGGGGATCGCCGATAAGCGTCGCAGTACCTCCGACATTCGACATCATGATTTCGACGAGAAGGAACGGCACAGGATTGATGTCCAGCGTTTTGCATAGCATGATTGTCATTGGACCGATGAGCAAAACCGTCGTAACGTTATCAAGAAAGGCGGAGAATACTGCAGTAATTACCGCGAACGCGATGGTCTGAAACACATGTGAACCTCCTTATTCACTCATCAAGTAATGAGCTGGTCTGTTTTGTGGAGCTGATAGTTGAAACGGAAGGATCCGAAGCGATTTCGCCTTCGCTTTCGACTTCCTCTAAATTGCCAAGGGAATCTCCCTCAATCGCATTCTCAACAGGGTCGCCTGCGGAAACGCCGGGTGGAGCCACTTGGGGAACCTCAATTCCCGATACCGTCGTATTAAAAACACGGCCGCATTTCCCGCAGAATGAGCAGAACGCCCCTACGCCACAACCTCCAGCCATGCAAACCACGCTCCTAATGCAACGATTGCAAAGAACGCTCCCTACTTTCTGAATGCGTCCATCTGCTTGTTGTAATCCGCGAAAATCTCCTCTAAACGAGCACTTGTGCTTTTCTGCCGCTTCTTCTTCGAATAGAGGAGCGACCCACCCGCCAAGAATGCGAGACCGATCGCGATGAATACCACCGAGCCAATCGTTACTGCCACTTGAGCTCCTCCTGACTAACAAATCGCGCAGCGATATTCCCGTATCATTCCTTCGAGCTGGGCAATCAAATTCGACCGCCCAGCCCTTTCGTTACCTAACCCACGCTCGGCGCTTTGAATTAATAGCCAAGGACAGCAGTAATCGCGGGAAGATAGAACGTGCCGAGTATTACGAGGATGAAGGTGCAAACCCAAGCCTTCTTCACCCATTCGCCCATCGAGATCCAGCCCTTTGCAGGAAATCAGGATGCCTGCAGCAGACATCGCAGTTCGTTCGAGGCCCTCGGGAACCGGACAAACAAACTGGAAGAACAAGAAAATCAGCGCAGCGATGATAATGCCGACAAATTTCTTGGTCTCGAACTTTGGAGCGGAAGCAATACTCCCACTCATATAATCCCCTTTTAACGGACGGGCGAGCCGAACCCCCTCTCTTGCCGGTACCGCCCGTCTTCAATTTGTTGTATAAAGGGCACATGTGGCGACAACCGATCACCATGAGCCCTGTCGAAATCGGAGAAGACGAAGGGGGCACACCGCGATGTCGATGTTCCTTCTTGCCGATTCGACAAACAGGTTGGGGCGGCCCGCTTCCCGCAAGGCAACGCCCCAACCGCCTTTCAAAAACTAGGCCAAAAAGACTGCGGCCTTCTTACCCTTCGCGGCAAGCTTAGCGGCACACTCTTCGACAGTGCCGTACTCGAGAACCTTAGCCTGGCAAGACTGCACGCACGCCGGAAGCTTTCCCTCTGCGGTGCGCTCAACGCACATGTCGCACAGCTCAGTCGGAACGGCGATGTAGTCCCAATGCCATTGACCGTCCGGGTTCTGACGAGGCTTGTCCTCAAGAACCTTGATACCAAAGCCGTCGCTGGGCAATTCGAGCTCATTTCGGCATGCAATCTCACAGCTATGGCAGCCGGTGCAGTACTCGAAATCGATGAACAAAGCGTTTTGGGTCATTTCGGAACCTCCTTACTTCTTCTCTAGGCCACTAGTCGATCTTCACGCGATCAGCGTCGGTGATTTCCTTGTCTTCGGGGCGCCATACCTGCTGGACCTCGAACTCAGCCTGACGGCTTGCCTCAACAACAATGTCATTGGGCTCGTTATCGCCACCGAGGCTGTCGGCTTTCACGACGTTGCAAACCATGCTCTTGAAGGTGTTGCCGAAGCCGCTCTTTGCATTGACGCTGTTCGGCATAAGCATGTTGATGTTGGACTTCCAGTTGCCGTAGAGATTCGGCTCGGAACCCTCTTCCTCGGGGTACCAGAAGCCGTGCATCGCGTGAACAACACCGGGCTTGATCGTCGGAGTAACGTTTGCCTTCTGACGCACATGACCGTACGGGGAGGAAATCTCGCACCAGTCACCGTCTTCAATACCAAGCTTCTCTGCGTCGGCGGGGTTGATGTCGAGAACAGGCCACGGGGTGATCTGACGAAGCGACGGTACCTGATGATGCTCGGAGTGGAAGAATTCCTGACGGCGAGCGCCGGTCGTCAAAATGAAGGGGTAATCCTTCTTCATCAGCTCAGGCAGCGTATCCGGGCTGTACGCAGGCGGCTCGAAGTAGGGCAGCGGATCCTCGCCGAAACGAGCGTATGCGTAAGAGTACAGCTCGACACGACCAGTCTGCGTCGGGAAGCCCATCTGTCCGTCGGGGCGGAGCTTGCCCTCCTTGTACTTGTAGTACGGCTCGTTGGACATCGTGACAACGTTGTTGCGAAGCTGTTCCCATGGCAGCCAGCTGCGCAGCACATGGAAGTTGTTGTAGTCTTCCAGCGTCTCGAAGCGGTTCCAGAAGTCGGGGTAAGTCTTCTTGCCGACCATCATCATAATCTCGACGTCGGAGAGGCATTCGCCGACCTGGACGCACTTGTTCTGAGCGCCGTAGAAGGAGGAGTTCAGACCGTAGTGGGTAACAACCATGCCGTCATGCTCGATGGTGGACGCGACCGGGAGAAACACGTCGCAGCAAGATTGCGTCGTCGGGTTCATGAACAGATCGCATGCGAAGTTGAAGTCGAGCTTCTTCAGGGCCTTCCACCAGCGCTGCGGCTCAGCAGAGATAGCAGTGCCGACCGGGTTGGAGGAAACGAAGCCGGCCATGTGCATCTTGTACGGCTTCTCGGTCTCGAGGGCCTTCAGGAACTCATCGGGATGCACCGTCCACATAACCTGGCCAACGCAAGGATACTTATCAACGCCGATACGCTTCGTGTACCACGTCTCCTCGGACATGATGCCGTTCTTGAGCGCGAGGGAAAGCGTCGACTCGGTTTCGTCCTCGACCTTCTCATGAGAGTCGATCGCGCCGCCATCGCGGACAACGTTGCCCTGGTCGTCGCCCATGCCGAGCGTCGTGCCGCCGGGAGCATCGAGGAAGCCGGTAATCGTCATGAGGGACACGAGGCACATACCGAGCTGGGCACCGTTGGTGGACTCGTCAGTTGCGAGGCCCCACGCAACGCTCGAGGGTTTCGCATTGCCGTACAGACGAGCTGCACGCCAAATCTGATCCTCGGGAACACCGCAAATCTCAGCTGCACGCGAAGGAGGCATTTCCTGAACGCGCTCAACGAGCTGATCGTAGCCGTAGGTCCACTTGTCGATGAAGTCGTGATCAACAAGATCGTCATGCGCGAGAACGTAGATGAACGCCATGGCGAGCGCGGTGTCGGTGCCAGGACGAACCTGGAGAATCTCCTCGGCACGCGTGCCAAGCCAAGTGACGCGCGGGTCGACGCAGATGATCTTCGTCCCGAAGCGGCGCATCATCTCGATGATGGCATGACCGTACATGCCATCAGGATTCGAGCGCAGAGGCTCCTTACCCCAAAGAAGAATGACTTCAGGAGCAACGAAACGAGGGTCGTCGTAGCGGTCTTCAAACTTCATCGCGTAATCGATCTCGGGATAGCCGCCGCCCATCATGAACGCGGTGTTCGTCATGCGCGGGCCGTAGCACGACCAGCCAGCCTGGCCGTAAACCGAGTTCGGTGTACCGAAGACGAGGTTTGCCCACTGCGGATACCAGTTGTTGCCCTCACGGCCGGTACCACCGAAGACGGCGATCGTTTCCGCGCCGTACTTCTCGGTGATCTCGTTAGCGGCGTTTGCAACCAGATCGGTTGCCTCGTCCCAAGAGCACTGCACCCACTTGTCCGCCTGGCCGCGATACTGCTTCTCGCGCTTCATCGGGTGGATGATGCGATCGGGATGATAGATGTACTCCTTCAGAGCAAGGCAGCGCGGGCAAAGGGAGCCCTTGGTGATCGGATGCTCCGGGTCACCTTCAATCTTAGTGACCTTTCCGTCCTTCACATGAACCTGAAGGCCACATCCAACCGGGTGGCATCCCGGAGGAGACCAGGCACAGGTCCTAAAGATAGTCTCCTGACCTTCTTGCCTTTTCCATTCCGTCATACTCTCTCCTCTCCTCTCCTCAAATACACTCGAGATGTAAGTACTGCATCTCTACGTGTTCAATTTTGGGGCCGAGAGAGTCTCAGAAGAAGAAGCGCCCTATTTGCGAGCTGTCACATTCCATTTACCAAGAAAAGTTGCCCGCTCACCCGTTATTCCAGCCGTCGCTTTGAGAAAAAGCGACGTGAATGTCTTGGATAAATGATGCGATGGCATGCGAGTTCACAGCTTCTGGCTTATAAAGGGCATAGAAATGCCAGTCTAGTCGAGGATCCGCAAGAGGGATGGACACAGACCCTCCTGGCGGGGTCACGGCAAATCGCCTCGATGCAATACCAACCGACCCGCCCCTCCGCGTTCTCACCATATGAAGCATCGAGCTAGTGCTGGGAAGGATGCTGACACTCGAGCGGTTATACCCGATTGCGTAAAGCTGAGAGAATAGTGGTCCGTACTGGAAACCAGGTTCGGACATCAAAAGCAATTTCTCGTTTCGAAGCTCATCGACCGAAACGCTTTCCTTTTTCGCGAGGTCAGACCCCTCGTTCGCGATGACGTACGATTTCGATCTTCCGACTTCGACAACGCTGCAATCAGAGAATTCTCTTTCCATGCACATGATGATTGCGGCGTCTACCTCGTTCGAGCAGACAAGGCGATAACATTCCCCGCAGTCGCGTTCGAAGAATCTGAAGCTGCTTGACCTTTCGAGAAGAAGCTCATCCACCGCCAAGGGCATTCCAGCGAAGAAATTCGTGCTTACCGCAAGATTGAGCATTGAGCGCGCAGCAAGTCCATCTTGGAACATTGAGCCAAGACGATCAACCCGTTCAAGCACCTCGTCGACAACGTAGGCAACCTGTCGCCCCTCTTCGGTGAGAACCATCCTGTTGCCTTTGCGCTCGAAAAGAGGCGTGCCCACCTCGCCTTCGAGAGCCTTGACCGAATGAGCGATATTTTGGCGACTGGTAAAACATTTCTTTGCCGCCTGAGCATAGCTCTGACTATTTGCCGCTGCTTGTAAATGACGCAGCTGTTGAATTTCCATCTTCTATCCCACTTCCCCCAAGTCGGTGATGCTTCAACAACTATTCAGTTATGCCCCCAGCGCTGAGCGCCTTTTCTCCCTCTGAAACTTCAGATTTTTCGATTATTTCAAAATAGTCCTGTCAGGACTAGGAACGAATATAGCACAGGATAGCCTGTTCCTCATGAGCGATTCCATCAAAGCCTCGCTAGGCAGACGCATCAAAACGCTACGAAGGGAAAACGGCCTCACCCAAGCAAAGCTTGCACTGATGATCAACGTGGAACAATCGTACCTGAGCAAGCTCGAATTAGGGAGTCGCAACCCCAGCCTCAGCATGCTCTCAAAGATAGCCGACGCCTTTGGAATAACCGGCTCTTCGGTGGTTTCTGTGGGAGAGATTCCGGCATAGGCCCAGCTCAGCGGGCGAAAACAACGATCTGGAACTGAAACGGCCCCGGGAGGGGCCGTTTCCGCGTCATCCGCCTATGATTGCTAAG
>NZ_WAJR01000025.1 GCF_008831035.1 Ellagibacter isourolithinifaciens | reverse complement strand
CCATATGCGGTTATTGCCTTTCCACGAATCCTAACTTCAGCAATTAAGATTCTAGGCGATAACCGCTTCCTGCTTTCTACGGACAGGGAAGCGGCCCCTTACACCAACATTCGGCACGCGATCCATTTACAAGTGGAAGCTTGCCAGGCCGTGAGCTTTGCTGGCGGGGTTCGCTGCGGTTTAAGTGCATGTACACATTAAGAGGGCGAAAAAGAGGGGCTCCCGTTCGTGAACGGGAGCCCCTCAATTATTGTGCGGCGGAGTGTGCTGAGAGCGGTTTCGCGTCGAGAACGTTCCTCGCAGCCTTGCGACCTTACGAAAGGCCGAGCAGGGTGGCAAGCGAGCTCATGAAGCTCGACATGTTGCGGTAGCACATGAACAGCGTGATCACGATGAACACGACGCCGCAGATGTTCGCGAACGCATGGTTGCGCCACTTGCCGAGAGCCTTGCCATTTGCGACGTACATCACAAAGAACGCCATGATCGGGAGCAGGATGGCGTTCGCTGCCTGCGCGACCAGAATGAGCTGCGTGGGGCTCTTGCCGAGCGTGACGGCCATAACGCAGCCGAGCACGAGCACGATCATCCAGATAACCTTGAACTTGATGTCCTTGAGCGTCTTGCCCCAGCCGAGCACGCCGTTCACCGCGTAAGCAGCGGAAAGCGGCGCCGTGATGGCGGAGGAGAAGCCGGCGGCCAAAAGGCCGACGCCAATCATAAACGTCGCCCAGGAGCCGAGCAGCGGCTCGAGCGCCATAGCCATGTCCTTGCCGTTGGAAACGGTGATGCCGGTGTTGCCGTAGATGTTCGCGGCAGCGCAGATGAGGATGGCCATGGAGATGATGCCGCCAAGGCCGATGGAGAGCACGGTGTCGAAGCGCGCGTCAGCGATCTGCTCGGGGTCCTTGAAGCGTTCGGCAGCGCCGGAGGCATGCAGGAACAGGTTGTACGGCACGATTGTGGTGCCGATGAGGCCGACGGCGGTGAGGATGCCCTTGGAAGCTTCCTGGCCGGCCGGCAGCTGCGGCGTGAACAGGCCGGCGGCAACCGCGCCCCAATCAACGGGGGAGAACAGGGCGGTCACGAAAAACACGACGCCCATGAACACGACGATGCCCGTGAGAATCTTCTCGACCAGCTTGTAGGAGCCGACCCACATGCAGGCGAAGGCGAGGATGCCGAGCACGATGACGATGGGGATCATCGGCACGTCGAAGACCGCCTGGATGCCCAGGATGCCGCCCGTGATATTGCCGGTTTCATAGGCGGTGTTGCCGATGAAGATCGCGATGATAACAATCACGATTGCAATCCACTTAAGCGCCGGATTCGAAATGCGATCGCGGATGTTCTCACCCAGACCCTCTTGGGTGGCGATGCCGATGCGTGAGGCCATCTCCTGGAAGATGATGGTCGCAACGGTGGCGAACAGGAGGCACCACAGCATCGTGTAGCCGTAGCTTGCACCGGAAACCGTGCACGTGGTAACCGTGCCAGGGCCGACGAAGCCAGCTGCTACAAGTGCGCCAGGGCCGATGTTCTTAAACTTTTGCTTGAGCGAACTAGCCATTTTCCACTCCTTTCATGGGAGTCTCGTTCGCTTGTCGCGACCTGCTCCTCGAGGTGTTGACAAGCGGATATGAAGATTACTCGAATCACTTTAGCAGAATGTAGTGCTTGAGAGTTTTTCAGCTTGGTTAACAAGGTGTGCAAGGCGGAAAATAATGTCCTTTCGGCACGCTTAACGCTCGCTTGCCGGGCGCATCTCGATTCCCGCCTCTGTGAGTGCCCGGCGGATGTCGCGGGCGAACTCGAGCGCGTGGGCGTTGTCGCCGTGCACGCAGATCGTGTCTGCGGCGATGTCGATCGTTTTTCCCGTGATGCTCTCGATGGAACCCTCTTGGATGACGCGAACGACGCGCGCCACGGCGAAGTCCTCGTCGGTGATGGTGGCGTTGTCCTGGGTGCGAGAGACGAGTGTGCCCTCGTCGGTGTAGTTGCGGTCGGCGAAGAACTCCTGCGCCACATGGAGCCCTGCGGCCTTCCCTGCGCGTGCGAGTTCGCCGCCTGCGAGCGCCACCAGGGTGATGTCGGGGTTGAAATCGGCCACGGCTTGTGCAATGGCCTGCGCGAACGGCCCATCGACGGCCGCGCGGTTGTACAGCTGCCCATGGGGTTTCACGTGCGCGAGCTTTACACCCTCGGCGCGACAGAACGCTGCGAGCGCGCCCACTTGGTAGAGCACATACGCGTATCCCTCGTCGGGGGAGAGCGCCATGTTGCGGCGTCCGAACCCCTGCAGGTCGGGGTATCCCGGGTGTGCACCGACGGCGATTCCCGCTTCTGCGGCGAGCTTCACGGTGCGACGCATGACCACAGGGTCGCCCGCGTGCATGCCGCACGCCACGTTCACGCTTGTCACCAGAGGAATCACCTGCTCGTCGAGTCCTAAGGTGTACCGACCGAAGCTTTCTCCCAAATCGCTGTTCAAGTCTACACGCGCCATGCCGTTCCTTTCCCTTAAGAGATGCAGCCCCGCGGCAAGACGCCTGCGGGGCCGCACGTTTTAGTTGCTTGCCTCGATTATCCTACATGATTCCAGCGTTGATGGCGTTGCGAAGATCTGCGCCGTCTGACAACGATACACGAGCCCGAGCGGGTCGAGCGTGTGTGTGCCGTCGTGGTTGTCGATGCCGTTCACGAGGCCCTCGTCGACCGCCCACACGACGAAGGGACGCGCCCACTCGTCGGTTTCTTCGGTGCCCAGAAGCGCGTTGTATTTGGCGGGGTCGGCGCTTGCATAGTCCGCCTTGGTGGCGATGGCGAGCACCTTGCACATCTGCTCGCGGGTGAGCGAATCGTTAGGCCCGAAGGTGTTCGACCCGTCGTCGTAGCCTGTCATGATGCCGTGCGCAACGCACCAGTTCACGGCGTTCGCGTACCATTCGCTCTGGTCAACATCGGGTTTATTGCAGCTGGAAGCCACTTCGCCTTTGCTGTAGACGTTGTAGAGCACGGTGGCGGCTTGCGCCCGGGTCGTCGGCGCGGAGGGTTGGAACTCCCCCGTGTCGCCGACGCCATTCATGATGCCGTGCGCCTTTGCGAAGTAGACGGCGTTATAGAACCACTCGCCCGGGTGCACGTCGGAAAATGCGGTTCGGCCGAGCCCCTCAAGCGCTTCGACCGCAGCACTCGCGTCGATCGCACCGCGGCTTCCGCTGATGTCGGTACGGTCGTTCTCGGCGTCGCTTATGGGCGTTGCGGTGGCGTACACCGCGTTGCAAGCGTCGTCGACCGTGGCGCTCGGCACGGCGGCGAACATGAGTGCGAATATGGACGACACGATAGGGGCCGCCGAGGAAGTGCCGCTCGCGCGGTAGTATCTGCCCGAGACGTTGGTCGAGGTGATGGAGGCGCCGGGGGCGCTGATGTCCTTGCTCTCGTTGTAGTCGGACCAATAGCAGTTCGTGCCGTCGGCGTTCAGCGCAGTGACGGACACGCACTCGTCGAAGTCGGCGGGGTAGATGTGCTTCGTGTTCGGCTGTCCTGTTTTCGTCCCATTGCCGCCAGAGCACACGGTGACGATGCCCGCATTCTTGGCCGCGATGATGGCATCGTGGAATGCCTCGTCGTTCAGGCGCCCGTCGCTCGTGTCGGAAGTGTCGTAGGATCCTAAGCTCATGTTCACGACGCGCAAATCGGGGATGGCCCCGCTTGCGACCATGTCGATCACGTAGTTGTATCCCCTGACGACGGACTCGGTGGTCGCCTTGTCGCTTGCGCTGTCGCCCCACACCTTCACGGGGAGCACGCGCGCGTTGTACGACCCGCCGGCGATTCCGACCCCGTTGTTCGCCGTGCCCGCGATGATTCCCGCGACCATGGTGCCGTGTCCGACGGCGTCGCCTTCGGACACGGTCTCGGCGAGCGGCTTGCTGTTGAAAGCGTCCCACGCGTAGTCGGCAAGCAGGTTCGCGCGCAGATCCTCGTGGTCGAACAGCGCACCCGTGTCGAGCGTTGCCACAGTGACGGAGCCGTTCGTCTGCACGTCGTACCAAGCCTTTGTGATGCGCGTGTTGTAGAGCCAGTACTGGTTGAGCGGCTCGTTGCTGTCCGAGATGCTCGCGTACGGGTCGTTGGGCATGGAGAAGGATTGCAGGCTGGCGCCCTCGTCGGTGGTCTGCGCGCCTGCGGCGGCGTCGTTTGCGCCCGCTTGCCCCGCCACGCCGTCAGGTGCGTCTTCCACCAGGTCGTAGAGGTAGTTTGGCTGCGCCTTCGCCACGCCCGGCACCGCCTGGGCGGCGGCGACGGCCTCGGGCGCGCTTTTGCCGTCGGCCACGTCGGCGGTCACGAGCACAGACCCGTTTGCGGCCTCGATCTGGTCGGTGACGGCGAGTCCCGCCTGCGCGAGGCCCTGCGCGAGGCCGCCGTCACCGTCGTCTTCCGCAAGGAGGCTTACGGATGCGTCGGCATCGAGCGTAATCAAAAGGCCGCTGTAGTCTTCGCCCTCGATAAGCCCCGAGAATCGCTCGGGGTCGTTGCCGCCCTGCTCGCTCGTGCCCGCAGGGCCATCTTGGCTGCTCTCAGCGGAGTCGATGGCGCTCTCATCAGGTGCGTTGTCCGTATCGGCGGCAAAGGCGATCGCGGGCACAGGAAAGGCGATGCTCGCCGCGAGAATCGCAGCGAGCATCGAGCGCGATACCTGTGTGAGGTTCGTGAAGCGCATATTGTAAGGAACCTATCCTTTCAGGTCGACGTTCTTTGTGTCGGTTATCAGCATGCATCCGGGCGCATGCGTGATGGCGAAGGGAGGCTTGGAGTTCATGACCACGGCCTGGGGCGTCACGCCGCAGGCCCAAAAGACGGGCACCTCGCCCTCGTGGATATCGACGGGGTCGCCGAAATCGGGCTTCGAGATGTCCTCGATGCCGATGACCGACGGGTCGCCGATGTGCAGCGGAGCGCCGTGCACCTTGGGGATGGCGCCCGAGATTTGCACCGCCTTCACCACCTGGTTGTAGGGGATGGGGCGCATTGACATGACGGTGTTTCCCGACATGGACCCTGCGGGCGTGCACGCGACGTTGGTCAGGTACATCGACACGTTGCGGCCCTGGGTGTTGTGGCGCATCTCGATGCCAGCCTCGATGAGCTCGCTTTCGAACGAGAACGAGCATCCGATGACGAACGACACCAGGTCGTCGCGCCAATACGACGACACGTCCGTAACCTCGTCGACCAGCTTGCCGTACTCGTAGATGCGGTAGCGTGGGAAGTCGGTGGCGATGTCGCAGTCGGTGGCGCAGATGGTTGTCTCGCGCGCGCCGGTCTCGGTCACTTCCAGAAGCGGGCAGGGCTTGGGGTTGCGCTGGGCGAACAGCAGGAAGTCATAAGCCTGCTCTTTCGGCAGCACGATGAGGTTCGCCTGCGCGTACCCGGGGCAAAGCCCGCTTGTGGGCGCGTCGAAGCTGCCCTCGCGGATGAGGTGGCGCGCCTCGGTGGGCGTGGCGGAGAGCATCTTTTCCCAAACCGCGGCGTCTACGCCTTCCGGTTTTACGGGTGCCGGCATCTTGATAGTCATGAGTTCCGCCTTTCCTTCATAGTTCAGGGTAGTGCGCTCCGCTTTGATGCGCACTACCCCGACGTCTCAACAATGCTATGCTATGAAGCCTTGAAGGCCCAAGCCCGTGGTTAAACCTCGCCTGCGAGGAAGCGCTCGATGAAGCTCGTGTTCGCCTCACCTGCGCAGAAGGTCTCGTTCTCCAAGATGGAGTATTGGAAATCGAGGTTCGTCTGCACGCCGACGACAACCATCTCCTCAAGTGCCGTGCGCATCTTGGCGATTGCCTCGGTGCGGTTGCGGCCGAGCACGATGACCTTTGCGATCATCGAGTCGTAATACGGCGTAATCTCGAAGCCGTCGTAGGCGGCCGTGTCCACGCGCACGCCGTTGCCGCCCGGCAGGTGGGTTTGGGAAATCGTGCCAGGCGAAGGCATGAAATTCTTCTCCGGCATCTCAGCGTTGATGCGGCACTCGATGGCGTGCCCGTGCAATTGGATGTCGTCTTGGGTGAAAGAGAGTACCTCTCCTGCGGCGACGCGAATCATCTCGCCCACAAGGTCGGTGTGCGTGACCATCTCCGTCACGCAGTGCTCCACCTGGATGCGGGTGTTCATCTCCATGAAGTAGTAGTTGCGGTCGTCGTCGAGGAGGAACTCGATCGTGCCCGCGGAGGTGTAGCCCACGGCGCGCGCAGCCTTTACGGCGTCGTCCATCATGCGGGCGCGCAGCTCCTCGTCGAGTGCGGGGGAGGGGCTTTCCTCGATCATCTTCTGGTGGTTGCGCTGCACCGAGCAGTCGCGCTCGCCAAGGGCCACCACATTGCCGTGGGTGTCCGCGATAATCTGCACTTCCACGTGGCGCGGATTCTGCACGGCACGCTCAAGGTACATCGTGTTGTCGGCGAAGGCATTCACACTCTCGCGCTGCGCGATGTTGAACATGTCGGCGAAGTCCTCTTCGGATTCCGACACGCGCATGCCCTTGCCGCCACCGCCCGACGATGCCTTGATCATGATGGGCCAGCCGATCTTGCGCGCCTGCTCGAGCGCCTCGCCCACGTCGTGGATGCCCTTCTTCGTGCCGGGGACCACGGGTACGCCTGCGTCCATCATGGTGCGGCGCGCCTGGCTTTTGTTGCCCATACGGTCGATGACCTCGGGAGTCGGGCCGATGAAGGCGATGTCGTTTTCGCGGCACATCTTCGCGAACGTGGAGTTCTCGGAGAGAAAGCCGTAGCCTGGATGGATGGCGTCAGCGCCCGTTCCCTTCGCCGCCGTGATGATGGCGGGGATGTTCAGGTAAGAATCGCGTGCTTGGGCGGGCCCGATGCACACGGCCTCGTCCGCAAGGTACGTATGGAGCGATTGGCGGTCTGCCGTGGAGTACACGGCAACGGTCTTGATTCCCATGGCGCGGCAGGCGCGGATTACGCGCACGGCGATTTCGCCACGGTTTGCGATGAGAACCTTCTCGAACATCGCTGCCCCTTATGCGCTCGCCTGAGTGGCGATGCGGAAGAGCACCTGGTCATATTCGACTTGAGCGCCGTTCGCCGCGAGCACTTCGGTCACGATGCCAGGCGCGGGCGCGGTGATCTCGTTCATCATCTTCATAGCTTCCACGATAGCGAGCGTCTGGCCGGTGAGCACTTCTTGGCCAACCTTCACAAACGGCTCCTCGTCGGGGGAGGGGGAAACGTAGAACGTGCCCACGAGCGGGCTTTTCACCAGCGCGACCGAGCTGTCGTTGCCCGCGACGGGCACGCTTTGGGCACCGGTGGTCACGTCGCCGTGCTCGCTTCGGGCGTCGAGCAGCCTTCCTACGCGTTCCGCCATGAGGGGAAGCGCGGCTTGCGAGAGCGGGCCGTGGTTGCGCTCGAGCTCGATTTTCACGTTGCCGTCGTCGAATCGCAGCGCCGAGAGGTCGCCCTCTTCCATGAGCGCCATGAGGGCGCGGATGTCGCGGTCCCTCTCCTCGCGCGCGGCGGTCGATTCATCCATGTTGACCTGCTTTTTCTCGTCGTTTGCCTTGCCCATTTTGCTCCTCCTATGCCCGATCGCCGGCGTGTGCGGCGTTATGTCCGTCTTCAAATTCTATCCAAAGCTTGTTTCCAGCGCTTTTCTTGGCTTGCGCCTCCAAAATCGGAGTGAGGCGACGCGCGGTTCTTCGCGGCGAAACTCCTCCGTAGCAGGGGCGCTTTACCACTTTCGCGAGCGAGCGCATTTCCTGCGCCTCCTTGCGGCACGCGGCTTGCGCCTCCTGGACGCTTATCTCCTCGAAGCGAATCGCCCGCCCCGGCTTGCATTGTACGAGCTTGGGTATATCGACTGAGGCAACGGTGCCGATTTTGGCGTAGCCGCCCGTGGTTTGGCGGTCGGCGAGCATGATGATCGGGCGTCCATGGTTGGGAATCTGAACAGCGCCGAGCGCGATGCCGTCGGAGATGATGTCCGACCCGTTGACAGTCTCGATTTCGGGACCATCGAGGCGAAATCCCATGCGGTCGCATTTCGCAGTAGTGGTGTACGTTTCTTTGAAGAACGTGTTAACGCCCTGTTCGGTGAACATGCCCTCCTGCGGTCCCGGCACTACGCGCAAGACGATTTCGTCTGACGAGAAATCGTAGAAGTCGTCGTCTTTGAGCGCGTGCGAGCCCAGATTGTCCAGGAATTCGACGTTCTTGGTGACGAAGGGCAGGTAGTCGCCCGCCGACAGCGTGCGTCCTTCCCAGCCTCCGATACCGCACTTCAGGTTGGTCGATGCGCTGCCCATTACCTTGGGGACCGCGATCGATCCGCCCGCGATGGCGAGGTATCCGTAGACGCCGGTTTTCGGTGCGCCGAACTCGAGCACCGACCCGCGATGCACCATGATCGCGGCGTACATCGGGATGGCGGCGCCATCTACGGTGGGCGAGAAGTTGCCGCCTGTGAGCGCGATGCACGTGTTGGTGGTGAAGCGCAGCGTGGGCCCCGCCAGGCAGAACTCGAGGACGGGCGCGTTCTCGCCGTTGTCGACGAGCAGGTTCGCGATGCGCGCCGCGCGCTTGTCCATCACGCCTGAGGGAGAGAAACCGCTGCCGAGGTATCCCCGACGGCCGAGGTCTTGGATGGTGGTGCAGATGCCGGGCTTGTTGACGGTTACACCCATAGCGCGTCCTCGTCTTCCTCTTCTTGACTGGCCTGCGGGACGGCGATGACCTGCGGGGCGGCGGCGTGCTCGCTCGCATTGCGCTCAGAAGCTTCGCAGCCTTTGCTCCATGCGGCCGAGCCCGCCGCCTGGCCGTTGCCGTCGTCCGCCTGCGGGACGGCCGGCCCCGCGGTCGAGCTGCGCTCAGAAGCTGCGCAGCCTTCGCTCCGCTCGCCGGCGGTGCCAGCCTGGATGGGGGTCGTCGCTCTTCCCTTGACGATCTCGCATTCGTAGGTTCCCGCTTCCACCTGGGTTTCTATCAGGCTGAATTCCTGCGGCGTGATGGGAACGAAGCGCAGGTAGTCGCCTGCGGCGTACAGGATGGGTGACTCGCGGTCGGGGTCGTAGGGGCGCACGGGGGTGCGGCCGATGATGCGCCAGCCGCCGGGCGAGGCGAGCGGGTAGATGCCCGTTTGAGCGCCGCCGATTCCCACGGCGCCAGGCTCGATGCGCGTGCGCGGTGTGGCGAGGCGCGGCGTGTGCAGCCGCTCGTCGAGTCCGCCCAGGTAGGCGAAGCCTGGCAGGAAGCCGAGCATGTCGATGAGATAGTCGTGCCCCGAGTGGATGGCGATGACCTCTTCGGCGCTCATCCCTGCGTGCTCGGCAACGTCGCTCAAGTCAGGGCCGAAGTCGCCTCCGTAGCAGACGGGAATCTTCACCACGCGGTGGATGCCGCCCGTGGTGGCAACAAGGCCGCGCAGCTTTCCGCGAACCTGGCTGGTGAGCTCGTTATATCCGATTTCGCATGGGTTGTAGACCACCATGAGCGAGCAGAATGTGGGGACGAGCTCGATTACGCCGTTGATCGGGTCCGCTTCGAGCGTTTGCGCGGCGGCGCGGATGAGGCCGTTCGTCTTTTCCGAGATGACGTTGCCGAACTCGAGGTTGATGGCCGAGTCGCCGGCCACGGTTATGTTGAAACCTGCCATATTCCCTGCTTTTCTCAGCGTTTGGCGCATAGTTCATATTTGTTAACATCAGGCGTTCGGACAATGCGCTACCCTAAACGACGCCCATGCAGGCCATGAGCGCAATTGCCTTGCCCAACGGAAATGTAGGACATTTTCGTCGCAGGCCCGAGAAGTTTCAAAGGATTTTAACATACATGGAGAAAGTGCTTTTCGCAGCAGCGTTCTTTGTTGCCTATACGATACAAGCGGTCACGGGGTTTGCGGGGAACATCTTCGCGATGCCCGTCGGCACGCACGTGATGGGGCTTTCGAGTTCCGTCGCCGTTCTGAACGCCATGGGCTTCTTCGCGTGTGGCATGCTCGCCGTGCTCAACTTCAAGTACATCAACTGGCGCGAGCTCGCCAAGATGACCTGTGGCATGCTCCCCTTTCTTGCGCTTGGCATCTGGCTTGACACGGTGCTGCCCTTGCCGGTGCTCCTGCGCATCTACGGGGCGATCATCGTCTTCATCGGCATCCGCAACCTGTTGTCCAAAGAGCAGCGGTTCCTTCCGAAATGGCTGCTTGCGATCATCGTCGCGGCGGCTGGTCTCATCCAGGGCATGTTCGTGTCGGGCGGGGCGTTCCTCGTTATCTACGCCGTGCAGAAGATGAAGGACAAGCAGCAGTTCCGCGCCACACTTTCCGCGTTGTGGGCCATCCTGAACTTCCTGTATGCCCTGCTCGCCTTTACGCAGGGGCATTTCACGGGTGACGTGGTGCTCACCGTGGGCATCTGCATCCCCATCGCCATTGTGGCGAACATCCTCGGCCAGGTCATCCAGAAGCGCATCAGCCAAGAGAAGTTTCTCAAACTCACCTACGTCTTGCTGCTGCTGGTCGGCCTCGTGCTGCTCATCACGTCCTAGCGGGGAAAATCTCTATTGCAATAGAGAATTTTGCTCAAAAATGACGAAATCTCTATTGCAATAGAGATTTCGCTTCAATCATGCTAAAATCTCGATTGCAATAGAGAATTTAGTGGAAGATATGGATTATGGAATACGCACCCCGTCCCACTTATGAAAACGAGCTCAGGTCGCTTCGCGATACTGAGGACATCAAGGTTCTCGTAGGTGTTCGTCGTTGCGGCAAGTCGACGTTGCTTCGGTGGCTCCAAGGCGACCTACTCGATAGCGGTGTCGGGGCGGGCAACGTGTTCTATCGGCGCATGGACTTATTCGGCATGCCGACGAACCCGAACGCCGAATGGCTGGTGGGCGAGATATCGGCCGCAATCGAAAAGAGCGACCCCCTCAAGCCGTTCTATGTGCTTCTCGATGAGATTCAGGACGTAGACGGCTGGGAACGCGTTGTTCGCCAGCTGCACACAAGGCCGAATACCGATGTGTATATCACGGGGTCAAATGCCTATGTCCTCTCTTCCGATCTTGCAACGCTTATCGGGGGGCGCTATGTGGAGATGAGGGTGCAACCGCTTTCGTTTTCCGAGTATCTTTCTTTCTCTTCCTATTACGACGTGCGTTTTCCGAATGAGGACTCGGCGTTTGCCGAATACTTGCGTTACGGGGGCATGCCGGCCTTGTTTCATCTGAAAGAGCGGGATCAGGATCGTATTGCCCAGCTGCTGCGTACGGTGTATGAAACGATTATCCTCAATGACGTGGTGGAACGCACGAAAATAGGCGATGTGGACCTGCTTTCGAAGCTCGTTCGATACGTGTTCACAACCTCGGGCTCTCTCTTCTCAGCAAACAAGATTGCCAACACGCTGACAAGCTACGGCCGCAAGACTCGAATCGAAACGGTGGAGGCATATTTACGTGCGTTGGTCGATGCTTTGATTCTTCACGCGTGTGAGCAGGTTGGGCTGTCGGGTAAGGATATTTTGCGTCCGCAGCGTAAGTTCTACCCGGTGGATACGGGATTGAGAAACCTCGCAAGTGGATTTGTCTCGGGAGATATTGGCTTTCAGATTGAGAATGTAGTTTACAACGAACTTCTGCGACGAGGCTGGAGCGTGACGGTGGGCTCGCTTCGCGCTGGGGAAGTCGACTTCGTCGTCGAACGTGCACAGAAACGAATGTATATACAGGTGATGGAGTCACTTGTTGACCAGGGAGTGTTCGAACGAGAAATATCCTCCCTCCTCTTAATTGGCGACTCGTGGCCCAAGTTTATTTTGACAGCTGATCGCCTTCGATGCGGCGTGACTGAAGAGGGGGTCGCCATAGTAAACGTCATCGATTGGCTGCTGGGTAGGTAGAGGTGGATTGCTCGACGTTTTTATTGACCCTTCTTGCTCCAACCCGATTATTTCGCTCGGGAAACTTTTCTGTGATGGACCCCATTTAGTCGTACAATGGCGTTCTAGATTCAAGGCTCTAACGAAAGGGGACTGCCATGTCTGCCATTCACTTGTTCCCGCGCGTGTTCGCTTCGCTTGACGGCGGGTCTACGCAGGATATCGTCGCGCGTCGCGCCGTTGCGATCGCCGCCGCCAATAACGCCGACCTGCTTTTCGGCCACGTCGTCGACTCCGTTCCGTTCGAGGCGAACGGCGCCGACTTCGACGCGCTGTGCGAGTCGCGCAAAGAGCAGCTCGAGGCCGATCTCGCTGATATCCTGGAAGAGGCGAGGAAGAACCCCGATATCAAGTCGGTCGATCTTCAGGTGCGCGCCGGCCGCATCACCGACACGCTGACCGAGCAGCTCATCGAGCCCTTCAAGCCCGACCTTGTCATCTGCGGCGAGCGTGGCCTGTCCAATATGCAGTACGCCTTTGTCGGCAGCGTCTCGAAGTATCTCATCCGCACTGTCCGCTGCGACGTTCATGTCGTCAAGGCGTAGTTAGAAAGGCCCTCCATGCTCAACCAACGCGCAACCGAGCTCGGCTCCGCCCCCAACAAGATTCGCGAGCTTTTCGCCTACGGCCTTAAGCGCAAGGCCGAAATCGGTGAGGAGAACGTGTTCGACTTCTCCATCGGCAACCCGAGCGTTCCGGCACCCGATGCTGTGGCCGAGTCCATCGCCGAGCTCATCAAGGAGCCGCCTTGCGCGCTCCATGGCTACACGCCATCTCCCGGCGCTGCCGGTCCGCGCCAGGCAGTGGCTGACAATATCAGCCGCCGTTTCGGCATCGATGCTACGGCCGACCAGGTCTATCTTACCGCTGGCGCCGCCGCTGGCCTCGCCATCGGCATCTATGCGATTACCAATCCCGGGGACGAGATCATGGTGATCGCCCCGTACTTCCCCGAGTATGCTGTGTGGGCCGAGACCGCCGGTTGCACGACGATCGAGGTTCCGGCGCACGAGCCCGACTTCCAGATGGATATCGATGCCATCGACGCCGCTTTCACGCCGAAGACCGCAGGTATTATCATCAACTCGCCGAACAACCCGGTGGGCGCTGTCTACACGCGCGAGAACCTCGAGGCGCTCGCCGCACTGCTTTCCCGCAAGGAAGAGGAGTACGGGCATCCGATTTACCTGATCAGCGACGAACCGTACCGTGAGATCACCTATGGCGCCGAGGTTCCCTACGTGCCCACGCTCTACAAGCACACCATCGTCTGCTACTCTTATTCTAAGTCGCTGTCGCTTCCTGGCGAGCGCATCGGCTACATCTACGTGTCCAACCTCATGGACAACGCGAAGGAAGTCTACACGGCGGTGAGCGGTGCGGGTCGCGCGCTCGGCTTTATCTGCACGGCAGTGCTGTTCCAGCGTGTGATGGAGAAGTGCGTGAATGAACCTTCCGACGTTGAGGCGTATCGCGCGAACCGCGAGCTGCTCACGAAGGGTCTTTCCGAGCTGGGGTACGAGTTCGTCGAGCCCGATGGGGCGTTCTATCTGTGGGTTCGTGCGCTTGAATCCGATGACGAGGCGTTTTGCGAGAAGGCGAAGGCCCATGAGCTTCTGCTCGTGCCTGCAACGTGCTTCAAATCCCATGGCTGGGTGCGCATCAGCTACTGCGTGTCCGCCGATGTCATCAAGCGCTCCATGCCCGCTTTCAAAGCGCTTATGGAGGAATATAAGTAGCTCGTCAAGGTTTTCGATCGAGGGCGGTTCGCGGCGTGCCTGTTCACAGTCGCGAGCCGCCCTTTTTGTTGCTCGGTCGCTCGCCTCGGCGCTCTTTCGATGCCGCCTTCAGATTGCGAGCTTTTCGGGCCGATTGTCTTAGGTTCTGGGCGCCTCCAAGGGACACAATCTTGGATTGGGCGTCGCGACGCATCCAGGATTGTGTCCCTTGGAGCTTGAAGCCTTAGGATGTGTACTTTTCCATGTAATCGAGGATTTCCTGGCGTGAGTGCAGGCCAGTTTTCGCGTAGATGCGCTTGATGTGCGCATGAGCGGTTCCTGGGCTGATGAATAGCTCCTCTGCCACGCGCTTTTGCGTCCAGCCGAGCGCGTAAAGCGAAAGTACCTCGACCTCGCGCTCGGAAAGCAGAAACTGCTTGCCGACCTCTTCGGCGTTGTGGCGCATGGTGGCCTGCCGCACGTCTGCCAGGCTCTCATGATGGTCGTCGAGCCCCATGATCTTCACGACGGGGCTTGTCTGCACGGCTTTCTGCTGGTGGGTTAACTCCTCTTCGGGGACGGCCTCGAATTTGCGCACGTTCAGGAAGTTGACGAACGCAACCTGGGTCGATATGACGATCATCGTGAACACGGCGGCGAGCATCAGAAGGTCGTTTTGCGACACTGCCGTCACATTGATGAGCGTGATGCGGGCGATTCCTCGGCATCCGAGCCAGACGATCCATCCGGCGATGGCGTAATAGTAGGGGCAACGCCAGCCGTAGCTCATGAACGCGAGGATGATGTACCACGAGAAGCCGACGAGCAACGCATTGAGGTTGGTCGTGAAGATGGCGCCGATATCGAGTGCGTCGGGCCAGGCCGAATAGCACAGCAGCGCAATGCAGGCGAGCGCCTCCATGGTGACGAAGATGCCGACAGTCATAACGCGATGGTGCTGCCTGCATGTGAAAACGATGATTGCGATGCAAAATGCGAGGATAAGTACAAGATCGGCGAGTCGCGTCGTCGGCTGAAACGCGATCGACGATCCATCGGGGTACCCGCGCAAAAAGCCGTCGGCACACGCAAGCACGCCGATGCTCACGCAGATGGTGGCGAGGAAGGCCTTCGACGTCATGGTGTTCTTGGTGAAATTGAAGAAGTCGCCCTTGTTGGAAAGCGTTTTGATATCGCAAGCGAGGGGCTTCGTTCGTGCGAGCAACATGCAAGGGAATTGCAGCAAGACAAGCACGGCAGCATAGAAATAGGAGATGCCGTTCTCCATGAATATCGAGGTAAAGATAAGCAGCTCGCTTACGAACAGCGCTCCAAACGAATAAATAACTGCGGTTATGGCGGTGCAGTCGCGTGCGCGACGCAGCCAATATGACATGCAGGCAAGTCCGCCTAACGTGCAAAACGTGCTTGCAAGGAAGTGATTCCCGACGACGTTCATTTCGGGTGGTCCAATTACCAGCGCACCTGCCATGGTGAGGGAAAACGCCTCGAGAATAATCGAGGCGAAAGCGATTCTTCTGACGACTTGACGCGAAAGGTGACACTTCGTGATGGCAATCAAAAGCCACAGCACTGCCAAAACCGCGAGCGCGACGAGCATGACGCCGTCGGAGTAGATGCCCTCGTCGCTGTGGCGGTAGCTGCCATAGCTACCGACGATGAGCCCCGCACGGCAAAGAGCGAGTCCTAAAATCGACCAAGCGAGCGGCTTATGCCGGGCAATTATGGCTCCGACATTTTCCGATTGTTCGCTTGCAGGGGTGGCTTTTTCGGAAGGGGTCTTTTGGTTTGGGGCGCACAAAGGGGAAGGCGACGATTGGTTCGTCTTTCCGATCATGTTATCCCCTGCTTTCGTGGTAGCCTATGAACAGGCACTATCGTTTTTTATCCCCAAAGAGGGTATATCCTCTTATCAAAAACAGCCACCATGATAGCATCAATTTGTTTCGATTCGGAGTCTTGACATGATTATCTGCAAATCAAGGTTCTCGGTTGAGTGAGAGGGGAAGCTATGGGGGACGGACGAGACGTATTTCACGAGCCGGCAGAGCGTGCGCTGATTCGCACCGCCGATGTGTATCAAACGAATCTTGACGAGGGGGTTGCGGGCTATTCCGACACGCTGCTGTCGATAGTCGCGAATTTCACCAACTCCGGCAAGCCGGAGGGCTATAACGCGGAATCCATGGTAGGCAAGTCGAAGCGCGGCGAAGTGGCGCTGCGCTTGTTCGCCGTTGTTGGCGAGCCCGAAGATGGCGGCGAGCCGCGTTTTTTGCGCGCTGGGTTCAAGACGCGTGGGTGCCTTGCCATGACCGCCTGTGCAAGCGTCATCTGCACGATGATCGAGGGCAAGACCTTCACAGAGGCGCTTGCCATTGCGCCCGACGACGTGAAGGCGGCCGTTGACGGCGTGCCCTACGACAAGGCGCATACCACGGTGTTCGCGGTAGAGGGCGTGCGTGGTTTGGTTGGCGATTGGTATTACCGCAGCGGTATAACGCTTGCCGAGCTCAACGAGAAGCTGCCGTGCGATACGAGTTCGGTCGCGTGCCTTCTGTGCGAGCATTGCTCGCTGCGCGACACGCGCCTTGACATGATGGTCGATGAAGCGCGTGCGAAGGCGGCGAACGCGTAATGGCCGCCGAGGACGCGCAAGCTGCGGTGGCGGCGCCTGAGGAAGATCTCTCGCAGGAAAACTTGACGGGGACCTCCTGCGGAAAGGGTCCCGATGCGGTCTCTGGTTGCCCTGACGCGACTCCTTGCGGGGAAGGTGCGGATACCGAGGCTGGCGAGACTCCTGGGGCCGGCGCGAACGAAGCGGTTGCCGCTTCTGGCATTGCGGGCGCGGCGGGCACTGCTGGCGGCGTTTCGGTTGGCGCGACCGACGCGTCGGGCGCAGGTGAGGCGGCGGGCGAAGGCAGCGACGCCGCCGAAGCGCGACAGGCTGAGCCTACGCCCGAAGAGCGTGAGCTCGCGGAGAACAATGCGCTCGCCGACGTGTTCGACGATGTTCGACGTCAATCCTCTGATAGCCAGCTCGTTGTCCCGAGCAGGTGGGTTGAACTGGGGTTGGTGCCTGGGCATATGACCTCTGACGAGTTCGAGATGCTCGTCTACGAGTATCTCGAGGACTATCGTCGCGACCATAAAGACGAGATCGCAGCGGAAAAGGCGGAACGTGCGCGTAAAGCGAGCTCCATCCGGTCGGCTACGCGCGCCGTGGGCGTTCCCCCAAAAATTCCCAATCGTCGGCTGAAGCAGATCGAGGAGGACGAGAAGGCGACTGCGCAGAAGGCTGCGCGCGAAGCGTCCGAGGCCGAAGCGGGGAAGGCGGTCGCGGGCGATGACGCGAAAGCGGCTTCGGGCGAGGCCGTTGCCTCCGATGGTGCGAGCGCATCCAGGCAGTCTGCTGGCGATGCGGACGCCTCTGTGGCTCTCGAGTCGTCTCAGGTCGCGGCCGAGTCCACCTCCTCCGTGCGAGCTGAGGCCATGGATACCTTTGCGCCTCATGCGAGCGAGGCGGCTTCCGCAGCGCCTGTTGAGCCTTCGAAGGACGGTGCAGCCTCCGACGACGATCCCTTTGCGGGCCTCAAGCTTCCCGAAGGCTACAAGCTCGTGGAGCTTGAAGGGGAATATGTGCTGGTGCCCGACGAGGATGCCGCGCCGGTAAAGAAAGAGATTCACTGCGAGCATATCGTCACGCTGGTGGGGCAACACAGCTACTACCTGTATGACTCCGACCTCATGACGAAGAACTATGCGCACTGGGCTTTTCTGGCGGCCGAGGACAACCCCTTGGCCACATTCGTCGACTGCGTCCGCGAGGATGGGCGCATCTATCCGCGTCCCTTTGCTGCGGAAGACCTGGCCAACCCTCCTTTCCATATGAGCAAAAGCAAAGTTGAGGACACGTGGGCCGAGCTTCAGAAGTCGGGTGAGTACCCCGACATCGAGCGCTGCGAAGCCTCGAACGGCGACGTCTACTTCTTCTCGACGCTTTATATGGATCGCACGCTTGCCGAGTCCCTCGCGGAATACCGGTCGGTGGAGCGCCTCTCGAACGTGTAGCAACCGCATGGCAGCTGGTGGGCGCTAAGCTCTTGCGCGCCCATCTCGCTGCCTGCGTCTTCTCGGCGCCACTCGCGGTTAAAGCTCGCCGCGCTTCTCCAAAGCGTCAACCACCTTTATGTCGGCAGGAAGCCAATCGACGTTTTCGATGTGCGCAAGGATTTCGCCATCCTTCTCGATGATGGCTGCTACAACGTCGATGGTCTTCATTCACTTGCCTCTCAGGTTCTTGTGCGATTTCATCTTCGATCGTAGCTTGAAGCGGCGGGCAAGCAAAGATCTGTGCGCGATATCCTCGCATTCTGCGCATGGGAATGGCAGTGGACGCCCGAGGCGGTGCGCCCCTCACATCTTCCCCCCCCTAATACAACAAGAAGAGCCTCCGAAGAGGCTCTTCTTGCGGGTAGGGCTACCCTCTACGCCGGATGCGACTCATTGGGGAGGTTTGCGGCGGCTCGTGGCTTCGCGCCATGCAAGCCGCCGCCTTCGTCGCATCGCTTACGGAAGAAGGTTCAGGTTCTTGAGGTCTTCCTCAACGTCGGACATGCCATAGTACTCGAGGCAGTCGGCCGTCGGGCAGCCAAGCTCGCTGTCCCAACCGAACTTCTCGTAGAGCATGGTGAGGCCCTTCTGGAAGTCTTGCTTCTCCATCTTGTCGGTGCCTTCGGTGAAGGGCTGCTTGTCCGGGTCCTTCGTGAACGGCCACTCAGTCATGACGTCGTGGATTTTGCGGAAGTCGTTGCAACCCATGTTGCCGTTTGCGTCCTTCATGCCGCGGGCAGTGTTCGCGCGCTGCAGCGTGATGATCTTCGCAGCAGCCTTGTACAGGTCGTCGGTGGTGACGTCCTTGCCGGTGACAGCCTTGAAGAACTTCGCCTCGAGGTCGAGGTCGCCACGGTAGTTGCGGTCCTTCGACGGGCTCTGCGCCATCGGCCATACCCAGTTGCACAGCGTGAGCGAGTCATGCAGTACGTCGGTGACGATGGACCACCAGCAGAAGTTGATCTTGTGGTCGTTGACAGGCGTGTAGTTCTTTGTCTGGTCGAGCGCGTCTTCGCCGCCCCACAGCTCAGCTGCGATTTCCTGCTTGAGCTCATGCGGAAGGCCGCACTGCAGCATGTTCTGATGAGAGTGGATCATCGGGTCGCGGTTGAAGATCATGTTCAGCAGGCCGCCGACCTGGCCATAGGACTCAATGGCGTGGTGAACCGGCCAGCCGCGGTAGTTGATGAGGCAGCTTGCCGTGGTGTCGAACCACTCCATGTCGTTCCAGCGCTTGCACCACACGATCGGGCCATGGCCGAGATAGGACATCTCGTTGTCGTTCTTGGCGATGTGCGTGAGCAGCTCGACCATGATGGTCGGGTCGTTGTTCTCGAACTTCTTCCAGTCGAACATGTTGTACTCATCGGCCGGCAGGTTCTTCTCGAAGATACCCGCAGACACGCAGTGGGCGATGTCGCGGTAAAGCTGAGCGTAGTTGCACCACAGACCCAAATCGTCCACCGTGCCGCCAACAACCTGGTCCCAAATGAGGCCGTCTTCGGTAGATGCCTTGACGGAAGTGTGCTCGCCCAGAATCTTCACCATGTAGACGGAGAACGGGAAGTTCGGCACGCAGGTGTTGCCCGTGATCTCGTAGCCACCGTTGGCCTTGGAGTTCGGGACGCGCATGTCGGAGTAGCAGTGAATCGGGCAGCTGTGGCAGCCGTTCATCTTGATGGTGTACTTCTCGGCCTCGGGACCCTCGTCCTTGGTGGTCTTCATGCAGCGGTAGCCAACCGTGTTGATCTCGCCCGGCTTCGGCTCGCCGGTCTCGATCGGGTCGCCCTCGGCGTCGGCCCAGTACAGGCCCTTGCGAGCGGTCCAACGGGTGCCCTTGTCGTAGTATTCAGCCCATTCCTGCTGGGTGGAAGGCACGACGTGGTTGTTGTTGGAGCCGATGATTTCGCGCAGCATGTAGTCGGACAGGTCGGCCAGAGCCTGCGGATCCTTCACGTTAACGGTGCCGCTGCCCTCGACGACGAGCGCCTTGAGTTTCTTAGAGCCCATGACGGTGCCGAGGCCCGCGCCTGCGGAGTGGTTGCGGGAATTCATCATGCAGGCATAGGGGAGTAGGTTCTCGCCTGCAGGGCCGATGGTCGCGACGCAGGCGCTGACGCCCTCGAGGCGGTTCAAGACCTCGGTCGTAGCGCGGGTGCCAAGGCCCCACACCATCGAGCCGTCCTTGATTTCGACCTTGTCATTCTTGATGTGAAGGTAAACCGGCTTGTCGGACTTGCCTTCGACGATGATGGCATCGTAACCAGCCATCTTGATTTTCGCGCCAAGCATGCCGCCACAGTGCGCGTCGACAACCTGGTAGTCGGTGGTGAAGGTGGAAAGGAAGCAAACCGTGGTGCGGCCAGCCAGCGGCACGCCGGTTGCGGTCAGAGGACCGACGGCGTAAACGATCTTTGCGTCCTCGCTCAGAGGATCGGTGCCCGGGGCGACCTCATCATAGATGATTTTGTTCGCCAGGCCCATGCCGCCGATATAGTCCTCATAGGGTGCGGTCGGCTCGGTGGTGATGGATCCAGTCGTGAGGTTCACGCGCAAGATCTTGCCGGCCCAGCCATATGACTTCGTGTCAGCCATTGTTGCATCTCCAAATCTCTCGCTTATCGTGCGTTGCGTGACACGTCAAGGCGACTTGGGGTTGCAGACGATACAAACTCGTCGGGCGAAGTTTCTCATCTGGGCGCAATACCCCTGTACCCTCTTTAAGGGTAATTGGGCAAAATTGCAGGTAAACGCAGTTTTGCCCCCGAAAGAGGGTACGAGGGGCTTTCTTGGGAGGGCATACTGCTTACCGTTGCGTGACCTATCAAGGCCAAAAAGAAGAGGGGGAGCCACCGGGATGCGTACCTCTATATAAAGGTACGTGAGGAAACCGGGGCCGAAGGAAGAGACTCACCGATATGTGAGGGGGAGTACCAAAAATGTCAGATACCAATATCAACGGCAGCGCCCCTGAAGAGAGCCTGACGAACGCCGTCGAGCAAACTGAAGCTGTGGAAGCAAAGCCGAAGCATGCGATGACCCGTCGCCAGGTGCTTGCAATGGCAGGCTGCGGCGTCGCCGGTCTCGTTGTGGGCGGCGTGCTGGCGTCGTGGGGCGTCACGAGTCAGTCGATCGCATCGGGCCGTATCGACATCCGCCACACTGCAACCAAGATGATCGTCACCGATCGCGCCCGTTGCTCCGGATGCCAGCGCTGCGAAATGATGTGCACCTTGAAGAACGATGGCCGCGTGTGCCAGAACATCGCGCGCGTCCGCGTTTGGGATAACTACAACTGGGGTACCAGCCCCGACACGGGCGAAGGCTCGTTCGGCGACGGCAACCCGGGCGCATGCGAGTTCACCGTCGAGCACTGCAAGCAGTGCGCCGACGCGTGGTGCATGAAGTACTGCCCGGTCCATGCTATCAAGCCCGACGAGAAGACGGGCGCCCGCACGGTCGACCCGAAGCTTTGCATCGGTTGCGGCATGTGCGCGCAGGCTTGCCCCTGGAACATGCCTCGCATCGATACTGAAACGGGCGTTTCCACGAAGTGCATCTCCTGCGGCCGCTGCGCAGAGCAGTGCCCCAACGGTGCCATCCAGTTCATCGATTGGGAAGATATCGCGCAGAAGTGCATCGACATGGGCGTCGTTCGCACGACCACGCTCGTCTCTGCGTAAGCGTCGGCTTCCCGCTGATGCAAGGTAAGTAAGTCAAACGATCGATTCGGAAAGGAGCGAACAGACGATGTTGGACGACGCAGCGGTGTTCTCGATTCTCTCGAAGTGCTTTGCTCCCGTTGATAAGGCGGAATGGGAGAATCTGTCCGCGCGCAAGGCGTGGGCCGAGTTTCTCGATGGCGCACGTTTCATCCTTCAGAACGGCGGAAGTCTCGGGCTTGACAAGAGCCCCGCGGACTACCGTCGCGGCAACCACGCGCCTTTGCAGGATTTCCTGTCGGAGTGCGAGGTCTGCGCGCTGTTCTGCCCTCCTACCTACGAAGAGATGCGGCAGTTCGCTGCCCGCCACTTCACGGGAGGCTTGCCCGAATCGGCGCTTCCTATCGAGTCGCTTTACGTGAACACTGCCAAGGCAGGCGACCTGCTTTCGCCCGTCGACGGCAAGGGGATGTATCTGGGCACTTCCGCCCGCTACATGTCCGCGCTCGCGGAGCAGCTGGGGTTCGGCATTCCGTTCGAGTTCTCCGATTGCCCCGACCATTTGGCTCTCGAGCTTGACATGGTCGCGGTGCTTCTGAGGAGCGGAATGGTGGACGAGGCGCGAACGTTTCTCTCCGAGAGGTTCAATTGGCTTACCGCGTATCGCAGACGCCTTATCAATCTGGGAAGCGAGGCGAACTTCTACGTTTGCCTGTGCGACCTGCTCATCGGCATCGTTGCCGAGCAGGCAGAAGATGCGGCGTGAGCGATAAAGCATCAAAGGGGAGCGAAGACGATGACGCGAGATGCATATAGAGAGGAATCAGCAATGTCAGAAAACGCTATTACCAGGCGAAGCTTTCTGGCCGGAAGCGCCGGGGTCGCTGCCGTTGCGGCGGGCGCGGGCTTTTTGAGCTTCAACGCTTGGGAGCAGGCGGATGCGCGCGGGACGAGCGATATCGATCATCACACCGCCCACTCGCTGTGCAACTCCTGTTCATCGAAGTGCGGGTTCACGGGATACGTCGTTGACGGCAAGCTTGGCAAGATGATCGGCGATGCGAACCATCCGAACTGCGAAGGCACGCTGTGCGGTCGCGGCTACGGCTTCGCCTCCATCGCCTACAACGAGGATCGCCTGACCGACCCGCTTAAGAAGAACGGCGGCAAGTTCGAGAAGATCACGTGGGACCAGGCCTACAGCGAGATCGCCGAGAAGGTCAAGGCGATCATCGACGAGAAGGGTCCCCAGGCGCTCGCCATGGTGCAGGACCCGCGCCCGAGCGGTTCGTATTACACCAAGCGTTTCATGAACGCACTTGGCAGCCCGAACGTCTACACGCACGGTGCTGCTTGCAACATGTCGAAGAACGCTGGGTTTACCCAGGTCATCGGCACGGGTGACTTCACCTCCGACGTGGCGAACTCCAAGATGACGATGTTCATCGGCCGCAGCTACGCCGATGCGATCAAGCCGAGCCAGCTGCATGCCATGCAGAAGGCGCACGAGAACGGCGCCGAACTGGTGATCGTCGACCCGCGTCTGAACAACTCCATCGCGTTCGCCGATGAGTGGGTGCCGATCAACCCTGGCACTGACCTGGCTTTCATCCTGGCTATGGCTCATGTCGTCGTGCACAACAAGCTCTACGATGCGAGCTACATCGCCGAGAACACCGTCGGCTTCGAAGAGTGGGCCGACTACCTGAAGGATTGCACGCCTGCATGGGCAGAGGAGATCACCGGCATCTCGAAGGATACGATTGAGCGCCTGGCGACCGACCTTGCCACGGCAGCTCCGGCAGCATCCATCGAGCCTTCTTGGCGTGGTGCTTACGGCTGCAGCTATGCGAACTCCGGCGAGACCGCTCGCGCGGTGTGCTGCTTCAACACGCTTCTCGGCTGCTGGAACCAGGAAGGCGGTGCCTTCTTCGGGAACTCCGTGAAAGCGGGCAACCTCGACAAGGAGAAGTTCCCGCCTGTTCCCAAGCCAGAAGGCAAGATTGCCGGTGCGGACGAGTACCCGCTGTCCCTTGCGGGCATGGGCGTGAACGTCTACGCTGCCGAGCTCGCCAAGAAGGGCGAGATCAAGGGCATGTTCTTCTACAACTCGAACATGGTTGCGGGTTACTCCAACCCCAAGTACCTTGAGGACTGCCTCTCGAACCTCGAGCTTTCCGTTGCCATCGACATCCAGATGACCGAGACCTGCCAGGCTTGCGATTACGTGCTTCCGGATACGTCGTATCTGGAGCGCTTGGAAGTTCCTGAGTTCATCGGCGGCAAGATCCCCGCAGTTTCCCTGCGCGACCAGGTAATCGAGAAGATTCACCCGAATACCAAGCCGGTCGACGAGATCTTCACCGAGCTCGCCGAGGCATGCGGCGTGGGCGAGTACTTCCCGTTCACGATCGAAGAGCTCGCGGATGCGCAGCTTCGCACGGTGGGCCTTACGCTCGACGGCTTGAGGGTCGCCGGCACCGCCCGCTTCCCCGAGAAGACTTTCAAGTTCGGCAAGACGCCGACGTGGAAGACCCCCACGGGCAAGATCCAGTTCTCGAGCGATGCGTGCCACGCGGCTGGTTACCCGAGCGTTCCTCAGTGGACCGAGCCCGTCGCGAGCGTTCCCGAGGGCGACAACTACTTCCGCCTGATCGGCGGCAAGCAGGCTGTTCATACGCACACGCAGACCGCGAACGTGCCGGCGCTCATGAATATTTCCAAGCAGTACAACCTCGATCGTGTTTGGATTAACGCAAGCCGCGCTGCGAAGCTCGGTATCGCCGAGGGCGACGAGGTCGAGATTTCCAATGATGAGGCAAAGGGTACGGTGAAAGTGCACGTCACCGAGCGCATTAACCCCGAGGCTCTGTACATGCCGAGCCACTACGGATGCAGCTCCAAGGACGAGAAGACCGCCTACGGGTTCGGCCTGCGTCAGATGGACTTCGTGCCCTTCCGCATTGAGCCTGGCTACGGTGGCATCTGCTCGCAGGAGGCTATCGTGAGCGTCAGGAAGGTGGGTGCATAAACATGGCCCGTTATGGAATGTTGATCGATACCACGAAGTGCATCGGCTGCTACACCTGCCGTCTTGCATGCCAGCGGCAAAACGGCCTTGAGCCGGATGAGGCGTTCGTCCGTTTCGAGGACCGCGAAACTGGCACGTATCCCCAGGTTGGCGTCGAGCATGTGCCCCTGCAGTGCATGCATTGCGAAGATGCGCCCTGCACGAAGGTGTGCCCGACTGGCGCTGCCCATATCGGCACCGACGGTATCGTCCAAGTTGATCAGGGCCGCTGCATCGGCTGCTTGTACTGCATGGCAGCGTGCCCGTATCAGGTTCGTGTGCGCAACTCCAAGACCGGCGCAGTCGACAAGTGCCGCTTCTGCCACGTGTCGAACTACGAGAACGGTACCGAGATGTGCACCTGCGTGACGGCTTGCCCGACCCATGCCCGTATCTTCGGCGACTTGGATGACCCGGATTGCGAGCTGGTCAAGGAAATTAATCGCACGCATGCGGCGCCTATCGCCGGCGATCTGACCAAGTCCAAAGTTTTCTATGTGAGGTGATGAGAGATGACCTTCGAACCTATTTGGAGCGGCATCATCGCCTGCTATCTGTTCCTTGGCGGCTTGGGCGGTGGCGCGTTCGCGACGAGTGCGTTTTTGGCGTGGCGCCATCCTGAAGCGGTGAATATGCGCAAGATCGGCCACGTCATCGCGCCGATCGCTGTGATCATCGGTCTTGTGCTGCTGATGTTCGACGCAAAGGCGGGCCTTTACAACCCGCTGCGCTTCGCTCTGTTGCTGACGAACTTCGGGTCCGTGATGACCTGGGGCGTCGTTATCCTGGCGCTGTTCGTGATCGTGGCATTGATCGCCATGATCCTCGACCTTACAAAGCGTCGCGTCCCCTGGGGCATCGAGCTTGCCGGCTCGATCCTGGGCATCTGCGTCGCCATCTACACTGGCTGCCTGCTCGGTGTGTGCAACACGTTCCCGCTGTGGAACAACGCGCTGCTGCCGATTCTGTTCCTCGTCTCGGCAATGTCGACCGGCATGGCATCCGTGCTGCTCGCGGGCGTGTTCAAGCACCCTGAGGAGTTCAACCGCGTGGGCGTGTTCAAGAAGTTCCACTTCTGCTTCCCCTGCATCGAGATGCTGCTGGTGGCATCGCTGATGTTCATCACGGTGACGAACTCGACGGCAGGCTATGAGTCGGTTATGGCGCTGCTCGCTGGTAAGTATGCGGTTGCGTTCTGGGTGCTGTTCGTGATTGTTGGTCTTGTTGGCCCGACGATTCTCGAGACCTGGATGCTGTTCTTCTCCCCGAAGGAGTTCGAGGAGAGCCGTAAGGCGCACGCGATTTCCGCGATGTCCGACATCGGCGTGCTCATCGGCGGCTTCATGCTTCGTCTGCTCGTGCTGATCGCGGCTCTGCCGATCACCATGGTGACGCCGTTTGTCCTGTAACCTTCCCTTTGTAAGGGGCGCGGTACGCCGCTGCGCCCCTTCCCTTTCAGCTTTTCTTGGGGTTGCGGCATGTCGTCGTGCCCCTTCCCTTCAACTTTTCGAATCGCGGACTCCTTCCCCTGCGGTTTCGAAAACCATTCCTGCCAAAGGCCGGTCCTGAAATTCATCAGGACCGGCCTTTGCGCGTCGTGAGGCGAATCGCTTGTGGGGGAGAAGTGCGCGTGGGCCGGCGGGGCGAGGCGCAAGGTCGGAGGGCCCGATGTCGGGGCGTAACGCGAGGCTCGGGTCTAAGCATGGCGAAAAACGACGGGAGCAGCGAGTATTTTTCAATCGACGTTTCGAGCGGTGAGTCTTTTTCTCGGGCGTACATCGGCACGTCGGGGACACGGCTTTGGCTGGCATAGCGCGATTAAAAGCCCCGTATAAATAGCATTTTGAGCCTTGAGCGGTTGTTATTATCTGTATACGGTTTTTGCTATATTATTCATGAATAATTATTACTATATATCTCACATGGGAAAACAATTAAGCGATGTATAAAATATGAATAAAACACTTGTCATTGTGCGAAAGGGATATAGTAACGACGCGGATACAAGGGATAAAAGAAAAGAAAGAAGGACCCTCCATGACTGAAGCAATGAAGACGCTTGCTCAGCTGAAAAAGGCGAGCAAACTTACCCGCCTCGCATTCCACAAGAATGGCCCGAAAAGCTTTAAGCGCGGCCAAGGTGCGCTGCTCAAGTTCCTGCTTGAGGACGACAGCGCCACTCAGCGCGAACTCGTGAAGAAGCTTGGGGTCGACCGCCGCGAGCTCAAGGGTATCGTGAAGAAGGCCGAGCGCAACGGCTACATCACCATCGAAGAGGCTGAGGGCGAGCGCACGTACGCGGTCAAGCTGACCGATGAGGGCAAGAAGATTGCCGAGAAGCGCGTCGCGGCGAACGAGGAGACTGCCGAGGATATTCTTGGTTGCCTGAGCGACGAGGAAGTCGCCCAGCTCAATGCTATTACCGAAAAGCTCATCGTCTCTATCAAGGAGAAAGGCGTCAACGGCAAGAAGAAGGGCCGCAAAGCCCATCACTGCCACGGTCATCGCCATCATCGCCACTAATTGATTGCTGCACTATCTCAGCTTGACTTGCGAGATTATAAAGGGACGCGTTTTGCGTCCCTTTTTTGCATTTGTCCTGAACTTTGCATTCAATGCCTATAAAATAAGAGGGCATTAATCATCGGATGAAGGTGGGCTGGTGCAATGAAAATCTCCACGAAGGGCTTGTATGCGGTGCGTTTTATGCTGAATCTCGCTGAGCACGGGGGAGATAAGCTCGTTTCCTTGAAAGAAGTGTCCGAGGCCGAATCCGTATCGAAGAAGTATCTCGAGCAAATCGTTCCTAACTTGGTGTCCGCGCAGCTGGTGAAGTCGGTGCGTGGTGCCGCTGGCGGATACCGTTTGGCGCGTCCGGCAAGCGATATCACCGTTCTTGATGTGCTCGCCGTTACCGAGGGAACGCTCGCGCCCGTCTCCTGCCTCGCCTGCGAAGACGATTTTGACTGCTCCCAGCCTAATATATGCATCGAAATCGACGTTTGGAGGGGCCTCGACAGACTGATTAAGGATTATCTTTCCGGAATCACCTTGCAGGATATCCTCGATAAAGCCTCCTCCGTTGCTTCTGACTGCTACTCGATTTAACGAAATCGTCACCCAAAAAGTCGACTAATATAGTAGGATTAACTGTATTGCAATATAGTCGAGGGGGCGCTTATGTCGAAAGTCGAGCAACGGCCTGTTATCGGGATTGTGCCAACGCAGGTTCCCGACGAAGATATCGTGCGCGTATACGGCCCTGATGGGCTCGTGGAGGCAATCGAAGTGCGCGATCGCACGTTCATGATGGGCGTGCAATGGCATCCCGAGTACTTTGCGGGGGAGCGCTCGATGGGCTGTATCTTCAAGACGCTTTCCATGGAAGCGTCAAAGGCGCGCTCCCGAGAGGAGTGTCTTCGCGAGGAGGGCTTGCATATCGAGAGGCAAGACGCTGGCGGGAGATGGCCGAGCATTCATTTTGCCGATTGCATTTAACGTTCTCTTAACACTTGCATTCAAACGTCTTCCCAGTTGGGAAGACGTTTTTTAGTTTGAAGGAAAAAAAGATGGCTAATCATATTGACAAAACCTATAAGCATAGTAGGATAAACGCCATCACATAGGAATCGACGAAAGGCGAGAATCATGACCATCCACAAAAGCGTATCGGAGCTAATTGGCAACACCCCTCTTGTAGAGCTTACGAACTTCGAGAAGAACCATAATCTCGACGCGACCATCCTCGGCAAGGTCGAGTTGTTCAACCCGGCAGGGTCGGTGAAGGATCGCATCGCGAAGGCAATGATCGACGAGGCGGTGAAGGCCGGCAAGGTGAACGACGACACGGTGCTCATCGAGCCCACTTCGGGCAATACGGGTATCGGCCTTGCCGCGATAGCTGCTGCTCGGGGTAACCGCCTCATCATCACGATGCCGGAGACGATGTCAATCGAGCGCCGCAACCTCATGAAGGCCTACGGTGCCGAAGTGGTTCTGACCGACGGTTCGAAGGGCATGAAGGGCGCTATTGCCAAAGCTCAGGAGCTCGCAGGCGAGATTTCCAACTCATTCATTCCGAGTCAGTTCACCAATCCAGCGAATCCGGCAATTCATGAGGCGACGACTGGCCCTGAGATTTGGAGGGACACCGAGGGCAAGGTTGATATCCTCGTTGCGGGTGTTGGCACGGGTGGCACGGTTACCGGCACGGGTCGCTACCTGAAGTCCCAGAATCCTGACGTGAAGGTCGTTGCGGTCGAGCCGGCGGGATCCCCGGTTCTCTCCGAAGGCCATGCGGGTGCTCACAAGATTCAGGGCATCGGTGCGGGCTTTATTCCCGATACGCTTGACACGTCGGTGTACGACGAGGTCATCTCTGTTGCTGACGAGGATGCGTTCGAAACGGGTCGCGAGCTCGCCGCGAAGGAGGGCCTGCTTGTCGGCATCTCGTCAGGTGCTGCCGTGTGGGCTGCGGGTCAACTAGCGCAGCGCCCCGAGAACAAGGGCAAGACCATCGTGGCCATTCTTCCCGATACCGGTGAGCGCTACCTGTCGACGGCTATGTTCAAGTTCGAGTAGCGAGTTAGCTTGGGAGTGCGGCGCACGCGTCGCGCAACCTGAGTACTGCCGATTTTTCTTCAAATACCCAAGGCGGCACGATGGCTTTCTTCCCCTCTCTCTGTCTAGGCTGTTGATGCCGCAAAGCGAAGCCCCCTCGATGAATGAACTCGGATCGAGGGGGCTTCGCTACGCACTGACGATGGTGCCGCCGCCGACGACGGTGTCGCCATCGTAAAGGACGAGCGCTTGGCCTGGTGCTGCGGCTCGTTGCGGCTCATCGAACTCCATCACGAGCATGTGGTCCTCGATGCGCGCCCATCCAGGTTGCGCCTTCATGCGGTAATGCGTCTTGGCCGTCACGCGCAAAGGCTCATCGATGGAGGCAACAGAAATCAGGTTCACGTCGTTCGCTCGCACGGTTGCGGCGCGCGTTTCGGAGTCGGTTCCCACGACAAGTGTGTTGGTCTCAGCGTCTTTGCGGAAAACGAATAGTGGCTCACCTGCGGCAACGCCGATTCCCTTGCGCTGGCCGATGGTGTAGCGGTCGATCCCCCTGTGCTCGCCGAGGACTTTGCCATGCATATCGACGATGGGGCCGGACCCGAAAGTGTGCCCGTAGCGGCGTTCGATGAAGCTCGCGTAGTCGCCGTCGGGCACGAAGCAGATGTCCTGGCTCTCGCTCTTTCCCGCATTGTCGAACCCCGCCTCGCGTGCGAGTTCGCGAACCTCAGGCTTCGTTAGTTCCCCAAGCGGGAAAAGCATATGCTCAAGCGTGTCCTGTGTCAGATGGAAGAGGACATAGCTTTGGTCCTTCTTGGGGTCAAGCCCGCATTTCAGCAGGTAGCGGCCAGTTTTCTCGTCGTAGGTGCGCCTGGCGTAATGCCCAGTCGCCACATAGTCGAAATCCAGCTGGCGGCGGCGCTTCTGCAGGGCGTCGAATTTCACGTAGCGGTTGCAGTCGATGCAGGGGTTGGGCGTTCGGCCGCAGAGGTATTCCTTGCAGAAGCGGTCGATCACCTCGCGTCCGAAAAGCCCCTGGTAGTTGAAGACGAAGTAGTCCATCCCCAGGCTGAAGGCAACTTGTCGCGCGTCTTCGATGTCGCGCGAGGAGCAACAGGTGCTCTCGCCCACGATGCCCGAGTCAGGGTCGCCTCCGCCGATTCCGCATGCCGACCCTTCGAGGTCGTCGTTGCCGAAGAGCTTGCAGGTGGTGCCCGTTGCCTCGTAGCCCTGACGGCACAGCAAGAGGGCGGCGACGGAGCTGTCGACTCCGCCGCTCATGGCAACGAGAACGCGTTTCCTACTCACTGCGCAACGCCTCCACCGGGTCTTTGCGGCTCGCCGCGCTTGAGGGGATAAGCCCCGACAGGAACGTGAGGAACACGCTGATGGCAACCAGGATTACCGCAGCTTGCCAGGGGAGGATGGCGACGTTGGGCACGTCGAACAGCGCATAGACGATCGCATTTGCGGGGATGCACCCAAGTGCGGTCACCCCGATGCCGATAAGTCCCGCGACCAGGCCGACGATCACCGTCTCCGCGTTGAACACGCGTCCGATGTCGCCTTTGCTCGCACCGATTGAGCGCAGGATGCCGATCTCCTTCTTGCGCTCGAGGACGCTAATGTAGGTGATCACGCCGATCATGATCGAGGACACCACAAGCGAGATGGCCACGAATGCCACGAGTACATAGCTGATCATGTTCACGATGGTCGTGACCGAGCTCATGAGCGCGCCGACGATGTCGGTGTAGGAAACCGCCTTGTCGTCTTCGCCTTCCGCCTTCATCTTGTCGTTGTACCCGTCGAGGATGTCGATGACGCTCTGCTTGCTCTCGAAGTCTTTCGGGTAGATGTCGATGCTCGCGGGCTTCGCGTAGTCGGCGTAGCCGAGCTTGTTGAGGTTGCCGTCGAAGGACGTGGTCTCGGAGCTCATGAGCGACATCATGAGCTCGGTGAGCTCCTTCTCGTCCATGTTCATCTGGAAAGCGTCGGCGAAGGCGCTCTCATCCACGTGCATCGCGGTGGCCATATTGGTGGAAAGCTGCCCCATGACCTGGGTCATCGCCGCTTGCATCTGCGTCTGCATGGCACTTACCACCTGATTCATGTAGCTGCTCATGGCAGCTTGCAGGTAGGCCTGGATCTTCTGGGCGAGTTCGGCCTGCATCTCGCTCGCGTCGATGATGCCCGGCAGCGCATCGCCCACGAGCTTCTGCGCCCGTTCGGTTACGAAGTACTCGTTGAAGCTGGGAGCCGGCTTGCCCTGTTGAACCTGCTCGCTGTAGTAGGCGAAGTAGTCTTTCTCGACCGTCGCCATGAGCGCCGCTGCCGCTTCCTTGTTGATGGTCGGCTTGCCGTTGACCTGGAACTCCGTGGGATCCATCTCGGGCGCGGCGGGAAGGTTGCTCGTGGTGCCCGACAGATCGAGCGAGCTCATGTCGACCGAGAGCGCGTCGGGGTCGATTTGAAACGCCGCCTGCAGCTTGTTTCCGTCGATGGTGAACAGGGAGCTCATGTCGAAGCTCGAGTCCTCGGCGTCCGCTTCTTCCACGAACGACTTGCCGGTGAAGACGTTCGTCGCGCTGTCCGCCAGCTGGTCTTTGACAATCTGCGAATCCGCCGCCTTGTCGATGATGTGATTCACCATGTCGCTCGTGTAGTAGAAGCCGGTTTGCAGCGAGGTGATCTTCGCGCCCGCCTTGGGCTTCACGATGCCGCAGATGTGCACGTCTTCGCCCGAGTTCACCAGGTCGCGCATATAGTCGGCGTCGTCGCTCTTGTTCTTCCACACGTGGTAGTCGGAGTCGTATTGGTAGTAGTCGGTGGCGGCGACCAGCTTGAACGTCACGTCCATGAGCTGGTCGTACGTAAGCGTCATGTAATCGTCGGGAGCGGTGACCTCTTCCTCATTGGCGAACGCGCGCACCATGTCATCGAGCTCGCTGTGGTCGCGCAGCCCCATGGTGTAGAGCATGAAGTCGCTCACCTTGCCATTAGGGGTGAGCACCAGCACGATATCGTTGTAGCTTTGCGGCCATGTGCCCGCCACGACGTCGTATTGGTCCTGGTAAAGATCGGGATCGCTCGGCATTTCGTAGAAGATGTTGGTGGACATCATCGAGGACATGATGCCGTTGGTGGAAGTGGTCGATCCGAGCCCGATGGAAGAAAACGATTTGTCGGGATTGACCTGCCGTGCGCCATCTTCGGTGTCGGAGCTGAACAGCTGCGGGGTGATATTGTAGCCGTATTCGATGGAATTTACGTACTGGTCGATCCCCGAATCGCCGTTGTCCAGGTACTCTTTCAGGCTTGCGAGGTCGTTGCTTCCGATGCTGCCGAACATGCCGGTCACCATTTTCGACTCTCTGACGGTGCCGCCTGTCGCATCGCCGCTCGAGCTGCTTTCGGTTTCCCCGCCGCCGTTCGAGTCTCCGTCGCTTGGGGAACCCGAGGAACCACCTTGCCCGCCCGTACTCATGCCCATGGTCATGAGGCTCGTCATGTCGAATCCCTGGTCCTCGATGGAGAGCGGGTACTCGGAGAGCGTTTCCTCTTCGACATTGGCGATGTAGCTGTTCACACCGTTCGCGAGTGAGAGGATCGCGGCGATGCCGATGATGCCGATCGAGCCCGCGAAGGCGGTCATGAGGGTGCGACCCTTCTTCGTGAGCAGGTTGTTCCAGGAAAGGGACAGCGCCGTGAGGAAGCTCATCGATGTGCGGCGAACCTGCTTCTTGCTCGCGCGGATGTCTTCGGGCGCGGGGTCGAAGGGGTCGGAGTCGCTGCGGATGACGCCGTCCGCCAGGTTGACGATGCGTGTTGCGTATTGTTCGGCCAGTTCAGGATTGTGCGTGACCATGATGACGAGCCGATCGTTCGCGATTTCGGTCAAGAGGTCCATAATCTGCACGCTCGTCTTGGAATCGAGCGCGCCGGTGGGCTCGTCGGCTAAGAGGATCTCGGGGTCGTTGATGAGCGCTCGGGCGATTGCGACGCGCTGCATCTGCCCGCCCGAGAGCTGGCTCGGCTTCTTGTCCACATGGTCGCTAAGGCCCACCTTGCGCAACGCGTCGAGCGCGCGGGCGCGGCGCTCTGCGCGAGAGACGCCCGACAGCGTGAGCGCCAGCTCCACGTTCGCCAGGATGGTTTGGTGGGGGATGAGATTGTAGGCTTGGAAGACGAACCCGATGCGGTTGTTGCGGAAGGTGTCCCAGTCGCGGTCCTTGTACTCTTTGGTCGAGATGCCGTCGATGACAAGGTCGCCTGTGTCGTAGTGGTCGAGTCCGCCGATGATATTGAGCAGCGTCGTCTTCCCCGAACCCGACGGCCCGAGAATCGCCACGAACTCGCTGTCGCGGAAGGAGATGGACACGTCGTCGAGCGCGGTTTGGGTGAAGCTGCCGGTGGTATAGGCTTTGCGAATATTGCGAAGCTGGAGCATCTACGTCGCCTTTCGATACTGGTTGAACTGCTCTATTGTACGTACCCGTTTTGCGCGCGAGCGGTCTGTTGCCGAATCGACATGAAAGGACTTGTAAAAACTAATGAGACGAAATACTATTAATGGGTTAATTTCCTAAACGGTGCCGACCGGCATCGGGAAAGAGAGGGCGGTTATGGAGAAGAAGGTTTATGAGCTTCTGAACGACCAGATCAACAAGGAGTTTTACTCGGCGTACCTTTATCTTTCGTTCGCCGACTACTACGAGGAGGAGGGGCTTTCCGGCTTCGCGAACTGGTATGAGATCCAGGCGCAGGAAGAGCGGGACCATGCGCTCATCTTGCGTAACTACCTGCACGAGAACGGGTGCAAGGTGAAACTCGGCGCAATCGCCCAGCCCGACCTGGAGTTCACGAGTCATCTTGGGCCGCTTGAGGCGGCGCTTGAGCATGAGAAGTACATCACGTCGACCATCAACGACATCTACGACGCCGCTATGGAGGCGAAAGATTGGCGCACGATGAAGTTCCTCGACTGGTTCATCTCGGAGCAGCAGGAAGAGGAAGACAACGCCGACACCATGGTCACGCGCATGAAACTCTTCGGTAGCGACGCGAAGGCGCTCTACGACCTCGATCAGGAAAACGCGGCGCGCGTTTACGTCGTTCCCTCGCCGCTCGCGAACGCGTAGCGCAAAAGGTCCTGCGAGTTGGGGCTGCTTGGAGTGCGCGTGGACGGCGCCTCGCGCGGGCGCCTTCGGAATCGGAGGGGCCGTGCACAGTAGGGAAACCCCTGCACGCGGGATGTCCCCGAGAGGCGACTCCCATTCCCATCCCGAGAAAGCGAAGAGCCCGCATTGAACTGCATCCCAGTTCTTGGACGGGCCAATAAAGACTAAGCTGCAAGGGACTGATTCCGGAACTCCTCCGGGGTCAGTCCCTTTAGTTTAACCTGTCGCCTCCTTGTGTTCCAGTGAACGATAT
>NZ_WAJR01000024.1 GCF_008831035.1 Ellagibacter isourolithinifaciens | reverse complement strand
GTAAGATTCATCGCGAAGGGCCTTTCTCCCGCTTGCTTTGGCTTAGACACCCGCAAGCATACCGAAGGGCCCTTTTCCTTCGCTAGCAGATTTCTCGGCTGTTTTTCCTCAAAAACTTAACTCGCACATATCATGCAATCCCAAAAAAATAAATGGCAGATCATGCTAGCTCGCAACGCACGCGAGACGGCGCTTTTTGTCCAAAAGGGAAGGAGAAACTTGTCGGGGTAGTGGTGGGGGCACTGTCGACGCACCGACCAACTCCGTATTTGTGCGCAAATTCGTAATCGACTGCGCGGTGCGTTTCCCGTTGCGGGGAATGTCTTCGCTAAAGTCTCTTCCGCGTCGACCAGCGTGATTAAGCGGTGTCCGTTTCATGGTGCAGCGGATGGTCTTTCGGCGTGGGACAATACCTCCATCGCAAAGACGAGGAGGGCGAAGCTATGGGAACGATGATGATGTACAAGTGCAATGACTGCGGCTTTTCCAAAGAACTGCATCTCGAATCTGGAATGATGCTTCCAAATGCCAGTGAAAAACTTAAAGCTGCAATTGCGAGCGGCGAGTATGGTCCCGAGCTGAAGGGCGCGTACGAGGAGTGCGAGTTGCCGGTGGTATGCCCCGAGAGCAAAGTGTACGAATGCCCGAGGTGCGGATACTGGGACGTTTACCAAAACGCATCCGTCTACGAGCCGACGGACGTCGCGGCGGCTAGGAAGAAGCGGTTCGGTGCCAAGACGGTGGCGGAGTGGGGCGAGATTCCCTATGTCTTTGAGCACGAGCTCGAAAGCGACGAATACCGCCTTGCTCGAGAGTTCACGCCCTCTTGTCCAAAGTGCGGCGAAGGCATGCATACGCATCAAAGTCATGCCGTGAAAAACGGAGGGGCAGCCAAACTCAAATGCCCTCATTGCGGGGCGTCGAACGGAAGCTTAGAGTTTTTCGGATGTTGGGATTAGCGAGAGGTCAATCATGCTTGAGGAATATGGACGCGTGCGAGTGATAGAAACTGGCATGTATGGCACCATTGTCGACTGGCGGCCAGGCGACAACCATTGCGAGGTCGAGCTGGACGGCTGGCAGCATGAGGGGCAAATCGATGGAGGCCGGCGGTTTCCGTATACCTTTATGGTTACCGGCCTCGAAGAGCTTATCGAAGTTGGTCGAGAAGGCAGGAGGGCATTGTTCGATGACTTCGATACTTTGGTTGTCTCGTCTCGCTGTTACATGGATTTATTTCGCTCCCCGACAATTGTAATCAGGCGAATAGGCAACGATGTCGAGGTTATCGTGCAAAGCTGGGGGCTTGATACAAATGAGAAGAAAACTGTCAGGGGAAGTGAGGCGGCCATAGTGGTCTCCTCGGTGTTTGCCACCCATGCCGATAGGTGGGTCGATCTTTTTGCGCCTGAATATGCTGTGAGCGACGGATATTTATGGACGATGACGGTTTATTCGGGAAGTCGTTTCTTTGCTTGCGAGGGGGGCAACGTCACTCCGGTCGAGCTGGTCGATCTCCTTTATGCAGTCGCCGATGTTGGTCTGCCGCTTGCTTGGGATGGTGGTGCGATCCTTCTTCCGGATGAAAGCAAATCCGACGACATACAATGAGGGCTCCTACGGGTAGGCCCCACGGGTGTTCGCAAATAAAAAACGCCGGCAACTGTTGGGTTGCCGGCGTTTGTGACTGAGTCGTTGGGCGACGCTTTCTGGAATCACCCTCATATGAGGTGGCTCCCCTTACGCCTTTGTGCCGGAAGCGGCCTTCTTCGGGGAAGATGCTTCTTCCTTGGCGTCGCTTGCGGTGCGAGCGAGGATGTTCGCGTAAATCGCGCCGGAGATGTTATGCCACACGCTGAACACGGCGCCAGGCACGGCGGCAAGCGGCATAGACGCGAAGTGCATGGTTGCAAGCGAGGTGGCAAGGCCGGAGTTCTGCATGCCCACCTCGATGGACAAGGTGCGCATCTGCGCCTTCGACAGACCAAGGGCGCGGCCGACCCCGTAGCCGAGCGCATAACCGCACACGTTGTGCAGCATGACGACCACGATGATCAGCCAGCCGACCGTCATGAGCTTCGCGGCGTTTGCGGACACGACTGCCATGATGATGAGGGAAATCGCGATAACGGACACAAGCGGAAGCACCTTCGAGCAGGTCTGCGCGACCTTAGAAGCCACAGCGTTGATGATGAAGCCCAAGGCGATCGGCACGAGCACGACCTGCACGATGGACATGAGCATGCTCACGTAGGACACATCGACCGCCTGGCCGGCGAGCAGAAGCACGAGTGCCGGAGTGACGACAGGTGCCATGATAGTCGTGCACGCGGTCATACCGACGGAAAGCGCGACGTCGCCCTTGGACAGGTACGTCATGACGTTGGAGGACGTACCGCCTGGGCAGCAGCCGACGAGCATGACGCCCACGGCGAGCTCGGTGGGCAGCTGGAAGACCAGGCAGAGCACCCACGCGATGAGCGGCATGATGATGAATTGTGACAGGATACCGGTGATCACAGCCTTCGGCTTGGTGAACACCACTTTAAAGTCGGAGAGCTTGAGCGTCATGCCCATGCCAAACATAACGATGCCGAGGAGCGGGTTCACCCAGCTTGTGGGTAGGATCGCATGAACCGGTTCGGGGACAACCAGCGCGATAATGGCGACCAGTAGTGCAATAATGGCCATCCATTTGCCGGCAAAGTCGCTGATTTTCTCAAGTACTTTCATTTCCAAACCTTTCCTGCGTAAAAAAAACAAGCCACACCTGGTTGGGATGCGGCTCGAAACTAGGACAAGGCGGTAGTGTAGCGGTTTGTTACCTATTTGTTAACTATGAATTTGAAAAAACTACCCTATTAATTCAATAGGATTTCGCGAAAAAGCCCTGCTGGCAGCTTGGAGCTCCCCAGCAGGGCTGTGACGGGGATACCGTTGCTAGTCCCCGATCATCTCGGATAGCGTGCGCCAACCGAGCTCGGCGCACTTCACGCGGGCGGGCATGCGGGAGATGCTCTCGAGCTCGGCCGCCTCGTCGAGATCTTCTCGCTCGTCCTCGGTAAGCTTTTCGCCCTTCACCATCTTCAGGAACAGCCCGCACAAACGACGCGCCTCCTCGACGGTCTCGCCCGTTACGAGGTCGGCCATCATGTCGGCGGATGCCTGCGAGACAGCGCATCCGTGGCCCGTGAACGCGGCCTCCTCGATTACGCCGTTTTCCACGCGCAGCTTCAAGACCAGCTCATCGCCGCAGCTGGGGTTCACGCCCTCGTGCTCGTCGGTGGCGTTTTCCAGGTCGTATTTGTAATCCGGGTGCGCATTGTGCTCCATGAGCGCCGCGGTGTAGATATTACCCATTGAAAGTACTCCAAACGTTCTTCAGGCCGGCGATCAGCTTGTCCACGTCGCCCTTGTCGTTGTAGAAGGCCAGGCTCGCGCGGCAGCATGCCAGGTTTTCCACGCCGAGCCAGGTGAGCAGGGGCTGCGCGCAGTGATGGCCTGCGCGGATGGCCACCTGATCCATATCGAGGATGCTCGCCACGTCGTGCGGGTGAATTCCGCGCACGTTGAAGCTGATGACCCCATGGTGGTCTTCGGGGCGCGGGCTGCCGATGATGTCGATGTAGGGCAGCTGCGCCATCTCTTCCATACAATATTTCACGAGCGCCTTTTCGCGGGCGCCGATCACATCGAGTCCGACCGACTCCACGTACGCGATCGCCGCGGCCGTGGCGTAGATTCCCGCCGCGTCCTGCGTGCCGGCCTCGAACTTCTCGGGGACAGGCGCCCAGGTGGCGTCCTGCTCGGTGACGGAATCGATCATCTCGCCGCCGGTCAGGAAAGGCGGCATGGCGCGCAGCAGTTCGTCTTTGCCCCACAGCACGCCCATACCGAAGGGTCCGAAGATCTTGTGCGCGGAAAGCGCGAAGAAGTCGGCGCCGATCTCTTCCACGTTCACGGGAATGTGCGGCGTGGATTGCGCGCCGTCGACGACGAAGTAACCACCCTGCTCGTGGACGCGACGTCCCAGCTCAACGACGGGATTTTCCACGCCAAGCACATTGGAGACATGCACGACGGAGAGAATCTTCGTCTTCGGCCCGATTTTCTTGTCCATCTCTTCCGGCTGGATGATGCCGTCCTCGTCGGGATAGAGGTAGACGAGCTTCGCGCCTGCATCGCGGCACGCCTGCTGCCAGGGGATGAGGTTGGAATGGTGCTCCATGATGGTGATGCACACTTCATCGCCCGGCTCAAGCACGGTGGGGGCGAAGGCCTTCGCAACGATGTTGAGCGACTCGGATGCGTTGCGCGTGAGCACGATGTCGTGCCAGTCGGGCGCGCCGATGAACTTGGCGACGCGATGGCGCGCCACCTCGATGGCCTCGGTGGCCTCGACCGACAGGCGGTATAGGCCGCGAAGTGCGTTCGCGTTCATCTCCTCGTAGAACCGGCGCTGCGCATCGAGCACGGTCTTGGGGCGCTGCGCGGTGGCGGCACTGTCGAGAAACGCCAGGTCGGGATGATTCGCCAGAAGCGGGAAGTCGCGCTTGTAGGGGTTCTCCGCGATGTTGGCGGCGCATACGATGTCGCTCGCTGTGGCAGAGGTTGCGGCAGCGTGCGCGGCGTCGGCGATCGCGCACGCGGTGGTGTCGCTTGCGGCCTGCTCGGCGGCGCGTGCGATAAGGGAATCGGTTTGGCTCATGTTACATCGCCTCTTCGTCTGTGCCCACGAGTTCGAAGGGCACGTTCAGTTCTGCGGCAAGGCGCGCAACCGAGGCGCGCACCTGGGCGTCCGGCGCGTTGATGGCCGCTTCCTCAAGGGTTGCGTTCGCGAACAGCCGCTCGGCAGCTTCCTGGGAAATGCCGCGTGTCATCAGGTAGTTCATCTGCTCGGGACGAACGTGGCCGATGGTGGCCCCGTGGTTGCCCGCTACGTCGTCCTCGTCGCACAGGATGGTGGGGATGGTCTTGTTGACCACCTTCTCGTCGGCAAGGAGCACCGTCTCGCGCTCGGTGCCTTCCGCGCCCTTGCAGCCGTGCACCAGATCGATCGTGCCGCGCAGCACCTTGCGGGATCTGTCGGCTAAAACGCCGTTGGCATCGAGGTTGCAGGTGGTCTTCTTGCCGCGATGGCGCACGATGTAGTTGAAGTCGCGGCGCTCGTCGCCGTGTCCCAGGTAGCGCGTGCGGATGGTGGCGTCTGAACGGTCTCCGCGCAGGTCGCACGCAAGGCCGGTGTAGGACTGCCCAGCGCCGAGCACGCGGTGGTCGACCTGGATGCGCGCATCCTCGCAGGCGATGTACCCCTCGCCGTCGAGGGCGAGCCAACTCTGCCCGAGCGTGTGGATGGTCGCCACGTTCACCCGTGCGTTCTTGCCGGCGAACACGCGGGCGTACAGACCGATGACGCCCGCACCGGCGTCGGAGGAGTCAAACGCGACGTTGAGCGTGATGGTGGAGTTCTCCGCCGCCACGATATCGACGCAGGCCACGTTCGCCTTGCCGTCGATGCCGTTGACGCGGATGGTGGCGTGTTCCGTGGCGCCCGCCTTGGTGGCGAGCACGGTGCGACCCTCGCGAGCCCCGCCGACCTCTTCCAGATAGGCTGCGGCTTCGTCGCCTAGGGCGCACTCGAAGGTGCCGGCGATGCTTTGCGCCATCTCCTCTTCCACGGCGCGCTTCTCGAACACGGAGAGCGCGGGGATGTCCAGGTCGTGAGGGTCTACGTCAGGGCGGACCGCCTGCAGGATGGCGCGCGCATCGGGCGCGGTCTTCGCGTTCGCGGCGTCGAGCTCGGCCTGGGCGGCTGCTACTGCCGCGTCGAAGGCGTCCTGCGGGCCAAGGATCGCCTCGTCGGCCTCGACTACGACGGAGCGCGCGGCTTCGAGCCCCTCGGGCACGTTGACGGTCGTCTCGTTCATATGCAGCTGATGCCACGTCGCTGCGGGCATCGCGTTCACGTGATTCAAAGTGAGGGCGCCCATTATCCAATCGCCCCTTCCATTTCAAGCTTGATGAGGTTGTTCATTTCCACGGCGTATTCGAGGGGCAGCTCCTTCGAGACCGGGTCGGCGAAGCCGTTCACGATCATCGTGCGTGCCTCTTCCTCGGGAATGCCGCGGCTCATCAGGTAGAACACCTTGTCGTCGCCGATGCGGCCGATGGTCGCCTCGTGGCCCACGTCGACGTGCTTGCAGCGGATGTCCATCGCGGGGATGGTGTCGGAGCGGCTGTGGTCGTCCAACATAAGCGACTGGCACGACACGCTCGCGACCGAGTTCTCCGCGGCGGGAGTTGCCACGACCGAGCTGCGGAACGTCGACACGCCGCCGCCCTTCGAGATCGACTTCGTCTCGATGGCCGCCGTCGTCTCAGGCGCCGCCAGGACGACCTTGCAGCCGGTGTCGAGGTTTTGGCCGGTACCTGCGAAGGTGATGCCGGTGAAGGTGCAGCGCGACTTGCGCCCCTTCAGAATCGACATCGGGTACAGATAGCCCACGTGGCTGCCGAAGGAGCCGGAAACCCACTCGATCTGGCCGCCCTCGTCGCACACCGCGCGCTTGGTGTTCAGGTTGTACATGTTCTTCGACCAGTTCTCGATGGTCGAATAGCGCAGCTTGGCGTTCTTGCCCACGAACAGCTCGACCGCGCCCGCGTGCAGGTTCGCCACGTTGTATTTAGGTGCCGAACATCCTTCGATGAAGTGCAGGTCAGCGCCGTCTTCCACGATGATGAGCGTGTGCTCGAATTGCCCTGCGCCCTTCGCGTTCAGGCGGAAGTAGCTTTGCAGCGGGAAGTCGAGCTTGGTATCTTTCGGGACGTACACGAAGCTGCCGCCCGACCATACCGCGCCGTGGAGCGCCGCGAACTTATGGTCGGTCGGGGGGATGAGCGTCATGAATTTGTCGTGGATGAGCTCCTCCCACTTCGGGTCGTGCAGCGCCTCCTCGATGCCCGAGTATACGATGCCCATGCGCGACGCGGTGTCCTGCATGTTGTGATACACGAGCTCGGAGTCGTACTGCGCGCCGACGCCAGCCAGGTAGCTGCGCTCGGCCTCGGGGATGCCCAGGCGGTCGAAGGTGTTCTTCACGTCGTCGGGCAGGGAGTCCCAATCGCTTTTCTGGTCGGTGTTGGGTTTGACGTAGGTCACGATGTGGTCCATGTCCAGCCCGGCGATGGAGGGGCCCCAATCAGGGGTTCTGCTCTCGTGGTAGATCTCGAGCGACTTCAAGCGGTGCTCGAGCATCCAAGAGGGCTCGTCCTTTTTCGCGGAGATCTCGCGCACGATTTCGGGAGTGAGGCCGGCGTCGAGCTTCTCGGCCGCCTCCTCGCCGTATGAGAAGTCGTAGAGGCTGCGGTCGATGTCCGCGACCTCGGTGCGTTGCTTTGCCATGGTTGGGCCCCCTTACGCGTCGGCTTTGGGGGTTGCGGCCTGCTCGAAGCGCTCGAAGCCGTGCGCATCGATGTCGGCGATGAGCGCGGCGTCGTCCTCGTGCACCAGATGCCCCTTCACCATGACGTGCACGCGATCGACGTCGACGTGCTCCAAGATGCGGGTGTTGTGCGTGATGATGATGAGCGTGCCGTCGCAGGTCTTGCGATATTCCTGGATGCCGCGGGACACGACGCCGAGCGCGTCGACGTCGAGGCCGGAGTCGGTCTCGTCCAGGATGGCCAGCTTCGGCTTGAGAAGCAAAAGCTGCAGCATCTCGAGCTTCTTCTTCTCGCCGCCGGAAAAGCCCACGCCCAGCTCGCGGTCGAGATACGCCGGGTCGAAGTCGAGGCTTTTCGCCAGCTCGCGCACGTGCTTGCGGAATTCCTTGCCCTTCATGTTGAAGCCCTCGCGGCCCTCGACGGTGGCGCGCAGGAAGCTCGACAGCGGTACGCCGGGGATCTCGACCGGCGCCTGGAAGCTCAAGAAAAGGCCCGCGCGCGAGCGCTTATCGGGGGAAAGATCCGTAATATCTTGCCCGTCGAAGGTCACGGTGCCCGAAGTTACGCTATACTCAGGGTCGCCCATGATTACATGGCCGAGCGTCGATTTGCCGGCGCCGTTCGGGCCCATCATGACGTGCGTCTCGTGCGCACCGATCGCAAGGTCGATGTCGTGGAGAATGGGTTTGTCGCCTACTGAGGCCGATAGCCCCTGCAGTTTCAGCAGCGGGCTCGTTGCATTGGTTTCCATGAAATATGCCCCTCTCGTCTGTGCATAATCCTATGAATTTTCTAGGAATAAAATACCGCGACGCGCTAAAATGTCAAGTAATAGATTCCTTTCGCGCTAGAATAAGTATGCGAAATCGAGTCGGCCGCACCTGGGTTTTCCGAGGGCGAACCGTATCACGAGGGGGAAGTGAGGATAAACGATGCTGGTAACCACGAAGGGGCGCTACGCGATGCGCCTCATGATCCGCATTGCCCAGCAAGGCCCCGACGGGAAGGTTCCCCTGCGCAAAGTGGCCGAAGAGGAAGACATCTCGCTGAAATACCTCGAGCAGGTGGTTCGTCCGCTCATGGCCGCGGGGCTCGTGCGCAGCGTAAGGGGCAAAGGCGGCGGCTACGCGCTTGCCCGCGAGGCGTCCGAAATCCGCGCAGGCGACGTGCTGCGCGCGGCCGAGGGCTCCACGGTGCCCGTGGCGTGCAACGCGCTCGAGGACGACGTGGTCGGTTGCCCTCGCAAGGGAGAGTGCACGACGGTGCGCTTCTGGGCGGGGCTTGACCAGGTAATCGAGGAATACGTCGACTCGGCCACGCTCGCCGACTTCTTGGAGTACGCGCCCGAGCCCGGCATGGCCATCGAGGGCTGCTAGCTGGCAGTTTGCGGCTCGGCCGGCCAGCGTGGGTGCCGTGTGGGCTGAGAGACGGTGCGGCGGTATGCTTATTCCCGACGCCTCGCAGGGGGATGGCATCGCCCTGCGCCGCAAGTCTTGTGATGCGCGCTTTCCCCAAACCTGGTAAAGTTCGCGCATGGAAGACATTTTGTGCGACATATCGGCGTTTCGCTTTCATCGAACCCCTCCGCAGGTTCTAATGCTGTGCCCTCCTTACCCCGACAGGGCGACCGATAACAATCGTGCAGGCTTCAGGAACCATATACTCACCCATGAGATACTCGGTACCCCCGTCCATCTTTTAGCGACTGATCGCAAACGCCGACTGAACAATGTGAGTACGGTATCACACCTCGTTACAAACGAGTTGCCATTTGGGTGCATACAGCAAACTGACCTCGGTATTTCAACGGCAAGTCCTCTCTATTCACTATTTAATCTTGCCTCGCATGTTGACGAAAACCACCTTGTTATGGCGATGTACGAATTCTGCGGCACGTTTTCGATATTTCGGCCGAGCCCAGTTGTTGAAGCGCTTCTCGACAGCATCGACTCTTCCGAGCTGCTTCCCCGGTCATTCGGGTGGCGGCGAGTCAAAAGCTCTTCGGGGAGAAAGACCGACCTTTGGAGACGCGAACCCCTTATTGAACTGGGCGAATTGGGACAGTTCGCCGACGCCATGAAAAGCAAACGCGGGGGGCGGCGTTTCGCGCGCGCCGCGAAACGCGTGACCGGGGTTACCGCTTCGCCGTTTGAGGTTCAAGCTTCGATGCTCTTCTCGACGCAAAGATGCAAGGGCGGCGAGGGCTTTTCGGGCTTCGTTAACAACGAGCGAATTCCGCTTTCGACAAGCGCAAGGCGCATCTATGGGAAATCGACGTGCTACGCCGACCTGCTGTTCGACGTTCCCAACGGCGCAAGCCCGCTTATCGTCGAATGCCAGGGAAAAATGGTCCACGACGACCATGATTCGGCGATTTCGGATTCCGACAGGACGACCGCGCTTCAACAAATGGGCTTTACTGTCATGCCGCTTACTTATCGGCAGATATCCGATCGGGCAAACTTTGATACGGTGCGCAGGATGGTTGCAAGGCAAGTCGGAGTCGCATATCGAAGCAAAAGCTCCAAAGAGATTCGTTGCGAGATCGACCTGAGGCGCAACATCTTTATCGATTGGACAACTCTCGGGCGCTAAATTGTGCGCTTTTACTTCATCTGGGCGTTCCTATGCATAAATATGCGCGAAGTGCGTACCTTGCTAGCGCGTAAGTTAGCTTGCCGTTTCCAACTATGCGAATAAGCCCAGTTTGTCAGAGTTAAATCTCTTGGTTTAATGAGGGGGATGCTTTCAAGGGTACGCACTTCGCGCGTATTTGTGCACGCACCCCGAGGCAGCGACGTCTCCAGGTCGCTTGTGGCTATGGTGGGAGAGGGGGAGGACAACCTTGCAAGGTACTCGTCCGTGTCCTTTGAAAGTTATGCCACACTTGTGGAATTGATTATCTGCACGCTTGCGCAGGGCTGATTCCCCTATACAATGCAGAAAACGTGCTTTCCCTCGGGAGAGCTGCGTCATAACGCCGCCAATCAAACGCAATCTCAACTATAGAAGGAGGGGCGGGCTTGAAAAATGTGCTGCGCGTTCTCAAACGCGATTTCCTTCGCATCCTGAAAGCGCCGGCGTCGATTGTCGTCGTGCTCGCGCTCATCGTTCTGCCTTCCCTTTATACGTGGTTCAATGTCGTCGGCTTCTGGAACCCCTACGGTAACACCGGCAATCTGCGTGTTTGCGTGGTAAACGAGGACGCGGGGTCGTCGAGTGATCTTACGGGTGCGATTAACCTTGGCGACATGGTTGTCGAGCAATTGCACGACAACGACCAGCTCGGGTGGGATTTCGTCGATTACAACACCGCCATGGAGGCGGTGAAGTCGGGGCATGCCTATGCGGCGTTCGTGCTGCCCCGCGACTTCTCAGCCGACCTGCTCACGCTGCTCTCCGGCGACTTCCAGCAGCCTCAGCTTGAATACTACGTGAACGAGAAGATGAACCCCGTGTCGCCGAAGATCACCGACACGGGCGCGAACACGCTCGACACCACGATCAACTCCACGTTCGTCGCTACCGTCGCGAAAACGGTCACCGACGCGCTCGGCGAGGAAGTTGGCGTCGCGCAGGGCAAGATCGACGACGCGCACACGAACGCTCTCGCCGGGGTCGACAAGGCGCAACAGTCCATCTCCGGTGCCCGCGATTCCGTCCAGGGGCTTCGCGACGCGGCCGACCAGTCGCAAACGAAGGTGGCCGACGCTGCCTCGCTGCTCTCCGATGCGGACGAGGTGCTCGGCGATCTGAGCGGCCAGATGCTCATCGTCCAGTCGCTCATGGGCACCACGCAAACGGACGTCTCGAAACTGACGTCGGGCCTTATGGGCGCGATGGACTCGGGGTCGATTTTCCTTTCCCAGTCGGCCGCCAAGGTGAACACGGCCATCGGTGGCGCTGCGGGTTCTGTGACCGAGGCGCAGGGGCGCGTCGATGGCGCGATCGCCCAGGGCAACGCCATGGTGTCGGCAAGCCGGGCGGTTGTGGCCCAGATGGAGGCGCTCGTTGCCCAGATGGACGACAACGACCCCAACAAAGCAAGCCTCGAGAAGACGATCGAACGGCTGAAGCAGTCGAACACGAATGCCTCGCAGTCGCTCTCCGAGCTCTCCGACATGAGCGCCGACATGGGCCGCGTGGCGGAGTCGGTCTCTTCGGCGTCCGACTCGGTGAACACCGCCGTGCAAACCACCATCTCGAACGCGGACTCCTATCGCGGGACGCTCTCTTCCGACACGTTCCCCGCCATCAACGCGGGCGTGGGGAACTTGAACGTCGCGGTGGGGAACCTGGCTGCGGCGGCATCGGCGCAACGCGTGCTTGTCGACCAGGCGATTTCGCTCACGGGCCAGCTTTCAGAGACGCTCGCGACGGCGAGAAGCGCGCTCGACCAGACCGATGGCGTGCTCGCCGACCGGCAGACGAGCATCGACACGGTGAAGACCGACCTCGTGGCGCTGAAGACTTCAACGGCAATCACCGATTTCTTCGGCGACGGCACGACGATCGACGCCGAGAAGGTGGCGAGCTTCATGCAATCGCCGACCGAGGTGAAGACCGAGTACCTCTTCCCCCTGAACGCGTACGGTTCGGGCATGGCGCCGCTGTTCATCAACATGTCGCTGTGGATCGGTGTGTTCATGCTCATGGTGATTATGCGCATCGAGGTGGACGACGAGGGCATCGAGAACCTCACGGCTGCGCAGCGCTACATCGCGCGCTACCTGTTCTTCGGGGGGATGGTGTCGCTGCAGGCGATCGTGTGCTGCGTCGGGTGCCTCGCCATCGGCGTGCAATGCGAGTCGGTGGCGCTGTTCCTCCTGACGGCGGTGCTCGCGTCGCTCACATACCTGGCTATCCAGCTTACCCTGTCGACCACCTTGCAGCATATCGGCAAGGGCATCTGCGTCATCTTGATCTTCGTGCAGATCCCGGGCGCGACGGGTTTGTACCCCATCGAGATGACGTCGCCGTTCTTCCAGTTCATCTACCCCTTCTTCCCGTTCACCTACGGCATCAACGCCCTGCGCGAGACGATTGCCGGGTTCTACGGCCTCGAGTGGGTGTCGCTTATCGCGCACCTGGGAATCTTCTTCGCGATCTTCCTGGCAATCGGGCTGGCTTTGAGACCGTACTTCTCGAACCTTATCCGTATGTTCTCGCGCGAGATCGAGCGCTCCGATATCATCAACGGCGAAGAGGTGCACCTGCCCGAGCGCCGTTTCCGCGTCGCCCAGCTCGTGCGCGTGCTTTCCGACCGCGAGGATTTCCGCCACCATATCGCCGACCATGCCGCGCGATTCATCTGCTGGTATCCGCGCCTGAAGCGCGGCGCGCTCATCGTCGGCATCGCGGTGCCGGCGGTCATCGCCGTCGTGTTCGCAGTGACGGCGATGGAGAAGGTCGTCGTCTTGACGCTGTGGCTCGTGTGGCTCGTGCTCGTGCTCACGTTCCTGGTGGTGGTCGAGTTTATCCGTGACAATATCGAGCGTCAGGCGTCGTTAAACGCCATGACCGACGACGAGGTCCGCACGCTGTTCGCGGCGCGCAAGGTGTTCATGCAGCCTACCATGGTGGGTGCGTCCGCCGGCGGGGCTTCGACGCGGAGCTCTGCGACTGCTTATTCGCGGACGAGCGCGCTCGACGAGAAGGACAGCGCCAAGCTCGATGCGCTTATGGCCGAGCTGCTCTCGCGCGGGAGCAAGGAGGTCGTCGGCAGGCATGCTCATGGCAGGACGGATCATGGGGAAGGTGCGGGCGTTGGGAAGTCGGCGGGCGCGAAAGCGGAGAGTCTGAAGGGTGCCGCCGGCGTTGTGAACGCGACGAACGTGGGTACCGCGGGTGCTGCTGATGCCGCGGGTGCCGCGGGCGATTCCGCGCCGGGTGGCAAGGCTGTCGCAGGAAGCTCCACGCCTCCTTCCGCGTCTGGATCGAAGTCGGATGAGAATGGGGAGGTGCGATAGATGAGGAATATCTGGCGCATCTTCAAGACCGACATGAAGCACCTGTTCAACAACTCGATCTCGGTGATTATCGTGATAGGGCTCGTGTTCTTGCCCTCGATCTTCACGTGGTACAACGTCATCGCGTGCTGGGACGCGTTCGGCAACACCGGCAACCTCACCGTCGCCGTGGCGAACACCGACGAGGGCTACGAGAGCGACCTCGTTCCGCTCGAGATCAACGTCGGCGACAAGGTGGTGAGCGCGCTTCGTGCGAACGACCAGCTCAACTGGACATTCACGACCGAAGAAGACGCGATCGACGGCGCGCAGTCCGGGCGTTACTACGCCGCCGTGGTGATTCCCCAAAGCTTCAGCCGCGACATGATGACGTTCTATTCCGACGAGGTCGAGCACGCGAACATCATCTACTACACCAATGAGAAGAAGAACGCCATCGCGCCGAAGGTCACCGACCAAGGTGCTGATCAGGTGTCGAACCAGGTGAACCAGGTCTTTTTGGAAACGCTTTCCGATGTGGCGCTCTCCATCGTCTCGTCGCTTTCGAAGTATTCCCAAGACGCCGATCTCTCTGGCGCGGTGGGAACGCTTGCCGACCATGTGGACGGCATGGCGGGGCAGATGACGGGTGCGGCGTCGGTGTTGGGGATGTATTCCCAGCTCATCGACTCGTCGCAGTCGCTTATCTCCCAGTCGGGCACGCTGCTCGGGCAGACACGCGACGAGGCGGCGAAGGTCGGCGACATCGCGAAGGGCGGCGGTGCGGGCGTCTCCGACATCGCGAGCGCGCTCTCGACGTCGGCCGATTCCCTTTCGCAGGCCATTTCCGCATCCGCCGAGAGCTACAAGGGCATTAGCGCCCAGATCAGCGATGTGTACGACAGCGCGGGCGATCTGACGGGTGACACTTCGCAGCATCTGCGCAACCAGGCGGCAGTCGTTGAGACCGAGATCGGGGACTTGAACTCGATCATCAGCGCGCTTGAGGGAATCCAGGGGAGCATCGATGGGCAGTACGCCCCCTTAGTCGAGAGCATGATCTCCCAGCTGGAGCAGTCGGTGTCGCTCCTCCAACAGCTTTCGGACTCGCTGTATCAGGCGGCTGACAACATCCAGTCGGGCTACGACGATGCCGTGGCGCAACGAGCTGAGATCCAGGAGCTTGCGGACAAGGCCGCGGCCAGCCTCAACGATGTGAAAACGGAATACAACGACAACGTCAAGCCGGGTTTGGACGAGCTTTCCGCGTCGGTGTCGAGCATGGTTTCCACGCTTCAGAGCAGCGCCGCGAAGCTTGATGCCGCGGGCGGCGAGATAAGCGGCGACGCGGATTCCGTCGCGTCCAAGCTCTCCGGTGCGAAGGCGAAGCTCGCCGATGCGCAAAACGAGCTCACCTCGACGGCGGGTGAGCTCACGACGCTGAGCGGCAACCTGCGTTCGGCTCTCGCAAGCGGCAACGTCGAGAAGCTGCGCGAGGTCATCGGTTCGAACCCCGCGGTGCTTGCCTCTGCCGTGACGACACCTGTGGCGCTCGATCGCCATGCGGTGTTCCCGGCCGACAACTTCGGCTCGCAGATGGCGCCGCTCTATACGACGCTTGCGCTGTGGATCGGCTCGCTGCTTATGATGGTGGCGATCAAGCCGGCGGTTTCGAAGCGAGGGCTTGCCGAGCTTGACAACCCCAAGCCGCGCGAGCTCTACTTTGGGCGCTACTGCGTGGTGGCGGTGCTGTCGCTTTTGCAGACCACCTGCGTGGGCCTTGGCAACATGCTGTTCTTGGGAGTGCAGGTGAGCCATCCGCTGTTGTTCATGCTGTGCTTCTGGGTGTCGGGTTTGGTGTATTCCTTGTTCATCTACACGTTGGTGCTTGCGTTCGCGAACCTGGGCAAGGCAATTGCCGTCCTGTTTCTCATCTTGCAGGTGACGGCGGGCGGCGGTGCGTATCCGCTGCAGGTGTTGCCCGAGTTCTTCCAAATCGCAAGCCCGTTCATGCCGGCGACGCATACCATCAACGCCATGCGCGCGGCCATGATGGGCATCTACAACGGCGATTTCTTTACCGAGATGGGCATGCTGCTCCTGTTCGTGTTGCCGTCGCTTCTTCTGGGTCTTGTGCTGCGCAAGCCCCTCGAGGGCTTCATGAGCTGGTTCGTGGAGAAGGTCGAAGAGTCGAAGATGATTGCGTAAGCGTTTGGGCTGCGGGACTCGGGGGCTGTTGTGACTGTCCGAAGCTCGCTGTGGGCTGCAGTCGAGCGAGCTCTTCCTCGACTGCAGCCTATCGGGTCTTGACCCCCTGATATCGGTGCGGGCCGAGCTGACCTCTCCTGAGGAACACCCGCAACTGGGCGAACCTGTTCAGCTCGTCCGCAGCCAGTCGGGCTGTCGCCCTCGCTAGCCGAGTTCTATGCTGTCCGCGCCGTCAATGCGCAGGTCAGCGGCGTAGAACGCCTGAAGTGCGCGGGTCGCGAGCGTCACATCGCGCACGCCGATAGTCTCGAAGCTCGAGTGCATGGCGAGTTGCGGCAGCCCGACATCGACGCCGTGCATGCTCACCTGGGTGTTCGACAAATTCCCCAACGTGGAGCCGCCTGGTGAGTCGCTCCTGTTCGCGAAGGCCTGGTAGGGGATTTCCGCGTTGTCGCAGATCGCGCAGAAAGCGGCGCGGCTGAAGGCGTCGGTGCAGTATTTCTGGTTGGACGCTTCTTTTACCACGATGCCTCGGTTCAGGAACACGCGGTTGCCCTCATCGAAGCGCTCGGGGTGGTTGGGGTTTACGGCGTGTGCGTTGTCGCAGCTCACGAGCATCGATTTCGCGATGGCGCAACGCAGATCCTCACAGGAGCGGCCCAGTGCCGCGTTCAGGCGCGAAAGCGTGTCGGCGAGAAGCGTCGACATGGCACCCTGCTTGGTGTTCGAGCCGACCTCCTCGTTGTCGAAGCATGCGAAGACCGAGATGCTACGATCGTTTTCGGCGGCGAGGAACGCTTCGAGCGCGGTGTATGCGCAGGCCAGGTCGTCGAATTTCGGGGAGGAGGCGAACTCGCCCGCAGCGCCCCAGATGCACGGCTGCTGGCGGTTGACGAGGAACAGGTCGCGCGCGACGATGTCGCTCTCGGAGATTCCCAGCTCGTCGGCGATTATCGCGTCGAAGGTGGATTTGCCAAGCGCACCTGCGGAGAAGAGCGGGCAGAGGTCGACCTGGCGATTCGGCGAGAACTGCTGGTTGATGTCGCGCTGGATATGCGGCGGCATGCTGGGGATGAGCGCAAGCGGCTCGGCAGATTCGTACAGGCGGCTTTCCACGCGATTGCCGTTTTTCACCATTACGCGGCCCGCAATCCCAAGGGGCCTATCGAACCACGTGTAATCGACGGCGCCGCCGTACACCTCCACATTGAGTCGCCGCGATTCGCCCGGCCCTGTGAGCTCGGCGTTTGACTTGATTTTGAAGGTGGGCGAGTCACCATGCGATGCGGTGATCTGGAAGTGGTAGTCCTCGAGCGAGGTTCCCACCTTGAAGGCGATGACGCTCGAGCTGTTGCGCGTCGTGTAGTATGCGCCGCCTTGCTCGATGCTCCACGGCTGGGCCTCGGGAAGATAGGTGAACCCCGCTGCGGTCAGGCGTTTTCCGATTGTTGAAGCAGTGTGGAACATGCTTGGGCATTCCTCGATGAAGTCGAGGAGCTCTTGTGCTGTGCGGGCGTCCTGCGGCGTTGGTTTTATGCCGCCTGCGCGGACATCCTGCGGCATCGGCTCGGCGATGCCTGAGTGGGCATCCTGCGGCGCCGCCTTGGTGCCGTTTTGGCTCTCTTGCGTCATTTCGACCGTCCCTTCGAATCGTCTGCCCCAGTCTAGCACGACCCGACCCGACTAGACTTTAGCCTCTGGATTCGACGCGTCGGCATTGCCGCCGGCAAGATTTCGCGGGCGCCCAGGTCACCTGCTTCTCTTTGTGGCGCCTTGCTCGGCGCGCTTTGCTGATGAGATGGCCGCCTCTGTAGCCCTCTTCACGCTTGTGAACAGGGGCTTTGCTTCGCGAGCAACGCTTTTTGCGGCACCGCTCGCGACATGGGCGGCTGCGGTAGCTCCTCGCGCGAAGCCTTTTGCGACCTCGGGAGCGCTCGTCGCTGCCATCTCGGCCGCTTCCCGGGCTATAGCTCCCGTTTTGAGGGCGGCGTCCTTCGCCTTCTCGCCCGCTTTGCCCGCTGTTCGTTTTGCGGTGTTTGCGGCGAGGTCTGCCGCCTTGGAGGCCGCCTCGTCGAGGCGCTCTTCCAAAGGGGTTGCCGTGCGGCCTGTGTAGTTTCTATTTCCCTTGCTCACAAGTGCTGCTCCGCCGACGATTGCCGCAACACCCGGCCCAGGGAGCACGAGCATGGGAATTCCCGCTGCCGTAAGTGCACTTCCTGCCGCGACTTGCGCTATGCCTTTCGCTTTCTTTGCGAACGTTGCCTCGCCTTCCATAGGAAGGACTTCGGGAATCACAACCTGGCTTTCTGCAGGCGTTGCGTCTGTTGCTGCGTTTTCAGGCATCTCGGCTCCTTCACTTGGCTTCGCGCTAAGGGTAGCGGCACGGAGGGCGAAATCGTTCATTTGAAACGAATCCGTTGCCGAGTGTCGCCACGCATTGTGGAAGTCGACCTTTGCCCAGGTCGTATGCTTGTGTGAAATCGCCAGCCCGCGGTTCGACTCTTCATGTGCATGCGCTATACTACTTGCCACATATATGGACAGTTCGAAAACCTCCTGTCGGTAAACAAAACTAGGGAGCGTCGGACGCCGCTGGCCGGTTGAGCTGGGGTCGTCTGGCGCGTTGTGTGGGAACGAACGGCTTGGGCTGGGTGCTCGTGCATGTAAGGCGTTGGGCGCGGGTCGCGCCGATTGCGCTTGCGGCGTGTGTCGCTCGCGAGGCATGCGCGGCGTTCGGGAGCTCGGCTCACCCGCAGCGATTGACACCCTGCGGGTCGCATGCGCAGCTCGCGGCGCACAGCGTTCCGCTTGGCTGTTGCTCGCCGTTCCTACACCTAGGTTTCCCCGCGGAGGTTTTCACTTATGTGAAAGGGACGCCGATGTACGGGCTTAAAACCGAGAGCAGCTTCGATGCTGCTCATTTCCTCACCGACTATCACGGCAAATGCGAGAATCTCCACGGCCACCGCTGGCGTGTGGTTGCCTATTTGGAGCAGGAGGAGCTCCAGACGCAGGGCACGCACAAGGACATGGTGATCGACTTCGCTGATTTCAAGGGCGCTCTGCGCGACCTGACCGAAGCCTTCGACCACTCGTTCGTGGTGGAAGAGGGCTCGCTTGCTCCCGATACGCTCGCGTGCCTCGAGCGCGAGGGATTCTCGCTCTCGATGGTTCCCTTCCGCACGACGGCGGAAAACTTCGCCCGCTATTTTTACGGGAAACTGGCGGACGCGGGATTCCCCGTGTCGCAGGTCGACGTGTACGAGACCCCCAACAACTGCGCGATCTACCGTGGCTAGCGATCGGGATATTGTGGGCTCGCAGACGCAGGCAGCAGGCGAGGTGAACGCGGGCTCGCAGACTGCGGGCGTGTCGGGGCGCGATGCAGCACATGGGTCGGCTGCGCTCGCGTCCCTCGAAGCGAGCGCGGATTGCACGCTTCCCGTTGCCGAGCGCTTCGTCAGCGTGAATGGGGAAGGGCGCGCCGCGGGCAAACTCGCCGCCTTCATCCGCTTCACGGGGTGCAACCTGGCGTGTTCGTACTGCGACACCATGTGGGCAAACGCGCCCGCTGCCGCGGATCACGCCGAGCGCGTATCGGTCGCGGACCTCGTCGCGTGGGCGCGCGAGACGCGAGTGGAGTGCATCACCCTCACGGGCGGCGAGCCTGCGCTGCAGCCTGAGCTTCCCCGCCTCGTGCGCGCGCTGCTTGCCGAGCCCGGCCCCCTCGGGCGCGGGCTTCGGGTGGAAATCGAGACGAATGGTGCCGCTGACCTGTGCGAACTCGCAAGCTTGCGCGAGGAGTGCGCGTCGCTTCCCGGCAGCCTCACGTTCACGGTCGATTGGAAGCTCCCCGCAAGCGGCATGGAGGATCGCATGCTGTGCGAGAACTTTGCGCTCCTTGACGCGCGCGACACCGTGAAGTTCGTCTGCGGCGGGGAAGGCGACCTGGTCCGCATGCTGGAAGTGTCGCGCGAGCTGGGTCTTCCCAATCGCGTGCCGGTGTATTTGAGCCCCGTGTTCGGACGCCTCGACCCTGCGCGCATCGTAGATTTCATGCAAGACAACAACCTCACCTGGGCCACCGCGCAGCTGCAGCTGCACAAGATTATCTGGCCGGGTGTCGAGAAGGGAGTGTAGCCTCGTGGCCACTATCGAAGAGAAGGCGCTCGTTTTGTGCTCGGGCGGCGTGGACTCGACCACGCTGCTCGCCATGGCGGTTTCGCGTTACGGCGCCAAGAATGTGTACGCGCTTTCCATTTCCTATGGTCAGCGCCATAACAAGGAAATAGAGAGCGCGAAGGCGGTTGCCGCGCATTACGGTGTGGAGCAGCGCTTCTTGGACTTGGGGGCCATCTTCGCCGACAGCGATTGCAGCCTGCTCTCGCATTCCTCGCAAGACATCCCCGAGGAAAGCTATGCCGACCAGCTCGCCGAAAGCGATGGCAAGCCGGTGAGCACCTACGTCCCCTTCCGCAACGGGCTCTTCCTCTCGGCGGCGGCTTCGATGGCGCTCTCGCTCGGGTGCGGCGCGATCTACTACGGTGCGCACCACGACGACTGGGCGGGCAACGCCTATCCCGATTGCTCGCGTGAGTTCGTCGACGCGATGAACCGCGCGATTGTGGAAGGAACGGGCGGCGAGCTGCATCTTTGCGCGCCGTTTGTGGAAATGTCGAAGGCTGATATCGTCGCGCGCGGCATTGAGCTGGGCGTTCCCTACGAGCTCACTTGGAGCTGCTACGAGGGTGGCGACTACCCTTGCGGTGCGTGCGGGACGTGCATCGACCGCAACCGCGCGTTCGAGGCGAACGGGATGCGCGACCCGCTGCTCGACAGGCTCGACGCTGAGTGGGCGGCAGCAAACGCGGAAGGGGAGGAATAGCATGGCGAACATGACGGGCGCGATGGACGCGACGAACGCGGCGAACGAGAAACCGCAGCGCGAGGGGACCGACGACCTGTCGCTTTTGGGCAACCAGGGAGTGCGCTACCCGCAGACTTACGACCCGAGCGTCCTCGAGACCTTCGAGAACAAGCACCCGGGCAATGACTACTTCGTGAAGTTCAACTGCCCCGAGTTCACCAGCCTGTGCCCGATCACCGGGCAGCCCGACTTCGCCACGATCTACATCGCTTATGTGCCGGGTGAGCGCATGGTTGAGAGCAAGAGCCTGAAGCTGTACCTGTTCAGCTTCCGCAACCACGGGGACTTTCATGAGGACTGCGTGAACGTCATCATGAAGGACCTCATCAAGCTGATGGATCCGAAGTATATCGAGGTCTGGGGCAAGTTCCTGCCGCGCGGGGGCATCTCTATCGACCCGTATTGCAACTACGGGAAGCCGGGCACGCGCTGGGAGGACGTGGCCTGGGAGCGCTTGTCTCATCACGACCTTTACCCCGAGAAGGTGGACAACCGCTAAAGGGGCGCGCGGGTAGGGGGCACGAGCGGGCGATGCGCACGGCCTGCGGCGACTCGTGACTCGATCTGCGGGCTGCCTTGCTGCCGTGCCCGCGCCCCGCGACGTCGCTTCGCCCTCTGTGCAACACGAACACGAGGGGCCGCCTGTAGTTCAAAACCGCAGGCGGCCCCTCGTTTATTAGGGTCCAAACTGTCGTGCGACTACTTCACCGCGTCAAAGCCCTGCTCAAGGTCGGCCAAGATGTCCTTGATGTTTTCGGTGCCGATAGACAGGCGAATCGTCGTGGGGGAGATGCCCGCGGCCTCAAGCTCCTTGTCGGTCAGCTGCGAGTGCGTGGTCGACGCCGGATGGATGACAAGGCTTTTCACGTCCGCCACGTTCGCGAGCAGGCTGAACAGCTTCAGGCTCTCGGTGAACTTGCAAGCGGTCTCGGCCGTGCCCTTGATCTCGAACGTGAAGATGGAAGCAGCTCCGTTGGGATAGTACTCGTTGTAGAGCTCCTTCGCGCGGCCGGTCGAAAGCGATGGGTGGTTCACGCGCTCGACCTGCGGGTGGCTGTTCAGGAAGTCGACGACCTTAAGCGCGTTCTCGACGTGGCGCTCGACGCGCAGAGAGAGCGTTTCCAGTCCCTGGAGCAGGATAAACGCGTTGAAAGGGGACAGCGTTGCGCCCTGGTCGCGCAGGAGCGTGGCGCGCGCCTTGGTGATATAGGCGGCCTCGCCTGCGGCTTCGGTGAACACGACGCCGTGGTAGCTCGGGTTCGGCTTCGCGACGCCGGGGAACTTGTCGGCGTTGCCAGCCCAATCGAACTTGCCCGCATCGATGATCACGCCGCCCATCGCCGTGCCATGTCCGCCGATGAATTTCGTGGCGGACGCGACCACCACGTCGGCGCCGTGCTCAATCGGGCGCAGCAGGTAGGGCGTCGAGAAGGTGTCGTCCACGACGAGCGGAAGATTGTGCTTGTGCGCGATGGCGGCCCAGCCCTCGATGTCGAGTACGTCGGAATTCGGGTTGCCGAGCGTCTCCGCGTAGAGGAGCTTGGTGTTGTCCTGGATGGCGGCTTCGACGGCGTCGAGGTCGGCAGGGTTCACGAACGTGGTGGAAAGTCCCTGTTCGGAAAGGGTGTGCTCGAACAGATTGAGCGTGCCTCCGTAAAGGTTGGTGGAGGAGACGATATGGTCGCCAACCGTGGCGATGTTCTGCACCGCGATGGTGATGGCGGCCGAGCCGGTGGCGACACCAAGCGCTCCGACGCCGCCCTCGAGTGCGGCGATGCGCTCCTCGAAAACGGAAACGGTGGGGTTGGTCAGGCGGGAATAGATGTTGCCCGGCTCAGTGAGTCCGAAGCGCCCGGCTGCGGTCGCGGCGTCTTTGAACACGAAGGAGGACGTCAGGTAGATCGGCACGGCGCGTGCATCGGTCGCAGGGTCGGGGTTTTCCTGTCCGGCGTGAATCTGCAGGGTCTCGAACGAGTAAGCGTTCTCTTTTTCAGACATGTCGTTATCTCCTAAAACGATTGCGATTGAATTCGCTAATTCATATAGCGGTGGTAGTTATACGTGGTAACGCCCACTTGGTCAATAGGCTTTCGGGGAAAATCGAAATATTTTCTACTGACCTGCTAAAACGTCGATAACCGTTTATCTATTGCATCGATAAGCGGCGGGGAAGGCGAATCCGCGGCTGATTGCCGAAAAACTGGCTTTCTCATCTTTGGGATTGGTATCAAACTGTTAAACAACGCTTTCACCTGCGTAAATTATTGTTTACAGAACTCGTTTCGCCAATTGTGGAGCTTGCGTGAAGGAAAGGATGGCGTTACTATGGATACCGTTTAGATTGAGCTTGACCGACAGACGCATTCGCGTCGCGTTTGAAAGAGGGGCCATCATGAATTTGAGCTTCATTCCCGACAATCCGGGGATTATCGCCGGCATCGTTGCCGTCATTGTCATCATCATCGTCGCGTTCATCGCGAAGGGCTTCATCGACGAGCTCAAGAAGAAGTAGCCGCATCGCGTTGGCGAGCGGTCTGGCAGGGCATCGACGGCATTGGCGTTCGAGCCGCAAGCCGCAATTGCGCCTGCGCGCAGGGGAGATGAGTGAGCCGCCGATTGTCGGTCGCATCGCGCCTGTGAGGCGGGCTGGCCGTCGGCCGCACCGCGTTGCCCCGAACCCGTTCGGCGCGCGGCGACCGAGGCGCTCCTTCTTCCTGGGGCGCGCTTGCCGATGAAATTTGCGTATGCGAGCACCTGTGGCGCCCCCGCTCGGGGGCGTCGCTTATTATAGTGAGGTTTCAGCGAAAGCACGGATTGCGGGGCGCGGGCTCCGCAGTGGGGAATCCACGGGAAGGCGAGTATGTCCACGAATCGTCGAGGGCGAGGGGAAGCGCAGTTCAACGGGGGCGCGCATATGCGTGCGACCGCTCCTGCGCGCGCGGTTGCCCCTGCGCGGAAGCGGCGCTTCGGTCTTTGGACCGCGATCCTCGTCGTGGCCATCGTGGTGTTCCTTGCGGCTGCGTTCGCCTTGGGAAGCATCCTGCTCACTTATCACGAGGGCCAGAAATCCTACGACGACGTGGCCGACAAGGCGTTTCTCTCTGACTCTGCGCTCTCCGACGCGTCCAGCGCATCGCTTGCCGACCTCACCGTCGATTGGGATGCCCTTCTCGCGATCAACCCCGACACGGTCGGGTGGATCTTCATCCCGGGCACGAACGTGAATTACCCCATCGTCCACGCGCCCGAGTCGAATCCCGACAAGTACCTCACCATCGATTTCCAGGGCAATTCGGGCGGATGGTGGCTGCCTACCTACGGCACGCCGTATCTGCTGTCGTCGAATGCCGCCGACTTCTCGGACAAGAACAACATCGTGCAGGGCCATCACCTGCAGAATGGGGAAATGTTTGCCGCGATCGCCGATTTTGCCGACGCCGAGCAGTTCAACGAGCATCGCACGGTGTACCTGCTCACCCCGAAGGGCTCGTGGCGCCTGCAGTCGGTGTCGCTTGTCCACTGCAGCGGGTCGGAGTCCATCGTGCAGACGAAGTTCGAAAGCGATGCCGCCTTCACTTCTTACGTTGCCGACAAGATTAGCCGCAGCATTGTCGAGTGCGACCCGGCGGCGCCCGATGCGTCGGCCATTTCCCGCTTCTTCATGTTTTCCACCTGCGATAGCAACACAGATGCGCGCTACGTGCTGTGCTGTGTGCCGGTTGAATATGCCGCCGTCAATTCTTCTGGTACGGTGCCTGAAGGTTCGGCCGCGAACAATACGAACAATGCGAACAATGCGAACAACGCAAATGGCGGCAGCGGCGGGACGAGTATGGTCGATCCCAACGCGGCCGCGACAATAGACGATGCAGCAAAGGAGATCGTTTCATGAGCACTTCGATACTGCCGGGCGAACGCCCCGACCGCCTCGAAGAGGAATGTGCCGTGTTTGGCGTCTTCGCTCCTGGTGAGGACGTCGCGCGTATGACGTGCTTCGGCCTGCAGGCGCTTCAGCACCGCGGGCAGGAAAGCGCGGGAATCGCTGTGGGGGATGGCGAGACCATTATGGCTTCCAAGGACTTGGGCCTGGTCACACAGGTGTTTGACGAAGCGAGCCTCGCTGCGCTCACCGGCTTTGTGGCAGTCGGCCATGCCCGCTACTCCACTTCCGGCGCCGCGGCGTCGTGGGAGGCCGCCCAGCCCCATATCTCGGCAATCGACGAGACGCTCATAGCCCTCGCGCACAACGGCACGCTCGTGAACACGAACAGCCTGCGCGCCCGCCTGATCGATGACGGCATCCAGCTTCGCTCGGGAACCGACTCCGAGGTGGCGGCGAAGGCGATCGGCGACATTACCAAGAAGACTCATCACCTGCGCGAGGGCATTCGCTTCGCCATGGAGCACCTGAAGGGCGCCTACGCCATGGTGCTCGCAAGCCCCGACTGCCTCTACGCCTTCCGCGACCCGAACGGCATCCGCCCGCTGTGCATGGGCAAGCTTCCCGACGATCGCGGCTGGGTCGTTTCCTCCGAGACCTGCGGACTCGATATCGTGGGCGCGGAATACGTGCGCGACGTGAACCCGGGCGAGATCGTGCGTTTCAGCAAAGACGGCGTCACCTCCGAGCAGGGCGTGCCCGCCGGCCGCCGCGCGAGCTGCATCTTCGAGTACGTGTACTTTGCCCGCCCTGACTCGGTGATGGACGGTCAGTCGGTCTACCAGGCCAGGCGCAACATGGGCCGCATCTTGGCGCGCGAGGCTCCGGCCGACGCTGATCTGGTGCTCGGCGTGCCCGACTCGGGAATCCCCTCGGCCATGGGCTTCGCCTTCGAAAGCGGCATCCCCTACGCCGACGGCATCGTGAAGAATCGCTACGTGGGTCGCACGTTCATCCAGCCGACGCAGGCTATGCGTCAGCTGGGCATTCGCCTGAAGCTGAACCCGCTGCCGAGCGTCATCTCGGGCAAGCGCCTTGTCGTGATCGACGACTCCATCGTGCGCGGCAACACCTCCAAGAAGCTCATCGAGATGCTGCGCCAGGCGGGAGCCACCGAGGTCCACCTGCGCATCGTGAGCCCTGAGGTGCTCTGGCCGTGCTTCTACGGCATCGACACCGACACGCGCGACCAGCTCATCGCCGCGAACATGACCAACGAGGAGATGTGCGAGTGGATGGGCGCCGACTCGCTCGCGTTCATCAGCCTGCCCGGCCTGCGCGAGTCGCTTCCCGACGTGCGCGAACCTAGCTTCTGCGAGGCGTGCTTCTCGGGCGACTACCCCGTGGAGATTCCGCCCTCCACGGCCAAGAAGAGCTTCATGACCAAGGCGGATTTCGCCGCAGAGTACGCGCGCGAGAGTGAGAAAGCTGAGAAAACCCAGGTCACCCTGTAGTTGCTTGCAGGATGGGAACTTTTATGAGAAGGAGCGAAAAGTGAGCGAGGAAATCACCTACGCGGCGGCGGGCGTTGACACGGCCGAGGGCGCGCGAGCGGTCGACGCGATCAAGGAAACCGTGCATTCAACCTACCGCCCCGAGGTCGTGGGCGACATCGGCGGCTTCGGCGGCCTGTTCTCCATCGCGGCGGCGAAGGGGATGGAAGATCCGCTGCTCGTGTCGGGCACCGATGGCGTGGGCACCAAGCTCAAGGTGGCCCAGCTTGTCGGCAAGCATGGCACGGTGGGCATCGACCTTGTCGCCATGTGCGTGAACGACATCCTCGCCTGCGGCGCCGAGCCGCTGTTCTTCTTGGATTACATCGCGATCGGCAAGCTGCGCCGCGAGCATGTGGCGGAAGTCGTGGCGGGCATCGGCGAGGGCTGCCGCCAGGCGGGCTGCGCGCTCATCGGCGGCGAGATGGCTGAGCACCCCGGTGTTATGGACCCTGACGATTACGACCTGTCCGGCTTCACGGTGGGCGTGGTCGATCGCCCGAAGATGCTCGATCCCGAAAGCGTGCGCGAGGGCGATGTGCTCATCGGACTTGCGTCGTCGGGCTTGCACTCCAATGGCTACTCGCTCGCGCGCAAGGTGTGCGTGGAGGGGAAGAGCGCCGAGGAGCTTTTGGCCCCCGTTGACGCGCTCGACGGCAATTCGGTGGGCGAGGCGCTGCTCACTCCGACGCGCATCTACGTGAAGCAGGTGCTCTCCGTGCTCGCCGAGTGCCCCAAGGCTGTGCGTGCGCTTGCGCACATCACGGGCGGCGGTATCACCGAGAACCTCAACCGCGCGCTGAATTCTCAGGTGAACGCCCAGGTTGATCTAGGCACGTGGCCCGTTCCCGCCATCGCGAAGTACGTGTGTGAGGCAGCCGATCTCTCCGAGGGCCAGGCGCTCAAGACCTTCAACATGGGTGTCGGCATGATCTTGATCGTCGACCCCGACCGTGTGGACGAGGTCGAGGCCGCGCTTGCGAAGGCGGGCGAGACCACCTATCGCGTCGGGCGCATTGTCGCCGGCGCGGGCGAAGTGGAGTACACGGGCGAGGGAAACCTGTACGGCTACGAAGGGTAACTCTCTTGCTTGCCTGTTGATGGGAGGCAAGCCCGCTGCGGGGCGAGCTGAAGCGCTGTACGTGCCCACGTTCGGCACGTACAGCGGCGCTCGCAGCACGTGCTCCCATCTATCCAGATCTCACCCGTGATGCTTTTCGTTAAGCCTAGTGTGTAGGTGGGCCTCGCCACGCAGACGTCGCTGCTCTCCACCACGATCACGATGCTCGCCGCGCCGCTCGGTGCGCTCCTCGGCGCAGGAATCTCCCAGGGCGCTGGCAAGCTCGTGAACGTGGCCATGCCGTTCGCGGTGACATGGCTGCTCGCGAACCTGCAGCCGAGCGTCATCTACTTCGCGATCGTCGGTATTGCGGTCGTCGCTGCGATCGTCGTTGTCGCGGTCGGGCCCGAGACGCGCGCGAAGCGCTTGGGCTAGACGCCGTTCCTGCGCTACAATAGGCGGCTGGCGCGCATGGGGCGCGTCGGAAAAGACAGGGAAATAATCACTATGCCAGAGCAGAACACACCCGCCGCATCCGCGGCAACGCCCTCGCGCGAGCATTTCGCATCGCGTTTGGGGTTCATCCTCATCAGCGCCGGGTGCGCGATCGGACTGGGGAACGTGTGGCGCTTCCCCTACATCACAGGGCAGTACGGCGGCGCGGCATTCTTCCTTATCTACCTGGCGTTCCTTGTGATTTTAGGGTTGCCTGTCATGGTGATGGAGTTTGCGGTCGGGCGCGCGTCGCAGAAGTCGGCGGCGCAAGCGTTCGACAGGCTGCAGCCTTCGGGCACGTGGCACTGGTTCTCCTGGTGGGGCTATATCGGTTGCACGGTGCTCATGATGTTTTACACCACCGTGTGCGGCTGGATGCTCTCCTATGTGCCGAAGATGGCGTCGGGCGTGTTCAACGGGGCGGATGCGCAGATGACAGCGGCCGTGTTCTCTGACATGCTCGCCGACCCTGTGGGGCTTATCGCGTGGATGGTGGTGGCGGTCGTGGTCGGTGCGGTTGTGTGCGGCATGGGCCTGCAGAAGGGCGTCGAGCGCATCACTAAGTGGATGATGGCGACGCTGTTCGTGGTTATGCTCGTGCTGTGCGTGCGCGCGGTGACGCTGCCAGGCGCGGGGGAGGGGATCGCGTTTTACCTCGTGCCCGACTTCTCGCGCCTGTTCGCGGGCGTGACGCCAGCGGAGCAGTGGGCGACGTTCAGCGACGCGGTGTTCGCCGCTATGGGGCAGGCGCTCTTCTCGCTTTCGCTCGGCATGGCCTCGATGGAGATCTTCGGGTCCTATATTGGGCGCGAGCGCAGTCTTGCCGGCGAGGCCATCTCGGTGACCGCGCTCAACACCGTCGTTGCCGTCCTGGCGGGCCTTATCACCTTTCCTGCATGCTTTGCCTACGGTGTAAGTCCTGATCAGGGGCCGTCTCTTGTGTTCGTGACACTGCCTGTGGTGTTTGGGCAGATGCCTTTGGGCAACGTGTGGGGCGCGCTGTTCTTCGTGTTTATGAGCTTCGCCGCGCTTTCGACGGTGATTGCCGTGTTCGAGAACCTCATCAGCTGGTCGATCGACAAGTGGGGCATCACCCGTCGCCGTGCTGCCGCGATCACGGGCGTTCTCGTGCTTGTGCTGTCGCTGCCGTGCGCGCTCGGGTTCAACGTTCTTTCGGGCGTGACCGTCCCGGCGGTCGGTGACATCCAATCGATCGAAGACTTCATCGTGTCGAACAACCTGCTTCCCTTAGGCGCGCTGTTCTTCGTGCTGTTTTGCACGACGCGCAGGGGCTGGGGCTGGGAAAACTTTCTCGCCGAGACTAACGCGGGCAAGGGCGTGCGCTTCCCGGCGTGTGCGCGCCTGTGGCTGAAGTACGGGATTCCCGCGCTGATCCTCGTCATCTTCGTTTTGGGGTACGCCCCGAAGATCGCGGCATGGCTGGGGCTTGCAAGGTAGCTTTTGGGGTCGTGCGAATTTCGCAGGAAGATGCCTGCCGGGGTATAGCACTGCGCTCACGTTGTCGTCATCAATGCTAATCAGTTGACGCTTGCGCTTCTGCGGCGGAATCGGCGCGCCTTTTGCGTATACTGTTTGTTGCTGTGTCGCTGGGCCATTCTTTCGATGGCTCGGCTCATCTTGCGGAAAGGGCGGTTACGTGACCGACAAACTTAAGATTGGCGTGCTGCTTTCAGGCAGCGGAACGAACTTGCAGGCGATTATCGATGCGGCCGCCGAGGGTTTGCCCGTCGATATCGCGCTCGTCGTGTCGTCGCGCCCCGACGCGTACGGCATCGAGCGTGCTCATGCGGCAGGAATCCCCACGCTTGTGATGAACCGCGAGAAATACGCCGACGTGCTCGCCGCCGATGCGCAGATCGTCGAGGCACTTCGGGGGGCGGGCGCGGAATACGTGGTCATGGCGGGCTACATGCGCAAGGTGACCTCCGTCATGCTCGACGCGTTCCCCAATCGCGTGCTCAACCTGCACCCGGCGCTCCTGCCGTCGTTTAAGGGCGCGCACGCCATCGCCGACGCGTTTAACTCAGGCGTGAAGGTGACGGGCGTCACGGTGCATTTCGCGAACGCCGATTACGATAAGGGTCCTATCGTTGCGCAGCGCGCGATTGCAGTGGCCGAAAACGATACGCTCGACACGCTCGAGGCGAAGATCCACGACGTGGAACACGTGCTCTATCCCGAGGTCATCGGGCTGATTGCCGAAGGACGCGTCGCCGTCGATCCCTCCACGAACAAGGTTCGCATCAACTGATGGCAACTACGACGCCGGCCCTCTGCGCCGGCGTTGTCAAGTGCGGCGCCACCTCGCGGCGGCGTCGGGAACGCGATGCCGGCCCCAACACCGGCGTCGATGGCGCGACGCTTAAGGCACCTTAGCGGCGGCGTCGGGAAAACGGTTTGAAGAAAGGACAGCTCCATGAACAAGGCCGTGCTGCAATCCATCATCGACGACTTGAAGGCGGGCAAGACCCCGCTGCTTTCGACGGATGACTTCCCCTGCTTTTCCGCTGAGGCACTCGCGGGGAACAGCCACGTTGCCCCCGACTATCTCGACGTCATCGCGAAGAGCCTGACTGAGGCCGATATCCCCACGTTCGAGCGCGCCATCCGCGCCGTCGACGAGGGAGACCTGGCATGGCTCGGCTTCAAGGTGATCTACGACGCCGCCGAGGCGCAGAGAAACACCGACAATGAGGTCACCAAGAAGTACGGCGACCAGGGTTCCGCCGACGGCGAGCCGCTCGTCTTCTTCTGCAACGACGCGAAGGAAATCGTGTCCTCGCGCACGCCGAGCCCGCGCGATACGTTCCAGATGAAAGACGTCACGCGCGGCCCCTCGATGCACAACGAGCAGTTCGAGGGCCTGACCTGGCGCTCCGTTGCGCTGTTCGACCAGGTGCACGTGTGGCTTCTGGGCGCCTCCGACGTCGCGAGCGAGCTTTCCGCGCTCGCGATCCACGTCGGCTTCAAGGTGACGGTCGTCGACTACGACCCTGCCTACATCTCCGAGGAGCGTTTCCCCGACGCCGCACGCATCGAGCTTCCGGGCGACAATTTCGACGGTCTTGACGAGTACCATGCCGTTCCCGCCGATTACGTCTGCGTGCTCACGCGTGGGCACATGTTCGATCCCGAGTCGTGCGTGTGGGCGGTTCGCCACAACGTGCATTACGTGGGCATGATGGGCTGCAAGGGGAAGAACACCACGGTGCACGACCTTGTGACCTCGCGCGGCGTCACCGAAGAGCAGTGGGAATCCATCAAGCGCCCCATCGGTTTGAAGTTCGGCGCGAAGACGCCCGCCGAATTGGCGATCGCTATCGTCGCCGAGCTCATCGACGTGCGCTACAAGGAGCGCTACAGTGATGAGGCCCGCGAAAGGCACGAGCAGTCGCTTGGTCGATAGCGACTCGTCCTCCTGTTTTGCGCGAGGTGTGCGCTGGGCGTGAGGCCGCGCACCCTTAAAGAAGTTCCAATCCCTTGAGAGGAGAACATACATGGCTGATCCCAAAATCAAACGCGTCCTCATGTCGGTGACCGACAAGACGGGCGTCGTCGACTTCGCGCGTGCGCTGCACGACGAGTTCGGCGCGGAAATCATCTCGACGGGCGGTACCGCGAAGGTCATCGCCGAGGCGGGCGTCCCGGTGACCCCTATCGACGAGGTGACTCATTTTCCCGAGATGATGGACGGTCGTGTGAAGACCCTGCACCCGATGGTGCACGGCGGGCTTCTGGCGAAGCGCGACAACCCCCAGCACATGGCCGAAGCCGCCGAGCACGGCATCCAGATGATCGACATGGTCGTCGTGAACCTGTACGCCTTCGAGAAGACGGTGGAATCCGGCGCCGATTTCGGCACCTGCATCGAGAACATCGACATCGGCGGCCCGTCGATGCTGCGCAGCGCTGCGAAGAACTTCGAGAGCGTGGCCGTGGTCACCGATCCCGAAAGCTACGACGACATTCTCGCCGAGATGCGCGAGAACGGTGGCGCCACGAAGCGCTCGACCCGCGCTCGCCTGGCCCTGAACGTGTTCGAGACCACGAGCTCCTATGATGGCGCCATCGCCGACTGGATGTTCGAGCAGCTCGCCGAGGAGGACGACTCCCTCGAAGCAGAGGGCGAAGGCGAGTTCCCCGACTACTACGACCTGTACATGGTCAAGCAGCAGGGGCTGCGCTACGGCGAGAACCCGCATCAGGAAGCCGCCTTCTACCGTCTGCCCGACTTCGAGAGCGAGCACAGCCTCGTGAACGCTGAGCAACTCAACGGCAAGGAGCTTTCCTACAACAACATCCTCGACACCGACGCCTGCTGGTCGCTCGTGCGCGAGTTCGACGAGCCCGCCGTGGTCATCTTGAAGCACCAGAACCCGTGCGGGTCGGCCACTGCCACAAGCGTGGTTGCGGCCTTCGACAAGGCCTTTGCCTGCGATCCGAAGAGCGCTTACGGTGGAATCATCGCGGCAAACCGCGAGGTCACGAAAGACATGGTCGATCGCATCAACGAGAACCATCTGTTCGTGGAGGTGCTCATCGCGCCCTCGTTCGCGCCTGACGCGCTCGAGCTTCTGCAGAAGAAGAAGAACCTGCGCGTGCTCGCCACCGGCGGCGTCGACGCGCCTTCCGCGCTCGAGTTCCGCTCGGTCGACGGCGGCATCCTCGTGCAGGACGTCGACCGTGTCGCCGAGGACCCTGCCACCTTCACGGTGCCCACCGACCGCAAGCCGACCGACGAGGAGATGCACGAGCTGCTCTTCGCGTGGAAGGTGTGCAAGGGTGTGAAGAGCAACGCCATCCTCGTGTCGCGCGACCATGCGGGCATCGGCATGGGCCCCGGCCAGCCGAACCGTGTCGATTCCGCGCTCATCGCTTGCAAGCGCGCCCATGAGGCGTGCGAGCGCATGGGCGTGCCCGCGGAGGGCTTGGTGTGCGCGTCCGACGCGTTCTTCCCCTTCCGCGACAATGTGGACACGCTGTCCGAGTGGGGCGTGACCGCCATCATCCAGCCGGGCGGCTCGATCCGCGATGAGGAATGCATCCAGGCCGCCAATGAGCATGGCATCGCTATGGTCTTCACCGGGCATCGCCACTTCCGCCACTAGGGACAGGGACGAACCTCAACTGTGAAGTTCAGCATCAGAAATCTGCTGGTCGGCCTCGTGCTCATCATCGTGTTGGCGGTGGTGTTCTTGCGGGGCGACCAGCTGGCCGAGCTTGTCGAGACCATGCAGCGCGGTTCGACGATCCCGCTCGTCGCTGCCATTCTCACCCAGCTGTGCAAGTACGTCTCGCAGAGCTTTGCGTATTCGTCGTGCTTCCGCGCGGTGGGGGAGCATATGGCCCCGCGCGCCACGCTGCCGCTTGTGTTCGGCACCTTTTTCATGAACACGATTGCGCCGTCGCTCAACCTGGCGGGCACCACGCTCGTGGTCGACGACGCGCGTCGCCGCGGAATCTCGCCTGGTAAGGCGACGTCGGCGGCGCTGCTCATGCAGATCACGATCGACGGCGCCTTCTGCACCATCATGATCCTGGCGTTTTTAATCCTGCTGGTCACGGTGGGCCTTTCCCCCGTGTGGTTCCTTTTGGGCATGGTTGTGATGTTGCTCGTGGGCTGCATGATCGGCGTGCTCGTCCTGGGTCGCAAGCGCCCGGCGCTCATGCTGAAGATCCTGCGCCCCATCGAGCGGCTGGTGAATCGGGTTCGCGGCGTGTTCAAGAAGCCGCCGCTAAAGCCCTGGGTCGAGAACATCGCCTCCACGTTTTCCGAGGCGGCGGGCTTGATCGGCCACAGCCCGAAGCCCACGCTCAAGGCCTACGGGTGCTCGCTTATCGCGTCGACGTGCGAGCTGAGCTGCTTCGCGCTCGTGGGCGTGGCGTTCGGTGTGACGAGCCCTGAGGTTCTCATCTGCGGTTACGTGGTGGCGACGCTGTTCGCCATGATTTCGATTACGCCGCAGGGCGTCGGCGTCGTGGAGGCCGCGGTGGTCGTGGCGTTCACGATGTTCGGCGAGACGGCTGCAGCGGGCACGGCAATCGGCCTGGTGTATCGCGGCATCGTGTTCTGGATGCCGTTCTTGATCGGCGCCATCCTCATCCAGCGCACGAAGACCTTCCAGGGCGAGGGCAAGAAGGCCATGGAGGGCACCGAGAAGAACCGCCTGGAAGGCGCCGACAAGATGGCGAAGGAAATCGACGCGATGGTGCAGGCGGGCACCGGTGCCATCCCTCCTGTGTCCGAGCGCGAGGAGCCCCGCAAGCGCCGCAGCGGCGCCGATCGCCCCTCGCGAGGGAGATAGCCAGCGCATAGCGGGGCAACTTATCAAGGAGTCTAAGGAGAGCCTTTCTGTGGATTTCAACAAGCTGCTGGGTATCACCTTTCCCGAGGCGAGCGCCACGTTCGTGCGGGCGGAGCTTCCCATCACCGACGCCATCCGCCAGCCGTATGGCTTTGTGCATGGAGGCGCTACGCTCACGCTGCTCGAAGCGGCGGCGAGTCTCGGTGCCGAGTTCCATACCGATTTATCGCGCGAGCTGCCCTTCGGGGTGAACGTGAATGTCACGCATCGCAAAAGCGGCGTCGACGGCACGTTGCACGGTGAGGCGGCGTTCGATCGCGAGGAGACGAGCTCTAAGGGCTACCGCAAGCTGTTCTGGAACGTCTGCGCGCGCGACGATGGGGGTGACGTCATATCGGAAGGCGTCATCTTGTGCGTGGTCGTGCCGCAGCGCGTGACGATCGACAACCCGCATCTATCGACCGCACCGGCTCTTTCCCGCTAGGCCAATAAGCTCGCGGGCGGTGCGCCTGCCTAGGTAAACAAGCTCGCGGGCGGTGCGCCTGCGAGCAGAACTTGCATCTTCGCCCGCGGCGCGCCGGCATCACGGCGAAGGAGCTTTCTCTTCTCATAAAAAAGGGCTTGCCAAGCGAAGCCGTTATGGCAATACCTAACTTTTGCAGCCAAAGAGGGCTGTTCTCCTACGCTGAGCTGGGAGAACGGCCCTCTTTCTTGTGACTTTTTCCGGCGTGGTACGCCCTAGCTCCTCGGTTTCTTCACGTCCGCCATGATGGATCGGATCTGCCCGCGGGTGAGCACCTGGCGCGACAGGTCGATCCCGACGGCTCCCGCGAGCTCGTCGGTGAGGTCGGTCCGGTAGTCGAACAGGTAGAGGTTGCGGTCCATGA
>NZ_WAJR01000023.1 GCF_008831035.1 Ellagibacter isourolithinifaciens | reverse complement strand
CGATGCGCGGCCTCGCCCCATGTCGTGCAGCTCGGCTGCGCGCAGCCTCAGACCGACGTCGTACAAAGCGTTTCCAGCCATAAAAGGGCCTCCCATTTCTCGTATCCAAGAAATGGGAGGCAGTTCAATTTGACCTGGGGCTTTTTCTATCTCGAGGCCCGTTATCCTTTGCTCTTGGCCAACCTCGATCGCGTTTAACGGTGAGGTTTCGCTATAATGGGACAAACGACGATATTTCGAGGAGTCCGCATGGCGTTTATCGAGTTCCGCGATGTCCGCAAAATCTATCAGATGGGCGAGGTTGAGGTCGCCGCCGTCGACGGTATGTCGTTCACCGTCGAGAAAGGCGAGTTCGTCGTCGTGGTTGGTCCATCGGGCTCGGGTAAGACCACGCTTTTGAACATGCTCGGCGGCATGGATTCCTGCACGTCGGGCACGATTATGCTCGACGGGCGCGAGGTGAGCGCGTTCGACGAGAAGGAGCTTACGTATTACCGCCGTTACGATATCGGCTTCGTGTTCCAGTTCTACAATCTCGTGCAGAACCTGACAGCACTCGAAAATGTCGAGCTCGCAAGCCAGATCTGCACCGACCCCCTCGACGCCGCCGAGGTGCTTGCCGAAGTAGGCCTCTCTCATCGCATCGACAATTTCCCCTCGCAGCTCTCGGGCGGCGAGCAGCAGCGCGTGGCCATCGCACGCGCGCTCGCAAAGAACCCGAAGGTGCTTTTGGCCGACGAGCCCACAGGCGCCCTCGACTACAAGACCGGCAAAGCTATCCTGAAGCTTTTGCAGGACACGTGCGCGAACACGGGTAAGACCGTCGTGCTCATCACGCACAATTCCGCGTTCACCGATATCGCCGACCGCGTGATCCATATCCGCGAGGGCAAGGTTGCCGCCGTGGAGCAAAACGCCCACCCCGCCTCCGCCGAAACGATTGAGTGGTAGCCGATGGCAGGGGCATTCCGCAAAGAAGTAGTCCGATCGATCACCCATTCGCTTGGGCGCTTCCTCGCTATTGCCATCATCGCGGCGCTCGGGTGCGGCTTCTATGCGGGCTTGCGCCTCACCGGCCCCGATATGCGTCTTGCGGGCGATACGTACTACGACGCGACCAACCTGTGCGATCTGCGCGTCGTCTCATCGCTCGGGTTCACCGATGATCAGATCGATGAGATTTCCCAGGTGGAAGGCGTGAGCGGCTTCATGCCTGCTTACGAGTCCGACGTCATCGCGCAGATTGACGGCGTGCAGTACACAACGCGTATCCATTCCCTTAACGTCGATAAGGCGCGGGCGAGCGAATGCGACGATGGGCTGAATGTCGAATCTGAGGACCCGAACTATATCAACCGGCCCATCCTGGTCGAAGGGTCGTGGCCCGAATCGAATGACGAGTGCCTTTTGTCCGCTGACACGGTGTGGTCGACCGAGGTGAGCGTCGGCGATAAGGTCCTGCTTGCGGAGGGGGCCTCCGATTTGGACGATACCTTCGCCGTCCACGAGTACACCGTCTCAGGGTTCGTTCGTTCTTCGTATTACACGTGCTCGACGTCGGTGGGGTCAACGTCTCTCGGGTCGGGGCAGCTCGCAACCTTCGCTTATGTTCCCGAAGGCGCCTTCGCGGAGGATTTCCCCTATACCGAGGCCTTCGTCACCGTCGCTGGCGCTCGCGAGGTGCAGTGGGCGACCGACGATTACCAATTGCTCGTTGATGCGACGGCTTCGCGCATTAACGGCATTTCGGATGATCTGCTCGCTTCGCGTCTCGACGGGATTCGCGCCGATGCGCAGGCGGAACTTGACGAGAGCCGTGCCGACTTCGAGGCCGAGCGAGCCGATGCGCTCCAGAAGCTCGACGATGCGCAGGCGGAACTTGACGACGCGAAGGCGAAGCTTGACGACGCGGCTGCGAAGCTCGCGAGCTCGCAGGCGACCCTCGACTCGAGCGCTCGCGATCTTGCGAGCGGACAGGCGCAGGTCGATAGCGGGCGGGCGGAACTTGAAGCCCAGTTTGCGGCTGCCGAGGAGCAGTTTGCGGCTGCCGAGGCCCAGCTCGACGCCGCCCAGGCAAGCTACGATGCCGCCATGTCACAGCGTGCTCAGCTTGTCGAGCAGCTCGCGCAGGCGCAGGCGGCGGGCGCGTACGATGTCGTGGCGCAGCTCGAAGCGGCCATCGCGCAAATCGACGCGCAGACTGCGGGCGTTCCCGAGCAGATTGCGCAGGGGCGTGCCCAGCTTGCTGAGCAGCGCTCTCAGGCGCAGGCGAGCATGGACGCTGCTGAGGGCGAGCTTGCAAGCTCGCAGGCGGCTATCGACAGCGGTCGCGCCCAGTTGGAGTCGGGATGTCGGCAGCTTGCGTCGGGACGCTCCGAATACGAGGACGGCCTCGCACAATACGAAGAGGGCGCAAACGAGCTGTCCACCCAGCGCGCGGATGCCGAGGAGCAGTTCGCCGACGCCGAGGCGAAGCTCGCCGATGCCCAGGCCGACGTAGATGCGATTGCGGATACCGAGGGCGAGGTGTATGTGCTTGACCTTACGAAGAATATCGGCGCCGAGAGCTTCAAGTCGGATGCGGGTCGCATCGACCAGATTGCCCAGGTCTTCCCGTTTTTGTTCTTCCTTGTGGCAGCGCTTGTCTCGCTTACCACCATGACGCGCATGGTCGAGGAGGAGCGCGTGCTTATCGGCACGTTCAAGGCGCTTGGCTACAGCAAGGCGCGCATCACCTCGAAGTACCTCATCTACGCCATCGTGGCGAGCGGAGTCGGCGCGATCATCGGTATCGTCTCGCTCTCGAAGTTCTTGCCCTGGTTCATCATGGGTGCCTATGCGATCATCTACGCCGTTCCGTGTCGCCCCTGCCCGATCGACCCCGCCATGACCGCCGCCGCCGCGGGGCTCGGCGTGGGAATCACCGTAATCGCGACTTGGTTCGCTGCCGCCTCGACGCTGCGCGAGCGTCCAGCGTTCCTCATGCTTCCGCGCGCGCCCAAGGCGGGCAAGCGCATTCTACTCGAGCGTATCCGCCCCGTGTGGCGTCGCCTGTCGTTTTCCTGGAAGGTCACCTCGCGCAACCTCTTCCGCTACAAGCGTCGCTTTATCATGGCAATCGTGGGCATCGCCGGCTGCACGGCGCTCCTGCTCACAGGCCTGGGGCTGCAAAACGCCATCAACGACATCATCGACAAGCAGTACGGCGAGCTCTATCACTACAACACTATTGTCCGCATGGCCTCCGATTCTACGGATGATGAGAAAAGCCAGGTAGAGCAACGGGTTGAAGAAGATGCATCGGGAGAATACGCCTGGCTTGCCACCGCGAACAAGCAAGCGCAGTCGATCTCGGACGACGAGAGTGCCGACGTGAGCCAGCACCGCGTCGATATCGTTGTGCCCGAGAATCCAGACACCCTCTCCGATTTCAACACCTTGCGCACGCGTGAGGGGCACGAGGAGCTTGCGCTTTCCGACGACGGCGTGCTCGTGAGCGAAAAGCTCGCGATGGAGCTCTCCCTTGAGGTGGGCAGCACGTTTTCCATCTTCGACGAGGATGCTGTGGGTGACGCGACGGGCGACGGGCGCGAGGTCACCGTGGCGGGCATCATGGAGAACTACGTCGGGCACTACGTCTACTTCACGCCGACACTCTACGAGCAGGTGATGGGCGAGGAACCCGTTTTCACCACGCTCTACGCGAACGAGGTGGAAGACGAAGGCGCGCGCGAGGTGCTTTCCGACGAGCTTCTGGCAACCGACGGCGTGAAGACGGTCACCTATAACGATGAGACTATCGATAGTTACCGAACCATGCTCAAGAGCGTCGACAGCGTGGTCGTGGTCCTTGTGATCGCAGCGGCACTGCTTGCGTTCGTCGTGCTCTACAACCTGACGAACATCAATATCACCGAGCGTGTCCGCGAGATCGCCACGTTGAAGGTACTCGGGTTCACCCCGCGCGAGGTCGATGCCTACATCTACCGAGAAACGCTTTTGCTTGCCGTAATCGGTGCACTCGTAGGCCTTTTGCTCGGCATCGTGATGGAGGGCTTCGTCGTGGTGACGGCTGAGGTGGATCAGGTCATGTTCGGTCGCGACATCCATGCTGCAAGTTTTATCATTGCGTTCCTGTTAACTATGGTGTTCTCGGTGATCGTAACGCTCGCTATGCGTCCGAAGCTGCGCCGGATCGATATGGTCGAAAGCCTGAAATCGAATGAATAGGCGCCTATTTGTACCTGCGAATTGCCGAAGATGAGGGGGTAATCCGCCCCTTTCATACGTCTTGCAGGATGCGTATCGCGCAAGTTGCGCTACAATTTCTACAAATGAGTTGGAGTTTTCTCATTCGAAAGGGGAACTAGTTCAATGAAGGTTACTCAGCGAAAGCTTGATGACGGCAAGCTGCGTCTCGAATGCGTCGCAACGCCCGTTGAGGTGAACGAGGTGCTGCAAAACGCCTATATTCAGTTCGCTCAGCAGATGGGCCTGCGCCCGGAAAAGGACAAGACGGTCGCTCAGGTCGCCGAGGAGCAGATGGGCATCAAGAATCTCGACTCCATCGTGCAGGATCAGGCGATCGAGGGTCTTGTCCCTTATGCTATTGACAAGAAGAACCTCACGCCCGCGTACCCGCCGAAGGCCGAGCATGATCGCGCCATCGCTCGCGACCGCGAGTTCGCGTTCACCGTCGTGGTGCTCCCGAAGCCCAACTACGAGCTCTCTTCCTATGAGCCGGTTTCCATTACGGTACAGCCTTTCGAGGTGAGCGAAGACGAGGTCCAGCGCCATATGGATGAAACGGCGGAGCATTACGCTGAGTACGTCGCCGACGACCCGCATCCGGTTGCGAAGGGCGACAGCGTGAAGGTGAAGCTCGAGTGCTCCGAGGACGGCAAGCCGATGCCGGGCCTGACTACCGAGGGCCGCACCTACACCACGGGCGCCGGCTACATGCCCGACGGCTTCGACGAGAACATCATCGGCATGAACGTTGGCGAGACGAAGGAATTCACCTTCGAGGGCCCGAGTCTTGACGACGACGGCAACGAGTGCACCCAGAAGGTGGAATGCCGTGCCACGGTGCTCGAGATCCAGAAGAAGGTCGTCCCTGCCATTACCGACGAGTGGGTGACGAAGTACATGCCGATGTACAAGTCGGCAGACGACTTCCGCAACAGCATTCGCGAGAGCCTCGAAAAGCAGGGCCGCGAGCAGTACGACGACTACAACCGCCAGCTCGCTGCGAGCGAGCTCGCTCGTCGCTTCCAGGGCAGCATCGCAGACGAGGTCTACGAGGCAATGCGCGAGCAGCTGATGAACAACGTGCGCCAGACTGCTCAGCAGCAGGGTAAGACCCTCGACGCCTTCATCGAGGAACAGGGCGGCCAGCAGCAGTTCGGTATGATGATGATGATGCAGATTCGCGAGCTGCTCGTGCAGGGATTCGCTCTCGACGCGCTGTTCCGCCACGAGCACCTCGTGCTGAACGACGACGACATCAACGCCGCCTGCCGCGCTATGAACCCGCAGGTGAACCCCAAGATGCTGCGTCAGCGCCTCGAGCAGACGGGCCGCGGCTTCATGCTGCGCGAGGCTGCCGAGCGCTTGAAGGCGAACAACTGGCTGCTCGAGCACGCGAACATCAGGATTGCAGGCGAACAGGCTGATGCTGACAAGGCCGAGGCTGACGCTGCGGACGCTGCCGAATAGCCGACTAGTCGTTTTCCTGAATCACATGGAGGGGTGAGGCCCCGCTTAGAAGCCTCTTCCGCCTTCGCAAGCGCTCCGTTGGACGTAAGGTTCAGCGGAGCGCTTTTCTTTGGCTCCAGTGTCCCAATCGCTCGCGCGCGCCGAATGGTTCGGCGGATGCCATCGAGGTGCAATCATTCGCAACCGAGCATTTCCCAACTACAGTTTCAGCGATGCCGACCCAGGCGAGTGGTTCGCGAACGACGACATCTTGGGGTGCGCCCTCCAGCATGGTCTCCGTGCTCGATCGCGACTCTCACGAGCGAGCTTCTCGCTCCCGAGAGCACGGCCGTGCAAACGTTCACCCAGAAGGTAACGGTTACCCTGAATTACGGTCAGCTGCTGTATCTGGAGAACGCTCTGTTGGTCGCCAAACCTTAGGCGATGTAGCGAATGCAGGCGGGGCATGTCGTATAATACGGGGCATGTCACATTGCTTTCGAAAACTGCTCATCATCGCGAATCCCGTTGCGCAAAACGGTGAAGGCAAGGCGTGCGCTTATCGGGCGCGCGCCTTGCTTGCGTCTGCGTTGGGGGAAGATTCCTTCGTGCTCGAGTTCACCGAGCGCCCGGGGCAGGCGAGCGACATCGCCGCCCGTGCCGCATCGCGCGGGTTCGACTGCGTCTGCGCGCTCGGCGGCGACGGTATCGCAAACGAGGTTGCCTGCGGGCTCATGGAAGTTCCGGCAGGCGAACGGCCTGCTTTCGCACTGCTGCCCGTCGGCTCGGGCAACGACTACGCGCGCACGCTCGGCATGTCGACCGACCTTCCCACGGCGGTCTTGCAGCTGTGCGATGGCGAATTGCGCTCGCATGACGTGGGGAAATGCAACGATCGATGGTTCTTGGAGACGTTGTCGTTCGGTCTGGACGCGGCAATTGCGCTCGATACCGTCGAACGCCGCGTCCGAACGGGGAAGACGGGAACGATGCTCTATCTGCAGTCGGGTATCGACCAGTTGCTCCACCATATGGACCTGCGCCGCTACACTGCCGTGCTCGACGGCGGCGAGCCTGTCTGCGGTGAGTCGTATCTCTTCGCGGTTCAGATTGGGCAGACTTACGGCGGCGGCTTCCGCATCTGCCCCGACGCTGCGCCCGACGACGGCCTGTTCGATATCTGCATCGCGCATCCGCCGTTGACGCGGTTTTCCGGTACCTTCATCTTCCTTATGGCGAAGGATGCCCATCATACGCGCTTCAAGCAGATCGAGTTTCGCCGCGCGGCGTCAATCGACCTTCGCTTCGACGCGCCGCTTCCCGTGCAGATCGATGGGGAGGCGCTCGTGGCCGATTCCTACCACATCTCGATTGCCCCGCGCGCCCTGCGCGTCGTCGTTCCCTACCAAGGCGAAAGCGCGCGCTCATGACGAAGCGCTCGGCGAATCGCAAGGACGCTGCGCGGGCAGGGGGGCGGCCTGGGGAACGGACTCGCTCCGATAAGCAGGCGGCGGAGGATGCGCGCGCCTATCGTGCGCGGTTTCTTCCCGTGAACCGCGAGGACATGTGCGAGCGCGGCTGGGACGAGTGCGACTTCGTGTACGTGTCGGGCGATGCGTATGTGGATCACTCGTCGTTCGGCGCGGCAATCATCTGCCGTCTTCTCGAGGCGAACCACTACAAGGTTGGCATAATCGCCCAACCCGATTGGCGCGATCCGGAAAGCGTCGCCGCGCTCGGGCGCCCGCGTCTGGGGTTCCTCGTGAGCTCGGGGAACATGGATTCCATGGTGAATCACTATACGGTCGCCAAGAAGCGCCGCCACTCGGATGCCTTCTCTCCTGGGGGTGAGGGCGGGCTGCGCCCCGACCACGCGGTTGTGGTGTACTCGAACCTGATCAGGCGCGTGTTCAAGGACGTTCCCATCATCATCGGAGGTATCGAGGCGAGTTTGCGCCGCCTTGCCCACTACGATTACTGGTCGGACTCGCTTAAGCGGTCGATCCTGCTCGATTCGAATGCCGACCTCGTGTCATATGGGATGGGGGAGCACTCCATCGTGGAGATCGCCGACGCCCTGAATTCGGGGCTTTCGGTAAGCGACCTTACCTTTATCGATGGCACGGTGTTCCGCACGCGCTCGCTTGAGCATGTCTACGACTACGAGCTGCTGCCCGCTTACGGCGCCATGCGCGCCAACCCGCGCGCCTACGCGGAAAGTTTCGCCATACAATACGCGAACAGCGACCACGTGACGGGAAAACGCCTGGTCGAGCCCTATGGCGAGAACGAGTTCATCGTGCAGAACCCGCCAGCCGCCCCGCTTTCGACCGCCGAGCTCGATGCGGTCTACCGCTTGCCGTTCGTCCGCGCCGCGCATCCCGACTACGATGCGGCGGGCGGGGTTCCCGCTATCAAGGAAGTGAAGTTCTCGCTCGCGAGTAACCGCGGGTGCTTCGGCGAGTGCGCTTTCTGCGCGCTCACGTTCCACCAGGGGCGCGTCGTGCAGGTGCGCAGCCGCGCCTCGCTTGTCGCGGAGGCTGAGGAGATGACGCACGACGCCGACTTCAAGGGCTACATCCACGATGTCGGCGGCCCGACGGCGAACTTCCGCGCGCCCGCCTGCCGCAAGCAGGTGGACCATGGCGCTTGTCGGGGGAGAAGATGTTTAGCGCCCGAACCATGTAAGAAGCTCATCGCCGACCATTCCGACTACATCCGCCTCTTGCGCGAGCTGCGCGAGGTTCCCGGCGTGAAGAAAGTGTTCGTTCGCTCGGGCATCCGCTTCGACTACGTGATGCTCGACGAGAAGCATGGGCGGGAGTTCGTGCGCGAGCTGGCCGAGCACCACGTGAGCGGACAGCTCCGGGTCGCACCCGAGCACGTTTCCCATGGCGTCCTGTCGTGCATGGGCAAGCCCGACCACGCAATCTACGAGCGCTTCGTCTCGCTGTTCGAGGAGGAGAACGCTCGCGCGGGCAAGAAGCAGTTCATCGTTCCCTATCTTATGTCCTCGCATCCGGGGTCAACCATGAAAGAGGCCGTTGAGCTGGCAGAATTCGTTCGCGATATGGGGTTTAACCCCGAGCAGGTGTCGGATTTTTACCCGACGCCTGGAAGCCTTGCCACGGTGATGTACTTCACGGGGCTCGATCCGCGCACGATGGAGCCGGTCTATGTGCCGAAAAACCCGCACGAGAAGGCGCTGCAACGTGCGCTCATCCAATACCGCGACCCGAAGAATCGCGACCTGGTGCGCGAGGCGCTGCACCGCGCTGGCCGGGAGGACCTTATCGGTTTCGACGCGAAATGTCTCGTGCGGCCGGAGGGGGCCCGTGGGGGCGCGCTGTCGAAGGGGAAGGGTGCGCCGAAGGAGAAAGCGGCGTCAAAGGGGGACTTTCGTGCGGGCGGCTCTTCAGGTGGTGCGCCCAGTCGCAAGGGGAAGTCGTCGCGCTCGACCGGCGGCAGGGGTAAGCTAGCCCGGCAGAGTAGCGGCAAGGATGAAGCCCGACGCTCGCCCGGTAGCAAGAGTGGGAATTCCCATCCAGGCGGCGGCAAGGGCAAGGTTCCCCATTCGCACGCTGGCGGGGTTAATCGCAAAGAATCCCCCGGTGAGGGGCAACGTGGTCGAGGAACGAAGAGGAAAGGATAGGTTCGCATATGCAGGAAGGGAAGGCTTGTTCCTTCGATGTGGTGGTCGTTGGAGCTGGCATTGCCGGGTGCACGGCGGCCCGCGAGCTTGCGCGATACGACCTGTCCATCTGCGTGCTCGAGGCAGGCAACGATATCGCCTGCGGTGCTACGCGTGCGAACTCCGCTATTGTGCATGCGGGCTTCGATCCCGTGCCCGGTACGCTCAAGGCGCGCTTCAACGTCGAGGGCTCGAAGGCGTATCCGCGCTGGTGCGACGAGCTTGGCGTGCAGTTCCGCCGCAACGGGTCGATGGTGCTCGCCTTCGATGACGAGGGCCGTTTGAAGCTCGATGAGCTCGTCCGCCGCGCCGATGCGAACGGGGTTGAGGGCGTGCGCATCGTGTCGGGGAGTCGGGCGCGCGAGATGGAGCCGAATGTCTCTCCCGAGGTCGCCTGCGCGCTCGTGGCTCCGACGGGTGGCATCGTCGATCCCTATGGCTTCGCCTTCGCGGCGGCCGAGAACGCATGCGGCAACGGCGTGAGGTTCCTGTTCAATCACCGCGTGGAGCGCATCGTTCGCGTGGACGGCGGGTTTCGCGTCGATGCTGCCAGAGAAGGCTTCTTCGCGCGGGCAGTCGTGAACGCGGCAGGACTTTTCGCCGACGAGCTGAACAATATGGTCTCGGCGAACCGCTTCTCTATCACGCCGCGCCGGGGCGAGTACTATCTCTACGACACCGAATACGCCACCACGTTCGAGCACACGATGTTTCAGGTGCCCGGCCCGCTCGGCAAGGGAGTGCTCGTCACACCCACAATTCACGGCAACATGCTCATCGGCCCGAACTCGGTTTCCCAGGCATCCAAGACCGACCTTTCGACGACACAGGAGGGGCTTGCCGACATCGTCGAACGCGCGCGCCGCACCTGGCCTGCGGCTTCTCCCCGCGGTGCTATCACGAACTTCGCGGGGCTGCGCGCGGCGGGCGAGTCGGGCGACTTCGTCATCGGCGAGGCGGTGGATGTGCCCGGGTTCTTCAACATCGCCTGCTTCGAATCGCCTGGTCTGACGTCTGCTCCTGCGGTGGCGACCTTCATCGCCTCTCAGGTTGCGGCTCGTTTGGGGGCGGACGGCAATCCGTCGTTTAATCCGCGCCGCGCGCCGCAGCTTCCTTTCATGGCCATGACCGATGAGCAGCGCGAACATGCTATTGCGAGCGATCCGGCGTTCGGGCATGTGGTCTGCCGCTGCTGCGAGGTGACCGAGGCAGAAGTGGTGCGCGCGCTGCATGGCCCCCTTCCCGTGCTCTCGCTCGATGCTATCAAATGGCGCACGGGCGCTACGATGGGGCGCTGCCATGGCGGCTTCTGCTCGCCGGAGCTTGTGGAGATCATGTCGCGCGAGTTGGGCTGTTCGCCCGACGCGATCGACAAGCGGCTTCCCGGCTCGAGGATGATTGCGTCAGCTCGCGCCGACTATGTCGAGCTGGTGCGCGCGGGTAAGCCCGCCGTTGCGGGCGGGCCCTTTGGCGTGGCGGACGAGCCGCGCTCGGAGGCGCGCGAACGGCATGCGGAAGTGGGCTCGCGGCAGGCTGAGCCGGGCGGGCGCGCACGGATCGAGGACAGCTTCGATGTGGTCGTCATCGGCGGCGGCGCTGCGGGCATGGCGGCGGCGGTGAGCGCGCGACGTGCGGGCGCGGCTCGCGTGGCGATGGTCGACCGAGAGAAGCGTCCGGGAGGCGTGCTTAAGCAATGCGTGCACAACGGCTTCGGCTTGCATCGCATGAAGGCCGAGCTTACCGGTCCCGAATACGCTGCGCAAGAGGAGCAAGCCGTCATTGACGCGGGTGTGGCCTGCGAATATGGTGTATCGGTGCTGCACATCGACGACGAGGGCGTAGGGAAGCTCGTCGTTGGGACGCGTTTCGGAGCCGAGCTCTTCTTCCACGCAAAGGCCGTGGTCTTGGCGACGGGAAGCCGCGAGCGCGGGCTGGGGGCGCTCGGCATCGCGGGCGCGCGCCCCTCGGGGGTCTATACGGCGGGCTGCGCGCAGAACTTCATGAACCTGCAGGGACTTGTCCCTGGGTCGACGGCGGTGGTGCTCGGCTCGGGCGACATCGGGCTCATCATGGCCCGCCGCATGACGCTTTCGGGTATCAAGGTGCTCGGCGTATACGAGATCATGCCGTTCTCCTCGGGGCTGCGCCGCAACATCGTGCAATGTCTCGATGACTTCGGCATCCCGCTGCACCTGTCGCGCACGGTGGTGCGCCTTGAGGGCGAGACGCGCCTTCAGGCCGTCGTCGTGGCGGACGTCGACCCCGCGACGCGGCGCCCCATCGAGGGCACCGAGGAGCGCATCCCTTGCGACACGCTCGTGCTTTCGTGCGGGCTCATCCCCGAAAACGAGGTCGCGAAAACAGCGGGGGTGGCGCTCTCGCCGATAACGGGAGGCGCCATCGTCGACGAGCGCTTGGCGACGAGCACGCCTGGAATCTTCGCCTGCGGAAACGCCTTGCATGTGCACGATTTGGCGGACTTCGCATCGGAGGAAGGTGAGCGGGCGGGGGCTTTTGCGGCCGCTTTCGCGCGAGGCGAGGTGCAGGGTGGCTTGGCGAGCGCGGACGAGGCACCTATCGAAGTGGTCGCCGGGGAAGGCGTGCGCTACGTCGTGCCCCAGATGATCTCCCACGATGCGGAGGGGGCGGTGATGCTTTCCTTCCGCGTGTCCGACGTCATCGAGGGCGTGCGGTTCGAAGTGCGCGAAAGCGAGGACGTGAGTGCGGGCGAGGTGCTCGCAAGAGCACGCGATGTTGTGGCGGTTCCCGCTGAGATGAAGCGCATGAAAGTCGACGCGGAGAGCCTTGCCGGGTGCTCGCGCATCGTCGTGTCGGCGGTAAGCGGGCTTTCCGCGCGACGGGCGCCAGCCGTGGAAGGGGGCGCGCGATGAGCCGGAGGATCACGTGCATCCAATGCCCGATGGGGTGCGTCATGAACGTCGGGTTCGCCGAGAACGGCGAGGTCACAAGCGTTGAGGGCAACTCGTGTGGTCGCGGGAAGAAGTATGCCCAGGCCGAGGCGATCAATCCGGTCCGCACCGTGTGCGGTACGGTATGTGCTCGGGGGTGCCTGGAACCGGTGAGCTATCGGACGAGCGCACCGGTGCCCAAAGCTCTTGCAGGGGACGTCGCTCGCGAGGCGGCAGGCCTCTCCTTGTGCGCTCCCATCGTATTGGGCGATGTCATCTGCGAGAACGTGTGCGACACGGGGATTTCCCTCATCGCGACAAAGTCGATAGGGTAGAGCTCGCTTCACCGCCACGTGAGGTAAAGCACCCGACCTCCGTCCCATCCGCTGCCTCAAAGCGCGACCCGCTGCCGGCATTCTCCATCCGTGCAGTGTTTCTGCAATGCGGTCGGGTGTTCTCGCAATCGTATACAATCATAGGGTTGTGTATCGGCGGCCACGGTGCCGTTAAACCCAAGTGAGGGCACGCATGGATTTGCATATAGCGAAGCGCACGGCGCCTCTGTTGATCATGGACATCATCGCCACGTACGTGGCCTATTGGCTCGCATCGCTTCTGACCAACGTGTTCGATGAGGTGTTCACCAGCAACGAGATTTTCTTCATCCTGGGAATCCTTGCCGTGGTGAACATCGCAATCATGGGCGCGTTTCGCCTGTATAACAACTTATGGGAATACGCAAGCGTCGACGAGGCGCTCCAGATTGTGCTTTCCGTGGTTATATCGACCCTGGTAGGCGCCGTGTTCCTGTGGGTTATCAACGTGAGGCTCCCCATTCGCGTGTTCATCGGCGCGTCGATTCTGCTCGTCTTCCTTATGGGCGGCTACCGTCTGCTGTGGCGCATCAAGCGCCGTAAGAAGCGCGCGTTCTCGGGAGATAACGTCGATCGCCCGCGGACGCTCGTCGTCGGTGCGGGGGAAACCGGCTCGCTCACCATCAACCGCATGGCCACGAAGGACCCGAACATGCCGGGCATCCCCATCGTCGCGACCGACGACGACCCAGCCAAGCGGGGCCTGCGCATCCACGGCGTGAAGGTTGAGGGCTCGACCGACGACATCGAGGAGCTGGTGCGCAAGTACGATATCCAGCAGATCGTCGTCGCCATTCCCTCTTCAACACCTGCAGAGCGCAAGCGCATCTACAGGGTGTGCACGAAGACCGAGTGCGTCCTCAAGACGCTGCCCAACATCCGCGACCTGCGAATCGACGAGCTGGGCGATGTGGCCCTGCGCGACGTTGACGTGACCGACCTGTTGGGGCGCGAGGAAGTGCAGCTCGACATGCGCATCGCGTATGCGTACGTGGCGGGCGAGACCGTGCTCGTCACAGGCGGCGGCGGGTCAATCGGCAGCGAGCTGTGCCGTCAGCTGGCGAAAGTCGCGCCGCGCCGCATCGTCATCTTCGACATCTGCGAGAACGACGCCTACATGCTCCGCCAAGAGCTGCTTCGCTCCTACGACGACATTGCGATCGACATCGAGATCGGCAGTATTTGCAACGAGGCGCGCGTGAACGAGGTGTTCGAGAAGTATCATCCGGCGGTGGTGTTCCACGCTGCCGCCCACAAGCACGTGCCGCTTATGGAGGTATGCCCGCGCGAGGCCATTGAGAACAACGTCTTCGGCACGTTGAACGTGGTGCGCGCGGCGGACGCCTTTGGCGTGGAGCACTTCACGTTCATCTCGACCGACAAGGCCGTGAACCCCACTTCGGTCATGGGCGCCACCAAGCGCATGGGCGAGATGATCATGCAGTACTATGCCCGCACATCGAAGACCGTGTTCGCGGCGGTGCGCTTCGGCAATGTGCTTGGCAGCAACGGTAGCGTGATTCCCCTGTTCAAGAAGCAGATTGCGGAAGGCGGCCCCGTGACGGTGACGCACCCCGACATTGAGCGCTTCTTCATGACCATTCCCGAGGCGGTGCAGCTTGTGATCCAGGCAGGCGGCATGGCGAAGGGCGGCGAGATCTTCGTGCTCGACATGGGCGAGCCGGTGAAGATCGCGGATCTGGCGAAGAACCTCATCCGCCTGTCGGGCGCGCATGTGGGCATCGTCTACACCGGCCTGCGCGACGGCGAGAAGATGTACGAGGAGCTGCTGATGGACGAGGAGAACACGCTTCCCACGTCCAACCACTCGATCATGATTTCGCAAGGTCAGGAAATCAGCCACGAGCAGGTGGCGCAGAAGCTCGGCGAGCTGCAAGAGGCAATCCGCGACACCGATGAGCAGGCAATCAAGATTCTCGAAGAGGCTGTGCCCACCTACCACTTCACGAAGAATCGCTAAAAAATGCCCGCAACCAGGGGAGGTTGCGGGCATTGCTCGCTTAGCGGCTTCTCGTCGTGTTACCTCGCGACGGAACTTACCGCCTACTCGTTGGCCTCGCGGGCGCGGTGCTTCTTGAAGTAGTTGGTGGTTGCGAAGAATGTGTTCACGACTCCGGTGTTCTTCAGGTTGTAAAATCCCTGCCCCATAAGCCCGCGCACATAGGCGAGCTTGTCGATGTGCGGGCATTCCAGGCCGCGAAGGTCGGCGAACAGGCGCTTGCAGCCAGGGGATATCTCGCGGTCGGAAAACACCAGGTCGGCATCCATACGCTCGAACATGTGGGTCGCTGCCTCGCGCACGCCCTCGCCGTCGAGCCCGACAACTTCCAAGATACCCGAAAGGTACGTGAAGCCGCGGCTGTTGTGCGCGCGCAGGATGCGCTCGTCGGTTACGCCGAGTTTCTCGAGGATATCCATCATGTCGTTCCAGCGCTCGAGCGGCAGAAGCGTGCTGCGCTTCGCGAACGCTTCGGACTTTTCCGGCGTCTCCTCGCGATAGCAGTAGTACTCCTTGTCGGTGTAGAGGATGCGGTCGGTCTGGCAGAGCGTCTCGATGAGGAACGGGTTGTCTGCCCAGCCCGCGCCGGGAATCTCGCGGAAGCGAATGCCCTTGTCAAGCAGATACTGCTTGCGATAGATCGCCGACCAGATGGACGGGTGATGGCACAGCAGATGCGCCGCGTCCTTAATGGCGAACGGCTGGACGGGCGGGTTGATGCGCCCGTGATAGCTGCAGTTCATCTTGCGCTGCTTGGGCGTGTCGGGCAACCAGATGCGCCAATAACCCGACTTCACGATGTCGATTGGCTCGGGGTACATGCGCGCGAGCGCGAGCAGGTCGGAATACATGCCGCTTTCGATCCAGTCGTCGGGTTCGAGGATGGAAATCCACTCGCCGTGCGACTCGTCGAGCCCGCGGTTGCAGGTGGCGCCGTAGCCTTGGTTGTGCTTGTCGATCACCACGATACGCTCGTCGCGCGCGGCGTGGGCGCGCATAATGGCGAGTGAATCGTCGGTCGAGCCGTCATTCAGGCAGATGATTTCGAGGTTCTTGTACGTTTGTCCCTCGACGCTCTCGAGCGCCTGGTCGAGGTAGGGCTCTGCGTTATAAATGGGGACGATGACGGAAACCAGCGGTGCGAACTGCGAAGATGACATGATGCTCCTATTCGTTTTCCTGCGTATTCGCGGACGCAGCGTCGGTGGACGTGAAGTCCGTGCTCTCAGTCTCGGCGGGCTGCGCGTCCTCGGCGCCCGTATCTGCAAGCCCTGCGTCCACGAGCGCTTCCTGCACAGCCTTCCCAAGCATCTCCTTGTCAAGGCGTCCGAACTGTGAAGAATCGCCCAAGAAGGTGAGGTGCTTCACGCTGCCGCCCTTCTTCTTGATGTAGCTTATGGCGTGTGCAACGCTGTCGAGGTTCTGCGGGTCTTCCAGAAGGAAGGCGGAATCGGTCTTGGCGGCCCAAGCGCCGGCGGCGAACGCGTCGGCAGGGTTCCACACCGAGCTCACGATGAGGTTGTCGATTGTGAGTCGCGCGCCCTCGACCTGGCCCGAAGTGATAAGGTCGTTAATCTTCTCGTTGGCGTCGTAGGGGTTCTTGCCAATGAGCCGCTCGCTTTTCACGCCGTGTGCGGCGCAGGCGGCGAGGAAGGTGTCGGGGATGTGCTTGTCGACGCCCAGCACGAGCAGGTCGGTGAAGTCGCCGCCCTGGATCGACGCTGCCGTGGCGTCGTCGATCACGCCGAGCTCGCGAATGTAGAACACGGGGATATGTTGGTTGAACAGCAAGGGCGAAAGTGTGATCAAATCGCCCAGGCAGTCGTGGTGCGCGATGATGGCGAGTTTGCTCCAGCCGGACACGCCGTCTTCCTCGGCCGCGCGCTTTCCGAAGTCGAAGATGAGGCGCGCAAGCTCAACTGACTCGTTGCAGTCGATGCGCTCGATTGCGCAGCCGTCGCGCGCGGCGTCTTTCGCTTGCTCGGCCACTTCGGAAGAGAGTACGTCCTCGCCGCCCAAAACGACGATGCGGTGCGGCGCGAGGCTTGCGATTTCCTGCGCGACCACGTCGGGCAGCGACTCGTGCTTGGAGAGCAGCACGGGCGCGTCGAGCATGCCGGAGAGCCCCTGAGCGGACATGCACGGCAGGCTGAAATCTCCCGAGGCAAGGATGAGGCTGCCGCCTTGCGCGAACCTGCACTTCTCCGCGATCTTCACAGCGGTGCCGTAGCGGCTCTCGCCGGCGACGGAGCTCACGAGCTCATCGGGCACGCGGGTGGGGGAGTTCAGCATGCTGAACACGGCGGCCTCCGACTCGGCCGAGCCCACATGCCCGCCGAGCACGCGGTAGGCGCGGCATACGTCGGCCGCCGAGCCCATCATGCGCGTGTGGCCCTTCTCAATCCAGATGGCCTTGTTGCACAAACGCTCGATTTGGTCGTTGTTGTGCGACACGATGAGCACGGTGACGTCGTGTTCCTTGATGAGCTGCGTGATGCGGCGCTCGCATTTCTGCTGGAACATGAAGTCACCGACCGAGAGAACCTCGTCGACGATGAGAATCTCGGGCACGATGACCGTGGCGATGGCGAACGCGATGCGCGCGACCATGCCCGACGAGTAGTTCTTCATCGGCATGTCGAGGAACTTCTCGACCTCCGCGAAGTCGACGATCTCGTCGAAATGCTGCTGGATGAATTTCTTCGAATAGCCCAGAAGCGCGCCGTTCAGGAAGATGTTCTCGCGCGCGGTGAGCTCCATGTCGAAGCCGGCGCCGAGCTCGATCAAAGGTGCGATGCTGCCGTTGATCGAGCAGGTGCCTTCGGTGGGTTCGAGCACGCCTGCGATGATCTTGAGCATGGTGGACTTGCCCGAGCCGTTCGTGCCCAGGATACCGAACACGTCGCCCTTGCGGACGGTGAACGACACGCCATCGAGTGCGCGGAACTCCTTGAACATAAGCTCGCGCTTCGCGAGGGCGATGGCGTATTCCTTCAAGCTGTTGAGCTGCTGAGATGCCATGTTGAAGACCATGGACACGTGGTCCACGTCGACCATGACAGGCCGGTCGTCGACTGCGGCGGCGAGCTCGCGCTCGATGTCGCCGAGTGGGGTGGTGTTGATGTTCTCGGGCATAGGTTCCGCCTAAACGTAGAGGATGAACTTCTTCTCGGTCGCCTTGAACACGGCGAAGCCGATGGCGAAGGTGATCGCGGCCATACCGAGGCAGATGAGGTTCTCGGTGAGGCCGGGCACCGTGTTGTACATCGCGATGTCGCGGAAATAGCACACATAGTGGTACATCGGGTTGAACGCCTCGGCCGCCTGCATCCAGTCGGGCAGAAGGCCCACCGGGTAGAACAACGGCGTGGCGTAGGTCCACGCGGTGATGACGACGCCCCACAGGTGGCACACGTCGCGGAAGAACACGGCGAGCGAGGAGAGCAGCATGCCGAGCCCCGCGCAGAAGAGCAGCATGAACACGAGCAGGATGGGCATCGCGAGCAGGTTTACCGTCGGCGGGATGCGGAAGAAGAGCATGACGATGACGACCGCGATGAGCGAGATGGCGAAGTTCACAAGCGTGAAGAGCACCTTCTCCAGTGGGAAGATCATCTTTGACACGCGCACCTTCTTGATGAGCGGCGCCGATTCGAGGATGGAGCCCATGGCAGACGACGTCGAGTCGGCCATGAGCGAGAAGAGCACGTTGCCCAGGATGAGGTACATGGGGAAGTTCTGCACGTCGTCGCCGAACTTGAGCACGTTCGTGAACACGGCGGCGAGCACGCACATCATGAGCAGGGGGTTTAGGACCGACCAGAGAACGCCCAGGACGCTTCGGCGGTACTTGAGCTTGAAGTCCTTCGACACAAGCGATGTGATGGTGAACCAATTCCGCTTGAGCGTGGCCTTGGTCGATGCGGTTTGAGCCATAGGGTCCTCAACGGTCGGGTGCATTGCGCGCGCCGAGGGCCGGCCCTTGGCGCAACTCATCATTTTATAGCGCTTTGGACGGGGTCTTCTGCATGCGCATGAAAAGCCCAGATTGCCCGCGCGAGCGGTTGCGCGACTGCTCGCGAGCGGCGGTGCGCGCGGGGCGTGGGCGGCGCGTCGCGCGGGGGCGTGGACGGCGCGCATGCGCGTTGCGAGGGGTCGTGCGGGCGCAGGGTGTGGGGACCCTCCGTTGTGCCGATGCCGTGTGCGATGTGTCCGCGGTGCGCGCGCTCGCGTATACTCAAGGAGAAGGTGAGCGGGATGCTGCCTTCCCTTACGATACGCACAAGATTCGGAGTATAAACATGGCTATCTTGCGACATTGGAGTATCTGCGCCTTGAGCGCCCTTATCCTTGCGGCAGTTTGCGCACTGTGCATCGTTGCGCCTGGTTGCGCGCTTGCTGCGGAAGCTGACGCGCAGGCAGATGACGCCAACAGCTGGCGTTTCGCGGACGGGCAGCTTTTGACGGTGCCCGGCTTGGGCGGTATCTCGCTTCTCTCGAGCGAAAGCTACACCGAGTTCGACGCGACGCTCACTCCCAACGGCTATGCCACAGTGAATCGCCAGACCGGCTCGCAGCGCCTCATCCCCGGCGCCATTTCCAAGGGCATCGACGTGAGCGAGCACAACCGCACAATCGATTGGGAGGCCGTGAAGAACGACGGCGTAAAGTTCGCCATCATCCGTGTGGGCTACGGCAACGACCTTACCAACCAGGACGATAAGTACTGGCTGCGCAACGTCTCCGAGTGCGAGCGGCTGGGCATTCCGTACGGCGTCTACATTTACTCTTATGCCAAGAACGCCGATATGGCAAGAAGTGAGGCTGACCACGTCCTTCGCCTGATCAAGGGGCACGACCTAAGCTATCCGGTGTACTTCGATATGGAAGACAAGTCGCAGCTCAATGCCACGGGCGGCGACCCGACTGAGCTGGCGAAGATCGCGAGCGCGTTCTGCGAGAAAATCGAGGCTGCAGGCTACGATGTGGGAATCTACGCGAATCGAAACTGGTTCACGAACTACCTGACCGATCCCGTGTTCGACAACTGGGTTCGCTGGGTCGCGGAATACGGCGTCTCGCAGTGCCAGTACGGCGGTGAGTACGGCATGTGGCAGCTCTCGAGCGGCGGCCGCGTGAAAGGCATCGACTATCCCGCCGATGACGAGGGCGGACGCGTCGACGTGAACCTCATGTACCGTGCGGGCTACTCCAGCGACGTGGCTGCTGGCGATTGGTTCGTCGAAAGCGGCGCCTTCGACTATGTGGTTATCCGCGAAATCATGGGGAATTATTCGGGTACGAACCATTTCGGGCCCTACGATACGATCACGCGAGCCCAGGTGGCGACCATCCTGTGGCGTCTGGCGGGCAGCCCCGCTTCGAGCGTCTCGCAGCCCTTCAGCGATGCGGACCCGAACGAGTACTACTACAACGCGCTTTGCTGGGCGAAGGAGATTGGCGTCTCGACGGGCTACAGCGGCACCGATTCCTTCGGCCCGAACGACCCGGTGACGCGGGAGCAGCTGGCAACGCTGTTCGCCCGCTATGCGAGCGTGGTCGACGGGCGCGATACGTCGAGCGATTGCTCGGCCATGAACTCGAAGAACGGCGCGGACGAGGTGAGCGACTATGCGCGCGAGGCAATGGGGTGGGCAGTGGACACGGGTCTCATCGCCGGCGTGAACGGCACCGACCTTGAACCTGGCGGCACCGCGTGGCGCGCCTCGATGGCCGAGATGGTGAAGCGCTATTCGAGCTTCTAGCCCGAATGTCTTTCGTTTCGGCAGGCCGCGCGGTGCTTGAGGCGCACGTCCCTGCCGGTCGTTGTTTCGATATGGTGATCACGCATGGGAGGCGTCGCATTGTGCGGCACCTTTCCCGAAGGAAGGTGCTTCGGATATGGAAAAAACCTACTGCAAAATCGTGCTCATTGCCCGTATGGGAGCGGGCGTCGCAACCCCTGCGTTTTGCGCGAAGAGGGCGTTTGAAAAGCAGGGGCACACGGTGTTCCTCTTCATGCCGAAAATGTGGCCCGAGCTTTTCGACGAGGCCGGCACCTTCGATGCTACGGCGCTGTCCCGCTTCTTCGAGGTGCAGCGTCCCGATTGCCTGATGCTTGCCGAGGGCATAGGCGCGTGCGGGCTTGACGCTGCCGCTTCGCGTGGCGTCGCCGTGGGCATGCTTGTCGCTGCGCGATCCGAGGCCGAGGCGAGCGTAGCGAAGTCGAGTGGAGCGCCTTTCGACTTTGCGATAACGATTTCCGGGCGCTCGCTGCGATTGGAGGAAGTCGACGGGTTCGACGGCGTCGTGGGGGCGTGCGCTCCCGCTGTCGATGCCGCCTACGCCTCGACGCCGATTGCAAATTTGGTTGCCTTCGGACCTGGCATTATGTGCTTGCAGGACGCGACGCCCGCCCGCGTCGCCTTCTTCGATGAGCTGGTCGCAGACGGGCGCTTTGGCGGCGCCGTCCGCTGCTTCGGCGCCGGCTGGCCCGAGCGCTTCGCGTCCGACCCGACGTTTACCCACATCGCCTACTCCGCCCGTTCGAGCGCGGCGTGCGTGGTGTTCGGGGACCTGGACAAGGGTGTGCAGGACGCTGACGAGAAGGTCCCAAACGATTTGCAAGGCGGAGGCGGAAATGCCCCGGCAGATGCGCTCTTAACGGACGAGGCGCTTGTTCTTGTCCGCGCCGATGGGGCGAAGCTTGCGTGCGTGGGCGAGGGCCTTTCCCCATGGCGCGCGGAGCGGATGGACATTTGCGAGAAGGATATTACCGAGGCGCACGAGGCGCTCATTGCAGCGGTTGCGGATCAGCGATCGAGCGATGCTGCGTTTGAGAGCCGTCGCCTTCCCGTCGATTCGCAGGGTCCCTTCCTTGACGGGTCACTGCTTGCCGCCCTCGAGAGCGTGCGCGAGCAGCTTTCCGAGCGGGGGCTTATGGCCGGTCTTCCCGCGCCGCGCACGATTGTCTCGGTCCTCGGCTACGTGGGCATGGGCAACTTCGGCGACGAGTACATCCTGGCAACGGTCGACAGGCGCCTGCGGGAGCTGATCTGCGGTTGCTCCATCGTTGCTGTTGGGGAAAACCCGCTGCATACCCTGCGCGAGCGCGGCATCTACTCCATCACGCTTCAGGACAAGCGCGTCCTCGACCGGGTGCTCGCTGCATCTTCGGCGGCCCTCGTGATCGCAGGTCTCCTTTTCGACCAGGGAATCCGCTGGTCAATCGGAAAGGCGGAGCTTGCCTCGTCGATGCCGCACACCGACATCGCTGGTATCGCCGCTTACGTGGAGCTTGCCTACATGAACGATGCGCGCCCGGTGCTCTACGGCATCGGCGCGGGACCGCTCGACGTGGCGGACGGCCGCTCGCTTGTGCGCCTCATGGGACGTCTTGGTGCGCTGTTCCTCACACGCGATGAGGCGACCGCCGAGCTCATCCGCTCGTGCCGGGTGCGCAACGAGCAGGTGATATCGCTTGCCAATTGCGCGTTTTTAGGAAGTGCTTCCGACACTTCGTTCGTCGACGAATGGTTCGCATCCGAAGGAATTGACCCCGCGTCGCGCAGGGTTGTGGCGGTTTCGCTGCGCGAGTACGAGAACGCGCCCGACGATTTCGCCGAACGGGTGGCCGCCGCGATTGCGAGGGTTCAGGCGGCCCATCGCGACGTGGTCTTCGCAGCATGCATCCTTGACTCGAGCGACCGCGCGCTTGCCGAGCGCATCGGGGCACTTCTTCCCGCTCAGGCGGCGCTCCGCATCTTCGATGCGGGGGAGCGCATAGAGCCGGTGGCGGACTTCCTCTCGCGCTGCTCGGCCGGTCTCTCGATGCGCTACCACGCGTCCCTTCTGCTTGGATCGTTCTGCAAACCGTGCGTTGGTCTGGGATATCTTCCCAAGGTGGTGTCGCTTTACGAGGACTTGGGGCAGGCGGACACGCTGCTTTCCATGAACGCGGATACTGCGGACATCATCGCGGCTCTGGAATCCGTCCTCGCCTTCGACGCCCAGCGCGCGTTCGCGCTGACGAACCGCGTGTCCGAGCTGCGTAAGAAGAGCGGCGAGTCGGAGGGCATTCTGCTTGATTCCATCGCCTCGATCGCGCCCGCGAAGCGCGGGGAGATTCCCGAGGAGCTTTTCTTGAATCGCGTGGCGAACGATATCGCCGAGAAGGATCGCCTTCGGGCGCAGATCGCGCAGGAGCGGAGAAGCGTCGAGGAGGCACGCGCCCGCTGCACCGAGATGGAACGCGAGCGAGACGCGGCGCGCGGCGAGGTGGAGGAGTACGCGCATTCGTATTCCTACCGCGTGGGGTCGACGCTGCTCACCCTGCCTCGCAAACTTCGCGAGGCGCTGTCGAAGGGCGCGAAAGGGCCGAAAGAGTCGTAGCCGCACATCCGTCGACACGCGCAGGCTGGGAAAGCTGGGCGCGAAGGTTGAGTCGTCTCGCCGACTTGCGTTCGGGAAGAGGCGATATCGGGCGGACGCTGAATAGCTTTCTCAGCAAGTGTGCACGCCACTAAAGATTGCAAAACTCCTCTAGGACGCGAAGGCGCGGGGCGATGTCTTCCTGCAGATCGTCTGCCAAATAGGGGAGAAACTCCTGCGAAGGACCAAGCGACTCGCTGCCTGCTTCGCGAATTGCGGCTTCGGCATTATCGACAATCGGCGCGACGATTGACCTCAAGTAGCTTGAAGTGATGCCTAAGCTGCTCGCAAGGAGATCGAAGCTGCTCGGCTTCACGTCTCTAATGTCTCGTGCGCCGCCGACAGCCATAGCCAACTCTTTGCTGAATCTATCGAAGAACGATGTACTGACCAGGTCGTAAGCTGGGGATAGGCGACGTATTGGCCCCCTTTTCCCAACCCGGTACATAATCGAAATGTTTTTCAGGTGCGCGTCGCAGTTCCCGATAAGGTAGTTAAAGCAGACAGCTTTTGCAAACTGAGAAAGGTCCTCGGTTGGCTTCGCGGCATAAGAGCGAATCCATTGCGCTATCGAAGCGATAGAGCCATTCGGGAGCTCGACATATTTCGAAGCTGGCGTCATTCCGAATGCTTGTGCGAAGTCCTCTTGATGGATTCGCTCAACGCGAAATCCCTCTTCGTCAATCGTTACCACCCTATCGAAGCGCTCGACAGCCAATACGGGCTTACCGAAGTCAAGCAGCGTAACCTCTGGAACCTTAACGCCGCATTTTTTCGCCGTCCGCATGCAGAGAAATTCGAGGCTTACAAGCTTTTCGATGGAGCCTGTTTTGAGGATATGGGTGCTCGCTGCGAGTCCTCGCGGTTTAAGCCATCCCTGCGACATAGGGCTGCCAGGCATATGCGCCAGCCCTATCTTGCTTTGCGCGCCGGCCAGAGAAAGCCGCGACCCGACATTTTCTCTTGACATATCTGGAATAGAGCGGAAAAAGAGGAATAGCTGTTCGTTGCTCACTTCTTCGTAGCTGTTCTTGGCGCTTGTGATTTGAGGGTTGGAATCGCTGTCGTCTTCTATAATCACGTCGCCGATGCAGTCGCGGCCGCATTGCGCGAGGATTGCGAGGTAATCTGTTTCCCGAACGTGCAGCTCTGCCGCAAGTGCCTCTCGCGCATTTCCTTCGGCGAGCAATCCCTCGAAATAGGGGCGGAATTGGTCTTCGCTGTAAGCATCGGTCGAAAGAGGGAGCGATTGAGATAGGGGAATCGCTGCGTTATCGTCAGCATATTCATTAAGGTACCTGAAAATAGACCCGTCGGTGTTATTCCTCTCGATTGTGCCTACGCGAACCACAGTCTCTTCGCGATAAAGTGAAACTCGAAGGTTACTCATCGTCTCTTCTTTCTGCGAGAAGGTCTAATCCGAGCGTTGCAAGAACGTTGAGGGTTTTGCCAAGCTCCGCGGTCTGCTTCCCATTTTCGAGGTTCGAGAGAAATGTTATGCCTACGCCGCTCAATCCTGCTAGTTGGGTTTGGGTGAGCCCTTGGGCTTTTCTTTCATGCATGATGAGCTCCCCGAGTTCTTTTGTGCTGCCGATATTGATCACGATATCACTCCCTTTACGCGAACGCATAAATAATAGCACATAGTTCTTTTATTTATGCGTTCGCGTAAGTTATAGGGTATCCGCTCGTAATTTACGCGAACGCATAAATGTACCGACCTCTTGCTTTTTCCAGCTCGCCCTCTAAACGGCCGGCTTGCGCTCGGGAAGAGGCGATATCGGGCGGACGCTGAATAGCATTTAAGGCATCAGCCGAGATACGCCCATTGCGTGGTACCCTTATGCAGTTATTGCATTGCGAAAGGACGAAGTATGTCGGAGATCTCGACGGTGGGCGCTCCCGCGGTTTCGGTTATCATCCCCGTGTATAACTGCGCGGCCTATTTACCCGAATGCCTCGACAGCGTCATCGCTCAGACGGAATCGTCGTGGGAGATTATCTGCGTCGACGATGGGTCGACCGATGATTCGGTCTCGGTCCTGCGCGAGTACGAGCGACGTCTTGCCGGCAAGATGCGCGTTGTCGAGCAGGAGAATGCGGGCTGCGCGTGCGCTCGCAACCGCGCGATTCCCTTGGCGCGGGGAAGCTACCTCATGTTCTTTGACGCCGACGACTTCTTGGAGCCGCGCTGCTTCGAGCTGGCACTCGATGCAGCCCGCCGCACGAATGCTCAGATCGTGGTGTGGGACCTCTGGTTTTACAACAACCAGCGCAAACGCCAGCAGCATCCGCCGCTCGGCATCCTCCATTTCGCTCCGTTCGACTTCGACGGCCAGGCGTTTTCGTGGAAACGCAGCCCCGACGACTTTCTCATGAGCTTTCAGACGTGGGCCTGGAACAAGCTGTTTCTCGCCTCGTTCGTGCGCGAGGGGGGCTATCGTTTCGCGGAAGACGTCCAGCGCTCGGAGGACATCGCATTCGTGTACCCCGCGCTTGTGGACGCCGAGCGCATTGCGACGGTGGGCGAGCGGCTCATCAGCTATCGCGTGATGCGCGCCGGCTCCGCCATGGCCACGAAGGACCGCCATGCGTTCGATTTCGTGCGCGCCATCCATTCCTTTCGCAGCTACTTGGCCGAAACGGGGCGCCTCGAGGCGCTCTCTCGCAGCTACGCCACCTGGGCGATGTCGAGCATTCTGTACAACCTGAACACGCTCGCGTCCTACTCCGCCTTTTGCGAGGTGTACCGCTATCTTGCCGACCGCGGCTTCTCCAACTTGGGTCTTGCCGATCTGGGAGAACACGACTTCCTCGACCCGATATACTACGCTCGCATGCGCGAGATTTCAGAATGCGACCCTGCAGCGTACCTATTCGGCCGCGCCTGCTCGCTCGATGCGGCGCGGGAGGACGCGCTTGCCGTCCTCGATGAGGTGAGCGCCGCACGCGACGAAGCCCTCGCCGAGCGCGATGCCGCGTGCGCACGCGAAGCGGCCATGCGCGCCGACCTCGATCGGGCCGTATCCGAGTTCGACGCGGTCATGGGCGCGGCAGAGCAGCGCGTCGGCCAGGCGATATGCCGTCTCCCCCGCGCGATTCAGCGCAAAGTAGGCACGTCGAAGCGCTAGGACACCGTGTACTTCTTTCGAAGGCTGCCCCGCATCGTTGTTGCGATACAGTATCATTCAAAGCAAAACGCTGCGGGCGTGTGCCTGCATCCGAGAAGCTAACCGAAGGCACTATATGGATAATCCAAAGGTTTCTATCATTGTCCCCGTCTACAACGTCGAAAGCTACCTCGCGCAATGCCTGGATAGCCTGATCGAGCAGACGTTTACCGATATCGAGATTCTCTGTTTGGACGACGGCTCGACCGACGGCTCGCCGGAGCTCCTCGATGCCTACGCCGCGAAAGACGCTCGCATCCGCGCGCTCCATCGCGAGAACTGCGGCGTTGCCGAGACGCGCAACGTGGGCGTCGGGCTTGCGCGCGGCGAGTACATCCTGTTCGTCGACTCCGACGACTACATCGCGCAAAGAACCTGCGAGGTCCTCGTCGCTACCGCCGAGCGGGAAGGCGCCGACATCGTCGTCTTCGGCGGCAAGACGTTCCCCACGCTCCCGTGGGCGGACGATTCCTTCGCGTGGCGCGATAACGTGTACCACTCGGGGGTCGATGCCCTGCTCTACGAGCGCGGCAGTATCCCCCTTATGTGCAATAAGATGTACCGCACCGACTTCTTGCGCGGTAACGGGCTTCTTCTCAACCCTGACCTCTCGCTTGGAGAAGACCACGCCTTCCAGTTCATCACCTTCCCGCTTGCGAAAACGGTCGCCTTCAGCAAGGAGATGCTCTACTTCTACCGTGTGCGCCGCGATTCGGCGGTGGGCGCGACCTGCTCAGATGGCGCCAAGCAGCTCTTCCTCCACTTCGACGTGGTGAAATACGCGCTCACCACATGGAAGGAGCGCGGGACGTTGGTGGAGTTTGGGCGCGAGGGCGTCTCGTGGGCCGTGTCGTTTCTGTTCACGTCCGCGAAGATGACCTACTACAACGACCGCGTCCGCTTTGCCGAGCTTTTCTCGGCATTCCTCGGCGAGGTGCTCGAAGGCCGCTCGCTCGATTCACTCGGGCTTGACGATGGCGTGCGCGGGCGTTTGGCTTACCTCGTGTCGCCCCAGGTGGAAACTGATGCTCCTTCGATAAGCATCCTTATAGAATGCGCCGACGAGGCTGACGACGCCAAAGCCGCGCTCGATGCGATCGAGTTCCAGGACGAGCAGTCCTTTGAGGTACTGTTCTTCCCGCCCGCTGATGAGAACAGCCGCTATGCCCAGCTCATTGCCGACTTCACGGAGAACGATTGCCGCGCGCGCGTTCTACCCACCCGCGACGTCGCTTCTGCGCTCGCGAGCGCGCGGGGCATCTACCTCGTTCGCTCCTACGCGAACGTCGTCTACGATCCGCAAGCCTTCGACCAGCTGCTTCAGCTTGCAGGGGAACGCGAGGGGCGCACGGTCGTCGGCGAGCGCGAGCCCTATGACATTGCGGTGTTCACCGATTCTGCCGGCATGCTTGGCGTGCGCGACCTGTTCGACTTCTACGAGCCCAGCACCACCGAGGCAATCGTGCCCGAAGGGGCGCATCCCGCTTCCGATTTCTCCTCGCAGCTGCTCTCGTTTTCGAGCATCGCGTCGGCAAACAAGGCATTTAACAGGGAATTCTTGCTGCAATGCGCGGAAGAGGCGAAGTGCTCTACCTGGCTGGGCCTCCAATGCGCGGCCTTCTCGCAAGCGACCAAGATCGTCGTGACCAAGCGTCCCCTTGCCACGCTGCGCTGCCTGCCTTTCGCGTCGACCGGGCTTGTCGGCGCGCGCGCCATGCTCGACGACGTGTTCTCCGGCTTCGAGGAGGCGCGGGCGAATTTCACGGGCGATGACGAGGCCGCGTGCGGACTCGATGCCGCCGCGGCGCGCCATCTGATCCTCATGGTCGATCTTATCCGCAACCCGATTGCTCGCCGCTACTGTTTCGAGGATGCCCGCGAGCGCGGGGGCGAGGCTATAGCACGCGCCCTTGCCGGGTCGCAGCTCACCGACGCCGAGTGCGTCGTTTGCAGAGCGCTGCTCGGGGAAACCTACGACGCGTACACCGGATACCGCGACACGCTTGTCTTGAATGGCGTTATCATGAAGAACGAGGAAAACCTGCTTGCGGTAGGAGGTCAGGCTCAGCACATCAACCAGCTCAACTCCGACATCGAGGAGTTCTACCACTCGATAAGCTACCGAACGGGTCGCGCGGTCACTGCGCCCGCCCGTGCGGCGGCTAACCTCGCAAAGCGCGTTCTCCACGCGGCACGCCGCGGATAGTTTGGAAAGGAAACCATGTTCAGCAACAAAACCTCCGACACGCCCAAGGTCTCGATCGTCGTTCCCGTGTACAACGTCGAGAAGTACCTGCGCGAATGCCTCGACAGCCTGCTTGCGCAGAAGCTGAAGGACATTGAGATCATCGTCGTGAACGACGGCTCGACCGACTCGTCTGCGGACATCGCCGCCGAGTACGCCGCCCACGATTCCCGCGTGCGCCTCATCTCGAAGGAGAACGAAGGGTACGGCAAGACGATGAACTGCGGCTTCTCAGAGGCCCGCGGCGAGTACGTGGGCATCGTGGAATCCGACGACTTCGCCGACCCCCGCATGTTCAAGGACATGTACAAGTTCGCGAAGAAACACGACCTCGACCTGGTGAAGGCGAACTATTTCGAGCACAGTGATGCGGGCGACGTCTTCCAGGAGCCGTTCGCCGGGTTTGCGTACAAGACTGTCTTCGATCCTCGGGTTGATCAGCGCGCGCTCACCGTGCTGCCCATCATCTGGTCGGCGCTCTACCGCCGCGAGATGATCGAGCGAGAGGGCATCCGCTTCAATGGGACGCCCGGCGCATCGTATCAGGACACCTCGTTCGTGTTCCAGGTGTGGGCGAGCGCGCGTCGCGCGGCTATCCTTCCGAAGGGGTATCTGCACTACCGCGTCGATAACGCGAACTCGTCGGTGAAGTCGTCGGCGAAGGTGTTCGCCGTGTGCGACGAGTACGAGCTCTCGCGCGAGTTTCTGGCGAAGGACCCCGAAAAGCAGCGCGCGTTCGGTGCGATCGTCAACCTGTTGAAACTCGGCACGTACCGGTGGAACTTCAACCGCCTGACCGACGAGTCCCGCCGTGCGTTCGCCGAGCGCATGCGTGAGGAATACCTGCGGGCCCGCGAGGAGGGCACGCTCGACCGCGACATGTTCGCGCCGGCTGATTGGGAAATGCTCAATCTGATGATGGACGACTTCGACGCCTTCATGGCGCGTTTCGAATCGGGAATGTAGGCGGGTCTGGGCGCGTTTTGCGCTCGAATCTCCGTTAATGAGAAAGGGGAGAGGATGCAGGGGCATACTATGAAGGGGCCGAAGCGGTTGCTCTCGGTGCTGCTCGCAGCGTCGCTTTCGGTATGGTGCGTGCCTGCGGGCGCGCTCGCCGAGGAAGCCCCCGGCGCATCCGATGGTGCGGCGGTCTCAGGCACGCCCTCGGCGGATGCCACGATAGGGAGCTCTTCTGCCGCGGATGGCGCGGGAACGGACGCGGGAACGTCCCAGGTCGCAACACCTGCACAGCCTGATGCCGCTGTTGGCGCTTCTTCTGCTGCGCCCGAGGCCGCGCAACCTGCCGCCGCAGGCGAGGGTGGGGCTGCAGGAGAAGGGGAAACCGCAGGTGATGAATCCTTCGAGGGCGTGTACGTGATTTCTGCTGCCGCGAACTCGAAGGCCGTGCTCTCCACGGCTGGCTCGCAATTCTACTCGGGTGCGAACGTCGAGCTCGCCTCCGCGAACGGCACGCTCTTCCAGCGGTGGCGCATCGAAGCGGTGGGCGAGGGCTACTACACGATCACCTCGGTTGCGACCGGCAAGGTGCTTGACGTTGCCAACGGCGGGCGCACTCCCGGCACAAACGTGTGGCAGTGCACGCCTTTCGGCAACGATGCCCAGAAGTGGAAGATCGCGCGCGCGGCGGACGGCTCGGTGACGCTCGTCTCCAAGCTTTCGGGCCTCGCGCTCGACATCGCCGACGGGCTTGCGGTTGCAGGTACGAACATCCAGACCTACACGGTCAATGGTGCTCCCGCGCAGCGTTTCGCGCTTACGCCCGTTTCCGATCCCGCCCCCGAGGCGCTGCTTGCCGCAGGCGTCTACGAGATCTGCGCCGCGGGCGACACTTCCTATGCGCTCGACGTGGCAAATGCATCGCTTGTCTCCGGCGCCGACGTTCGTCTGTGGTCCAGCAACCACTCGCAGGCCCAAAAGTGGTACATCGAGCCCGACTCCGAGGGCTATTACACAATCACCTCGATGGGCTCGGGGCTCGTGCTCGACGTTTCCAATGGCGGGCTCACCCCTGGCACGAACGTGTGGCAGTGCACGCCGTTTGGTAACAGCATGCAGAAGTGGCGCCTCGTCGACAGCGGCAACGGCTCCTTCTCGCTTTTCTCGAAGGGCAACGTGCTCGCGCTCGATATCGCCGACGGAATCTGCGCTGCGGGCACGGATGTGCGCACGTGGACTCCGAACGGGGCTATCGCCCAATCGTTCGTCTTCAGCCCGTGCGAAAGCACGTACGCCGACGGCACCTACGAGCTTGCGCTTTCGAGCGACAAGGGTACCGACCTCGACGTGTTCGACGCATCGACCGAATCGGGTGCCAACGTGCAGGTTCACGCGAATAACGGCGGCTATGCGCAGAAGTGGCACGTGACGACCCGCGACGACGGCTACTGCACGATCGAGTCGCTGTGCTCGGGTAAGGTGCTTGCCATCGAGGGCGGAAGCGCTGCTGTGGGCGCGAACGTCTGCCAACAGACCGCCGATGGGACCGATTCTCAGCTGTGGAAGCTCGTGCCGCTCGGAAACGGCGCGTACCGCATCGCCTCGAAGAGCGGCGAGTTCGCGCTCTCCCTTTCGGGGAAGAATGTCGTGCTCGGCTCGAGTGCGGACGCATCGTCGTTCATCCTGAAGAAAACCCCGATCATCATCGACGGCTTCTACACCATTGGCGCATACGCCAACCCGTCGGTAAAGCTCGACGTGCAAGATGCCTCCCGCACAAGCGGTGCGAACGTGCAGCTGCATACCGAGAACGGCTCGAACGCGCAGGTGGTGAAGATCTCGACGAACTATGACGGATCCTACACGATCGCGTTCCCCTTCTCGCGCAAGGTGCTCGATGTGGCCAATGGTGGGCGCACCCCTGGCACGAACGTGTGGCAGTGCACGCCGTTCGGCAACGACGCGCAGAAATGGTACCCGAAGTATGCGGGCGACCAGTCGTTTAGCTTCGTGTGCAAGGGCAATGGCCTCGCGCTCGACATTGCCGATGGCATTGCGGAAAGCGGTACGAACGTGCAGGTTTATACGCGCAACAACTCCATCGCGCAGCGCTTCGTGCTGACTCCCACGACCTACGTCCCTGATGACTTCTCGGATCTTCTCGCGCATTTCTCGACCGTTTCCACCAACACGTTCAACGGGTGGTACAACATGTCGCGTGCGCTTTCCAACTTCGACGGCATGGTCGTGTGGCCGGGCGAGACGGTGTCGTTCTTCGACACGTGCGGGCCGTGCGGCGCGGCCGAGGGCTACCTCATCGCCGGCGTCGTCGGCGGCTCGGGCTACGGCGGCGGCATCTGCCAGGCGTCCACCACGCTCTATGGTGCGGTGGTGCGCGCCGGTCTCACCATCGTGGAGCGTCAGAACCACACGACGCCTTCCACGTATGTGCCCATCGGGCAAGACGCGATGGTGAACTGGGGATCTTCCGACTTCCGCTTCCGCAATGACTGGGATTTCCCCGTGAAAATCGTCGTTGACAACTACGATCGCACGCTCAACTGCGACATCTGGGGCATCCAGCCCGACTGGTACGACTACATCGACGTCTCTTCGTGGTGGACGGGGTCGCACTCCGCCGCCGCGCAGCGCGAGTACTACAAAGATGGCGTGATCGTGGCCACAAGCGCCCTGCCGAATTCCTGGTACTGGTAGTTCCTGATAATGCTTCTGAGTGCAAGGGCCCGCTTCATAAAGCGGGCCCTTCTGTTGCCAAATCATAGAAACGTGAAAATCGTAGTATCTTGAAAACTTAGAAACGTGCATATTGTGGTAATCTGAAACCATAGAAAACGGCAATCTAGGAGATGCCAATGTATAAGCGAAAGGCATACGAGAAGCTCCTCTTATGGAAAGAGGAAAGTTGCGGGTCGACGGCGATGCTTGTCGAGGGTGCTCGACGCGTTGGGAAATCGACTCTTGTTGAGGAGTTCGCAAAGCGAGAATACGCATCATATGCCCTTATCGATTTCTCGAAGGTTTCAAAGGAGTTCAAGCAGCTCTTTCTCGATACAAGGACCGATCTTGACGGTTTCTTCCTTTACCTTTCCGCTCTATTTAGCGTCAACTTGGTTCCTCGCGACACCCTCGTGATTTTCGACGAAGTCCAGCTTTTTCCTCCTGCAAGAGAGTTTATCAAACACCTTGTTACTGACGGGCGATACGATTACGTGGAAACTGGATCGTTGATTTCGATCAAATCGAATGTCAAGGACATTCTCATCCCCTCTGAAGAAGAATCGATGAAGTTGCACCCGATGGATTTCGAGGAGTTTCTTTGGGCTATGGGGGAAGATGGTTTAGCCCAGATTATTCGAGCGTCGTTTAATGAGCGAAGGCCTCTGCCCGACGATTTGCATCGAAAAGCGATGCGCTTTTGGAATGAGTACATGTTGGTTGGTGGGATGCCCCAGGCTGTTGCCGTCTATGCGGATAAACGAAACATGGATGCCGCCGATCGGGCGAAACGTCTTGTGCTCAAGCTCTATCGGGAAGATATCGATAAATATGGGGAAAGTGGGGTGGGACGTCTCAAGGCCATCTTCGATGCGATTCCCGGTCAGCTCTCCAAACATGAGAAAAGGCTGGTATTCTCACAGGTTGAAGAGGGGGGCCGCGCGCGTGACTACGCGTCCGCCTTTGCATGGTTTGACGAAGCGGCTACGGTGAATCTGTGCCATGCTTGCACTGACCCGTCGGTCGCCCTCGCCTTGAGCAAAAGCGAATCAGCGATCAAATGCTATATGGGTGACGTGGGGCTTCTTGCTACGATGGCTTTTTCTTCGACGGGTGACTCGATGCCTGAGGTCTATCGCCATGTCCTCCTTGGCGATGCAGATGTGAACGAGGGGATGCTTGCGGAAAACGCAGTCGCGCAGCAGTTCGTCGCGTCAGGGCACGATTTGTACTTCTATTCGAAATGGGCGCCGACCGCCGAAGACAGAATGGAAGTTGATTTTCTTCTTGTAAAGCCGTATCCCGATGCGGCGATGAAGCCTCGTGTAAGTCCTGTTGAAGTGAAATCGGGCAAGCGATACACGACGAAATCGCTCGACAAGTTCAAATTGAAGTTTGGAAAGCGTGTGGGGGAAAGGTACATCCTCCACCCGCGTCAGCTCGCCGTTGATGGTGACATTGTGAAGCTGCCACTCTACATGGCGGGACTTCTTTAGCAGCAGTTCCTGATACAATAGAGCGGTTTGAAGACGAGGGCGTCCGATGCGGCGCCCTCGTTAGATTGAGTTTGCGACTTCTCATCGCGTTGTGCGATGCTTAGGAAGGTAAGGTATGTGGGGTTTGTTCTTCGCCGCTGCGTTTGCGGGGGCGCTGTTCTTGTTCGTTCCAGGGACGCTCGTGTTTGCGGGCCTTCGCATGCACGTGGCGTCGGCTGTCGCCTTCGCGCCGCTTCTCGGCATTCCGGCGACGATTGCCCTCTGCCTGGCATATGCCGCCCTGGGCATCAACACCAACTGGGCGACGATCTTCTTCCCCCAGCTCGTGGTGGGTCTTATCATCTGCATCGTCGGTCGTGTGCGCGCACGCGATCTGCCTCGCCGTCGCTTCGGTGAGCGCAGTCGCGAGGCATGCCGCTTCGACCTGTGCGCGCTTGCGCTCTACCTCTTGGTGGGCATCGTCGTGTCGGTGGGCATGTTCACCTCGTTTCTGGGCGACCCCTCGAACTACATGCAGGAATACGACAACGTGAGCCACTTAGGCTCGATTCGCTGCTTCGTCGAGACGGGGAACTGGTCTCCTTTCAGCACGTCGCTCTACGCGGGCGCGGCCGACGCGGCGATCAACCCGCTTCCCGGCGGCGGTTTCTACCCGACGGCCTGGTACAACGTCGCGGCCTTCATGGTGAGCCTGCTCGACGTCCCCATTCCGCTTTCGGAAAACGCCGCGAACTTCGTGTTCGTGGCGCTGGCGCTGCCCGCAAGCATGTTCGCGTTTATGCGCATCGTCTTCCAGGAGCGTCGCGACATCGTGTGCTGGGGCGCCGCCTGCGCACCCATGTTCTCGGCCTTCCCCTGGATGCTGCTCGCCTGGGGCCCGCTGTTCCCGAACACGTCTGCCTACTGCCTGCTGCCGCTCGTGGCGGCGCTGTTCGTGGCGATCCTGCGCACGGGGGTTTCGCGCCGCGAGCGCATCTGCGCGGGAGCGCTGTTCGTCATCGGCATCGTCGCCTTGGCGCTCGCGCAGCCGAACGCCGTGTTCGTCGTGGCCGTGTGGCTCATTCCCTTCTGCATCTATCGGGCGGCAATCGCGGCCGACCTTCTCCGTCGCGAAGGCGCGGCGAAATGGTGGCTGCGCATCCTGTTCGCCGTTGTCGCGGCCATCCTTATCTGCGTCATCTGGTGGGTGGTGTACCACCTGCCCTTCCTGAGCGCGGTGGTGGAGCACTCATGGGGCGCCGCGCAGTACCCGCTCGAGGCGGTGCTCCACACGCTCATGCTCGGGTTCATGGACGACGGCGTGCAGCTCGTGCTCATGGTGTTCGTGTTCGTGGGCATGTTCTGGACGCTCAAAGAACGCCGCTGGCTGTGGCTTTCCGCCTCGTACGTGCTCGCATGCGGGATGTTCATCGTCGGCGTGTCGACCTCCGGCCGCCTGCAGCATCTGCTGACCGGTTTCTGGTACACCGACTATTACCGTGTGGCGGCGATGGCGGCCATCTTCGGTATCCCCCTCGCGGCGATGGGCGTAGCCCTCGTTGCGCGCACGATCGCGCGGCTTCTTTCCCGCTCGCGCGACAAGGCGCCTGCGTGGGCGACCTCCATCGCATGTGCTCTCTGCGCGTTCGTGCTGGTGTGGGGGACGTTTTTCCTCGATGACCCGCGCGCCGACATCAGCCCGTCGAGCGAGGTTCCCAATATGGGCCGTGGGGCGATGACACTGGTCTGGCAGCGGCTTTCGTGGCAGAACAACGTTGACTACATCTACACGACCGCGGAAAAGGAGTTCGTCGCCGAGGTCGAGCAGATTCTCCCCGAAGGGGCCGTCGTCATCAACAACCCCAACGATGGCAGCTGCTTCTGCTACGTTGTCGACGGCATGCGCACATACTACCGCTACCTGCGCACCTATGGTGAAGGGGGGGAAACCGAGGATAGCGCGCTCATCCGCAGCCGCCTTGACAGCATCTCCTATGACGATCGGGTGAAGGAAGCCGTCGAGAACGTCGGAGCCGAGTACCTGCTTTTGCTTGACCAGGGAAGATGGTACAACCCCTCCGACCCTGACAGCAACTTCTTCTTCACCTACGACGACAACAGCCTGTGGGCCGGCATCGATTATGTGCGCGACTCCACGCCCGGGTTCGAAGTGGTGCTCGCGCGCGATGACATGCGCCTGTACCGCATCACCGCGATCGACGACTAGAGGAAAGGCCGGCGCTTGAAAGCGCGCGGGCGCGAATTCCTCCAGGAACCTTACTTTCCGTTCGCCTTGCGACACGCGGAGAGCGCTCGCTCGGCGGTGCGCCTCCAGCTGTACTCAGCCCGCACGCGTCTCGCGACGTTCTCTCCCTGCTCGGCGAGCCGTTGCGGGTTGCGCGCCGCCTCTCGCAGCGCGGCCTCGACCGTCTCGGTGCGCGCATTGGGAATAATGGTGCCGAAGCGCTCGTCGCTTACGAGCTCGTCGGTGCCGCCGACGGGGGTGACGATTGCAGGGGTGGCGCACGCCGCGGCCTCGAGCAGGGTTGTGGCGAAACCTTCCGACCGGGAGGGCAGCGCCATCGCGTCGGCCTGCGACATGAGCGCTGCCAAGTCCTGCCTTCCAAGTTGCCCGACCAGATGGATGTTCCCACACCCGATCCGCTCGATGTCGCCCTGCTTGGGACCTGCGCCTGCGATGATAAGATGCACGGCTCGCCCGTTCGCATCCGGGTGCTCGGCGATCGCCGCCGTGGCCTGGGCGAGTTCAACTACGCCTTTTTCGGGAACGAGGCGCCCCGCGAAGGCGACCATGAGGTCGTCTGCGGGAATGCCCAGCTCGGCACGGAAGTCCCGCGCGCTCGCCTGCGCCACATACACATCGGCATCGATCGAGTTGGGAAGTTCGCCCGCTGACTCGATCCCGAAATGCCCGAGCCATGCGCTTGCCTTCCTCGACACGGCGTACGCGACGAACGGGTAGCGCAGATCTCGCTTCGTGAGCGCATGCTCGACCGCCTGCACCACCGGGTCGATAAGGGCGCTACCCATCGTGAGGTGCGCCGACCCGTGCTCGATGAGCAGCGGCACCACGCCTGCGCGCGTCGCGAAGTCGAGCGCGCGCTCGGTCAGCGTGTAGAAGCGCGTGTTCGCGATCACGTAATCGAAATGCTCGTCTTCAAGATGCGTCCACAACCGCTTCGCTTCCTCGTCATTCTTCACGAGGGGAAACCGACCTCCCAAAAGCGGCTTGCACGGGAAGCGGACGACGTTCACGCCGTTCTCGCGCTCGCGCGCGGCAAGGCCGTGGGTGTTGCAGGTTGCAACTGTTACCTCGGCTCCCATCTCGTATAATGCGCGCGCAAGGCTCTCGGTGTATGTTTCCACGCCCCCCATGCTCGGCCGGTAAAGCGCCGAGAACAGACAGATGCGCAAGCTTTGCGCCGTGTGTTTTTCAGCGGTGGTCGCCACGATTTCCTCCTGAAGGTTCTTTCCTCGTTCGCTCTTATTATAGGTTGAGTGCGTGAATGATATCGAAAAGAGGTAAAACCTAACTTTTGCAGCCAAAGAGGGCCGTTCTCCTACGCTGAGCTGGGAGAACGGCCCTTTTTCTTGTGACATTTTCTGGCGTGGTACGCCCTAGCTCCTCGGTTTCTTCACATCCGCCATGATGGATCGGATCTGCCCGCGGGTGAGCACCTGGCGCGACAGGTCGATCCCGACGGCTCCCGCGAGCTCGTCGGTGAGGTCGGTCCGGTAGTCGAACAGGTAGAGGTTGCGGTCCATGA
>NZ_WAJR01000022.1 GCF_008831035.1 Ellagibacter isourolithinifaciens | reverse complement strand
ACGCGTAGGAGTCCACTCGCGCGAGAAGGCCTGTCGCCTGCATGATGTCGAAGCCCAGCGCATCGCACGCGTCCTCGACCGACTGCCCCTGTTCTTGCACGGCAATCAGCAGCTTGTCGAGCGTCTCGTAGTCGATGCCCATGGAGGCCTCATCCTTCTGTCCGGGAGCGAGCTCGGCGCTCGGTGGCTTCACGAACACGTTCTCGGGAATGGGTTCGACGTCACCCGCCGCGCGCGCCTGCTCGTTGCGCCAACGGCCCACCTCGTACACATCGGTCTTGTACAAGCCGCCGAGCGGGGCAAACGCGCCCGCCGTATCGCCGTAGAGCGTGGAGTAGCCCATCGCCGCCTCGGACTTGTTGCCAGTGTTCACGAGCATCCAGCGATTCGCATTCGAAAGGGCCATGAGAATCACCATGCGGCAGCGGGCCTGCGTGTTCTCGGAAGCCAAACCCTCGAGCTTTTCCTTGTAGGACTTGCGAATGACCTGCTCGAATGCCTCAAACGGCTCGCAAATCGACACCGTATGGCTCTCGATGCCGAGGTTTTCCGCCAAGGTGAGGGCATCATCGATGGAATGACCAGTCGAGTAGGGACCGGGAAGAAGCACGCCGTGCACGTTCTTGGCGCCGAACGCGTCGACAGCCATGACCGCCGTCACCGACGAGTCAATGCCGCCCGAAAGACCGATGACGACTTGCGAGAAGCCGATGCCCTTCGCGTACGCTGCGAGCGCGTCGACGCATGCCTGATACTTGTCCCCAGCTTTCATAGAGCCTCCTTGCGCAACAATCCGCGTGATGCGACTAAGTATGCCAGTCCATTGTTTCAGACGCGTTGCAACCTCATAGGTCGAGCTCCACCTTCGACCCGAAAGGCCACGGGCGGGGGTCCCGCGCGCAGTTCCGCAGCGCAGCGAGGACTGTCTGAGCACGGGGCCTCCGCCCGCGGCCGTAACCTTGCAGGTTGAACTACGGCAGACAACCCCGCAGGTCGAATTACGCCTTACGGATGCGCTCGGCGAGCCAGCTCGTCCACGCCTCCAGGCCTTCGCCCGTCGTCGCGGAGAGAGGGAAGATAGGAGCCTGCGGGTTCAGCTGGTTCACGCTTTCCTCGAAAGCCTCCTGGTTGAAGTTGAACACCGGCATCGTGTCAACCTTGTTCAAGATGACTGCCTCAGAAACCTGGAAGACGCCTGGATACTTGAGCGGTTTGTCGTCGCCTTCCGGCACCGACAAGATCATGACCTTGGCGTTCTCGCCCAAATCGAAGTCCGTCGGGCACACGAGGTTGCCCACGTTCTCCACGATAATCAGGTCGAGGCGCTCAAGGTCGAGCACATCGATGGCGCGCTTGATCATGGCGCTTTCCAGATGGCACGCCCCACCAGTGTTGATCTGCACGGCGGCAATCCCCTGCGCCTTGATCTTCTCGGCGTCGACGCTGCTCGCGATATCGCCCTCGATGACAGCGATGTTGAACTCATCGCGCAGGGCGTCAATCGTGGCCAAGATGGTCGAGGTCTTGCCCGACCCCGGGCTCGCCAAAAGGTCAACCACGTACACGTGGTGCTCGGCGAACCGTTCGCGCAGCTCGCGCGCGATGGCGTCGTTCTTATCGAGAATAGGCTGCTTCATATCAATCTTCATGGGAATCTCCTTCCTCATCGTCGGGCAGGTCGACTTCGATCGAATCGATTTGCAGCTCCCGCCCGCACAGAAGCTCGGTTGCGAACCCATCGCATTCCGGGCAGAACATATGGAACCTATCGTGCTCGAAGACGGCGCCGCATTCGAGGCAGCGGCTCTTCGGCTTGATCATGTTAATGGCAAGCTCGGCGCCCTTCGCATACGGGTCGTCCTCGGTGAGGGCCTCCCATGCGAACACGAGCGCATCCTCGATCGCCTCGGTCATCTCGCCAATCGACAGGTTAACCTTCAGAAGACGGGTCGCGCCCGAATCGCGCGCAGCTTTCTCGGCAGCCTCGATGACGCCCGTCATGATTCCCAGTTCGTGCATGAAACCCCCATCGCGAAAGGCGTCTTCCCAGACGCGCCGTCCATCCGCCTTCTATGGTAGTAGAACGCAGATATATACGTAAGGCCACCCTAGACGAGTGGCCTTAACCGAATCAACAAAGCGAAGCGAGCTAGTCCTCCGCTTCCTCCGCGGCAAGCTCGGCGTTCTGCTTCTTAATGCGCTTCGAAAGCACGATGCGCGCCAGCAGAAGCGACGCCTCGTAGAGCACGACGAGCGCAGCGAACATGAGCAGCATCGTGATAGGACTCGCGTCCGGAGTGATCATCGCGCAGAGCACCATGAGCACGACGTAGATGGTGCGCCACTGCCCACGCATCTTCTTGTAGGGAATGATGTCGAAGATGACCAGGTAGAACACGACGACCGGCAGCTCGAAGGCGAAACCGAAGCCGATTTCGAACTTGATGATGATGTCAAGGTAGGACGACGCCTGCGGAAGCACTTGCGCGCTCATGCCGTACGCCTGGTCGGTGAGCCACTGGAACGCCGGGTCCAGGATGATGAAGTAGCAGAACAGCGTGCCGAAGATGAACAGGAACACCGCGATCGCGAACGTCGGGATGAACCACTTGCGCTCCTTAGGCTTGAGCGCCGGCAGGAAGAACGCGAGAATCTGCCAGAGGATGACAGGCGAGCACGCGACGACCGATGCCCAGAAGGACAGCTTGAAACGCGTTGCGAACGCGTCGAAGGGCGTCGTGTACATGCCTTGCTGGAATCCCTCGGGGAGGAACTCCGAGATAGGCGCGAACAGGATGACCGAAAGCGTCGGCGTTGCCATATAGAACACGCAGACGGCGATGAGCAGCACGACCACGATACGGACAAGGCGCATGCGCAGCTCGCCCAGATGGTCGAAAAGGGGCATTCGGGCAGGACCGATAGGCATCGCTTACTCCCCCTTCTCTTCGCTTGCAGGCGCGTCGGCGGCAGCCGCCTTCGTTTCCTTGCTCTCAGATGCGCTGGCGTTGCCGTAGAGCTCATCGGCAGTCGGCTTCGCGTCGGCTTTGCTCGCCTCGGCGCGTGCCGCGGTCGCAGCGACCGCATCGGCAGCCGCCTGCTTTTCAGCCTCGGCCTTCTCAGCCTCCTTGCGAGCAGCACGCTCGCGGTCGTAGCGCGCTTTGCGCTCGGAGAAGCTCTCCTGCTTCGCGTCCTTCGCGGCGTTCACTGTAGACGTTGCGGCCTTCTTCACGTTCTTCGCACCCGACTCTGCGGCGTTACCCATCTTCTCGAGCGCGTCGAGCGGGTTCTTGAACGGGTCTTCCGCGTCGGGGTCGAAGATCTTCTCTTCCTTGATGACCTTGTTCATCTCATCTTGGGCGCTGCGGAACTTCGCGATGGCCTTGCCAAGCGTCTTCGCCATGGCGGGAAGCTTGTCGGGACCGAAGATAAGGAAACCGAACAGCAGAATGAGGAAAAGCTCAAATCCACCTATGCCAAACAAAATAAACTCCTTCGGAGGAACAAACCGGAAAGGGTTGCCACGCGTACCGAACTATTATCGGGCACAGCAGCGGTCTATGGTAGCACACCGCGCACCACGCCACGATTTCCGCACGCTCCCCTCAAACGAAAAAACAGCCGGGCAGCCCTGCAGCTCGCCGCAAGACCGTCCGACTGCCACCGTTACGCCGTGAGCACGGACAGCGCGATCGTGGGAATGCCGAGCGCCAGAACGAGAATCACGCACACGACCACGGTGAAGATCTTCTTCATCTTAGCCGAGCGCTCCCGTTGCGCTTGCGCGCGCGCCTCGCGTTCCTTCGCTGCCTTGATGCGGTCGCTTTTCTGCTGCGCCGTCAGCTTCTGCTGCTTGTTGCCAGATTTCTTGGCCATGGGTTACAGCCTCAGCTTTCCACGGATCTCGATGACGCGGGCAATGTGCTTGGCAACCTCCACGTCGATGTGCCATTTATCCCGCTCGTAGAGCGTCTTGCCGTCGACCATCGTCATGATGACGTCGGCGGAGGTGCAGGTGTTCACCATTGCCGAGACGGGGTTTGTCGAAGGCGACTGCTGCGAGCTCGAAAGATCGACCGCGATGATGTCAGCGCGCTTGCCGATTTCAAGCGACCCGATCTCGTCGTCGAGCTTGAGCGCACGGGCGCCGCCGATGGTCGCCATCTCGAGCATCGACTCGGAATCGAGGAAGCGCCCGACGTTGACAGCGCGCTGTATAAGCATGCCAAGACGCATCTCGGAGAGCATGTCGGTCGAGTCGGTGGCGGCGGGAGAGTCGGTGCCGATGCCGACGCGCAGGCCGGCGCGCATGAACTCGTCGACGGGCGCCACGCCCATGCCGAGCTGCGCGTTGCAGCGCGGGCACACGGCGATGGCCACGTTATACTCCTTGAGCTTCTTCACGTCTTCCTCGTCGGTGTGCACGCAGTGGACGGCAAGCACGTTGGGAGACTCGAAGGCGCCCCAGTTCAGCGCATAGCGAACAGGGGAAACGCCCGTCGGGAGCCAAGGCGGAATCTCGATGAAGCCGCGACGGACCGACTCGCCGTGCACGGAGAACGACGAGGAGCCGCGCTTCACGAAGTAGTACTCCTCGCGGCTGCCGGCAAGATGCATGGCCACGGGCAGGTCGTCGCGCGTGGCGAGCTCGGAGACCCTGCCGAACACGGCGGGGTGACACATGTAGATGGGAGCGGGCGCGATACCGATCGAGATGCGGTCGGGATCCACTTCCTGGGACCAATGCATGATGTCGTTTTCGGCGGCGCGCATGGCGTAGTCGATGCGGCGCTTGTCCATGACGCCCACCTCGCGATAGACCACGCCGCGAAGGCCGAGCTTCTGGGCCGCCGTGCAGGCAGCGCCCGTGGTGGTGATGTCGGCCACGCAGGTGATGCCGGACGCGAGCGCGTCCAAGCCGCCCAAAATGGCGGAGTCGTACCAGTCGGACACTTCCATCTTCACGGAGAGGGCGGCAACGGAAGCGAGCCAGGTGATGTAGGGTACGTCGTGCACGATGCCCCGCATGATCGAGTTCTCCATATGAGTGTGGAGATCGACTAGGCCAGGCATGATGGCGGCCGTCCCGTAGTCAAGCACCTCTTCGTCCGGATAGCGCAGCCTGAGCATCTCGGTTTTGCCGATGTCCCGAATTCGTCCGTCTCGAACGAGAACGGCGCCCCCGACGATGGGGTCGGAGGTGACGGGCAGAACATATTGTGCGCACAACAACATAGCTTGAGCCTCACTCGCCCTTGGTTTCATTAGTCACGATATGATAACACTGGGTTCGCACATCCCCCGAATCCACACCTTGGCAATCGGCGACGGGGAGAAGGCGGGCGATTTGGCGTATACTGAAGCGTCCCGCAGACAAGCGAAAGCGTCACATCAGGAGCACGACCACCATGAGCATCGACACCGCAACGGGCAAGGAAGCGCCCGCCGAGATATCTTCCGAACGCGTGAAGGACATCTTCTCGTCAATCGCCAAGAAATACGAGCGGTTCAACGCCGTATCGAGCTTTGGCGCCTACAAGTCATGGCTCGCAGGAATGATGAGGCAGGCCCCCATCGAGCCGACCGACGACGTGCTCGACATCGCGGGAGGCACCGGGGACGTCACCTTCACGGTGGCGCGCACGAAGCATCCGCGCCATATCCAGTGCACCGACCTGGTAAACGAGATGCTCGGCGTGGCACGAGCGCACTACGCCGACGGGGCCGCATGCGGCGTGCCCGTCGATTTCGAGGTGGTCGACGCGCAGAACATCCCCTATGCGGACGCGAGCTACGACGCCCTCACCATGGCATACGGCATCCGCAACATGCCCGACCGCCCGCGCGCGCTCTCCGAGATGCTCCGCGTGCTGAAGCCGGGCGGGCATCTGGTGTGCCTGGAGTTCTCCACGCCGCCGAACGCGGTGTGGCGCGCGCTGTACAACTTCTACCTGAAGCACCTGATCCCCTTCTGGGGCGGCCTTATCACCGGGGACAAGGCGGGGTTTGTGTACCTGTCGAAGTCCATCAAGGCGTTCCCGAACCAAGAGGGCCTCGCGAAGATGATGCGCGAGGCGGGGTTCGTCGACGTCACCTGGAAGAACTACACCGGCGGCATCGCCGCGGTGCATGTGGCGAAAAAGCCCGAGTAACGACGAGGGCCCCGCAGCGTAATGCGAGGCGTGACGACGAGGACCCCGCAGCGTGATGCGGGGCGCAACGACGAGGACCCCGCAGTTCAATGCGGGGTCCTCGTTTCGTAAGCGCTGGTGCGCGATGCCCATGCAAAGCTCCGCTGAAAGCAGCGCCTTTTAGGCTGCACGGGCTGTCCGAGCGGCACCGCCCGCAGAGGACGGTGCGAACCGGACAGCTCGCGCAGCTTGACTTCTATTTGCCGCCGTCGAGATTGCTCTCGCTCCAGTGGTCGGAGAGCTTCTCGAGCAGGCTGATGAGCTCGGCTTTGTCGTCGTCGGAGAGAACCGAGAACAGCTGCTCGTTGTACTTCGTGCGCTCGCGGGAGCAGCGGCGGGCCTCCTTCTTACCCTCCTCGGAAAGCGAGACGATTACCGAGCGACGGTCCTTCTCGCTCGGGGTGCGCTCCACAAGACCTGCGCGATCAAGGCGAGCGATCTGCTCGGAGAGCGTCGCGGCGCGGACGTTCATGACCTCCGCAAGCTCACGTTGGCTCACCGGACCGGTTTTCAACAACGCCGACAAGGTGCCGGAGCGCCCACCGGATCGGTTTCCGCGATGGACAGCGACGTGCGCACAATGATGGAACAAATCGACGAGCTGCGCATCCTTGTTCTTCGGCTTCTTACTCTGGGATGCCATGAGGTCTCCCTTCTCGTTTCGAGGCGGTGTTTTGACTTGCTCATTTGATACACTTTTTTTCCTTATGCAACAAGGTATCTAAGGTCACACTACACAGTTACCGCACAAAGTTGCGACTGGGACGAAAATGCACCAGCATCACCAGATTTTACGTGTAATCGTAAAATTATTGTTGACGCATGCTTTCTCCAAAAATCGTCCATTTTTGCACGGGATGGGGACATCGTTTTCACCACTTATCATTAGATTCCTCCCAGTATTGTCCCTTGCGCATCATCGCTCAGCTTGCGAATCTTTCGCGCCATCTATACAGGTCCCGAGAAATCGCTATGATGGGCACATGGGAAAACGAGCCTCGAAAAACGACGATTCGCGCGGAGGAAGCCCACGCGAGCAGCTATGGTCAACCACCTTCGTCTTGGTTGTCGCCTCAACGTTGTGCTGCTTCATGGCGGGCCAAGGGCTCAACTCAAGCACGTCGGTCTATGTCGCCCTCTATGGCGGAACCGCCGCGTACGCTGGCGTTTTGGCAGCCGTGTTTTCGGGAGCGGCGGCCGTCGTGCGCCTGCTCTCGGGGCCGCTGATCGACGGGCGCGGGCGCCGCATCGTGATGCTTTTCGGGTTCGCCGTGCTCATCGTCGGGACCGTCGGCCCCCTGTTCACCCACGACGTCGCGCCCTTCGTGGTGTTCCGCATCCTGCAAGGAGCCGGCTTCTCGGCAGTGACCACCGCGTCGGCGACCGCCGCAGCCGATGCGCTTCCCGCGTCGCGCATGGGGGAAGGAATCGGTTACTACGGGCTTGGCCAGGCGCTTTCCATGTCGGTTGGACCCGCCCTCGCTCTCGCCCTCGTGTCGACCGACCCGCCTGAAAACCTCTTTGTCGGCGTGACCGCAATCGCCGTGGTCGGGCTTTCGATGATTTTCCTCTGCCGCTACGAGAAGCACCCCGAGATGTTGCCCGAGGAAGCGGTCTACCGGCGCAGGCTCGAAGAAGGGGAAAGCGAGGCCGCACGAACGGGAGCAGCCGAGGCGGCTGAAACGACCACGTCAACCGAGCAGTCCAGGATGGAGGGGCGGCCGAAGCGCGAAAGCATCGCCTCCCGCATCTTCGAGAAACACGCCCTCCCAGGCACGCTGCCCATGATCGTGCTCTCCCCGGCGTTCGGGTTCGTGATCTTCTTCGTCGGCCTGTACGGCGCCTCGCTCGGCGTGGGGAACGCGGGGCTGTTCTACACCCTGTCAGCCGTGAGCATGATTCTCGTGCGCCTAAAATCGGGCGCCTTCATGGACCGCTTCGCGCCCATCGTGATCCTGCCCGTCGCACTGGCGTGCGGCCTCGTCGCGTTTGCCATGCTCGTCGCCTGCGGGACGGTTCTCGACGGCGCACCCGTACGCGATGCGGTGTTCAACCTGTCGGGAATCGTGTACGGCTTCTGCATCGGCATCGCGCTGCCGCTCAACCAGTCGGTGGCGGTGAAGAACACACCGCCCGAGCGATGGGGAGCCGCCAACGCGCTTTTCCAGCTTGCAAACGACGTCGGCATCGGGGGCGCCTGCGTGATCTGGGGAATCGTGAACGATTGTTTCGGGTTCCCCGTCACCATCTGCTGCGCGATGTGCTGCATCGCGGCGTCGTACTTCGTCGCGCGAGCCGTTTATCCGAAGGAATAGTAGGTCACGAACAAAGACGTCCTTGCCGGAAGACGATTTCCCTCGCCCCCTGCTTCCAGCAGCAGCACCTCGCCCCCCGTTCCCGGCGGCAGCACCAAGCGTCCGCGCCCCGTTTGCTTCCAGCAGCAGCACCGCGCGCCCTAGTAGGGCTCGTCGAGGTTGACGTGCGCTTTCGCGTCGAAATCGAACGAGAAGAACTTCTTCTGCCTGAAGCGATCGAGCGCGACGAGCGCGATCATTCCCGCATTGTCGCCGCATGCCGAGAGGGGCGGCAGCACCAGGCGCACACCCGCCTTCGAGCACATCTTCTCGTACGATGCGCGGAGCACGGGGTTCGCCGCGACGCCGCCGCCCACGCAAAGCGTGCGAGCGCCCGTCATATCGAGAGCACGCTTCGCCTTCGTCACCTGCACGTCGACCACCGCCGCCTCGAAGCTCGCACAGATATCGGGCACGTTGAGCTCGCGCCCAGCCTCCCGCTCGCCGTTGATATAGGTGACGACTGCCGTCTTCAATCCCGAAAGCGAGAAGCGCAAATCGCCCGAGTGCATCATCGCGCGCGGGAAGGCGATGGCACGCGGGTCGCCCTTCACACCGTAGCGCGAGATCACAGGCCCGCCGGGGTATCCCAGCCCGAGCGCCTTCGCGACCTTGTCGAACGCCTCGCCCACCGCGTCGTCGATGGTGGTGCCGAGCGTTTCGTAGTCGCCCCAGCCCTTCATGTGGACAAGCATGGTGTTGCCACCCGACACGAGCGACACCACGGCAGGTGGGGTGAAATCGGGACACCCGATACGATTGGCGTACAGGTGGCCTTCCAGGTGGTTCACGCCGATGAGCGGTACGTCCGCCGCCCACGCCGCGCCCTTCGCGAACGCCACGCCCACAACAAGCGCGCCGACAAGCCCCGGCGCATATGTGACGGCCACCGCGGAAAGATCGCGCCAGCGAAGCGATTTCATCCCGAGGTTTTTCGCCGCGACCTCGAGGCATTCGTCGCATACGCCGCAGATAGCCTCGATGTGCTTGCGGCTTGCGATCTCGGGAACGACGCCACCGAAGCGCGCGTGGAAGTCGATCTGGCTTGCAACCACATCCGAGGCAAGCGCCCCTTCCCCGTCGACGATCGCCGCGGCGGTCTCGTCGCATGAAGACTCGATCGCCAGGATAAGCGGGCGCGATGCTCCCGCCGCGCCGACGGCAGTCGCCTGCACGTCGTGCGAGGCGTCGACTTGCAGTTCCATGCCCGCGACCAGCCGCGATGATTCCTCGGCAGGATCTGTCGCACCCACGAGAGCCGCCAGATCACCCTGCATGATGAGCGCATCCTCGCGGTCGGAGTAATAGCGGGGACGCGTGCCCACGGGCGTAAGGCCAAGCGCCTTGTAGAGCGCCTGCGCGCCCTCGTTACCCGCGCGGACCTCGAGCGAAACCGTCTGCGCACCGAGGTTGCGCGCGTCGGCCGCAACATGCGCGAGCAGCTCGCGGGCGATGCCGCGGCGGCGCCACGCCGGGTCCGTTCCCACTTTCAGGATCTGCACATCGCCGTCGACCACCCAGCCGCCGGCATACCCCACAAGCGTGCCCACCTCGCCTGGTTTGCCTTCGCTCGCGTACGCCGCCCACCAGGTGCGATCGCGCCGCGGGATCTCGTCGGCCACGAGCGACTCGTTCCACGCATCGCTTCCCATGATGCGCGACTCGAGCGCCGCGACGCACCCCACATGGGAAACGTCGAGCGGCTTGTACGATACTCCCTGCTCATCGGGCGGAGCCACGAGAATAGACTGCTCGTGAAGCGTGGCATGATGTGCAGGCGAGGTCTCCTCGTAAGCGGACGCCTTCCCCGCGAGCGAATGGACGAGCGACGGATGGGCCACCGCCTCGGCGTCTTGGACGCCCGTGCGAAGGTTCGCATCGGGAACGCCCGGCTTCGCCTCGCCCTCGCGGGCCGCACCTTCGCGAGCCGCGCGGGCTGCACGGGCACGCTCGTTTTCTTCCGCATCGGACAGGCGCGTGTACACGGGGAGCGCAAACGCCGGGTTATGACGCACTGCGTCGAACGGGTCGCATTCCCCGCTGCGCCACGCAGCCTGAAGCGCGAGGAGAAGCCCTGCGCCCGTCGGCGTCCATGTGTTCTCGGGAAGAACCTCCCCGCATGGCGCGAACAGGTCGCGATACTTCTTCAGCGCATCCCCCGCAAGGAGAAGCCGCTGACCAGGAAGACTCGCAACAACAAGTTCACCGGAACACGAAAGCTCCTGAGGGCGGGCGGCGTGCTCCGCGCGCAGTTCCGCAGCGCAGCGAGGACTGTTTGAGCACGGAGTATGCCGCCCGGCCTCAGGAGCGCCGGCGTCGGAAGCGCCAGGGGTCGTCGTATCGCATTCCACAAGCTCTTCAGCGGCCAAATCCGCCTTCACGACGCGGTCGGCCTCGAGGCGATGCGCGCCCGCATCGTCGACGAGATAGCGGACGGGATAGACCTCCTTGCGCATAGCGTCGGCCACCACGGCGACCTCGCCGCGTGCGCCAAATTCCCAAACGTCCCAAGCCACCGCGTCGAGCGAGGACACGCCAACAAGCCCCACCTCGAGCGCGCTCGCGATGCCCTTTGCCGTCGCCATAGCGATGCGCACGCCGGTAAACGAGCCGGGGCCACGGCCGACGCACACGCACGCGATCTCCCCGCGTGCAATCCCGTTTTCGGCGAGTAGCGCATCGATACGGGGGATGAGCTGAGTATTCGATTGGCGGCGCGCCTCGATTTCAGCATGTGCGACAAGCTCGACCGCGCGCGCTTCCTCGTGAAGCACGCCCACGCCGATGGCAATCACCTCGTTGGCAGTGTCGAAGGCGAGCACATAGGCGGGTTCGTGACGGGGCGCATCGACGCCAAGCGCAGCCGATGCTGGAGATTTCGTTTCGCTCATAGTATGCAATGTTTCCGTTTCAGAGGGAGAATCGTTCGTGCGCATGATAGCGCACCGCGCGCGTCAGTTCAGCTTCGATGACGTTTTCACCAGATGAGAGCGTGAATCGTTCGACCATACGCACAGAAGCTGACGCGCCCTGTCGCCGACGGAGTGAACCCGCACGACGCGGGAGCCGTCGTCGCTGACGGTAATCGAAACATCGAGATAACCGTAGGGCAGCTCCTCGGGGAACTTCTCGCCCCATTCGAGGAACGCGACGCCATCACCTTCGACGAGGTCGTAATAGCCGACGTCTTCCAACTCCGAGGCATCTTCCAGACGGTAAAGGTCGAAGTGATAAAGCGGAACCGAGCCCGAGGAGTATTCGATCACGATGTTGAAGGTCGGGCTGACCACGTCGTCGGTTATTCCCAGGCCAGCCGCGACGCCTTGGACGAACTGCGTCTTCCCCGCGCCCAAATCGCCCGAGAGCACCACGACATCGCCCTCATGGAGATACGGCGCGAGCGTCTGGCCGAGCTTCTTGGTCGCCTCGGTGGAAGTGGTTTTCCGCATGTATGAAAGTCCGTTTGCCATGCGCCCATCATACGCCCTGCACCAGGCGGGCGGAGCAACCCGACAACAAACGCACGAAAGCGCACTTCCTTGGTGCCCTCCGCCGCGCAAGAGGCAAGCACCCCATCTGCCTGAGCCGAATCGCCTTCGATGTTCCGCCATGTTGGGCGCTGCCCCAACTCGCTCAAATGGCCGCGAACAAGGGGTTTTTGCTCGCCCCGACGCCCGCCTGCGCGATTCACGCTATAGTAAACGAAACGAATCCGCTCGTCGCAGCGCGCATGGCGCAAACACCGCAGCCCATGCGTCGCAAGCGCCCCGATTTGCGCGCTGCGAGAGCTCAGGCCGCCGACGCCCGGTCGCGGCGCCACGCAAGAAAGGAACCCCATGTACGAACAACGCATAGAAACGGTTCGCCGCCTCCTCGGCGAGATGGGCCTCACGCAGATGATCGTGAGCGACCCGCGTTCCATCCAGTATCTCACCGGCGCTTACGTGGAACCGGGCGAGCGATTCCTGGCGCTTACGATCGTCGAGGGGAAAGCGCCCGTCCTTTTCTTGAATCGCCTGTTCACAGCTCCAAAACCACTTCCCTGCGAAGTGTTCTCGTTCGACGATGTGGACAACCCGCTTCCTGAGGTGGCAAAGCTCCTGCACGCTGAGGAGACCTGCGGCGTCGACAAGAACCTCGCCGCCCGCTTCCTCGTGCCGCTGATGGAGGCGCATGCGGCGAAGTCCTTCGCCCTGGGGTCTCCCGCCGTCGATGGCGCGCGCGCCATCAAAAGCGTCGAGGAGCAAGCTCTCATGCGCGCAGCGTCGGCAACGAACGACCAGGCCATGGCACGCTTTCGCGAACTCGTGCACGAAGGTGCAACCGAACGGGAAATCGCTGATGAGCTCGAGAAAATCTACCGCGAGCTGGGCGCTTCAGGACACTCTTTCGACCCGATCGTGAGCTTCGGCGCAAACGCGGCAGACCCGCACCATATGCCCGATGACACGAAGTTGAAAGTCGGCGACGTCGTGCTCTTCGATGTGGGATGCCGCCAGGACGAGTACTGCTCGGACATGACGCGTACCTTCTTCTGGAACGAGCCGACCGCCAAGCAGCGCGAGGTGTACGAACTGGTGCGCCGCGCAAACGAAGCGGGCCGCGCAGCGGTACACCCCGGCGCGCGCTTCTGCGACATCGACAAGGCGGCGCGCGATGTCATCGCCGAAGCCGGATACGGCGAGTATTTCACCCATCGCTTAGGGCATCAGATCGGCCTTGACGAGCACGAGCCGGGAGATGTCTCTTCCGTTCACGACGAGGAAATCCAGGTCGGGATGTGTTTCTCCATCGAACCGGGAATCTATCTGCCAGGCGAGTTCGGCGTGCGCATCGAGGACTTGGTGTGCGTGACCGACGACGGCTGCGAGGTACTCAACAGCTACCCCCGCGACCTCACGGTGCTAGGCCCCCGATAGCTCGACGGTGCGAAGCGAATCGTGCTCGCGAGAGGCCGCCGCACGGCGGCCCTACCTCCCCGCCATCTTCTCGGCAGCATCCACCACATGTGCCATGGTGACACTCGTCGTGACGGTGCCGATACCACCGGGAACGGGAGTGATAGCGTCAACGACGGGCTCAACCTCGTCGAAGTTCACATCGCCGCACAGCGTACCGCGCGAATCGAAGTTGATGCCCACATCGAGCACCGTCTGCCCCGCACGAAAGTATTCCTTGCCGAACGCGTGCGCGCGACCGACGGCGCAGATGACGATGTCGGCCGTCCGGCACAGCTCGGGCAGGTTCTCGGTGCGCGAATGGCAGATGGTGACGCTCGCATTGCGGCGCAGGAGCATCATCGAGACGGGCTTGCCCACCACAAGGCTTCGGCCGATAACCACAACGTGCTTTCCCACCAGGGGAATCCTATAGAAGTCGAGAATCTCTACGCACGCTTGCGCCGTGCAGGGAGGGAAGCCGTCGCTCGAATCGGTGAACACGGAAGCAAGCGACGCGAGCGAGATGCCGTCGATGTCCTTCTCCGGCGAAAGCATGTTGCACAGCGCCTTCTCGTCGAGAAAGCTCGGCAGGGGACGAAACATCAGGCAGCCGTGCACGGTCTTGTCGTAGTTGATGGATTGCAGCGTCGCTTGCACAGCAGCCTGCGGCGCCAGGTCGTCAAGCACGTAGGGCTTGGTGGAAAGCCCTAGGCTGGCGGCGCGCTTCTTCGCGGTGCGCTCGTAGGACAAATCGTCGGGGCGCTCCCCCATGCGCACGAGAGCAAGCGTGGGCTCGACGCCGCGCGATTTGAGCGCCTCGATGCGATTGCGCAGGTCGATCGCCATATGATCGACGACTGGTTTTCCTTTGAGAAGCGTTGCCATAATCCACCTTAACCCTTAAGGGCCCTTATTTATGAAACTTCCTTGACGACGAAATCGAACAGCTCATCGCAGCGCTCGCGCGTCGTCGACGCGATTGCCGAAGCCTCCTCGCGAACACGGAGCGCCCTTGCGGGGTCGTCCATCGAAGCCGCGTTGATATACACGTTCAAACTTGCGCCATCGACCGCGGCTCGGGCGAACGCGGCCGAAACCCCCGCATCCGACCTGGCCATTCGGCTGCCATGGTGAGCCAGGTAGTCGGCATGGTCGACCACGCGCGCCACCGTGCGCATGATATCAAGCGGCACCTCGGTCGCCCCGACAAGCGCCCGCTGAAGCGCCTCCTGCTTCGCCGCAAGCTCTTCCGGCGTGCCCTTCGGCATGCGATACGCCGTCGCAAGCGGCTCGAACGCGTGCGCATCGGCGTCAACAAGCTCGATCAGGCGGGAGCGAAGCTCCTCAAGCTCCTCAAGGTGATGCATGACTTCGCCCTCGACCTCGACATACGTCTTCTTCCCCACGGTGAGGCTGCCCACCATGGACGCGAGCGCCGCAGCGAGCGCACCGACGTACGCCGACGCCCCGCCCCCGCCAGGAGCGGGGGCCGCGGACGCAAGCTCCTCAACGAAACAGGTGTCTACCATCAAAGCCTCTTCCTCGTTTCAAGCCCTCAAACTGATAGGGCGATTAGGGTACGGTAACCCACCATTGTTTCGAGCATGCAACGACTGCCGCGAGCGCTCGCGCACCACTGCACGAGCGCAGAGCTGCCGAAGCGGGTTTTCTTTAAAACAGCCCCGTGATCTTTCCGGTCTCGTCGACGTCGATCTTGAAGGCGGCAGGCGATTTGCCCAGGCCTGGCATCGTCATGATGTTGCCCGTGAGAGCCACCACGAACCCGGCGCCGGCGCTCACCTTGACGTCGCGCACCGTGATGCGGAACCCGCGCGGCGCGCCAAGCTTCTTCTGGTCGTCGCTGAAGCTGTACTGGGTCTTCGCCATGCACACGGGCATGTCGCCGAAGCCGAGCTTCTCCAGTTTAGCCAGCTCCTTTGCCGCCTTGGCATCGAAATCAACCCCGTCGGCGCGATAGACGCGCGTGGCGATGGCCTCGATCTTCTCGCGCAGGCTCAGGTCGCTCTCGTAGGCGAACTGGAACGTATCGGCGCCGCGGCCGGCCTCGTCGCCCTCGTTGCACAGACGCACGACCTCGTCGGCCAGCGCCAAGCCGCCTTCGCCGCCCTTCGCCCACACCTCGGAGAGCGCCACGTTCACGCCCAGCTCGCGGCATTTGTCCTCGACGAGCTTCAGTTCTGCCTCGGTGTCGGTCGGGAAACGATTGATGGCGACCACGCAGGGCAGGTTGAACACCTGGGTGATGTTCTCCACATGCTGCAGCAGATTGGGAAGGCCCGCCTCGAGCGCCTCGAGGTTCTCCTCGTTGAGCGCGTCTTTCGCCACACCACCGTGGTTCTTAAGCGCGCGGACCGTAGCCACCACGACCACGGCGTCGGGCTTGAGGCCTGTCAGGCGGCACTTGATGTCGAGGAACTTCTCCGCGCCCAGATCGGCACCGAAGCCAGCCTCGGTGATGGCGTAGTCGCCAAGCGCCAAGGCCATCTGAGTCGCCATGATGGAGTTGCATCCGTGCGCGATGTTGGCAAAGGGGCCGCCGTGGATGAACGCGGGCGTGCCCTCGAGCGTCTGCACGAGATTCGGCTTGAGCGCGTCCTTGAGCAGCGCGGCCATAGCGCCCTCGGCGTGCAGATCGTGAGCGGTGACAGGCTGGTCGTCGAAGGTGTAGCCCACCACGATGCGGCCGAGGCGCTCCTTCAAATCGGTAATGCTGGTCGCCAGGCAGAAAATAGCCATGACCTCGGACGCCACGGTGATGTCGAAGCCGTCCTCGCGGGGCACACCGTTGGCTTTGCCGCCCAGGCCGTCGACGATGTTGCGCAGCTGCCGGTCGTTCATGTCGACCACGCGCTTCCAGGTGATTTTGCGCACATCGATGCCGAGCTGGTTGCCGTTGTGAATGTGCGCGTCGAGCATAGCCGCAAGCAGATTGTTCGCAGCACCGATGGCATGAAAATCACCGGTAAAGTGCAGATTGATATCCTCCATAGGAACGACCTGGGCATATCCGCCGCCCGCAGCTCCGCCCTTGATGCCGAACACGGGGCCCAAGCTCGGTTCACGCAAGGCGACCATCACGTTCTTGCCGCGCTTCGCGAGCGCATCGGCCAGGCCGACCGTCGTGGTGGTCTTACCCTCGCCCGCCGGCGTGGGGTTGATCGCCGTCACGAGCACGAGCTTGCCCGGCGTATGCTCGTTATCGCGCAGAAGGTTGTAGTCGACCTTCGCCTTGTACTTGCCGTACATCTCGAGATACTTATCGTCGATACCCGCCTTCTCGGCGATCGCGTCGATGCGCTGCGGCTGCGCAGCCTGTGCGATTTCGATGTCACTTTGCATGTCGACCCTTCCCTTCGAATGTTAATTTCCCGCCTTGGTGCATTCAGCATACACAAGGCGCAGCCCGACGAGCGTCAGGTCGGGCTGGACGGCGGTGATGGTACGCGAGTGCCCGGCGATAAGGGGCGCAAGCCCGCCCGTCGCGACGACTGGGGCGTCGTATCCGAGCTCCTCGACCGCACGATGCACAAGCCCGTCGGCGCGATCGGCCTCGCCATAGACGATGCCCGCTTGCAAGGCCTCCTCGGTGTTGCGCCCGATGGCGTGATGGGGATCGATCAGGTCGATCGCAGCCAGGCGTGTGGCGTGGGAGAACAGCGCCGCCGCACCCGTCTGGACACCCGGCGCGATGATGCCGCCCAAAAAGCGCCCTTGCTTATCGACCACCTCTATGTTGGTCGCCGTGCCGAAGTCGACGACAATGACAGGAGAGCCGAACAGCTCGCGCGCCGCGACGGCGTCGGCCACGCGATCCGATCCGATCTCGCGCGGGTTGGGATAGTCTGCGTCGAAAAGCGAGCCCGCCGTCTTTGCCGAGCATACAACGGCGCGAACGCCCGCCAAATCCTGCACCGCACGCGTCCAAGCTCCCGTGAGCTGGGGTACTACCGACGCGAGCGCCGCACCCGTGATGTCGCTCGCCTGGAGGTTCTCGGACTGGAGCAGCGGCAGAAGCTTCACGCGCAGCTCGTCGGCGGTATGGTCGCGGTTGGTGGCGACGCGCCACATGCGATCGAGGCTTTCCCCCTCGTAGACGCCGATGGCGGTCTGGGTGTTCCCCACATCGATGACAAGTAACATGATTTTGACAGTCTCCCTTCGCCGCACATGGCAAACGCGAATTGTCTATAGTGGTAGCTGGCATGATACTACCAGGAAAAGGCGCCCGAAGACGCCGCGAGCGCCGCCCGGGTGCGAACGGCGACGGCTGCAAGCGCCCGTAAGAGCAACGAGGAGGAAAGGCTATGCCCGATGCGTCCGCACGCATTCTCGTAGTCGACGACGAACCCTCCATCACGGAATTCGTCGGGTACGCGCTACGCAAGGAAGGATTCTCAGTCGATGTGGTCGACAACGGCGAGGACGCCCTTTCCCGCGCGATGAAAAACGATTACGACCTGTTCGTTCTCGATATCATGCTGCCGGGAATCGACGGCTACGAGCTCTGTCGACGGCTTCGCACGCACACCTCGTCCCCCGTGTTGTTCCTCTCCGCGCGCGACTCCGAGCTCGACAAGGTCGTTGGACTTGAAATCGGAGGGGACGACTACCTGTCCAAGCCCTTCGGCGTGCGCGAGCTGATCGCGCGCGTTCGCGCCCTCCTGCGCCGCAGCCAGGGCGAGGATTTCGCGAAGAACTCGAGCGCCATCACCGCAGGGGGCATCACCTTGAACGAGGATGCGCACACCGCAACCGGCGACGCGGGAGACATCGACTTGACCCCGCGCGAGTTCGAGCTGCTCGCGGCGCTGATGAAAAACGCGGGGAAAGTCGTTTCCCGCGAGGACCTGCTGCGCGATGCGTGGGGCTGGGAATACCTCACGGAAACGAAAACGGTCGATACGCACATCAAGCGGTTGCGTGATAAGATTTCGAGCGCCGGATACGATTCCGGCCTCGTGGAAACGGTCCGCGGCTACGGATATAGGTTCAAGAAATAAAGCAACTGCAGACATATTTCGCGCTTCTAGCAACGCTGTTCGCCATCCTCGCGGCCGTCTTCGCAATCGCGGTGTCGCATTTCGCGTTCGGACTTCGGCCCTTGGCGTTCTTCCTTTTGGTGCCAGTCGCCGTATTCACGTTCGCCTTTAGCCTGCTCATTGGGCATTTCCTCTCCGAGCCGCTCACCCGCTTGGCGGCGCGCCTTCGCGACTTCCGCACCGGCGACCCCGCACCGACGACCATTCCCATCGATGGGCGCATCGAGGAGGTCGATCGGCTTACGGTGAGCTTGAACAGGCTTTCCGAGACTATCCGAACGCAGCAGGAAAGCCTCGCCTCTCGCGAAAGCCGCGAGAGCACGTTTGTGAGCGATGTGGCACACGAGCTGCGCACCCCGCTCACCGCGATTCGGGGGAACGCCGAGATGCTGTCGGATCCCGACCTGCCGCCCGCAATGCGCGAGAAGTTCACGGGCATCATCGTGGAGGAGAGCCGCCGCCTTTCGAACCTGGTGAACGACCTGCTTGCATTGCAGCGGCTGGAAAGCGGAAACATCGCAACCGAGTTCTCGCGCGTCGATTTGGGACAGGTGGCACGCGAAGTGGTGGATTCCCTTTCGCCGCTTTTGCGTGAAAGGGAGGCAAATTGCCAGGTCATAGGCGAGGCGCCCGACGTGCTCGGCAACCGCGACCGGTTAAAACAGGTCGTGTTCAACTTGGTGGAGAATGCGAGCCGCTTCATCGAGCCAGGCGGGCATATCACCGTCGAGCTCATGGGAGCACGGGGGAATTCCGTCCTCTCCGTGCGCGACGACGGCTGCGGCTTGGGCGATGCTGACCCGAAGCTTCTGTTCGATCGGTTCTATCGAGGCGACCCGTCGCGCAACCGCGGCACGGGAGGCACAGGACTCGGGCTTGCCATCGTGAAGTCCGTCGTCGATGCGCACGACGGCACGGTCGAGGCGTTTAACCTGCCCGACGGAGGCGCCTGCTTCCTTGTGGCCATCCCCTCGATTGCGTAAGAGCGCAGCGCAAGTTGGCTGCGCTTCGGGCCACGCCCTCGAACCTAGCCCGCAAAACGGCTGAGCCTCGGCTTGCTTACACCTCGTAGAGCACGGCGCCGCTGGTAAGCCCGCCGCCGAAGGCCACGAGAATCACCTTGTCGCCCTTCTGGATGCGCCCCGATTCGTACGCGTCGGAAAGCGCCATCGGCACACAGGCGGAAGAAGCGTTTCCGCGCTCGCCAATGGAAACCTGGAAGCGGTCGAGCGAAAGCCCGCAACGCTTGGCCGCGTATTTGATGATGCGCTCGTTTGCCTGATGGGGCACGATAAGCTTCACGTCGTCGATGTCCACGTCGGCGCGCTTGCACACCTCGTCGATGGCGTTGCCCATCGCACTGGCGGCGAACTTGAAGATAGTCTGCCCGTGCATGAAAAGGGACTGACGCGGACGACCGGCGGCGACGGCCTCAGTCACGCCAAGTTCCTCGTCGATGCGCGCATTACCCGGGTCGCCCGCAACGGCAGCTTCCTTCGAAACGCCGTTCACATCGAAAGGCTGAGGCGAGTCGAACGCGGAGGGGCAGGTAAGCGCATTGGTGTCGTCATCGTCGTTCTTCATGTAGGTGGCGAGCACGCCCGCGCGGCTCTCGTCCCATTCGACCACGGCAGCCCCGCCGCCATCGCCGAAGAGCACGCAGGTCGTGCGGTCCTCCCAGTTGGTGATGCGCGTCAGGCGCTCGGAACCGATCACAAGCGCACGGCGAACCTTGTTGCGACGGCCAGCGCCCGCGACGCCAAGCGCACTGGAAGCCATCATGGATTCCGCAACGCTCATCGCATAGATAAAGCCCGAACACGCCGCGTTCACATCGAAAGCGACGGCGTTCACCAGGCCCAGGCGACGGCGGACGAGCGCCGCGCACGAGGGCACGAGCACATCGGGCGTGCACGTGGAATACACCACAAGGTCGATGGACTCAGGGTCGATAGGAGCCTCGCAATAGCCGCCCTCGACAAGGCCCATCGCCTGACGCGCGGCACCTTCGGCCATATCGACGTTCGTTTCCCCAACGGCGATGCGGCGGGACTTGATGCCCGTGCGCGTGGTGATCCACTCGTCGCTCGTGTCGACAAGCTGGGTAAGGTCGTCGTTCGCGACGGCAAGCGCGGGAAGAGATTTCCCGCAACCGATGATTGCGCAGCCCACTAGTCACTCCCTCATAGAAAGCGCAGGCGAAAATCGCCTGCGCATGATGGTTGCTTGCTTCCAAGTGATTATAGCACGCACCCCAAATGTGCGCGAAATGGGTATTTAGCGAACCGCAGCCTTCACGGCGCGAGCGCACGCGACGGCGGCAAGAATCTTCAGCACGTCGACGACCACGAAAGGCGCCACACCGGCAAGGAACGCGGCCTCAGGCGAGATGCCCATGACGAGCATCAGCTGCAGCCAGCCGCAGAAGTACGCGATCGCGGTGAACACGAGGCCCGCGACGATTTCGGCAGCGGCGTTCTTCAGGAACGCAACGAAACCGCGCTGGTCGGAGGCGTTTGCCTTGTCGGCTGCACCCATGCGGCGGCGCAGCACGTAGAGCAGCCCCACGGCAGCGGCGACGCCGAAGATATAGCCCCACAGAAAGCCGCCGGTCGGGCCCATGAGCTTGGCGATTCCGCCGCTCATGCCCGAGAACACCGGCAGGCCGATGGCGCCGAGCGCGAGGTACAGCACGATGGCGGCGATGCACTCCTTCGGGGAGAGCATCACGATGGCGAAGGTGATGGCGAACATCTGCAGCGTGAAAGGTACCGGTCCGAGCGGCACGGTAACCCAGGCGGACACTGCCATGATGGCAACAGCCAAGCCGACGAATGCGATCGAGCGGGTGCGCGACGCCGAGGCGGCGCCTTTTTTGACTTGCTCCACTTTCTGTACCTCTTTCGGGTCAGACGACAATAACGTTGAAACTCTAGCAGTTGACTTCGAATTCCATCGTTTGAACGCGGAATTCCATAAGAAAGTTAGCTTGCGCGCGCAAGCCGTGGCGCGACTCCCCCGCAGTTTGCGCGTACCCCGCGCCCCTCAGGGCCTCGCAGTTCCCACGACAGCAAGCGACATACAGCACCCAAGCACGCGCAACAACTTAGTACTTCGAGATGATTTTCCCGCTCTCGACGTCCTTCAAGCGGCGCATCTCGATTGCAATGAAGATGCCAACCGTGAAGATAGCGAGGAAATCCGCCACCGGCGTCGCAATGTAGAGAGCATCCAAGCCCGTGAACTGCGGGAACCAACCAGGCAACACCTCGGGAAGCCAGAACATGAGCGGCAAGAGGAACAGCACCTGGCGCGTGAGCGAGAGGATCATCGACTTCATCGGCTGGCCGGTTGCCTGGAAGTAGTTCGAACCCACGATCTGGAATCCGACGAGCGGGAGCATCAGCAGCTGGACCTTCAGAGCGAAGATGGTGAAATCGGCGAGCGACGCGTTCGTGATGCCGAACAGCCCCACGATCTGATTCGGGAACAGGTGCACAAGCGCCCACATGATGACGGCAAGCGAAGTGGCGAACGCCACGCCCAGCCAGAGCGTCTTACGCACGCGCGCAATTATCTTGGCGCCGTAGTTGAAGCCGAGAAGCGGCTGAATCGCAATCGACACGCCGACAAGCGGCATCACCGTGAACATGGCGATGCGCTGCACGACGCCAATGGAGGCGAGCGCGCCCTCGGCGCCGATAGCGCTCGCACTGCCGTACTTCACCAGTAGGAAGTTCACAGCGAAGTTCACGACCGCGGCACCTGCCTGCACGGCAAAGCTCGCAAGACCGAGGGAGAGGATGGAGCGGATGATTTTCGCATGGGGACGCATGCAGTGCAGATGAAGCTTGAGCGGCGCATCCTTCGTGAAAATGAAGAACCACAACACCGAGATGCACGATGCAGCCTGACCGATCAGCGTGGCGTAAGCGGAACCGGCAACGCCCCAGCCAAGCTTCAGGACGAGGATGTAGTTGAAGATGGTGCACACCACCGCGCCGATAACCATGGTCAGAAGCGCGCGATTGGGAGCGCCGGCTGTACGAATGAAGTTGTTCACGCCCATGCCGATCATCTGCAGAACGAAGCCGAAGCTTAGAATCTGGATGAACGTCGCGGCATACGGGCGCACCTCGTCGGTCGCGCTCGAGAACGTGAGGAAGGCGTCGAGCAGCGGCGGATACGCCGCAACCGCGGCAATGACGATCCAGATCACGATGCCGAGCGTCACCGTGTTACCGAGGCTGATCTCGGCATCGTTTTTACGTCCTTCGCCCAAACGAAGCGCCGCAAGCGCATTGCCGCCATTGCCGACGAGCATCGCAAGCGCCATGAACACAACCATGAGCGGTGCCGCAACCGTTGCCGCCGACAGGCCGATTTCCCCCATCGCCTGCCCGAGGAAGATGGAGTCGATCAGGTTGTACGCCGCATTCACCAGCATGCCCAAAATGGCAGGGATAGCGAACTCGGTGATGAGCCGGGGAAGGGACGCCGTGCCCATGCGGGTAACACGATCGTTGCCCTGCGGCTTACGCGCAGGGGCTCCTTTAGGAGAAGAGGGGGTGCCCGCCGAGGCTTCGGGGGTCGATTTCAAAGATTGGCCACGTTGTTCTTCTTGTGCCGTCATATGCATACCTCATGCTTCAATCGTCTCATTTGCCATTTTTCGGAAACATACAATTGTATGCATATCAGCGCACAAGAAGGAACAGTTTATCACGCCCACCGCGCGAAAGCGACGGCAAGCGGAAGGCGAAATGGGCAGGCTGAGAACCCGAAGCAGGCCGCTCATGCTGAGGCTTGCGCCGCGGGCCACGCATGCTGCAGATTGCATCGCCGGCCACGCATGCTGCGACGTGCGCCGCGACCACGCCCAACACGGCGTGCACCGTGGCTCTCGAGCTCGCTAAAGCAGATGCACCTCGCCCGAGGCGACGGCTTTCGTCTCACCGTCTTCCAGTCGGAGGAGCAGCCGCCCTGACGCATCGACTCCGCGCACCGTACCCTCGCAAACGACTTCTCCCAGCTGATTGGCCATACGAACGAAACGCCCCTCGAGCATCGAATGCTCGGCGAACTCGCCCGAAAGCGCCGCGAATCCACCGTCGCACCAGCGGCGATACAGAGGCTCGAACTCGTGGAGAACCGCATCGCCCACAGCGTTGATCGCAGCTTCGCGCTCGCAGGTGAACCCGAAGCCAAGGTCGGCCAGATAAGCCGGCGCGTTCTTTCCGCCAACCTCCATCGCGTCCTCGGGCGGCTCGACGTTCACGCCGATCCCCACGCATATCCCACCCGCATGGACCTCCGAGGAGATGCCGGCGAGCTTGGAGTAGAGGCTCTTGATGCTTGGGGCGGTTGTCTGCGGAAACGTCCCACCAACCAGCACGACGTCGTTCGGCCACTTGATGCAGATGCGACGCGCCTGGTCGTCCATAACAAGGCTCGCCAGCGCGCGGCGCACCGCGATCGCGACGACGAGCGCCAGCGTGGGAAGCTCGCGCATCTCGACCTCGGGGCGCAAAAGAATCGACTCGTACATGCCGCCACGGGGGCTCTTCCATGCACGGCCCTGTCGCCCATAGCCGCCAGTTTGACGATATGCCCTGATGGCAAGCCCTTCCGGTTCGCCATCCTCGATCGCACGTTTAATCACCTCGTTGGTGGAGTCCACCGATTCGAACACCTGCAAGCGAAACACTGCACCGCTTCCTTTCCCGCGTCATCTTCCTCACGCATTATGCCCGAAAACGACGGGCTGCGCAGCTTGCTCGCGTATAATGGCAGCCATGGAAAACCACAGCGAAATACTCTACGAGCTTTTGAACATGGGCGAGGCCATGCTGCTTGCTGGCGCCGAAGTGAGCCGCGTGGAAAGCACGCTTTCCAGCGTCGGACGAGCCTACGGGGCATGCGCCATGAACGTGTTCGCCATCACGGCGACGCTCGTGGTCACGATGGACTTTCCCGACGGCGAGCGGCTCACGCAAACGCGGCGCATCATCGCGCCGGGACCGACGGACTACCGCGTCGTCGCCGCCTTCCACAAGCTTGGAAAACAATGTTGCAAGAAAACCCCGAGCGTCGATGAGCTCGCCAGGGCCATAAAGCGCTGCATCGACCAACCCCCCGATCGCATGACGTTCTACCTGGGAAGCATCTTTGCCGCAGCAGGCTTCACCGTATTCTTCGGCGGCACGGCGGTCGACGCCATCTTCGCCGCGGTGTTCGCCGTGCTCATCTGCCTCTTGCAGGAGAAGTTCGCGCCGCGCTGTCCCAACATGCTCATGTTCAACCTGCTGTGCTCGTTTCTCGCTGGCGTGGGAACGTGCGCAACCGTTGCGTTCGTCGAGGCCATTGCGGCGGGGATTCTCGGCGCGGATATCAGCAGCACGAACGCGCTTCAGGGCGCCAACCCGCTCATCCACCTGGACAAGATCCTCATCGGCGAGGTCATGCTGCTCATCCCCGGCATCTTCATGACGAACGCCATCCACGACATGCTCGTCGGCGACACCGTGGCCGGCACCATGCGCTTCGTGGAGACGATGCTGTGGGCGGTGGCGCTGGCGGGCGGGTTCATGACCGCAATATTCCTATTCGACGCAAGTCACAACGTCGGCCCTGGGTTCGAGCTCAACTGGATGGGTGTTACCGCCCAGCTCATAGCGGCGTTCTTCGGCGCAGCGGGTTTCGCGATGATCTTTCACCTGCCCCGCAAGCACCTCGCTGCCGCATCGATCGGCGGCATCCTCAGCTGGGCAATCTATCTGGCCGTCGGATGCGCGTCGAACAGCGTGTTCTTCCCCGCACTCGTCGCGAGCGCCTTTTCCGCGCTCTATTCCGAAGCGCTCGCGCAGTGGCGTAACATTCCCTCGCTGCTGTTCGTGATTCCCTCCGTTGTACCGCTCATTCCCGGCGCCCCGCTGTACTACACGATGAGCTTTGCCGTGGCGTCTGATTGGACGCAAGTAGCGGCTTATGCAATGAGAACGGGCCAATTTGCCCTGGGAATCGCCGTCGGCATGTGCGTGACTTGGCTGTTCGCAAGCCTCCTGAAGCCGCGAACGCGGTAGCGGAAGCAGAGCGAGCCCTTAGCTTATCGTTGTCGTGGCAACGATTTTCTCGTAGATGCCCTTGTTCGCATCGTATTCCGACGTGGGAAGCACGACGGACACATACCCGGCAATCGCACCTTCCTTCGCAAGGTAGTACGTCACCGTCGTCGTTTTGCCGCTCGCAGTCTTCACGCAGAGCACGTCTGCGCCGTTCACCGTGGTCTTTTCAGGGTTTTCCCAATCCACGTTTTTCAGAGATTCGTACATCTCCGGCTGCGTTTCCTTCATCTTCTCAAGGCGCTCGGGCGCAGCTTCGACCCAATCCTTAAGCCCGTCAAGGCCGACGTTTTCCGAGTCATCAGCACTCACGACGGTAATCATGATCGAACCGCTCTTGTTAAGGAGAAGCGCCGAGGCGGTGTCGGACACGCCGTCTGGGAAGTCGCCCGCATGCTGCCCGGCGTCGTACTTCTTGGAAACCTCGAACTCGTTGGGGTACTCCATCGACAGCTTGTCGACCGTAACGGTGTTGGGGTAGTCCTCGCTTTTGACCAGGCCACTCCCCGATTCACTTGTCGCCTGCTGCGAACACCCAGCAAGCCCGCACACGCATACAAGAGCAAATGCCACCGCTAGAACAAACGCTTTGGCTAGCCCGAATCTTGCCTTCAAGCATTTCATAATGCGCTCCTATCTTTTAGTTGTTGCATTTGGGAGCCGAATATCGAATTACCTCGACTACATGCTCAAGTTGACCGATATTCACTGAGAGTTCCCTTCCTCTCATGTACGAATATCAACCATCATACAGCATGATCAGGATGGCGAATAATTAGAATCTCACAAACGAATACTCACCCACAACAACACCTTCGACGGAATAGACTGGGACAGAGACTTTCATGTTCTCCTTAGCAATGTTCAATATATCCTCAAAGGCCGCATCTGAAATTGTAAGATTATTGGCGAATCCCGAATGTGACAGCGAGCTTAGACGCGCTTCTATCGAGCAAAGTGCAGATGCCCATGACGGCGCGCCTTGCGACGGCATCGTGAAAGTCGTGAGGATGTGGTCGCACTACGAAGGATTGTGAGTTGCCCTTTTCGAAGCAAACTCGCGGCCACCGCCACCGATAGCCGCATCATTATAAAAGCCCTGCTTTCCTGGATACGCGAAAGCAGGGCTTAGTGAAATCGGGTAATGCCTACAGCTTCACGGCGTGGCCGACGCGTTGGTCTTCGGGAACGCTCGCGACGGGCGTGCCGTCGGCGAGAACGTGGTTAGGGGAAATCTCGAGCAGGGGTTTCACCACGAAGTCGCGCTCGCAGATGCGCGGATGCGGCAGCGTGAGCACGTCGTTGTCCACCACGTAGAGCTGGTAGTCCAAGATGTCGACATCGCACGTACGCGGGCCGTTCTCGATTTCGCGCACACGGCCCAGGCTGTTCTCGATCGCGTGCAGGTACTCCAGCAGCTCCTTCGGCGCTACGCCCGTGCGCATGAGCACGACGGCGTTCACGAACGGTTCTTGGTCGAGGTAGTACGCAGGCTCGCTTTCGTAGTAGCTCGACACGTCGACGATCTGCGAGTCGGGAATCATGCACAGCTGGCCGATCGCGTGTTCTATCTGGGCAATCTTGCCCTCGCGCTCCTCGCCAGGCTCCGCCACGAGCGCCACGTTGCAACCCAGGCCCAGGTAGCAATACGGGCGCAAATCCTTCAGCGCCTTCAGGGTTTCCTCCACGTTATGAGCGCGCACCACACCTGCGCCCAGCTCGCACGCCATGAGCGCCTCGGCCGCCGACGCGCGATCGCGATCGTGAGGGTCCTCGATTCCGTAGGCCTTGCCGATGTAGCTCTTGCGCGAGACCGCGACCATCGAAGGGTAGCCCAGACGCGCGATCTCGTGGAAGTTGCGCATGAGCTCCATCGTCTGCGAGGCGGTCTTGCCGAACCCAGGACCCGGGTCGAGGCAGATGCGGTCGTGCGCAATGCCCGCCGCTTCCAGTTCTGCCGCGCGTTTTGCCAGGTAATCGCGCACTTCAACGACGACATCGTCATAGACGGGATCATCTTGCATGGTGCGCGGTTCGCCCTTCATGTGCATGACGACGAGGCCCGCGTCGCATGAGCGCGCAACCTCGACCATCGCCGGGTCGCGAAAACCCGACACATCGTTGATGATGGCGGCGCCCGCCTCCACGCAGGCGCGCGCAACCTCGGCGTGGCGCGTGTCGATGCTCACGCAGATGCCCGCCCGAGCGAGCTCGCGAACAACCTCGACCGTACGCGAGAGCTCTTCTGTAACCGATACCTCGGCGGAGCCGGGACGCGTGGACTCACCGCCCACGTCGATGACCTTCGCACCCTGCTCAATCATGCTCTTCGCGTGCGCAATCGCAGCGTCGTGCGTGTTGTGCTCTCCCCCGTCGGAGAACGAATCGGGCGTGACATTCAAGATGCCCATCACGATGGGCATCTTGACGTCGAAGCTATACGAGGCACATTGCCAATTCACGTATGCGCTCCTTAGTGTTTGCTATCCTTGTCGTCTTTGCCATTGTCGGCATGGTCGCCATGAGCGATGTCGCGGAAACCAGCCTCAAGGTCGTTCAAAATCCCATGAGGCGTGAACGCGTCGGTATGTTTCGCCTCCACGTTGGTCGGTGCACCGTCGGAACCGTCCACATCGCTGCCGCCCATCGCGTCAGCATTCCAATTCGGGTCGGCGAGCTTGGCGTCACGCGCGCGAGCCTCGGCCTCTTCGCGATCCTTCTTCGCGATGATCTCGTCCTCGTGCTCGAGATACTCGCTCCAGCGGTTGTCGAGAAGCGCCTGGCATGCGGCACCGTCGATCGTCTCGCGCTCGAGAAGCACGCTCGCCATGAGGTCCATCTGATCACGATGCGAGCTCAGAATCTCGTAGGCGCGGTCGTGCGCCCCCTTCATGATGCGTGCAACCTCGTCGTCGATGCGGCGCGCCGTCTCCTCGGAGTAATCCTGCGTGTTGCCGTAGTCGCGACCGAGGAATACCTCGTGGTTGGGCTGGCCAAACACCTGCGTGCCGAGCGCTGCAGACATGCCGTACTGCGTCACCATCGCGCGCGCCATCTTCGTCGCACGCTCGAGGTCGTTGCTCGCGCCCGTGGTTACGTCGTCGCAGAAGATTTCCTCCGCCACACGGCCACCCATGAAGACCGCCAGCTCGTCGAGCATCTCGCCCACGGTGTTCAGCACCTTGTCCTCCTTAGGGATGGACAGGGTGTAGCCGAGCGCGCGACCACGGGAGATGATCGAAATCTTGTGCACCGGGTCGGCGTGCGGAAGCAGGTGACCCACGAGGGCATGGCCGCTCTCGTGGTAGGCAATGGTGTGCTTGGTGGCCTCGTCCATCACGCGGCCCTTGCGCTCGGGGCCGGCGATGACGCGCTCCATCGACTCGTTCACTTCGCGCATCGTGATGATCTTCTTGCCGCGGCGCGCGGTCAGAAGCGCGCTCTCGTTCATGAGGTTCATCAGATCAGCACCCGTGAAACCAGGCGTGAGCTGGGCAATTCTCTTCAGGTCGACGTCGGAGCCGATCGGCTTGTCCTTCGCGTGGACCTGCAGGATGCGCTCGCGGCCGCGCACGTCGGGGGCGTCAACCACGATCTGGCGGTCGAAGCGACCGGGGCGAAGGAGCGCTGGGTCCAAAATGTCGGCGCGGTTGGTCGCCGCGATCAGGATGACAGACTCGTTCGACTCGAAGCCGTCCATCTCGACGAGCAGCTGGTTGAGCGTCTGCTCGCGCTCGTCATGACCGCCGCCCAAGCCGGCGCCGCGCTGGCGACCGACGGCGTCGATCTCGTCGATGAAGATGATGGAAGGCGCCGCGTCCTTCGCCTGCTGGAACAGGTCGCGCACGCGGGAGGCGCCCACACCGACGAACATCTCGACGAAGTCGGAGCCGGAAATGCTGAAGAAGGGCACGCCGGCTTCGCCCGCAACGGCGCGCGCGAGCAGCGTCTTGCCCGTGCCCGGAGGGCCGACGAGCAGGCAACCGCGCGGCACCTTCGCGCCCATGGACTGGTACTTCGCGGGGTTCGACAGGAAGTCCTTGATTTCCTGCATCTCCTCGACGGCCTCATCGACGCCGGCGACGTCGGAGAACTTCACGTCGGGGCGCTCCTCGGCGTTCTTCTTCGTCTTCGCCTTGCCGAAGCTCATCTGCGAGTTGTTCGCCTTCTGCATCTGGTTGAAGAAGAAGAACAGAAGCGCGCCGATAAGCAAGATGGGAAGCAGGGTACTCAGGATGCCGAGCCACTCAGAAGGCAGCGTGACCTGGTAAGACACTTCCGGATGGTCCTTCAAGAGCGCAGCGAGCGCGTCTTGCCCCACAAACGTCGAGGTGTAGCCGCGCTCGGAACCGAGCACGGACGACTCGATGGAAGTCGTGCCCACGCCTGCGGGAACGCCGCCTGCAGGGGTCTTCTTCGTGGCCATGCGGGCGTTCATCGCGTCGAAGGCCTTGTTGAACGCGTCGGCGGCATTCGAGCCTGCCGTGACGGCTGGGTAATACGTGCCCGTGACCTTGTAATCGCCCGCGGAATACACGACCTTCGTCACGCGATCCTGCTCGACCGCCTGGGTGAACTCAGAGGTGATGAGGGAGTCGGTGGGCGTCGAGCTCGCGTTCGACATGACCATAAACTGCTGCCCGACGAAAAACGCCACAACGAGGAACAATATGACCGAGATGATGGTCACCCGAGGATTCGGTTGCTGAGGAGACGATGGTTTCTTCTGTTGCGTCATGGAGAGTGAGCCTTTTCTGTTGCGTTTATCGCGAAACGGCGCCTTTTGCGGCGCCGCTTCGATGCTATTCGTAAACTTCCGGTTTAAGCACGCCGATGTAGGGTAGGTTGCGGTATCGCTCCGCGTAATCGAGGCCGTAGCCCACGATAAACTGGTCGGGGCACTCGAAGCCGACGTACGCGCAATCGACGTCCGCCTGCACCTTCGTCTTCTTGCGAAGGAGCGTGGCCACGGTAAGCGACGCGGGGTTGCGCGAGGCCAGGTTCTTCAGCAGATACGTCAGCGTGAGGCCGGAGTCGAGGATGTCCTCGGCAATGACCACGTGACGTCCCTCGATGTGCGAGGAGAGGTCCTTCAGGATGCGCACGACGCCCGAGCTCTTCACGCCGTTGCCATAAGAGGAGATGGCCATGTAGTCCATCTCGCAAGGAATCTTGATCTCACGAGCGAGGTCGGCCATGAAGATAGCCGCACCGCGCAGCACCGAGATGAGAATGATTCCGTCGTCGCCGGCTTTTTCCCTGAAGTCTTCCGTGATGGCAGCGCCGATTTCGGCGACACGGTCGTGAATCTGCTCTTCGGTGAACAGAATCTCGCTAACGTCCTTATGCACGTGCAGTCCTTTGATTCGATACGGCAGGCGCACCTGCCCTCTCTTCTGTAACCTGATAAGTGTAACGCAACGTCAGCCCGCAAAAGCGACGATACGGTAACGACACACAACTAAACCAGGTCGGGAAACTCCTTCACGAGCCGCTCGACGGGAAGGCCGATCACCGTGCTCTTATAGCCGTCGATGTGCTTGACGAGCTTGGCGCCCTCGCCCTGTACCGCGTAGGCGCCTGCCTTGTCGAAAGACTCGCCGCACGCCAGGTACTTGCGGATGCGCTCGTCGGTGAGCTCGTGGAACGTGACGCGCGAGGTGTCGCAGAAGGTGCGGAAGCCGAGCGAGATGTTGCCCGAGTCGTCGTCGGCCGCAAGCGCCGGATCGACCGCCTCGGCGGACACCATCCATACCGACACCGCCGTGATCACCTCGTGGGTCGCGCCCGACAGGCGGCGCAGCATGTGCGTGGCGTCGGAAGCGCTTTTCGGCTTGCCGAAGATGTCGCCGTCTTTCACGACCATCGTGTCCGAGCCGATCACGATGAGCATGCCTTCAAAGGCGGGGTCTGCCAGGATTTCCTGCACGACCGCGCCCGCCTTGCGCTCGGCGAGCTTCTTGCATGCCTCGGGCGGATCGGCCAGAAGGTCGGGCTCGAGCGACTCGTCGACCTCGGAAGCGTGCACGGTGAAGGTGACGCCCGCCTGCTCGAGCAGCTCCCGACGGCGAGGACTCGCCGAGGCGAGCACGACGCGGAAGGGCTTTTCGGCGGGTTTCCCCTGGCTGTTGGCGTTATCACTCATCTATTTCTTCCTCCTTGCGCGAAAGGCGCTCATGGGTTCCACCAGCACGCCGCGCTTGTTCGCGCTCACGGCCAAATCACCCTGGATATTTGTCACATAGCCGCTTTTCGGGCGCTTATCCTCGAACGCATCGAGCACGCCCGCAACGGCCGCCGTCTCCACCCGCGTGTCGACGCCGAGCACGCGCTGGAGCGCTCCCGCAATAGCGCGGCGGGCGACGGGAAGCGCCACTTGCCCGAACGACGGGGACAGCTTGAAGCCCTCTTGCCAATCGGGGTCGCGACCCTCCGCCTGACAGACCCAGGTGAGGTGCTTGCCCGCGGCCTCTCGAGCGAGGCCTTCCATGAAATCGTCCTCGTCGGCGATAAGGTCCATCGTGCGGCCGAGCGTCTCAAGCAGTTGGGGGTTGCGCTCTTTCGCGCGCGGCACGATCTCGTGGCGGACGAAGGCGCGGAAATGGTCCGTGTGCGCGTTGGTGGCGTCCTCGCGCCAGAGGTTCCCCTGCGCATCGCATACGCACACCTCGCCGGATTGCTCTCGTTTGCGCAGGTAATCGCGCAGGTCTTCGCGCCCAACGTCAAGAAGCGGACGCGCGATGGGGCCGTTCTCGTAGCGCATCGCGCGAAAGCCGCCAGGGCCCGTGCCCACGATCGAGCGCATATAGAAGCTCTCGATGCGGTCGTCGGCGGTATGCGCCGTGAAGATGCGGCCGCTGGAAAGCGGCGCGCCCGCATGGCGGCACAGGCTCTCGAGCGCCTCGTTCGCGGCAAGATAGCGCTCGCTGCGCGCGACCGCTTCCACGTTGCCGCCCGTGCGGGCGACTTCTCCTGCCACATCGATATCGCACATGAACAGGGGGATTGCCAAGGCGTCGGCCAACTGGGACACGAAGGCGGCGTCGGCGTCGGCGTCCTCGCCGCGCAGATGGTGATTCACGTGCAGCATCGCGAGCATCCCGAGCTCGCCTGCCTGGGCAAGCTCGCAGGCGGCGTAGGCGAGCGCCGTTGAGTCCGACCCGCCCGACACCATGAGGAGCACCGGGGTGTCGGCGTCGGCCATCCCATGCGCCGCGATGGCAGCCCGCATGCGCTCGATCACGTCCATGGCTATTCGACCTCCTCATCGATTGCAGGGTCGGCGGGGTCGGCGGCGGGAACCTCCACGCCGGGGGCTTCCCCGTTGGGGACCTCGTCAGCGGCGTCCCCGTCGCAATCACCCTCGGGGGCTTCCTCCTCAGCGGCCTCCTCTTCCGCATCGGGGGTCCCTTCGTCGTCTGGGGCTTCCTCTTCCCCGCCTTCTTTGCCCCAGCGATCGGGCGAAAGAGAATCCACCGGCTCGAGCGCCACGATGCACTCGATGTGGTCGGTGTGCGGGAACATGTCGACCGGCTGCACCGCCACGACCGCATAGCCTATCGAGTCGAGAAACTCCACGTCGCGCGCTTGCGTCTCGGGGTTGCAGGAGATGTAGACAATCCGCTCCGGGGCGAGTGCCGCCGCTGCGCGCAAAAACTCCTCCGTCGAGCCCGCGCGCGGCGGGTCCATAAGCACGACAAGCCCGCCCGCCTGGGCGCCTTCTTCCGGCGATTCCGCACCGAGCACGCCCTCCTTCGCAAGCTCGCACATGAAGTCGGTGGCGTCGCCGGCGACGAACTCCGCGTTCTCGACACCGTTGTGGCGGGCGTTCGTCCGCGCATCGCGAATCGCCGACTCCACCGAGTCGACGCCAATCACGCGCGCCGCGCCCGACTTCGCCGCCACAAGGCCGATCGTTCCCGTGCCGCAGTACGCATCGATTGCGACCTGGGTGCCGTCGAAGCCCGCAAGCTCCATGGCCGCACGGTAGAGCACTTCCGTCTGCGTCGCGTTCACCTGGTAAAACGACTTGGACGATATGCGGAAGGAAAGCCCACACAGCTCGTCGAGGATAAACCCGGGTCCGTAGAGCACGCGTTCCTTGTCGCCTAAGATGACGTTCGTCTGACGCTCGTTCACGTTCTGCACGACCGTGGTCACCGCAGGGCAGAGGCGGATGAGCTCGCGGCAGAACGACTTCGACGAGGGGAAATCATCGCTGTTCGTGACGAGCGTGACGAGCACCTCGCCCGAGGTGTGGCCGACGCGCACCACGACATGGCGCATGAACCCCGTGCCCGTGTCCTCGCGATAGGGGGCAACGTCGTGCTTGCGCATGATATCGCGCACCGCGAGCACGACTTTCTTCGCCGTTTCGTTCTCGATCAGGCATTTGTCCGTAGGCACCAGCTCGTGCGATCCCGCGGCGTACATGCCGGTGAGAATCTCGTAGCGAGCCTGGGGGCGCTTCCCCTTGCCGCCTTTCGCACCGCGGGCATCCGCCGCCTTGCGATCGCGGGGGTCGGTCGCCCTGCGATCCTGCCCGCGCGGGGGCAGCTTCTTACCCGGCGCGAAGGGGGAAATCACCTTGTTGCGATAGTGGTAAGGGTCCTTCATACCCTTGATGAGGGATATCGCCCCGTCGGGCGCGAGCGGCGCGAACAGGCGCTCGATGCGCAGCTGTTTGTCGATGAGCTGCTTGGTGTAGGGGACGCACAGGTTCTTGCACCCGCCGCAGCGAGCGTCGACCGGGCAAGGCGAATCGCTCGCCCCTGCGCGTCGAGCGGCGCGAGAGCGCCCCGCTCTCTTCGAGCCTGCGCCCGACTTTGCACGCGTATTCGATTTTGCTTTTTTCTTCGCGTCTTCTTGACGCCTTTTCTCATGATTAGCCATGCCACTCATTGTGTCACAAGAACGCCGTGACGGCGCCCATCTCTCAGAAAACCCGCGCATACCGAAAGCAACCGAGCAAAAATCCCCTCGGGCACAGCTCCAAATAACGCGTTCGCTACAAGACAGTTTCAAAAGAGCGACCCGCACGGGCGCGAAGGCGAACGTGTCGTACAATGGACCGAAAACATCGCGCCGTCAGGCGTATCAACGAGAAAGGCCTCTCATGAACTTCATCGCCCGCTGGCTCGCCACCGCCGTTGCCGTGGCGGCCGCCGCCTGGATCGTCCCCGGCATCGACATCGTCGGAGGCGACAACGCGTGGATCATCATTACTGTGTTCGCACTCGTGCTCTCGCTTGTGAACATCGGCCTGAAGCCCATCCTGCAGATGTTGAGCTTGCCGCTCACGTTCCTCACATTCGGCATCTTCTATCTTATCGTGAACACGTTGCTCCTCTACATCGCGTCATGGCTCACCGATGGCCTGTTCGGCATGGGCCTGCACATCGCGACCTTCGGGAGCGCGTTTGTCGCGTCTATCGTCATCAGCATCGTGTCGTCTCTGGTGAACTCCCTCATCGGGGACAAGTAGCAGCAAAAGGCTGGGCGACTCCGATAATCTGGAATCGCCCAGCCCTTCAGCTATATGTGCCTCGTCTCGCAATGCGAGCCGCTTTGCAGGCATGCGCGGTGTAGCGGCACGCCGCCGTGCCGCTACACTGCCGAGCGGTAGATCTCCTCGGCGTCTTCCATCGTGAGCTTCTTGAAGCTGCCGAACACCTCGCCTTTGTTCTTCTTCAGCGTGGGAATCATCTTCTCGATGGCCTTGTCAATCTCATCCTCGCCGATGCCGAGCTCGGTCAGGGTCGTCGGCATGCCGAGCGACGCGAAGAACTGGCGCGTCTCGTCAGCAGCCGAAAGCGCGTCGGCGCAGACGTCGCCCGTGGGGGCGAGCCCGAACACCTCACGCCCATAGTAGGCCAGACGCGCGGGGTTCTCGGCGTGCACGTGCTCCATCCATGCGGGGAACAGGCACGCGAGCCCAGCACCGTGGGTGATGGAGGTGTCGAAGGCCGACAGCTCGTGCTCGAGGCCGTGCGTCGCCCAGTCCTCGTGGCGCCCAACGCCCGCGAGCCCCTGGTGGCAGAGCATCCCCGCCCACATGATGTTCGCGCGAGCCTCGTAGTCCTCAGGGTCCGCGAGCACGCGCGGCGCCTCGGCGCGCACGGTCCTCATGAGCGAGAGGTTCAGGTTGTCGGTCACGGGGACCGCGTCCACATCGTCGAAGAAGCGCTCGAGCAGGTGGCAGAACATGTCGGTGATGCCCGCGGCCGTCTGGTACGGGGGCAGCGTGAAGGTGAGCTCGGGGTTCATGAACGCAAGCTTCGGGCGCTGGTGCTCGTTTCCGTACCCCGTCTTCATGCCGAGCGCGTCGTTGCTGATCACGGTGTTCTTCGACGCCTCGCTGCCCGCCGCGGGGATGGTGAGGACCACGGCGATGGGGAGCACGTTCGCATTGGGGCGCTTCGTGGTGAAGAGCTCCCACACGTCCTCCTCGATGCAGGCGCCGTTCGCGATCGCCTTCGCCGAGTCGATGACCGACCCGCCGCCAACGGCGAGCACCCAGTCGACACCCTCCTTCTTGCACAGGGCCACGCCCTCCCGCACGAGCTCGATCTCGGGGTTCGGACGCACGCCGCCGAGCTTCACACACTCGACGCCCGCCGCGTCGAGCGACGCACAGACGCGGTCGATGAGCCCGCTTCGCACCGCGCTCTGCCCGCCGAAGTGCAAAAGCACCTTCTTTGCGCCGCGCTCGGCGAGCTTGTCGCCCACCTTCTCCTCGACGCCCCGGCCGAAGACGAACTGAGTCGGGGACATGAACTCGAAATCAAGCATGGAAACAATCCTTTCCCAATGTGCACGCTGCAAAAAACGGCTTGCGATGTGCGGCGTTACCTTTCCGTTTTAGAACTGTCACAGTAATTTGACCTCCGCGAAAGACCTCTCGCGATTTGCCCATAGTATACTGAACCCGTCCGACAATCCCCCTAAAGGAGAAGACAATGAACTCCGATTCCAAAACCGTACGCGGTCTAAGCATCGCCATCGTCGTGCTTGCCGCACTGGGCATCCTCGGCGTCATCGCCGGGTTTGCGCTCATCGCGATTTTCGGCGTTGCAGTAAACGACCCCACCGTTATCGCCGAAATCCAAAACGAACTCAACGGCACCGCCTACAGCTCCGGCAACTACTTCGACGACGACTACATCTATTTGGGAGGCATGGACAGCGGCAGCATCCTCGCGATGCTGAACGCCACCGTTGGGATTTCCGCATTCCTGCTGGTGCTGGGCCTGCTATGCGTCGTCGTGCAGCTTATCGCGGGCGTCATCGGCATCAAGAGCTGCGCCGATCCGACCAAGTTCTCGAAGCTGTTCGGTTGGACGATCGCAGGCATCGTCGTCTCGGTGCTCACCTGCAGCGTCATAACGCTCGTGCTGTTCATCATCGTGGCGGTGTACGTGAACAAGATGAAGAAGCTGCCGCCCGAGACCTTCACGCAGCAGCAGATGGGCTATGCGGGTGCGCAGCCCTACCAGGCGCCACAGCCCGGTTACTACCAGCAGCCCTATGTCCAGCCCGGGCAGAACCCGTACGCGCAGGGCGCACCGCAGCAGCCCTACGGCCAACCCTACGAGCAGCCGTACGCACAAGGCGCGCCGCAGCCTCCTTTCGCGCAGCAGCAAGACGCGCAAAGCCAGCCCCTCAACGAGCAGCAGCCGCCCCAAGACCCCACGCAGAACAACCAGTAACCGCGAGTTGGGGTTGCGAACTATCAAGCAAAACAAGAAGAGCCCGCACATCCATGTGAACTGCCTCCCAGTTCTTGGACAAGAGAAATGGGAGGCTTCTTTATGTCTGGAAGACCGCTTTACGATGCGGGGGTTCGACGGCGCGCCGTCGAACTCTACGAGGAGGGCCACGGGCGCGACGTAATCGCATATCTTGTCGGCACCCCCGAGGGAACCGTGAGAAAATGGCTGGACACCTACAGATCCGTCGGCATAGGAGCTCTGGCCGCCATGGGGGCAAAGAAGAAGACCTACTCGTTCGATACCAAAGTGGCCGCCGTCAGAGCGGTCGAAGACGAGGGCTCCACCGTGCCCGAGGCCATGGCCAGGTTCGGGATAGTCTCGAGCAGCCCTCTGCGGAAATGGCTGAAAGCCTATCGGGAAGGAGGCCCCGAGGCGCTCAGGCCCAGGCCCAAAGGAAGGCCGAAGGGCGCGAAGGCGGCACCCGGACCGATGGCGCGCGAGCAGGAGCTCGAACGGAGGGTCCAGAAGCTGGAGGCCGA
>NZ_WAJR01000021.1 GCF_008831035.1 Ellagibacter isourolithinifaciens | reverse complement strand
ATCGGTACTTCCTGCGTCTGCGGGTCTGGCACACCAGCCCCTCCTCGCGCATGACCTTGAGCACCGTCTTGTCGGCGATGCGGATGCCGGCCGCTTTGCGCAACGCGGTGGCAACGCGTCGGTATCCTTATCTGAACTGGGATTTCTCGCACATCTCCACTATGGCCGGCCGCTCGGCCGCCTGCCTGTCGGAGGGAGGGTTCGCCTCGTGGTAGTAGTAGGTGGAGCGCGGCATCCCGATGAGCTCCAGGAGCGTGAACTTCCTGGCCAGCTCGCTGCAGCCCTACCTGAAGAAGGGGAGGGGGCCGGCGGCGGGCATGATGGCGTGGCTGGACGCGATGGAGTCCGAGCTGGGCTCGCCCGGGGCTTTCCAGGCCGCCTTCCCGGCCTGCTCGTCGACCGCAGCATCGAGTTCGACGACCGGGCCGGGATGGATCGGTCATGCCTGGCCGGGGGCGAGGCCAGATGCTCCGTCTACTACTGCGACCCCATGAGGTCCAACCATAAGTCGCAGGCCGAGCGCAACCACGAGCAGCTCAGGTGCATCCTGCCCAAGGGCCGTAGTGACTTCGACAGGCTCAGCGCGTGGGACGTGGCGGTGTGCTGCAGCCACATGAACTCCTACCACGTGGGGCGGGCTCGGCGGCAGGTGCGCCATCGAGGCGTCCGAGGGGACCGCGCCGAGGGGCCTGCTCGAGTTCCTGGGCGTGGAGCGGGTGCCGCGGCCGGCCGCTGCAGCTTGCCCGCATGTGCGGGCGCGTTTTGCCCAAGATCAAGGACGCCAAGCGCCGCGACAGGGTCCGCGACCTGCGCGGGTACATGCTGAACAACGCCGATTGCGTCGTGTTCCCGAGAGAGTCCATGGGCACCATGGAGGGCACGAACGCCTATGTCGGCGCAGCCAGGATGAAGGGGCGCGGCATGTCGTGGTCGCGAAAGGGCGCCGAGGCGATGTGCCTGGTCAGGTGCGCGATCGCCGAGGGGCGGCCGCTCGTCGCGCCGAAGTTCCCCGCGCTCTGCTCGAAGAGGGAGGAGAGGGCCGCCGAGAAGTTCCTGGCCAAGAGCCTGTCGCGCGGCCCCGAGTCGTGCGGGTCGGGCTGGGCGCCGCCGCACCAGGCGTCCACCTGGGCGATGAGGTCCAGCGCGCGCTTCCGCGCCGGGTCGTGCTAGAATGCGGTCATCCGCAGCGCCGATGGCGCCCCGATCCCCGTCGCACCGGCAAGGCTTCCGGTCGGCTTTTCCCGCAAAACTTAACTCGCGCCGCCCAAAACGCCGACTTGAGAAGGCGGTCCTGTTTCGGTAAGATTTCAGGGAGCAGAACACCGGCCACGGAGGCCGACCGAAACACCATGCCCCACATCCACAAAAACCGCGACGGCATCGCAACGCTTCCGGCAGGGCGCATTCTGCGCATTGGCAAGGACTTCTCGTGCGTATTCAACGCCGCCTCCCTGATCCTCGTGGTGTTTCTCCACTCCTACACCTGGTTCAGGGGCATGCGCCAGGATGTGCTCGCTGCCGGCCCGCTACTCCTCCTCCTATGCCTGCCGGCTGGGCTGCTCTTGGGCCTTTCCAGCAACTCGAAGCGCATGCGCCGTCTCGCAGAGGGTATCGAGTCGAAGTTCGTCCCCTTTGCCTGGGGCTTCGGAGCCGCGCTGTTCGTCGCGCAGTTGGTCATCGCCAATGGATCGTGGTTCCTTACCGATTGGGACGCGGGAGCGCTCGTTCATGGCGTCGTGTACGGCATCCAGGATAACTTCGAGTACTTCTCGACATACCCCAACCAGCTGTTCCTCACATCGCTTTTCGAGATGATAGCCCACATCACGCCGAACGCAACCTACGAAGGCGTTTATTTCGAGCTTGTCGTCGGAAGCTGCCTCTTCCTTTCCCTCTCGACGGTTATCGTCGCCTTCATCGCCCGTAAACTGGGCGGCGTGAGAGCTGCCCTGCTCGCCTTTTTTCTCGACCGCGCTGTTCGGATTTTCCCCGTGGATGCTCGTTCCGTACTCCGACACCTACGGCATGGTTGCGCCGATAACCTCGCTTCTTTTTTTCGCCTACGTGCGCAATCGCCCGCTTCGTTTGGAGGGGTGCACCTTCCTCTCAGTGCTCGGCTACTTCATCAAGCCGACAAGCATTCTCGTCTTATGCGCCATTCTCCTAGCCGAGGTGTGCTCACTTTCGGGAAAGAAAGCGGATGACGCCGAAAGAGACTGCTGCCACCCTTGCTCGCGGGCAGTGACTTCGGTGCTCGCAATCGCCTTCGCCGCATTCGCGGCAATGGCGATCGATGCAGCGCTCATCTCCCACTACGACGTCGACAAGAGCCGTTCCCTTTGCCCCGAGCATTACCTGATGCTCGGGGCAAACCGCGAATCGAATGGGCGATAGACGGCCGAGGACTTCGAGCTGTCCGCATCGATTGAGGACCCGGCAGCTCGAAAGCAGAAAGACGTTGAGAACTGGATGAGCCGCATCGAGGACATGGGGGCAAGCGGCGTAGTCAAGCTCGCCGCGAAGAAGACGCTCAACAACTACCTCGATGGGACGTTCTGGTGGAAAGGTGAAGGGAAATTCTATATCGAGGTCATGGGCGGCAACGATGAGATATACGATTTCTACAATATCGGCCATGAGAAGAATTGCATAGCGGGGAGCTCGGAGAACGCGACGCCCTTCTTCGTCATCGCGCAGGGCGTTTGGATATTCGTGCTCGTCGGAAGTTGCCTAGGCGCCCTGAATAGGCGTCCGAGCAGCGGCGTAGCGGTCGCATATCTGGTAATTCTCGCAGTCAGCCTATTTCTCGCAGTTTTCGAGTGCCGCGCGCGATACTTGTTCCTCTTCACCCCCTTCTTCACTCTGGTTGGAAGCTTAGGGTGGCAAACGACCATACATTGGATTAACGGCCGAAGGCACGCGAGGGGGGGTGTTCCTATAGTTCTGTCAAGAGGGATTCGTCCTTTCGGTGGGCGTTTTTGGCAATGCTGACGCAGGCCGTTAGGCTGCGTACGGAACCTTGCCCCCCATGATCGCGTAGTCACCTTGAGCCGCTTCCTCGCCACGGCTTTCAGCGCCTTGCCGTGCGGCGTGCCCCTGCCGCGGCAGCGCGCGTAATGCTCGCCCCATCGGTTGCGGCTGCGCGCAAGGCAGTTGCAAGAGAATACGAGCAGGTTCTTCAGCCTCCTGTCGCCCTGCCGCGACGCGGACGCCGACGATATCGACGTGCCGGACTGCCTGTTGCGCGGCGCGAGCCCGCAGCGCGAGGCGAGCCTGTCGTGGCCCGCGAAGCCGGCTATGTCTATGGATATGACCAGCTCGGATGCCGTTCGCGGTCCTATGCCGGGCACCGTGGGCAGGCACCTGTACGTCTCGTCGGCGGCGAGCAGCGCGGATATCTCGGAGGTCGGCGACCCTGTCTCGGCGGCGTTCTCCGATATCCTTCGCGCGAGCAGCCGAACGGCGCGGTCCTCGCAGGCGACGGCCACGGGGTGCGGCCTGCTTGACGATTCGACGGATTCGACCAGCGCCGCCACTTTGGCGCGCCTGCGGCCGCGCGCGAGCGCCCCGACGGCCTGCGGCGAGGCCTCGGATATCGACCACGGGCCGCCGACGGCGGCCATGAGCTTGAGGGGTCGCCGGGTCCGAGAGGTCGGCTTGCGCCTCGAATTCCGGGCACGATTCGAGCAATATGCTGCGGAGCCTGTTCTTGCTGCGCGTGCTCTTGCAGGTCAGAAAGTCCCTTTGCGCGGCGAGCGACCTGGCGGCCTCTATCTCGGGCGGCCTGTCGGCCACCGCAGGCAGCGCGTCGGGTATGCCCAGCGCCGTCTTGGCCATGGCCATCGCGTCGCGCTCGTCGGTCTTGGCGTCTCCGGCGAACAGCCTCGAGGCGCCGTGCGCGGCGAGCCCGGGCAGGTACGCGCGCGGCATCCCGGCGAGCTTGGCGCGCGAAAGCGCGAGCGAGCCGACGTTGCGGACCTGGTCGACGACGACCAGCGCGCCCGGATACTGCGCGCAGAGCCCGTCGATGGCGTTTTCCCTGTTGGGAATGGGCCTGCTTGCCAGGAGCTCGCCCTCGCGCGTGACGACGCACGCCCAGTGCGCCGATTTCCCGACGTCGAGCCCTATGACGATTCTCGGCCTGGTGGGTGGTGCCATGGTGGTATCCTCCAATCGTCAGGCCGATCGGAAGCCCTCCCCTCGACACCCACATTACCTGGCCGTGGCCCCCGGGCCCGGCAGTTTCCTATCAGTCGTTCGGAGCGGCGAGCGCCTCCGGTGGCAACACCCCCGGCCCTCTTCGGGGCAGGGGCAGACGGCCATCCGGAGGCGCCCGATCGGCGGCCCCTCGGGGCTTGCCCGTATCGTAGGCAATGCGCCGAATACTCGCCACCGAAGTTCATCGGTGGCTTATCTCGGACTGTAATGAGTTAATCGAATTAGAGACTTCGGGACCCAGCCCTTTCGTAGCGGGAGGATACCGCCAACCCCCAAAAATCACAACGTGTGCAGCCGCGCAGGCGAAATCGCTTTCCGTCTGTGCGGCGCTCATTTAGAAAACGAGGCAATTCAGCCCTTCCCTAGGGCGACCCGATTGCAAAAGGCGGTCGAGCACAACGATGCCCGACCGCCAAAGAAGGGAATTTTTCTAGGGCGCCCAACATTCGCCCTCTACGATTAGTCCCCTCATAAGTCGAAGCCAAGAGGAACGCGCCTCGGCGAGGTCAACACCTACCAGCCGGAACCGACACGCTACGCGCGGGCGCCTGATTTCGCTGCGTCGCGCGGCGAGGATCCATCGCCCGTCGCGACGTTTGCAGCCGAAGCCTTCGCAGCCGCACGAGCGGCAGCATCGGCGGCAGCAACCTCGCCCGTTCCCACGTTCGCGCGTTTCTTCACCTTGATGCGCAGCGCACACGCGAAACCGACCACCGCAAGTGCGAGCGCAAACGCGAATCCCCAGTGAGACCCCTGCGTGAAGGCGAGCGTCGCGTCAGCACCGCCCGCAGCAGCATAGCTCGCCTGGCCTGCGGTGAGAAGGCTCGTCGCCACCGCGGTGCACACAGCTCCAAGCACCTGCTGCATCGTGTTGAGCGCCGTGGAGCCGTCGGTCGACAGCTCGCGGGGCAGCGAGGAGAGCGCGTGCGTCTGGCAGGGCGACATCGCGAGCGGCACGCCAACCATCATGACCACATGGCAGGCAATGACATAGGCAAGCGGAGATTCCGGCGTCGCGAAAAGCAGCGCCGCCGCACCGACGATGGACAGCCCGAAGCCGCATACCGCCGGCCCGCGCGCGCCGATTCGGTCGTAGATGCGGCCGGAGATCATGCTCATGAGCGCGTTCACGATGCCGCCGGGCAGCATGACCACGCCGGTCACGGCCACTGCCAAAAGCATGCCGTTCTGGTAGAACTGCGGCAGGATGTACATGGCGGAAAGGGTAATACCGAAGTTGACCATCATGCACACGGCACCCACGCGGAATCCCTGGTGGGAGAAGATGCGCATATCGATGACGGGCACCTCCATGGAAAGCTGACGGCGAACATAGAGCGCAAGGCACACGAGGCCCGCAACAAGCCCGCCCAAAACGATGGGGGATGCCCATCCGCAAGAGCTCGCCATTCCCGCACCGAGCACAATGCCGCCGAAGCCCACGACCGAAAGCGCGACGGAAGGCGCATCGATTGAAGGCCTGGTCAGCTTATAGGGATTTACCTCGAACTTCCATGCGAAGATGATTCCCACGAGAGCAATCACCGCAAAGCTCGCGAAGACGAGGCGCCACGAGCCGGCGCCGATAAGAGCACCTGCAAGCGTCGGGCCGATAGCCGGCGCAAACATGATGACAAGCGCGTTCGTCCCCATGGCGGCGCCGATCTTATGCGGAGGAATCACCTCGAGCACCATGGCGAACATGATGGGCAGAACAAGCCCTGTGCCGATGCCCTGCACCGCACGGCCGGCGAGCGCTACAGGAAACGAGGGGGCAACCGCACTCGCAACCGCGCCGACGAAGAAGGCGCCGAGCGCGAACAAGGTGAGCTTGCGGGCGGAGAACCATTTCATGAGCAGGCTCGCGAACGGCAGAACCACGCCGATCACGAGCATATAGCCCACCACGAGCCATTGCGTGACGGACACGTCGACGCCGAAAGCGAGAGAAAGCTGGGGCAGAGCGATATTGAGCGCGGTCTCGCTGTACATGCCGGCGAAGCCACCGCAGTAGAGTCCCATGAGGGCAAGATAAGGATGCGCCACCTCGACACGGGCGCGGGGAAGCTTGGCATTGCTCGAAGTCACTGTTTCAATTGTTCCTTTCTTTCGGGAATACTCGTCAAAAGACAACGTCGACATAAAAAAATGGCCGCAACATGCTCGTTGCGACCACCTCTGCACATCGTATGCAGCGTCTCACTGCGCCTTTTGACTACCTCAAGTTAAGCACAAATCGAAAGCGCTTCGTAAGCGAAGACTTTGTGGATTTCTGCGAATTGCAGGCGCCACAGCGCGATTCGCGTGCGCACACCTCCTGCCGCCCTTAAGAGCCAGGCGCAGGCGAACACTATCTTCGAACGCCGGAAAACGCATAGAAGCCCGGCGTGTCCACCAGCGCCTCGATTTCGAACTTGTCCGCCCAAAGTGCGCTCTCCTCGCTCGCTGCGTGCAGGCCGCAGCTCACCCCCGCGGCAACTGCCTCATGGTGGCGGTTGATGACGTCCCTGCCCGATCCATGGGCGACGACGAAACGCCCTCCTGTCTTGACCAGGCGATACACTTTCTCAACCAATGCGGCCTTCTCGAAGAAGTGGGGGTAGGCGTTATAGATGACCACGGCATCGAAGCGCTCGCTTTCATCGAGCGAGAGCGCGTCAGAGGCACGAAGCTCCACGGAAGGTTCGTTGCCGAACTTTTCCCTCGCGCGCTCGACCATCTTCTCCGACACGTCGACCGCCACGATCTTTCCCGCTTGGGCCGCAAGGTAGAAGGGGATCATCACGCCCGTGCCACACCCCAAATCGAGCACCGAGTCGCCCGGCTTCAGATCGACGAGCGAGAGCACCGCCCCTTGCACGCGGCTTTCTCCCGAACAGCCGCTTTCATCCCACTTGCCCGCGCGCTCGTTGAAGTACGCTGCTACCTTGTCCATAACAATCCCTTCATCGCGGAATGACCACCAGTCTCCCGCCGTGCTCGATAATGTCTGCGTCCATGCCGTAAATCCGCTTGATGCGCTCGGGCGTGACGCATTCTCGCCCGCCTGCGGCGTCAACCGCGCCGTCTTTTAGGAAGAGGAAGCGGTCGCAATAGCGAATCGCCAGGTTGATGTCGTGCATGACCGCACAGGCAGCGATACCACGCTCGTCGACCTCGCGGCGGACCTCCCGCATGACCTCCTGCTGGTTGGCAGGGTCGAGGTTGTTGGTCGGCTCATCGAGCAGAAGCGTCTCTGCCTGTTGCACGAATGCCCGCGCGAGAACCATCTTCTGGTACTCTCCGCCGGAAAGCTCGTCGGCATAGCGCAACGAGTAAGCGGAAAGCCCCAGCCGCTCGAGCGTCTCGCGAACAACAACATGATCGGCCTCCGTCGGCGCGCCCTGCATGAGAGGATGGCGCCCAACGAGTACCGAATCGTAGACCGTCAGGCGGTTCGCGTGGCTGTGCTGGGCGACGAGCGCGACCTTTTGCGCTCGCGCGCGCCGCTTGACCTCGCCCATGGGCACGCCGTCGAGGAGCACCTGCCCCGCATCGGGCTTTCGGAGCCCCATCAGGCATGACAGAAGCGTCGACTTGCCGCACCCGTTCACCCCGAGAATCGCCGTGAACGATCCCGGAGCAAGCTCGATCGACACGTCCCGCAATACGGGAGTTCCCGCCCGGTAGGAAAAGCCGAGCCCACAGGCTGCAAGCATCAGCGGCTCACCCCCCGAAACAGCAGGTAAATGAAAATAGGCGCGCCGACGAACGACGTGATCGCCGAAATCGGCAAGATCAGCGGCGCCACGACGACGTGGCAGAGGATGTCGGACACCAGCAACATCCCCGCACCCGCAAGGGCAGAGGCGGGAAGGAGAAAGCGGTAGTCGGCGCCAAGCAGGCGGCGCATCACGTGCGGCGCGACCAGCCCGACGAAGTTGACGATTCCGCAAAAGGCGATCACCGTCGACGCCGCCGCACTCGCGACCAGCATGTTTGCGAGACGCACGCCGTTCACAGAGATTCCCAAGCTATGAGCAAGGCCTTCTCCGGACTCGATTGCGTTCATGGCCCAGCGGTTCGCAAAGAAGAACACAGCGCTCACCGCCGTGACGAGCGCCATCACGGCGAGCTGGCTTCTGCTCACGCGGCCCAGATCGCCGAATGTCCAAAAGACCACGGCAGCGACCTGGGAGTCTTCTGCAAAGTATTGCACGATCGTGGTACCCGCGGTGAACAGCGCCGACAAGGCAACGCCGAGCAACACGATGCTTTCAGGGGTCATCTCGCGCACGCGCGACAAAAGCAGGATCACCACCGTCGAGAGCATCGCGCCCGCAAACGCGAAGAGCGCCGTCGTTACGGGGTCGGCGGTCGAGATGCCCTCGTAGGCGGCGGAAGCGCCCGCACCACCTGCGAAGACGATGATTGCAAGCGAGGCACCGAATGCAGCGCCCTGCGAGATACCGAGCGTGCTCGCCGAAGCGAGAGGGTTGCGCAGGACGCTTTGGTAGGCGCACCCCGCAAGCGCAAGCGCCACCCCGGCGACGATAGCCGTCAAGACGCGGGGGAGACGAATGTTCTGAACTGCGGCGACGGTACGCACATCGCCCTGCCCAAAGACCGCGCGCACCACATCGGCAGGAGCGATCTGAAGCGAGCCCATAGTCATCGAGAACACGGCGATGCCGACAACCGCGACGAAGAGGACGACGAGCACGAGGCGCTTGCGCCTGATATAGCCCGCATACGCGTCGCGGGGCGCTTTCCCCTCGCCGGGCAAGCTCGCGGTTGTAATTTTGTCCTCTTCCATAAGCGGCTATTCTAGCTGAAAGAAAGCGCCGTGAAGCCCATGCCCGCATTCTTCATGGTTTGGTAGAAGTCGACGCCGAGAAGCGTGGTGTAAATCTCGGAATACTTCGCGTCAAGATCGACGTCGGCGAACTTGTCGGGGTAGATGGTCGCGCCGATGAAGTACGTGTCGCAGATGCCCGTGTCGATGTTGGTACCGTTGAAGTTGAAGAACGGCTGCGTGTAGAGGTGGCCCTCCTTGAACGCCTTCAGGTCATCGAAGAAGGCCTTGTTGTTGGCGTAGTCGGCCTTCATGAGATCCATGTTGCCCGCGTTCAAGAACATGAAGTCAGGATCCCAGTTGCCGATCTGCTCGAGGTCGACGTCTATTGCGGCTTTCTGGCCCGTCTCGTCGGCAACGTTTTTCGCGCCGAGCTCGACGAGCGGGGCGTAGTTCGCGTACGTGCCGGTGAAGCTCTTAGCGCCCTTATAATTGACTGCGCCCACGTAGACGCTCGGCTTGTCGGCATCGGGGATGTCGGCAGTGCGCGCCTTCAAGTCGGCGTCCCATTCCTTGAGCTTCGAGACGACTTCCTGCGCATGGTCCTGTGTGCCCAAGGCCTCGCCGACGCAGGTGATCGAGGTGTATACGTTGTCGGTGAACAGCTGGTTTTGGTAGGTGATGCCGATGACGGGGATGCCCGTGTCCGCCTGGAGCGAGTCGCACTCTTCAGCGCTGCGGCTCGAGATGATCACGTCAGGTGCGAGCTCCATAAGCTGCTCCTCGTTGACGTTCGTATCAAGCAGATGGTTTCCATTGCTCGTCGCCGGTAAGTTGGCAAAAAGATCCTTGTACGCAATCGTGTACGGACGGTTTAAGGCCGGCTCGGTTTCCATCTCGGTTGCGGCAATGAGCTTGTCCTGCCCGCCCGCGTACACGACGAAGCGCGCGCCGCTGCCGACGGTCGCCGCGCTTTGGACATCAGCGGGAACCTCGACACTTCGACCATAGGCGTCGACCACCGTCTTCGTCGCCGCGGCGTCTTGCGCCCCGTCCGACGAACCCGTGCCCGCAGGTGCGGAGCAGCCCGCAAACGCAAGCAGGCACGCGCACAGACAGGCCGCTATGGCAACCACGCCGAATGCTCTCATTCTCTTCAACATGAGCTTCTTCCCTTCGCTTTGAATCGCATCGAATCGCTGCGACCGATAGTAACACGATAGCTTAATTCGTAACACCCCTATTCCGAGAGCGGCATCGACGAACACAGCAAGGCGCCGCGCCCCTTACCGGGACGCGGCGCCTTTTTCGCCAGCTCATCTGCATCAGGTGCAGGCGAGCCGAAAATCGAGCTATTCCGCTACGGCATCGTAACCTGGAACGTCACGATCTCATCGTAGGTCTTGGAGTTCGTGACCTCGAAAGAGCCCTGCACGTTCACGAGATCGTCGATGCTCTTGATGCTGTCGTCCATGAAGGTCATGAACGTCTCGGCGTAAGCGTTCGGCTGGATCGTCTCGTAGATGTAGGGGCTGATCATCTTGCCGTTCACCGTCCAGGTGCCGTAAGAGCCGCTGAAGTCGATCGCCGTGTCGGCGCTCTTGTTCGTGATGACCAGGGTGTAGCCGCAGGAGTCGAGCCAATCCTGCTTCTTGTCGACAACCATCACGGAGATGTTGTCGTCGCTGTAGATTTCCTTGTCGATGGCCTGAATCGCCTGGTCGTCCGTCGCGCTCGAGCCGGAAGTCGCGCCGTCAGAGGAAACCGAGCTCGAGCCTAGGTCCTTAACCTCGTCGCTCGTCTTCTTGAACTTCATGCCCTCGCCGTCAACCTCGATGGAGAGCACACCGTCCTTAATCGTCGCGTCGATGCTGTCGCCCTCGATCGTCAGGGACACCTTATCAGCTGACTTGGCGTCCCAGGTGCCGTCCATCGTCTCGCCGAACATACCGAGCTTGAACGTGCCGTCCTCGGCGAAGGTCGCCTCGATGGTGAGGCCGAACGCCTTCATTATGGCCATATCGTCTTCGGAAGCGCCCGTGAGCTCGGAGAGCTCCCACGTTCCGATGACCGCCTTCTTGGGGTCGGCCTTGTCACCCCCGCCGCAGCCGACGAGCGCGAAGCATAGCGCGATAGCGAATGCAACAACCCCGAATACCTTCAACTTCGATTTCATGGTAGCACTTCCTTCCCGAATAGCTTTCCCATTCCAACCACTCTATCGTGCACGCCGGAGCTTGCCGCCCCGACGATGGTGCCCGCGGTGTTAAAGCCCGATCGCGCCGCCGCAGAACTCGCAGCGCCCGTTCGCATCCGGCATTGTGTTGGCCCCGCAGAACGGGCAGGTCACCGCTGCCTTCGGAGCCTTCGCCGCCGCAACGTTCTCGCGCACCGTCTCGCGCAGGCTCGTGAGCGCCTCGCGGATCTCGTTGGCCTGGCGTTCCGCCTCGCGGAATTCCACCGAATAACGTTCCTCGATGCGGCTATCGTTGACCTTGAACGTGATCTCGTCGAAGTAAGGCGAGTTCACGTGGATGGTGAGGTACACATCGTAGTCTATGTCGTAGCGCGGCGGGTCGTAGCTTTCCCGGTGGCCTTCGGAGTTCTCGCGATAAATTTCGGTGCGGGTCTCGCGAACCTCCGAATCGCACCCGGTAACTTGGGAGAAGTCCATCACATCCGGGTTCGCATCGCGCCACCGCGACGAGGAGGTGACGATGAAGCACTGCGCGTCCTCGTCAAGGAGCACCTTGGTGTCGCCACCGAGCGTGCGCGTCGTATTGAACCCCGCGACGCGGTCCTTGTTAGCCTCACGGTAATCGAGCTGCTCGCGGATCTGTTCGACCGTCGAGCGCCTACGCTCGCTGAAGAAGGGGGAGAGCTTCTTGGCGCACTCTTTGCACAGGTTGCCGTCTTCAAGCTTCCTGTTGCCGAGCAGGCCGATCTCCCCTCCGCAGATATCGCAGCTCTTCTTCTCGAAGATCTTTCCAAACAATCCCATACCCGCACTTCTTCCCGCGCATCCAACGAAGTTTTCGTTGATTTCATGGTGAGGGAAAGGGGCCGCCGCGGCAACGACCCTATGGCCCGCAGCGCGGCGCAAAGTGCGACCGCGTGGCCATTTCGTGCGGAAAGGGAAGGATGCGATTTAGCGCGGCTCCTGCTCATCGCGCATTTTCGGGACGATAAGCCCGCTTGAGACCGCATGGACCGCAAGGCGCAGGATGTTGTCGTAGCCAGTCTTCGCGAGAATCTCGGAGATGTGGCGCTTGACCGTGCCCTCGGACAGGAAGAGCTCTTGCGCGATTTCCTTGCGCGTCTTGGTCTCGCACACGAGGCGCAGGATATCGACCTCCACGTCGGTCAGCGCAGCCGCGTCCGAGAAGATGCTCTGCTGGGCGCGCGGGAAGGTGGAGTAGCCCTCCATCGTGGAGCGGATAATGCCAAGAAGGTCGTTCGTGCCGACGTTTTTGTACACGAAGCTGTCGACGTGCGCGGCACGGGCTTGCTCGATGAAGGTGATCTCGGGCATGCCCGTCATAATGACGACGCGTACCTCGGGGTGGGATTCCTTTATGCGGCGCGCAGCAACGATACCACTCGAGTCGTTTTCGGTACACACATCCAGAAGCGCGCAGGTGGCGCCCGTCTTCTCCACTTCATCAAGCGCGAAGGCGGCATCGGCGAGGGAAGCCACGACCTCCATGTCGGGCTGCGCGTCGATGGTCTGGGCGAGCGAATCGCGCAGCATGGTCTGGTCTTCTACGATGATGATCTTGATCATTGGTCCTCTCCTTCATGCGGTGGCGCGCACGGCGCCTGGGCCTCGATGGTGAACGGGGAAGTAGATACGATGGAAAGCGTGCCGCCCACGCGCGCGAGCGTCTGGCGCATCGAGGGGAAACCCGTGCCCTCGTGCACCTCTCCGAGCGCGGCGGGCCCGTCGTTTTGAACGGAAAGCGTGTAGCAACCTGATGATTCGCCCAGGCGTACATCGACCCGATGCGCCTGCCCGTGCTTGGCGGCGTTGGTCGCGGCCTCGCGGACGACGTCGACGAAGGCGATGGCGACCTCAGGGCGGCAGGGAAGCGGGCCTTCCACTGAAATGACAATTCCCACCAGGGAAAACGAGCTCTCAATTGCGCGAAGGGCGCCCTCGGCGTCGATGTCGTCGGGCTCGGCGAGATCTTCCACGACCGTGCGAGCGAGATCTACCACGCATGCAAGCTTCTCGGGATCAGGGTCGTCGTCTTCCAAATAGCGGTGGAGGATGGACAGGCGCTGACCGACAGTGTCGTGCACGCGCGAGCGCATGCGCAAGATCGCCTCGTTGCGCGAGACTTCGCGCGCGTTCTCGACGGCCGCAACAAGCTCGGTGTTCGCCACGTCGAGAAAATGGTTCATGCGCTCGATGTCGGAGTTGATGGACTCCTCCTCGGTCACGTCAAAGGCCACCATCCGGCGGTACTCCTTGTGGCCGAGCCTCACCCGGTCGCGCATGAAAAGCCGCGTTTCATCGGGGGATATCTCAAGACGAATGCCTTCCGGCAAAACCGCGTCCGCACCCCCTTCCGCCTTGTTCGCCATCTCTTCGAGGTCATCCCACACCCCGCGCGTCTCGGCAAGGTCACCCGCAAAACCGAGCGCGGTCAGACACGAGCGCATCGACTCGTTCATGAAGAGGATGCGCCCCTCGTCATCGGCGCAGATGACGCCCTCGGGCAGTGCCCGAATAGAATCGATGATCGACAGGCGCGAGACGGAGCGCCGCCCGGCACGCACATCGAGGGTGAGCGCGGCCCCTACGCGGAAGACGAAGAACGCCGCATCGCCGATGAGGAGATACGGCACCAAATGACCCAGCATACCGATGGACGGCGGGGTGATGAGCGCCATGAGGGCGATCTCGCTCGTCATGATAGGGCGTCGGTAGGCAATCGCCAGCGCAAGCCCCAAAAGCGCCGCCACGGCGTCTATCCACAGAAGCGACTCAATGGGGAACGAGAACGCCTTCAGACGAAAAAGCGCCACGCCGTAGCTGCTGTGGACGCTGTTCGCCGTAGCCGCCGCAAGCAGCAGATGCACGAAGAGCAGCACCTCATAGAGCTTGACGAGAGAGAAGGGACGCGCGCCGCGCCGCGTCGAGAGGAAGAGCACATGGAGCAGCTGCCCTCCCGCGGCGACGTAGAACGACACCACGAGCGCAACGATCACGGGGGTATCCAGCTCGAAGAGATAACCCATGCGATCACCTTCCCTCGAGTGAAACCGAGAGGCTCGCGCTGTCCCTCGACGTTTCCAACGTGAAGGCCGCATGTTGCGAAATCAACGATTTTCGCAGCTCATCGAGCGATTCCTGGAATCTCGGCCCCACGGCGCCGTCCGATTCGAGAGCGGCACGCATCTCCACCTCGCCCGACCGCCCATCGCGCACGAACAGCATGAGAACCGGGTTTCTCGCCGAGAACGCCGCCGCCGCAAAGTCGTAGAGGCAGTCGTAGAGCACGCTCACCGTAGCCGCAGGGAGCACCCCCGATGTCTCCACGAGGGCCGCGCACTCGATGTCGAGCGAACGCAAATCGGCAGCCGTCTCGTTGAAGACGAGCTCAAGCCGCTCGCGGTTGAAATCGGGGTCGCTTTTCTCCGCCAAGATAAGCCCGCCCTTGCGCTTGCAGTACGCAACGAGCAGCTTCACTTCCATGAGCCGCTCGCGACGGGCGGCTGCAGAGACGGGGTCGCTTCCCTGCGGCAGGTCGTCGAGCAACTCGCTTATACGCTGCGTCTTGCTTTCGAGCGCGCGCTCGATCTCGGCAAACAGCGCGCGGGCGTCCTCCTGGCGATGGAGGGTCATCGCGAGCTCCCGATCGCGCTTGAGCATGGCGTTCGCGCGCCGCAGCTTCGCCTGGCGCTCGGAAAGCAGGCGCCTGCGCTCATCGAGCGCCGTCATGTCCTCGGACAAAAGCGCGTCGCCGCCCACCACCGAATACACCTTGAACAGCGTCGAGGGAACGGCTGACGTGCGAAACGACACGATGCCGTAGCGCGGGGTCTCGATTTCCCCGAGCGTCGTTCGCACGGCATCGGGGATCTCGGTCGCGGCGGTGGTTTGGTATACAACGTCTCGCTCGCGCGAGAGGATTTTCAAATCGAAGGGGAGTTTTGAGAAGAATTGGTCGTATCGGGCATATGAGGGAAGGATTCCCAGGTCAAGCGATAGTTCGAGCGCAACAATAACCAAGATGCCATAGACGAGGGCGATGTTCGTCGAGAATAGCCCCGCCTTGCGAGCGATGAACAGCGCAAAGTACGCCGCACCCACGCCAAGGATGATGGCCATCGGCAGAAAGGCGCTTTTCAGCTGGGTCCGAGCAGCGGGAAATGCCGCCGCGAAAAAGCCCACATACTGCACAAGCGCCCACGCGGTCACACACCAGTAACCCGCCTGATAGGTATAATCCCTGCTCCAATGCGGATCGGATAAGTCGAACGCGAACACGAGGTGGTGGTAGTTGTTCGTCAGCACGAGCACGCAGAACACCGCGTCGATAACCCAAGCAATGCTGACAACCCTTTGCCATGCAACATGCCGATCAAGGGCGGCTGCGTGAAGGGCACTTGCCAGGAAGAACGTGGGGATGAACATCATCGGCACGTAGTAGAGGTACCACATAATCGAGGCGGCAAGATCGCTTTTCACGGGATATTTCAGCAGCACGTCCAAAAGCCAGGCGGCGAGAAGCGCGGCGATGATCTTCAAATTGCCTCGAATTTTTATGTCCGAGCAGCGCAAATGCACGGAGAACCCCCAGGCGACGCAGCCCGAGCCCGCCAAGATCATGAGCCCCGCCGTGCTCGACGGCCCGTTTCCCGGAAGACCGAAGAAGCGAATTTCCGCTTGAGAAGCCAGCTGCACGATGGCGAACACGGCACCAAGGATGAGGGCGAAGACGGCCCAAGCCGCCACTATCCGCCCCTTGAGCGGGTCTGTTCCGCTTGCACGGCCCATCCGAGCTCCCTTTCCGCCTCGCACGATCCCCTTTTATCCAGTATACCTTGAGCGCCCTATCAAACGATGGCCTCACGGCCAACCGAGCCGCGTTTTTTTGGCCGTATGGCACGGTGAAATCGACAACGGAACCGCGCGGGATAGCGCGCATAAAGTATCATGGGGGCGAACGATGAAACTGCAGCCGCCTACGTCGGAGGTCAGCCAATGGCAACTGAATCGGTAAACTACCAGTGCCCTTCATGCATGGGCCCTTTGCACTTCGAAGGAGCCGACGGGAAGCTGCACTGCGACTACTGCGGCGGAGCCTTCACGCCCGCCGAGGTCGAGGCCGCCTATGCCGCCAAGCAGCAGAAAGCCGATGCACAGGCGGAGAGCGACACCGAGCGGGCAGAGGCAGGGGAACGAAGCGACTTCGAGCGAATGGGCGACGAAGCGGCAGGCGCGGCATCGGTGCTGACCAACGAGACGATTTCCGCCGCGAAAGAAGTCTCCGCAAGCGCGAGCGACCCCATCCAGGCGTACCTTTCGCGCGCCTCCTGGAACGAGGACGAGCGTGAGGGAATGCGTTCCTTCACGTGCTCCTCCTGCGGCGCCGCGGTCACGGTCGATGCGACCACGGCGGTCTCGGAGTGCCCGTACTGCGGGAACCCCGCCGTCGTGCCCGGCACCTTCTCAAACGAGGCAAAGCCCGATTTCATCATTCCCTTCAAGGTGAGCAAAGAAGAAGCGACTTCCGCACTCACCTCGTACTACAAGGGAAAGAAGTTCCTTCCCAAAGAATTCGTGCAGAGCAACCGCATCGCGCACATGCAGGGCGTCTACGTGCCGTTTTGGCTTTACGACGGGAACGCCGAGGGAAGCGCAACCTACGAATGCAAGAACATCCGCGTCTACACCTCGGGCGACGAGGAAGTCACCGAGACCGACGTCTACGAGGCGTACCGCGAGGGTTCGCTCGACTTCGAGCGCATTCCCGCCGACAGCTCGGCGAAGATGCCCGATGCGCACATGGACGCGATCGAGCCGTTCGACTTCGATGAGCTCGTGCCGTTCTCCGTGGCATACCTGCCAGGATATCTGGCCGAGCGCTACGACCAGGAGGCCGACACCTGCCAGCCGCGCGCCATGCGGCGCATGAAGGGCAGCTTGGAAGACGAGCTGCAGGCCACCGTGACCGGGTATGACGACGTCACGCAGGAGTCGATCAACGCGAACAGCGAGGTCACGGGTCTTTCGCAAGCACTTTTCCCCGTGTGGCTTTTGCACACGCTCTACAAGGACGAGGACTACCTGTTTGCCATGAACGGCCAGACGGGGCGCTTCATCGGCGACTTGCCGGTGTCGCCTTTGAAGGTGATGCTGTGGTTTTTGGGAATCTTCCTCGTGTGCATGGCGATCTTGATCGGACTCGACGTATCGGTGTTCCAGTTCGACGACGAGCTCACGAGCGTGCTTGTCGATTTTGGAATCCCGCTCGCCATCGCGACCTTCGTGTGCATCGCCTTCTACAATCAGATGAAGACGGCCCGCGAGCAGACCGACGCGCGGGGCTACATCACGATGGAAGGGCTCACGCTCACCGGGTCCAATGACCGGTACGTGACGACCCACATCACGCGCGTGCGCATCAGCAAGGACGACGACTAGCGGCAACTACGGGGCACGCGGCTTCGGACGTGCGCCCCGAGCGAATATACGATCAGGCAAAACGACGGAAAGGAAACGATCATGGGTCTTCTGAAAGCGGGCGCGGGCGCCCTGGGCGGCGTACTTGCCGATTCTTGGCGCGACTATTTCTACTGCGATGCGCTCAATGCCGACACGCTGGTGGTCAAGGGCATGAAGCGCACCTCCGACAAGGGCCGCTCTTCGAATACCAAGGGCGAGAGCAACATCATCTCCGACGGCTCGATCATCGCTGTGGCCGACGGCCAGTACATGATCATCGTCGAACAGGGCGCAATCGTCGACGCATGCGGCGAGCCTGGCGAATTCGTGTTCGACAACTCTTCCGAGCCGAGCCTGTTCTTCGGCGACGACAAGATCACCGATCGCATCAAGACGGCCTTCGAGCGCGTGGGCGGCCGTTTTACCTTCGGCGGCGACACGGGCAAAGACCAGCGCGTGTATTACTTCAACAAGAAAGAGATCATCGGCAACAAGTACGGCACGGCAACGCCGGTTCCCTTCCGCGTCGTCGATGCGAACATCGGCCTTGACGTGGACATTTCGGTGCGCTGCAACGGCGAGTACTCCTACAAGATCACCGACCCTCTGCTGTTCTACAAGAACGTGTGCGGCAACGTGGAGGAGCCCTACACGCGCGACAAGATCGACTCGCAGCTGAAAAGCGAGCTTCTGACGGCGCTGCAACCCGCCTTCGCGAAGATTTCCGCCATGGGCGTGCGCTACTCCGCCGTGCCCGCGCACACCACCGAGCTCGCCGACGCCCTCAACGAGGTGCTTTCCGAGAAGTGGGCCGACCTGCGCGGCATCGAGGTGGCTTCCTTCGGCGTGAACACGATCGCCGCGTCCGAAGAGGACGAGCGGATGATCAAGGACCTGCAGAAGGCCGCGGTCATGCGCGACCCAGCTATGGCTGCTGCGAACATCGCCGCTGCTCAGTCCGACGCGATGCGCACGGCTGCCGCGAACGAGTCGGGCGCCATGGCGGGCTTCATGGGCATGGGCATGGCGAACATGGCCGGCGGCATGAACGCCGGCAGCCTCTTCAACCAGCAGGGCGGTGGCGGCACGCCGCAAAGCCAGTACAACGTTGCCGCAGGTGGCGGCTTTGCTACCGGCAACGGCGGCGGTAACGGCAACGGCGAGGGCGGCTGGACCTGCTCGTGCGGCGCGCAGAATACCGGCAAGTTCTGCAGCAACTGCGGCTCTCCCAAGCCCGCGCCCGCCGGCAGCTGGACCTGCTCTTGCGGGGCCGAGAACACGGGCAAGTTCTGCAGCAACTGTGGGTCGAAGAAGCCCGAAGCCGACACGTGGACGTGCTCGTGCGGCGCGCAGAACACGGGCGCTTTCTGTGGCAACTGCGGGTCGAAGCGCCCGTAGGGCCAGCAGGAACCGAAACCGATTGTTCGTCGGCGAGGAGTTTTTCCCACTGACGAACGCAAAAAAGGGCAGCCCATCGTCTTCTACGCGATTGGGCTGCCCTTTATGCTTTTCGTGGCGCCGAAGAACAGAGCGGCTTGCGAACGAGCCGATTTACTCGGTTGCCTTCTGCATGTTTTCCCACGAGCTTTTCGTGAGCACCGAGACTTGCTGCGTGCGCACCACGCCCGTGACAGGATTGGTCGCCTCCTCGAGGCGCACGAGCTCGAAGCCGAGCTTGTCCTTCGCGCGGGCGGATGTCGCATTTTCCACGAAGTTGCAGACCCAGATTGCGGAAAGCCCGCGCTCGCCGAATCCGTAGCGCAGCATCGCGCCCGCCACTTCGGGAGCGATGCCAAACCCCCAAAAGGGAGCAGCCAGCCAGATTCCCATTTCCCGATCGTTGTCTTCGATCGAGCAGTTGGCGTGGTCGGGCTTGACGAACCTGATACTGCCGATGGGGTTCAATGGGGCCGAAGCCACCTTCTTGCGCTCACGCAAGAACGCACGGCCCGAAAACCCGCGCGCCATGTCGCCGAAGTCGGCTGCGCCCTCGATGCGCGCGATGGCGGCGGCATCGAATTCCTCGGGGCGCTTCATGCAGATGGCAAAGGTGTCGGGCACGCAGTACACAGCGTGGAGTGTTTCGCGGGCATGCTCGATGCTCACGTACGGCGCCCAATTGGCGGGAGGCCCCACCCGCGGGTCGCTTGCCCAGCGGAAGAGCGTCGGCGCGTCGGCATCGCGCCAGGGGCGCAGGATGAACCGTTTCGTTTCGAGCATGGGAACCTCCTTGCCGGTGAGGGATTCGAGCAGACGCGACGCCCGAAGTCGGGGGAGCGGCTTCGCGGTTCGAGATGACCTCTGTACAAAAACGACGATAAAATGTGCAGAAATCGTCTACTAACAGATTATCAGCATTTTTGCCCAAGGATAATCCCCACTATCGTCCTATTTGAGGAATAACTCGTTTAATATTTGATAGATTCCTACTTATTTTTTGCAATCTATCGTCACTCTTGTACAGGCAGGGAACGTGCGCCGAAAGTCAGCGTCACCGACAGCTTCGAGCCAAGCAAGACAAGGGTCGGGCGATCCGTCTCGCTCCCGAGCGCTGCTAATCGGCGGAAAGACTCCCGGACCTTTCTCAAACCTGATGGGAAAAGTCCGCGAACTTTCTCGTTCCTACGCGGTCACTTTGACGCTATGTTCTAATTCCAGGGATTCGGAAACAGATATGGCAAAAGCTACAAATTCGAATTGAGACGGTGTACCATTTGCGATATACGCCACGGGCGATGGGCCCACGGCTGGAAATCCAAGAAGGGGGATTCAACATGTCCAAATACGCTGGAACCCAAACTGAGAAAAACCTACAGGCTGCGTTCGCTGGCGAGTCGCAGGCGACCAATAAATACACGTACTTCGCGTCGGTCGCGAAGGGCGAAGGCTACGAGCAGATCGCCGAAATCTTCCGCAAGACTTCGGCGAACGAGCAATATCACGCCAAGATGTGGTTCCGCGAGCTCGAAGGCATTGGCAACACGGCGGAAAACCTTGCCGCTGCTGCCGATGGCGAGAACTTCGAGTGGACCGACATGTACGACGAGTTCGCCAAGACGGCTGAAGAAGAGGGCTTCCCCGAGCTCGCCGAAAAGTTCCGTCAGGTTGGTGCCATCGAGAAGCACCACGAAGAGCGTTACCGCGCGCTGCTGCACAACGTTGAAACCGCCGCTGTGTTTGAAAAGAGCGAGGTCAAGGTGTGGGAATGCCGTAATTGCGGCCACATCGTCGTAGGCACGAAGGCTCCGGATGTGTGCCCCGTCTGCAACCATCCGCAGGCATACTTCGAAATTTCGGCTGAAAACTTCTAAGCCCTCGAACTGAAAAGGCCGCAAGGAGGGATCCGCCATTTGCCCAGATCGTCGGTTTTCTCGACAAGGACGCAGCCCCGCGCCAGGCAGTCGAGCGCCGTCGCGGGGCCTTCTTCTCGAAAGCCGGGACGTCGTGGACAAAATAATGGCGATATGTGAGTCTCCGAGCGCTAACGAGACCGCCCGCTCGCGCTTCCGTCGGCATCTGCCCAGGTCAGTTTTTTCGAAAGCAAGTTAGCCTATCGATACTCCTCACATATCGGACTATTTCTGTCCACGAGAGGCAGAAATCGGGAAAGAACGCATCGAGACGCCACCTTCGGGAGCACACGCCCTCTGAGGCAGAGGCGGCCTCACTAGGTGAGACAGGGGTCGGGTGGGCGAGGCAGGGTCAGGTGATTCGTCCCACGGGGGGTGGGGCGAAGGGTCAGGTGATTTACCTCGCTCCCAGCAAGCCCCTGCCGCAAACGTCGCTAATCGGTCGGGAGCGGCGTCGTCTCCGTGCGCTTCCCGAGGCGGACCTGCGCGATGCAGACTCCGGCAAGGATGATCGCCACGCCAAGCCATTCAACAGCGGAAATCGGCTCCCCGAGCACAAGCATGGCGAGGAGAAGCCCCGCCGGCAGCTCGGCCGACGTCATGATGGTCGACATGCCGGGCGTCAAGTGCGGCGTCCCCAAGCCGAACAGCAGAACCGGCAGTGTCATGCCGAACAGCCCGCACACGAACGCATACGGAGCGAAACCGTCGAGCAGCGCGCCCGAAACGATGAAGTCGGGGCACACCATATGCGACGCGATGACCACGCCCGCGCACACGATCATCCCGCGCTGCTCGTTCGAGCAGGGAGCCTTCACCCTCCCTGAAAACGTCACGAAACACGCGCAGCTGATGGCCGCGCCAAAGCCGCACACAAGCCCCAGCGAATCGTAGCCCGCGATGCCCGTTTTGTAGACGCCGCTCGCGAGCACGGTTCCAGCGACGACAACCGCAGCTGCGATGACCTGGGAGAGCACAGGCGGCTTGCGCGTCAAGACGATCTGGAGCACCGTGCCGATCCAGGTGAACTGGAACAAAAGCGTGAGCGCCACCGAAACGGGCAGAACGCTCATCGCATAGCAATAGAATATCGAGGTGCAGCAGGTGATGCATCCCAGCCCCATAAGCGAAAGTGCCGAACGGGCACCGACGCGCTGCCAGCGTTTTCCGCGCGCCATCGACACCGCGAAGGCTATTGCGAACAGGATGAGGCCGAACCATCCTTGACCTGCGACGACTTGATTCGAAGTGAACCCCGCGGCGTAAGAAAGCTTGTAGGAAGTCGCCATGAAACCATAGCTTGCGCCGCCGAGAAACACCTCGAGCGTCGCGATCGCGCGCACTTTGGTCGCTTCGCTTGGGGTCGCCTTGCACGAGGCGGCCTCGTTTGGGGCAGTCACGTTCGCCACCGGCATCGCCGGGGAAATCGCGGCAGGCATATCGTTCGTTTTCACTGTGAGCTCCTCTTGCACATCGGCGCCCGAGGAGCGAGAAGAAAAACCACGCAACCGAGCGTTCGGCTACGTGGCGAAAAGTGACGCGCTGCCAAGGCAAAGGAGAAGACGGCTTCCCGTCGCCGTTCCTTCGAGAAAGAAGCCTTCTTGACGCACACGCCCAAAAAGTCCACGTTGGGTTTTAGCGAAAGAGATGATACCAGGTTGCGAGCACAAATGCGAACGGAGGTTAACAGGCGGGGGCGGGGAGCCGAGAAGCGGGCGGAAGCCAAGCAGCGGGGACCGAGAGAAGGGGCAGGGGCCTCGCGGGCGGAAAGTAAGGCGGGAAGCGATCGGACGCCTTGCAGGCGGCGAGCGCAAGACGGGTCGAAGCGGAAGCCGCGCTCGATTTTCGGGAATCTCACGGGCGCCAAGCAAATGGAGCAGCCCCGCCGCAACGCCGCCTGGGAGACAGCCGCCGCCCGACATGTGCGCGCGCAGCGGCCAACTTAGGTGTACCATTGCCCCAGCAAGTTCGATGCAGGGGTGCCCATCGCGCGAAAAACGCGCAATCGGCTGAGAGGGCGCAAGCCTAACCCTTTGAACCTGTCAGTTAGTGCTGGCGTAGGGAGCATCTCAGGTTCTATCTGGGGCGCCCGCTTATGCTGGCGTCCCATTTTTATGCCATGCTCCGCAGACGGAGCGGGTCCTTGAAAGGAATGCGCATGATTGAGATGAACCAGTTGCAAAGCGGAATCGTGGAAGCTGCGAGCAAGGTGCGCGCGAGCAATCCCATGGCGGGGTCGATCACCAACAGCGTGACCATCGACTTCGTGGCGAACGCGCAGCTCGCCGTCGGCGGCTCGGCTGCCATGGTGTACCTGCCTGACGAGGGCGAATGCCTTGTCGCCGCGGGCGGTGCCGTCTACATCAACATGGGAACGCTGCTTCCCGTGTACGAGGAGACGCTTCCCCGCACTGCCGCAGCAGCGCACGCAGCGGGCAAGCCCTGGGTGCTCGATCCGGTCGGCATCGGCATCGGCAGCCTGCGTACCAAGCTTTTGCGCGGATTCAAGCCCTACAAGCCCGCCATCGTGCGCGGCAACGCCTCCGAGATCATCGCGCTTGCAGGCCTTTGGGACCTGGAAGGCGACGCGAGCGAGCTTTCCCGTGCCCGCGGCGTCGACACCACCGACACGGTGGCAGCCGCGCGCGACGCAGCCGTGGCCCTTGCGCGCTACACGGGCGGCGCGGTGGCCGTCTCGGGCGAGTCCGACCTGGTCACCGATGGGTCGACCGTGGCATATTCCACAGGAGGCAGCGCGCTTATGGGCAAGGTGACGGGCTTCGGATGTTCCCTCGGAGGCGTGGCCGCGGTCTACGCCGCGCAGGCCGACCCCTTCACCGCGACGCTTGCCGCCGTCGCGCACTACAACGTCGCGGGAACGCGCGCGGCAGCTACGGCGGACGCGCCCGCGAGCTTCAAGGTCGCATTCATCGACGAGCTCTACCGCGCAACGCCCGACGATATCGCGAACAACCCGCTGCGCATCGAGGAGGCCTAGCATGAACACGCTCATCGCCGTGGCAATCGCACCCTTCGGCGTGGGAGACGAGCTGTCCTCCGAGGTCGCCGAGGTCGTAAAGGTCATCCGGGAGTCGGGCCTTCCGAACAGGACCTATTCCATGTTCACCGAGATCGAGGGTGAATGGGACGAGGTCATGCGCGTTGTGCGCGACGCAACGTTCGTGCTTGCCGAGAAGGGCATTCGCACCGAGGTCATCTTGAAGGCAGACGTGCGCCCCGGCTTCTCCCGCATGATGGACGAGAAGGTGGCGCGCGTGAATGCCCTTCTTGACGGCGAGGGCAACAAGGGTGCGCAGGATGCAGACAACCCGAACGGCGAAGGCAGCAAGACCAACGGGAGCAACCCTAACGGCAGCGACGATCCAAGCGACAAGTTCGCAGCCAACGAAAACAAGGAGGTTCGCGCATGAGCATGAGAGATGCGCTCGATATTTCGTCCTACCTGGTCATTGGCCCAGAGAACACGTGCGGCCGTCCCGTGGGCGATGTGATTTCGGCGGCGCTTGCGGCCGGGTTCACCTGCGTGCAGGTGCGCTCGAAGGTGTGCTCGGCGCGCGAGCTCATGGCCTGCACCGACGAGGCAGCACGCGCCATCGAGCGCGCGGGCGCGAGCGAGAAAGTCGCGCTGCTCATCGATGACAGGCTCGACGTGGCATTCGCCGCGCGGGAGACGGGCGTAAAGGTCGACGGCGTGCACGTCGGACAGTCCGACGTTCCCGTTGAAGCGTGCCGCAAGCTCCTCGGCCCCGATGCGGTCGTGGGTCTCTCCGCACGCGCGGACGAGATGCTTGAGTACGTGAAGACCGCGGACATGAGCCTTGTGGACTACCTGGGCGTTGGTCCTTTGCACGAAACGCCCACCAAGCGCGACTGCGGACTCGCAGCCGATGGCACCATCATCACGAAAAGCATTGATGACCTGCGTGAACTCGCCATCGCAAGCCCCGTCCCCATCGTGGTCGGCGGGGGAGTGAAGGTGGCAGACATCCCCCTCGTGGCGCAAACGGGCGTCGACGGCTTCTTCGTCGTGTCCGCCGTCTGCGGCGCGAGCGATCCAGAGGCGGCGGCGCGCGAGCTGGTGTGCGCATGGCGGGAAGCGAAGGCGAGCTGAGTCAGCCGCAAAGCGCCCGCAAGGGTATAATGGGCGAAGCCGATATACTGTCGGTTTCTAATCAGCAGCAACGCGCAACGCAGCGCACGAAAGGGGCACGCGATGACTTACATGGTTCGCATCAAGGAATTCCATGGCACGGATGCGGTGTACACCTACACGTTCGACAACCTCAACGATGCCCTCGCACGCGTGTCCCGCTTCCTCACGCCCGGAAACCTCTTCGACGAGCGCGTCGAGGTCGATCCGACCGGCTTCAAGGAGACCATCCGCATTGAGACCATCCAGGTGTGGCTCGGTGAGGCCAATGAGGAAGGCACCGAAATCGCGAAGGAACTGGGCTACTGGAAGTTCAAGTCCAAACTTGGGGAATAGCATTTGAAACCCGCAAGCTTCCGAATACCGCCCGCGAACTTGAAGCTCGCGGGCGGCATGCTTTATATCGCAAGCACGACTTGAGTTGCATGCGATAATGGAAGGCCAGACGGGGAATGCAGGCACGGGGGATAATCATGGGAAGTAAGAAACGATCGGCGCGGGCACGCGAAGTGGCCGATTTCAAATCGCAGCTCGAAAACGGCCTTGGGGGATTGGACGGCCTATTCGCAAACGAGAAGCGGCGCGAGCAAAAGCGAGAAGCCGATCATGATGCAGCGATGCGCTGGAAGTCATGCGAGAAGAAAAATCGCTACGCAACCAGGGACGAAGCCGAAGAAGCGCGCAAATGGTGCGAGGATCGCGGGACGCGCGGCCTTGAAATCTATCGCTGCGAATACTGCGGCGGGTGGCACCTGACGTCGCACCCCTTCGAATAGCGAGGAGGAGCCCCCCTAGCGCTCCGACAAGACGAGGCCCGTCACAGTAAGCGCCACACCGAGCACGATTTGCCAGGTGAGAGGCTCGGCGAGCACGATAACGGACGCGACCACTGTCACCACGGGAGTAAGGTAAAGGTAAGCGCTCACGCTCACGACGCCGACAATCGACGCCGCCTTGTTCCACATGACATAGCAGGTGGCGGATGCGACCAGCCCCAAAAACAGCAGATTGCCCAGCATGACAGGATCGAGAAGTCCCGCAAGACCCGCGCCCTCGGCTCCCTGGCCAAAGCCCATCACCGGCAAAAACGGCAGCATGAACACAAGGCCCCACGCAAACGTGCGCTTTGTCGTGGCAACCGTCGAGAGGCCCAGCTTCGCAATGCGCTTGCCGATAGTGGAATAGACTGCCCAGGCCAGCGCCGCAAGCACGGCGAGCAGGCAACCCGCAAGCCCCGCGTCACCTGCGGCAGCGCCCGTGAAGCTGATGAGCGCGATGCCCGATATCGCCATCACGAAGCCCGCGAAAAACTTCACGCCGACGCGCTCCTCACGCGTGACAAACGTGGCAATGAGCGCGATGAACAGGGGTGCGATGGCGACGATCACACCGACGTTCGAGGCGCTCGTCATGGTGAGCGCGATGTTCTCCATAAAGAAGTACAACGTCACGCCCGTTGCACCCGCCAGCGCGAACAGCGCCTCGACGCGCGCGCCCATGAAGGGAGTTATGCGGTGATGGATGACGCACAGCGCGAGAAAGCCCAGCGAGAATCGCAAAAAGAGGATTTCTATCGGAGTCACGACGGTGAGCAGCACCTTTGTCGACACGAACGTAATGCCCCAGACGAACACGGTGAGGAAGGCGAGGGTATGGCCTTTGGCGCGGCCTCGCGCGTTTAGGGAGAGTATCGCTTCTTGCATAGTTTTCGAAAGGGTCCTTACCAATCGTGAATCGTTTGTCTGCGGCATTATAGCAAGCCAGGCGCAGCGCAAACACGATGCAGCGACAGTCGGCGAGGCGGAGTCGGGCACAATCCTTTCGCCCCCCTCCGCCAATAACGCACCACGGGCGATGGCGAGCCCTGCAACCTCAACGCCGCCGCAGGACAAACCGACGCACGGCCGCTGCCTCTCCACCACAAAGATAGCTGGGCAGTCGCTTTCCCCAAGGTAACCCCCATTGTTTCCGACAATTGAATTATCCCAAACCCGTCGCTTTATAAGCGGAAATGAAATATGATGAAAGGTGCGACCGTTATTCATATCGGTTTTCAGGATATCGCGGGAAGGGGCATTGATGCCAACTGGATTCGAACTGATCAAGCAGCAAGTCGAGACGAAGAAGCTCGGGGAAGAGCTCCCTATCGTGGGATGGTTCCATTTCCCCTTGGCAGACCCTGTCGCCGACGATTTCTACGCTGAAACCGTCAACACGGCAACCGCTGGACATTGGGACCTCATCAAGATTATGACCTGCGGAAACTATATGCCCGTCGCATATGGCGCCGACTATGAGTTCTCCACGAACCCGCAGAAGTGGGACGGCGTCTTCCATTCGCACCCCATCACCTCGGCCGAGGACGCCGGCAAGCTCGGAGCACTCGGCGCGACGAACGACACGCTCGCGCAAAACGATGGCGGCGCGCTCATCTTCGGGCCTGGCTGCACGCTTCCGCTCGATGTCGACCGATCGCTGTTCTCGCTCATCTACGAGGTGGTTCACGAGGCAGGACTGCGCTAACCCTTCCCATCGCGCCAAGGACAAGCCCACACAAGCGAGCAGCAAGAAGGAAACAGCCGTCATGAACGAAAGAACCTACAAAGCTTATGTGCAGATTCTCGAAGACGAGCTCATCGTCGCGACAGGCTGCACGGAGCCTATCGCCATCGCCTTTGCGTCGGCGAAGGCGGCACAGGTGCTCGGCAGCGAGCCCGAGCGCATATCCATTTCCGTCAGCGGGAACATTATCAAGAACGTCCATAGCGTCACCGTTCCGAACACGGGCGGCCAGCATGGCGTGAAGACCGCGGTTGCGGCCGGTATCGCCGCGGGCGACGCCGACAAGGGGCTCGACGTGCTCTCGGGGCTCAACGACGACGGACGCGCCTACATGGCCCGTTATCTGGAAGAACACGAAATCCGAGTCGAATTTGCCGACACGAGCGAGCCTTTCTACATCGACGTGCGCGTGTTTGGCGACAACGGCGGGTCGGCGCGCGTCGTCATGGCGAAAAACCACACGAACGTGGTTCTCGTCGAACGCGACGGCGAGATTCTCCAGGACACGCGCACCGAAGACCCAAGCGATGGGGAAAACGCGCTGACCGAGCTCCTCAACGTTGCCGACATCCTCGAATTCGCCGACACTGTTGATTTGGCCGACGTGGAAGAGATGCTCAGCCGCCAGGCTGATTACAACTACGCTATCTCGTGCGAGGGGCTCAAAAACGACTGGGGCGGGCGCGTCGGCAAGCTTTACGCGTCCGACGCCTACCCCGACGACCTGCTCACGCAGGCAAAGGCCGCAGCAGCAGCCGGCAGCGACGCGCGCATGGGTGGATGCCCCATGCCGGTCGTCATCGTATCGGGCAGCGGCAACCAGGGCATCACAGCCTCGGTCCCCATCGTGGTGTATGCCCGCGCGCTCGACATCCCACGCGAGAAGATGCTTCGCGCGCTCGCCGTGTCCGACCTTATCAGCATCTATCAGAAATCGGGAATCGGATGCCTGTCCGCGTTCTGCGGAGCCGTGAGCGCAGGCACCGGCGCAGCATGCGGCATCGCATATCTCCTCGGTGGACGCATGGAGGAAATCAAGCACACGATCGTCAATTCACTCGGAACGGTGTCGGGCATGGTCTGCGACGGCGCGAAGCCTTCCTGCGCCGCCAAGATCGCAATGGCCATCGAGTCGGGCGTGTTCGGGTATCGCCTGTTCAAGAATGGAAACGAGTTCTACGCGGGCGATGGAATCGTCACCATGGGCGTCGACGAGACCATCCGCAACGTGAGCCGCATGGCCCGCGAGGGCATGAGGGAGACCGATCGCGAGATCTTGCGCATCATGATCGACTCCGAATAGCCGATTAATAGTTCGAGGCCGCCTGGGCTTGCAGGTTGCGGAAAGCGATTCGCAACCTGCAAGCCCAGGCGGCCCCAGCTGCAACAAAAATCCAGGCTACGCGAAATGCTGACTTTGTCCTGTCAATCAACCGCCAGGATTCCCCTTCTGCATTTTACAATTCGTGATAATCGAGATTATGTAAACTATCGTCAATCAAGACAATAGTCCCTTTGATGGGTTAATTGCAATCTCAAATGCACGTATTTGCGCAGGTGACGCGGAGTAATGCAGTTAGTGTTGGAATCGATGCCTTTTCGTGCTGTTTTCATCATGCGTTTAGTATTGGAATCGATGCATGGCATTTCTCGCTTGTGTGCGGGATATGAAGATGCGCATGCCCAGATAGACCCCTCATTTTGCGATTCCGAGACTAAATGCACGCCGTGAGCGCGGGGCCGTTGCTCGTTTTTGCCTCGGTATGCGGTTTTCGATGGCATTCGGGCCGTTTTCTCTTCGGGTTTCCTGCTCTTCCGTTTCTTAAAGCTCGATCAGCCCCGGCTTCATCATGACTTCTTCGGCGGGCACGAGCCCTATGCTCAGGCCGTCCAGAAGCTCGGCCGGCACGACCTGGGAGGCCAGCTGCAGCGGCGACGCGCCGCCGAACTGCGGACGCCCGTACGAGTTCACGTGCGAGCACACCACCGACAGCTTCGCCGGGGTCAGCTTGGCGAACGACGAGCCCTTGGGGATTACCTTGCGCAGCTCGACGTGGTTCTTCTCGCAGCCGCCTTTCTGGCCCGACTTCATCGGATCGCAGTAGTACACGCGGCAGCGCGAGCCCCTCGACGTGCAGCTTTTCTCGATGGCGCCGTAGTCCAAGAACTCCGACCCCCTGTCGGTGAGAATGACGCCGAACAGCCTCTTGAATTCCCTGAGGCCGATCAGCCTCTCGACCATGTCGAGCGCCTTGCCTACCTCCTCCTGGTTGTGTTTCGGCAGGAACAGCATGAGCTGGAACCCGAATCGCCTGAACAGCAGGGTTAGGATTGCCCGGGCCTCGCCGCGCCTTCCTACCATGCAATCCATTTCGACGGCGTCCATCCTTTTGTCATCCGGAAGGGCCTCGAAGTCCTTGTATGCGCGCCCCTCCAGGTCATGCCTGGGAACCGGGGTCTCGTCGGCGCGTCTCCTCCTTGGCTTGAATCGCACTTTCTTTGGCAAGTCCAGCCCGATGATGTCGCCGAACACCCCCATCTCGACGTAGCGGTAGAACGTGCTCAGGGACACGGGCAGCTCGCCGGCGCGGGTGGCCCAGATGACCTCGGGGCTCTGCCCCTTCTTGATGAGCGGCCCGACGATCGACCGCATCGCCTCGAGCTCCTCGGGCGTGACGTCGATGCCTTCCCTCGACTCGACTTTCCGCTTTTGCGCGTGCTCGTGGGCCATCCTGCCGTCGTAGAACCGGTATTCGTAGCCGCACCCCATCCCATAGCGCCTGTTGCAGCCGTTGCACGCGAACGGCGGCTTCGCGAGCCACGGGCACTGGTCCGGAAGGAAATCCGGGCAGACCTTGTTGCACATCGACGTCCGGCACGTCGGGCACGGCATCAGGCAGCCCTTGCCGCACACGTCCCTCTTCGAGCACGCCTCTCGCCTCAGGCATATGTTGCGCGTCTCGACGGACAGGAAGCTCGGGCTCGACGACACCCCGTTGCGCTTTATCTCGCGGGCCACGGTCGACGGCGCGACGCCCAGCCCCCTGGCGATTTCCGGCAGCGGCCGGCAGTCCTTGAGCTGCTGCTCGATCGCCATGCGGTCCCCCTGGGTGAGCTGCCCGTTCTTGCTTCTCGGCATTCTCTCCACCTCCCCTCGCCCGAATGCCGCTGGAACGATGGTATCCGATGGGATTCGGGAGGCGAACCGCTTCTTTCCGAGACTAAATGCACAGAACGAGCATTTCAGATAAGAATTAAGGTAGCCCTTTCAATGGGTTAATTTCAATCTCAAATGCACGTATTTGCGCAGGTGACGCGGAGTAATGCGGTTAGTGTTGGAATCGCTGCCTTTTCGTGCTGTTTTCATCATGCGTTTAGCATTGGAATCGATGCATGGCATTTCTCGCTTGTGTGCGGGATATGAGCGGCTTGGCGGTACATCAAGGGTTGCAAAGTCTGCAATAATGTCAAATGAGACGGCGAAAGGAATTTTTCTTCATGTTGCCAATAGCCAGCTTGAATCTTCTGAGTATCCGTCTGCATGATTGCTTTAATCATTGGGCGCAGCCAACGGCTAAATCGGCTAAAGTTGCTAGCGATATCTATCATAATCACCAGCAACCCCAACCTTGCTGAGCTTTATCCTTGATGAAGAGCAGCCATACTAGCGCGCGAAAGAATATGCCTTGGACGGTCTGCTAATCGCCAGCATCACATTCGCTGGAGGAGATGAGAGCATAACATCTTTTGGAAGCGTCCCATTCTCCTACGATTCCAATCATCCATTCAGGCTCTTCGACCATAAGTGACTTGTCGGTTTCACAATAATAGATGCGCTCGTTGTATCGTCGGACTAAACGGGCAATGCACTCACGTATACTGCTTGAGCTAAATTCGCCCATTTCTTCGATATTTGTTCCAACAAACGATTCGATGCTTTGAACGCCAACACGGCTGTCTAACCCCTCGGATTCAAAAAGGCCGGTGGCAAACTGAACCTTTTCGTATGGCACAAGCATGACTGGCCTGTAGCCTTCCCGGATGTTCTCCTGCGCCCGAGCTACCAGCTTTTGCATCGGCGACACCGTTACATGGAATGCCGTACTGCCTAGTTGGAAGTCCCCCTGACGATTCGTCTGCTGATCTGCGGCGTTGGCCTTGTCGCGACCGATATCCAGATTCGGAAAACGCAGCTCCAGCTTTGCGCCCACGAGATGCTGTGCCACAATTCCGGTTGGTTGATCAGGACGAGTATATGCTGCACACAAGATATCTGCAACGATAGCTGAAACGGGCTTACTTGGGTCTATATCTATCTTCATGCGCTGCTTAGCGAAGTAGTCTATTTGGATGCACCGCACGAAATAGTTCTGTAGCCCCTTGGCCACCATGATGCGGTCTTTCTCCATCAGCCCTTCAGCAAACAGTCCATTAAGAATGCCCGCCAGCTCCTGCGCCGCAGGAAGTGATCCTCGGGACGTTCTTCCACCTTCAGACGTGAATTCCTGCTCCACGCCGTTATCTTTCAAGATACGCGACACCATAGATCCGCTCAACCCGCGAACCTGGCTATCGTTTTCGGATTTTACAATCTTATCCGTTAAGGGAAAGCTGTTCTTTAGAAGCTCCGCCACAGCAAGCCCAACACACATAATATTTGTGTTGACATTACCCTTCTTGCTACGCTTTCCTTCATACCAATCCACAGCTGCGTTGAGAGCCAAGTCGACAACATCATTTTTATCATTATTGGTCACGGAATCAGCCCCTCTTCAATGCTGGCAATACGGCTTGCTCCATGATCCACGTCACCGCTGGAACCGCAACGGCATCGCCAAAAGCATACTGAATCTGCGACTCTTTAAAACCCTTCAGGTTAAAGTTGTTTGCGCCTTGCAATCGTGCGTATTCCAGCCCGGTCATCCAGCGCATACGTACTTTCCCCTTGCCGATAAACACGACAGCCTGCTTGGAGGAACCGCCCCGGGCGGTACGCAGGCAGCCGGAAATATCGTCTTCGCGCATCTCCCAGACAGGCTTTCCCGCTCTAGTACGACGATATGCCGTCCGAGCAACCATTTCATTCGCATTCCTCAGATGCTCAAATCGCTCTCGCTGAATACCGCTCAGAGAATCGATGAATGCCCCACATCGCTTCTCGTCCCACCACCGAAGATCGGAATCAGCTAGCTTTTCGGTGATGTCCGTAAAACCACTCGAAAGAAGTGCCGGTGCCTTCTCGACTGGCGTGACGTGTGTCTTTAATTCGGGATCAGCATGAATCCAAGCAACCCGATCAGGACGTATAGAGGTGTCAATCTCACCGCCACTGATAGGATCCTTAACGCCGACAATGAACAAACGCGGGCGCGACTGCGGAACCCACCTTCGAGCATTTAGTTCAAATGCGTCAACTGAATATCCAAGTCGATTGAACTCCATAACAACAGTGCGAAAATCACTGCCTTCGTGAGATGATGAAAGTCCGCAAACATTTTCAAGAACCACTGCACGGGGAGAGCGATTTCCCATGTGCTCGATAACATCAACAAATCCGAAAAAAGCCCTTGATTCTGGCCCATCAGCAAGACCACCGCGCTTGCCTGCAAGCGAGAGATCAGTGCAGGGACTCGATGCCCAAGCGACATCGGCTTCAGGGACCGTATCAGCATCTACGTCGAACACATCGCCGAAAGCCAGGTCATCTTCGCCCCACTGAGCAGCATATAATCTACGTTTAATCTCGTCGATGTCATTGGCCCACACGGTTTTTATCCCAGCAGCGCTCATTCCAGCACGAGCTAGTCCAATACCAGAAAAAAACTCAAGAGCCCGAATTTGTCCGCTTTGCTTAGCCATGAAAACCCTAATATCGCCTTAAACCTAACGCAGACATGATAGCCGATAAAGCGCCTTTTGACGAATACGTTTCTTATCAACAGACTCATCAACCGCTTTTCATGTTGTCACCCAAAGAGCACACCAAACATAATCCTTGAAACCCGAATAACACTCAGCAGGACTCGGCGATGCAACGAAATAGCTCTCTGCCAACTAATAGTATCCAAAGTTGTGATGAGCCTTACCTGTATTCACTCACCAACCAATCTCGTCGGGCCAGTCTCCAGGAATTTGCAAGGATAGAGAAGCGCTTTCAGATTGCTTGAAGCTGCAACCTGGGGTTTCTTTTCGATAGGAAGCTGTCAACCCGTAACCGACTCCCAATCCGAGGCCCTATCCGTGGGGTACCTATGTTTTCGTGCCAAAATCTCGTGCCAACGGTGTACTTTTTACGAGAAGAGACAAGGTGCCTATTGGATACCAAGCAGAACAGAAAGAAGTGAATCAGAAGCGGAAGGAAGCTGACCCAATTTACCCCTCACCGGGCAATCTCGACATCCTAGCCAACGTCGGCAATCGCAGTCGAGGCCGCTACCCCCCTCCCCGAGCTGCATCGCAGAACTTAACGCCATCGCTGAAAATATCCGTCACAAAGGTACCTCGTTGGGCGCCGCGCCGCGCCGCGCCGCCCCACCCCTTCCTCATAATCCGAGTGGAAAGAGAAGCTCAACCCTTCTCATTGGAAATAGCTTTGGGCGAGACGCCTAACGTCTTCGGTGAAGCCTTCAAGATCTCGGGGAGCGATAACGCCGTCCCGCGCCAAAAGGGCGATCTCACGATGCATCGTGCTGCGGCTCATCCTTTCGATCAACACGCCCGAGCGCCTCTTGTCCTCGCTTACGCGCTTCTCCAGCGCCCAAAACTTCTCGGATGCGAGGCCCTCGCCGCCGAGCATCTCCATATACTCGCCGATAAGCTTCTCCATGTAGCTTTCCTGCCACCTGGGAAGCCTCTCGCGGAACAGCTTCCAATCGCTCTCCGACACGTCCCCCATGCTTCCCTCCGTTCCCGTTGCGCCGATTTAAGCATCATATCGAATGCCGGATGGATACCGCAAGCACCTCTTAAACGAAGAAGGGGACGTTAAAAACTAGAGCATCCCGCCCACATTTCTTCGCGACCTAATCGCAGAATACACTATCCCCTATCGTCATTCTTGCAGCCAAGCGCGAGCAATGTCATTCGCTTTACGAAGCAATGATCCCATTATTCGCACGCAAAAATCTACATAAGGCTAAGCCGATTTGCGAAACAGGCTTTGAAGCGAGCTTTGCGTCGTCCATCGTCATCGCCCCCCTGAAAGGGTCCACGTCGCAGCTGCGATTGTCGTTGCGGCAAGGCCGTCAAAAACCAGGTAGAACCAGATGCATACCACGCTGCTGTCCCGCTGGTCTGAAAATGGTATGCGCGGACGCACGTTAACCTCCTTTTTACTTGCTCGCAATATTGCCTGCCTAGACTCCCACCTATCGAAGCGGCGAAATCCGGAGTCGTCGTCTTCCCTTGGTTTGAAAACGAGCGAGGCAGGACAAGCGCATGAATTGCAACGACTACCCGATGTACGGTTTCGCGGATAAGGCGGAAGTCCTCGACGCAGCGCGGAAGTACTGGAATCCCGACAAGACCGATTTCTGGGTCAACGAGGGGATCCCTCTCGTCATCGGAAAACGCGAGGGATACGTGTTCGAGGACATCGACGGAAAATCCTTCATCGACATGCACCTGAACGGCGGCACGTTCAATCTGGGGCATCGCAACCCCGAGATCGTCGATACGCTGAAAGACGCTCTCGACCGAGTCGACGTCGGAAACCACCATTTCGCAACCTCAGGGCGCGCCGCCCTGGCGAAAGCCCTCATCGAAACCGTCCCGGGAAACACCATGGACAAGGTGGTGTTCGGCTCCTGCGGAGGCGAGGCGGTCGACGTCGCCATCAAAAGCGCCCGTTTCGCCACGGGACGCAAGAAGATAGTCTCCATCATCAAGGCCTATCACGGGCATACCGGCCTGTCCATCGCAACTGGCGACGACCGCTTCCTGAAGATGTTCAACTGCAGCCGCCCCGATGAGTTCGCGCACGTCCCCTTCAACGACATCGACGCCATGGAGCGCGCCCTTTCAGGTGACGACGTGGCCGCAGTCATCATGGAAACCATACCGGCGACCTACGGCTTCCCCATGCCGGCGCCCAGCTACCTCGACCAGGTCAAGGCGCTGTGCGAAAAGCACGGCGCGCTCTACATCGCCGACGAAGTGCAGACTGGACTCGGGCGAACGGTTGACTTCTGGTGCTTCGAGCATCACGGGATCACCCCCGACATCGTGGTGATGTCGAAAGGGCTCTCCGGCGGCATCTACCCAATTTCCGCGACCATCTTAAACAAGCGCACCGCAAAATGGCTCTACGAGGACGGGTTCGCGCACATGGCCACCTTCGGCGGGTCCGACCTGGGATGCGCCGTCGCCCTTAAAACCATCGAGATTACCCGCCGGGCTGAGACGGTTGAACACGTCAAGGCGCTCGACGCGCTCTACTCCAAGCGATTCGCCGAGCTGCTCGAGAAGCACCCGTCGCTAATCGAAGTCCGCCACGACGGCACCATCGCGGGACTGAAATTCCAAGGAGAAGACGAGCCCGCCGTGAGGTTCTGCAAGCTCCTGTACGACCGCGGCGTATGGGCAATCTTCTCGACCCTCGACAAAACCGTCCTGCAGTTCAAATCGGGACTCCTTCTCCCCTTCGACCAGGCGAACTTCGTCCTCGACGCCATCGACGACGCCCTGAACGTCCTCGATGGGGAAATCGAGAAGGACGCCGGCGCCGATTGGACTCATGAGATGAAGCTGGCGGGGTGATCGCGATGACGCAATTAAACGAAAGCCATGCAAACCCCGACCTTTCTTGGGCGGGCTACACGCGAGAGGCGCTTTCCCACTGGGGCTTGGAGGATGCCGCGGTGAGGCAGCTCTCCCTTTCCGAAAACGCAACGTACCTGGTCGAATCTTCGACAGACTCGAATGGAGAACCGGATCCCCAGCGGTTCGTCCTGAGGCTGCATCGGCCAGGTTACCGCGAAAAGAAGTTGATCGAAAGCGAGCTCGCCTGGATAGATGCGCTCGCCGACGAGGGAGCAGTTCGTGTTGCGAGGGCATATCCAACCTTCCAAGGCGACAAGCTCTGCTCGTTCACCAACCCAGACGGCGCCGAGCAATATGCCGTGCTCTTCGAGTTTCTCGATGGGAAGGAACCTTCCGAAAGCGGCCTCGCCTCCTCGATGGAAAGGATCGGTCGCGTGGCGGTGTCCCTGCACGCGAGTTCCCTCTCGTGGCGCCGTCCCGAATGGTTCGAGCGAATCGTGTGGGACGAGGATCGCATCGTTGGCTCGGAATCCGACTTCGGAGACTGGCGGGACACCCCCGAGGTAACGCCGGAGCTCAAGGAGATACTCGAAGCCGCCGAGACAAAGATGCTTCGCGAGATGGCGGAATACGGAAAAACGGCCGACAACTTCGGGCTCGTCCATACCGACCTCCGCTCGTCCAACCTCCTCATAGGGGAAGACGGCACGGTCAAAGTCATCGATTTCGACGACTGCGAGAAAGGGTGGTTCCTCTTCGACATGGCGTGCTCGTTCTCCTTCGAAGAGTCGTCTCCCGATATCGAAGCCATGGTTCTCGCTTACCTGCGCGGCTATCGGTCAGCGGGAGGAGTCGTTCCCGACAGCGAGCTCGCTTACCTTCCGGCGATGCTCATCGCGCGCCGGCTCATACTGGTCGCTTGGGTCGAGAAGCGCAAGGAGACCATTTGGGCGGGACTGATTCGAGACCGCTATGTCGCCGAATCGCGGGAAATCGCGCTTGCCTTCCTGCATGACGAGTACCTCCCGCGCGTCCTCGAAATGGCTCGCGAGGCGAGTTCCCTTTCCAACGTGGCTTAAAGGAGGTACCTGATGCCGGGCTGGGCGACAAGGAAAACCGCCGAGGAAATCCGCCGTTTGGTGCGGCTCGGCAAAGCACGTGAAGGGGGCCAGCTCCCCTCAGAGCGAGACTTGGCGAACGCTTTGCAGGTTTCCCGAGCAACTGTGCGCGCAGCGCTTCGAATCCTTCGCGACGAAGGCGAGCTAGAGACGCGCAGCGGACGCAGCAGCGGGACCTTCGTGAGCAAGTCTAACCCCTATTGGTGTCTCTATTCGCGGACAGAGGACGCAGCCGCACGTCCCGCAGTCCCGCATCCAATGGGAATTCCCCAGGGAGTGGACGAGTCCATCGCGCTCGGGGGATGCGAGACCGAGAGTGTGGTACTCGAAGCGCGGCGCGTCAGGGCGGACGACGACATCGCCCGATGCCTTGCGCTTCCCGAAAACTCGGATGTCCTGCAACTTCGCCGCTTGCGGAAAGCAGACGGCGAAGACATCGTCCTCGAGTGCGCGTATCTCCCCTGTGAGAAATTCGAGGGGATTTTGGAGAAGGACCTCACCCAATCGCTGTACGGGCTGATGAAAGGCGAGTTCGGCGTGAAGATCAAACGGATCTCAGAGGTGCTCGAGGTGGTGCTCGCCTCAGGGGCCGACGCTGAAGCTCTTGGAGTCATCGACGGCGCGCCCCTCATGAAGTCCGTGTCGACGGCGTTCGACCAAAGCGGCGCGCCGATTGAACACTCCCGCGACCTGTATCGCGCGGACCGAATCAAATTCATCGTCGAGAACGATTTCGAATAGAAACCTGTCATCACATTACGAAAGGAGCGTTGGCATCATGGAAACCCAATCTTCCCCTCAAATCAAAAGGACGCTGGGCGTCTTTTCCATCGTCTTGATGGTTGTCGCGGCAACCGCGCCGTTGACCGTAGTCGCCGGCACGCAGCCGCTGGTCATGACCTACACGGAGAATAACAGCATCCCCGTCTACTACCTTGCGACGGGAGCGATTCTTCTTCTTTTCTCGGTCGGCTTCACCAAGATGAGCGGGCATGTGCCGAATGCGGGTGCTTTCTACTCCTACATTCAGGCGGGGCTCGGGAAAACAATGGGGCTCGGCGCGGCGACGATGGCGTTGCTCTCCTACGTGCTGATCTGCATCGCAGTACTGGCCTATCTCGGTTACGCAACGGCAAACACGATAGCGCTGTTCGCCCCGGCGATTGAGGTGCCGTGGTGGGTATGCGCGATTGCATGGTGGGCGGCAATCGCGTTTCTCGGCTACCGCAACATCGATCTCAGTTCGAAGGTTCTCGGCGTATTTCTGGTCCTCGAGGTGCTGTCGGTCACCATTCTGGACGTCGCCATCATTGGAACGGGAGGAAACGAAGGGCTCAGCCTCGTTCCTTTCTCCCCGAGCAATTTCCTCAGCGGCGTTCCTGGGCTGGGGCTGATGTGGGCGTTCTTTGGCTTCATCGGGTTCGAGGCAACTGCCGTCTTCCGCAACGAGGCGAAAGATCCCGAGAAGACGATTCCCCGCGCAACCTACATCGCGGTTGCCTTCATCGCGCTTTTCTACGGGTTCAGCGGATGGTGCCTAGTCATGGGCGCCGGGGCGGACAGCGCGCTCGCCTTCGCCCAAAAAACTCAGGATGCCTACGCGCTTGAGCTGGCCGCGCTCTATGTGGGCCAATGGCTCTACGACGTCTTCCAGTGCCTGCTTGTAACGAGCCTGTTCGCCTGTGCGCTTGCGCTTCATAACGTTGCGAGCCGCTACACCTTCACGCTCTCGAGGGTGAAGGTCCTCCCCGCTTGCCTGGGTGAGGTTCATAAGACGCATTTCGCCCCGTCCAACGCCTCGATGTCCATTAGCATCGTGTCGTTCGCCCTGCTCGCAATCGTGACGATTGTCGGCCTTGACCCGCTGACGGTATACGCATGGTTTGCAAACACGGCAACGCTCGGCCTGCTTGTCTTACAGATGCTCACCTCCGTATCGGTGGCCGCGTTCTTCCGCCGCGTTGTGCACGGAGCCAGCATTTGGCGCACGTTGGTCGCACCGGTTGTCGCCGCAGCCTGCCTCGCTTTCGTCGCCTCTGTTGTGCTCTCAAACTTCGCCGATCTGACGGGGGACATGACGTCGGCGCTGGTGATGGGGTCACTCATCCCTCTGTCCTACCTTGTCGGAATGGCGATCGCTGGGCGTATGAAGAAGAACCGCCCGTCCGATTTCAGCAATCTCGCCATTCTGGTTTCCGGCCAATCCGCTGCATAACGGGAACTCGATAGCAGGTTCAAGGAACTGGTACGTAAATGGTCTGAACTTGAAACACTTGGGAAACATCGCGTAGCCATGTGCTAATCTCCTTGCCAACGAAGGAGTCGACTCCAAAACAAGTTGGTAATCAGATGATAGGAGACGCGATGTTTGCCAGCCTTCTTTCTCGCAGCACGCGAGCATATTATCAGGAAACACTTCAAGAAGATCAGAAGCGCGAGGCTCGGCCTTGCAAGAAAGCGCATTCGACGAGCTTTCCTTACAAGACGAATTTGCTGATGAGACGCACTGAGCGCGCAGCTTCGAACTAATTAGCTTGCGAAGATACTGTCCAGACAATAGCCGCCGAGCATACCCGGCGGCTATTTTTAGATCGCGTGCCGAATGTTGGTGTAAGGGGCCGCTTCCCTGTCCGTAGAAAGCAGGAAGCGGTTATCGCCTAGAATCTTAATTGCTGAAGTTAGGATTCGTGGAAAGGCAATAACCGCATATGGATAA